>JAUXNQ010000049.1 GCA_030682715.1 Methylotenera sp. | reverse complement strand
AAATGCGATAATAACACCTTGATTTCTTGCAAATTTCAGAGTGTTTTATGGGACCTAAACGCCAACATCCTCTCTCCGGTGAGTTATTTCAGAAAACGCTCACTGAGCTGATTAATCCTGAACATCCTTTAGTCAAACTAGCATCACTGATCGATTGGAAAGTCTTTGAAACCCAGTGGGCTGGGTTCTTTCCCTCCAATACTGGACGACCTGCCACTCCACCACGGCTAATCGCGGGATTGCTGTATCTACAACATACCTTTGCCCTGTCAGATGAAGCCCTCATCTGGACTTGGGTAGAGAATCCCTACTGGCATACGACCTTTCACGAGCTTTAGCTCGTAGAAAGTCGGAGTCCCTGTGGGGCAACATTTCTGCGGTGAAACCTACTTCCAGCATGAGCCGCCTATCAATCCATCCTCACTCACCCGCTGGCGTAAGCGGATAGGTGAAGCTGGGGTTGAACGCTTACTCAGTGAAAGCATCGATGCCGCGCGTCGCGGTAAAGTCGTCAAAGAAAAAAGCTTTGAGAAGGTGATTGTCGACACCACCGTGATGGAGAAAGCCATTGCCTATCCAACCGACAGTCAGCTACTAGAGAAAGGACGCCAGCACCTAGTTAAACTGGCAACCTCTTTAGGCATTACCTTGAGGCAGAACTACAATCGAGAAGCACCCAGACTCGCGACACAGGTAGCACGCTACGCGCATGCCATGCTGTGGTGCAGGTCATAACTGCGGATGATTCTAAGAGCCATTAGGCTTTTTTACGGCCACTGTTTTGCAAGTCAACGGGGATTGGTAGTCTTCGTGCTACAGCGGTGCTTAAATATAACTCAGTTCAATCAATTGGAAATTGTTTGAACTGAGTTGTTCAGGGGCGACTAGGTAGTAGGATTATTTAGTGGAATAGCTATAGATTGGTGGTGATTCCCTTTACGGGTAGAAAATTGGTGAAGACCTTTACGGTTTAAGCTTGTCGAAGGGTGAAATTTGTAAGCTATTGATTTTTTATTCGTTCATGCTTCGACGTGTTCAGCACAAACGAATAAAGAAGTGCTTATTGTAGTATTTCGCAGTGATGCAATAGTTTCAGAAATTGGCAGACTGCCACAGCGTTGTTAACGTTTTTGGATAATTCAGCTTGTTTTAAGTGCACAATCAATCAGTTTACTCATTTTGTCGGTAAGTGTTTGTTTCATTTTCGCATCAAGCGGTGAAGTGTTGCTTTCACGCATAGCCTCACCCCAATATGAGTTCGGGAAATGCTTGTCATGCTCAAACCGTGGGATCACATGCCAATGGATATGCGGTGTTTTATTACCTAAACTTGCTAAATTGATTTTTTCAGGGTTAAGTGCTTCTCTTAACGCGGTTTCTACCGCAAATACCACTTTCATCATGCGCGCACGGTCTTGCGGGAGTAAGTCAGTCATTTCTTTAACGTGAGCAAGCAGTTCTACACGGCAATAAGCTGGGTAATCTTCATCGTCAAGCAAAACCACGCGGCAGAAATCATCTTGCCAGAGTATGGTGTGTGGGGTGGGCGCACATAGTACACAAGTCATTTGTTGTCTCTTTATAGCCAGTTATTTTTGTAGGAGCGTAATTGATTGCGCGATAGCAAGGGAATCAGAATGCAAAATCGTCTTGCACGTAATCAATTGCGTTCCTATAAGAACTGCATAATCATGCACCTAAGAAGCAGCAAGCATTCGGTCTAAAGTCAGCTTTGCTAGTTTTGCTTCATGCGCGGGTACTTTAATCTGGTTGACTACCTTACCTTCCACCAGGTTTTCTAATACCCATGCCAAATGTTGTGGGTCAATGCGCGCCATCGTAGAACATTCACACACCACATGGCTCATAAACTGTACAAGCTTACCTTCTGGTTTCATTTGTTCTGCTAGACGATTCACTAAGTTTAACTCAGTGCCCACCAGCCATTTTGTATTGGCAGGCGCATCGCTAATCGTTTTTAAAATATATTCAGTAGAACCGACATAGTCAGAGTGCTGGCAAACTTCAAACGGTGCTTCTGGGTGTGAAATCACAAATCCATCAGGATGCTCTTCGCGGAACTTAGTGATATTTTGAAGACGGAACATTTGGTGCACCGCACAATGACCTTTCCACAACAAAATCTTCGCATTCTTGATTTGTTCCACGGTTAAGCCGCCTAGCGGTTGGTCAGGGTCCCACACTGGCATTTGCTCAAGTGGAATGCCCATTTTGTAACCGCTCCAGCGACCTAGATTTTGGTCAGGGAAAAACAGTACTTTTTCACGTTGTGCAAATCCCCATTCTAGAATTTTTGGTGCGTTGGTGCTGGTACACACAATGCCACCATGTTCACCGCAAAACGCTTTAAGGTCAGCAGCCGAGTTAATGTAAGTAATCGGTGTGATTTGCTCATCAAAATTAAGTACTTTATTCAGCTCGCGGTAACTACGTTCAACTTTAGCAAGATTTGCCATGTCCGCCATTGAGCAACCTGCTGCAAGGTCAGGCAAAATCGCGATTTGTTCTGGACGGCTTAGGATATCTGCAACCTCTGCCATAAAATGCACACCTAGAAATACAATGTACTCAGCGTCTAGGTTTTCAGTGTAGCGTGAGAGTTTAAGTGAGTCACCAGTGTAATCAGCATGGCGATAAACGCTTTCATGCTGGTAGTGGTGCCCTAAAATAACAAGGCGTTTCCCTAATTTCTCTTTGGCGGCAATGATACGGCGCTGACAGTCAGCATCGTCTGCGGCTTGAAATTTTTCAAATTTAATTGGGGCGGCTGATATGGTTGCAATAGACATAGTATTTTCTAAAAGTACGCACGCTAAAACGTGTATTTTATAACGGAAACATAGAATAAGTCGACGAGCGGGATGAAGCACTAGGCGCACGGAACGCAGAAGCCGAGATAGTACGATTTGTACATCGAGGTCGCGAGTACCGCGCAACGACGTGATTCGCACGCGTAGTCATTTATTCTATGTTTCCTAAAGTTAATTGATGTCGTTCACCTAATCGTCTTAATGCATCAACATTTGTCCATGAAAACACCCGTTTTGCAGCTTCACGCCAATCGACCCATTCATATTGCAAATGTTCGTCAGGCGCCAGTGTAACGGGCAAAGGACTCGGGAGCACTAAGCCAAATAAGTGTTCGCGGTTTTCAGTCACGCCAGGTGCGTAGCGATAGCGCCAATGTGGGTAAATTTCATACACATTTGAAACCTCCCAATCTTCCAAAGCGTATTGCTTAGCATCCAAGCCTGTTTCTTCAAACACTTCACGAACCGCAGCCTGATAGGGTGTTTCATCCCCTTCAATACTGCCAGTGACAGATTGCCAGAAACCAGCCTTATCGGCACGCTCCATGATTAACACTTTTAAATCAAGGGTATGGATAAGGACAAGTGAGGAAACTGGGGTTTTATACGTTTTCAATGTGGATTGTTGGCCGTATTAATGGTTTATGACTTAGCTGTATTGGTTTTAGCAGCGCTAGTGAGATTCTTTGGTAGTTGAAATACCACACTCTCAACAACACCTTGTAGCTCTTGTACATTACTTGCACCAAAGTTTTGTAATTGCGCAATCACTTCTTTCACTAGCACCTCAGGGGCAGAAGCGCCCGCAGATACGCCCACCTTTTTCTTGTTGACTAACCATTCTGGTTTTAAGTAACTAGCGTTATCTACCATATAGGCTTCAATGCCTTGGTTCTTGGCTACTTCACGCAGGCGGTTGGAGTTTGAGCTGTTAGGTGAACCGACGATAATTACAAGGTCACAATCTTGCGCCATAATTTTAACTGCATCCTGCCGATTTTGCGTGGCATAGCAAATATCATCGCTTTTTGGCGCGTTAATTAGTGGAAATTTTTCTTTTAGCGCATTGATGACTAAAGCAGCGTCATCGATGGATAATGTGGTTTGCGTTACATAAGCCAGCTTAGCAGGGTCTTTCACTGTTAATGAAGCAACATCCTCTGGTGTTTCAACCAAGTACATCCCTGTGTTGCCTCCCGTATCTGTTGTCTGATTGTCGGCAGCAACCGTTTGCTCAACTTGCCCCATTGTTCCCTCAACTTCAGGGTGGCCTTTGTGCCCAATCATCACGATTTCCATCCCAGCTTTGCGCATTTTCTCAACTTCTATATGCACCTTCGTCACGAGCGGGCAGGTTGCGTCATAAGCAGTTAGCCCGCGTGATTCAGCTTCTGCCCTTACCGCTTTTGACACGCCATGCGCGCTAAAAATCACGATACTGCCACTCGGGATATCATCTAACTCTTCAACAAATACTGCACCTTTAGCACGTAGTTCATCGACGACAAATTTGTTATGCACCACTTCATGGCGCACGTAAATTGGCGCGCCGAATTTATCTAAGGCTTGTTCCACGATAATAATGGCGCGATCAACGCCCGCACAAAAGCCACGTGGGTTGGCAAGCACAATGGCGGCTTCACTGAGTGGCATCTCGCTCATAGATTGGTGATTCAGGGTGGTTTGTTCAGGGTTCATATTTCATCAACATTCAAATTGCATCAAGCGCCTAGCGCATCAGGTATAATTGCTTTTTTTAAAATAACTAAATTAAAAATATTTTCAGTGAGTCGGCATCATCCAACATTGGGTTAGCTGGCATTAAGTTAGCTGGACTATACATTTTTACTATGAAAAATACTGCAACCCTACTGATTACTTGCCCAGATACTAAAGGCATTGTCGCCGCAATCGCTGATTTCTTACTTCAGCACAATGCTAATATTTTACACGCAGACCAACATCAAGATGCGGAAAATAATCTATTTTTAATGCGCGTTGAGTGGGATTTCACAGGATTCAATTTAAATGAAGCGAGCTTTAATCAGGCATTTTCTGAAGTAGCAAGCAAATTCAGCATGCAGTGGCAGCTTAAATTGTCTCAGCATAAAACGCGCGTTGCCATTATGGTATCGCAGTATGACCATTGTTTAGCAGATTTGTTGCATCGACATAAAAGCGGTGAACTAGCTTGTGAAATACCTTTGGTGATTAGTAATCATCGTGATACTGAAGCGCTAGTTAAATTTTACGGCATTGATTTTCATTATATTGAAGTCAATAAAGACAATAAACCGCAAGCGGAAGCAGCTCAATTTAAGCTATTTGCAGATTATCAAATTGATTTAATCGTGTTAGCGCGCTACATGCAGATTTTGTCGCCAGACTTTGTATCACACTACCCGCAACGTATTATTAATATTCATCACTCTTTCTTGCCAGCCTTTATTGGTGCGCGTCCTTACCATCGAGCATTTGAGCGCGGTGTTAAATTGATCGGAGCAACCAGTCACTACGTGACAGAAGTGTTGGATGAAGGCCCCATTATCGAACAAGGCATAGACCGTATTTCGCATCGAGATCAAGTAGAAGACCTTATTCAAAAAGGACGTGATTTAGAGCGCGTTGTCTTATCAAAAGCGGTGCGCTGGCATATTGAAAACCGTATTTTGTTGTATGCAAACAAAACGGTGATTTTTGATTAATTACTGGCTTAACTATAGCTATTCCACTAAATAATCCTACTACCTAGTCATTCCGTGCTTTCGCGTGTGAATAACCAGCTGAAGCTGGTTATTCCACGGTGAAGACCTTTACGGTCTCGTCGGTATGACGATTTTGTACGATGGGGCACAGCATCGGATTATTTGATGGAGCAGCTATAATTAAACGTTCTTAATCAAGCCAGCCCAATAAACAAAGCGAAGAGGAATCTTCGCTTTGTTTATTTTAACGGTTTCATAGGCAGTGTTAAATTTGTTTAAAATAAATTTTTAGAATTATCTGAGACATTTGCGCGAGTGTCCGTTTAATTCTCAAACGTTATTTAACTCAAAATCCTGTCACTAACGTCCTATTTTAGGATTTGTTTGGCGCTGCGCTACATTGCTTGTGCAAATCAAGCACTTGCAAATTCAAGTTACGGGGTTGGCCTACATCTGCATCGACTGGATATGGAGAGATAGTGCCAGCAAGTTGGTAGCCTCGGCGCTCATAGAAGGCCAATAGCTCTGGCCTAGAAGAAAGAACGCTCATTTGGTAGCTGGTTGCTCCATAGTGCATAGTCGCAAAGTCTTCGGCTGCAGCTAAAAGTTGCTTGCCAAGCCCATTGTTTTGCAGAAATGGGCTTGTCGCCAACATGCCGATATGGCAGGAAAGCTCTGCTGGCTCAATATGAACACAGCCAATGATGGAGTTTCCATCGTGGGCAATCAGGAGGTCCCGTTACCATCAATCAGTTCTGCAACCTGCTTAGCATTGATGCGAGCGCCAGAGACTAATTCGGCTTCATGGGTCCATCCGCGCTCATTCGAGTCTGGTCTGTAAGCTTTGTTAACAAGCGTAGCTATTTTTTCTGCATCAGTATGAGTGGCTTTTCTAAACATCGGTTCAATCGCTCAATGCATGTTGCCTATCTACATGTCTAACTTGTTGCCATAAGTTAGTTTACACATAGTGCTAATTTAGCAATCTAGCTATTTGGTAATATATTTTCACCAGCGAACAAATCTGCAATTTGCTCGCGTTTTCTAATTAAGTGACACTGATCATTATCTACCATCACTTCTGCGGCACGCGGCCTTGTGTTGTAGTTGCTAGACATGCTCATGCCATATGCACCTGCTGACATAATTGCGAGTAAATCGCCCTCTTGTAATGCAAGCGCTCTGTCATGGCCCAAAAAGTCCCCACTCTCACATACTGGCCCTACTATTTCATAATTTACTGCATCTTCGGTGCGTGGCTTAACTGCTTTAATGTCGTGGTAAGCATCATAGAGCGCTGGACGCATTAAATCATTCATGGCCGCATCAACAATCGCAAAGTTTTTTGTTTCTGTTTGTTTTAAATATTCCACTTTAGTGAGTAAAACACCTGCATTGCCAACTAAAGCGCGGCCAGGTTCAAACACCAGCTTAACGTCACGACTACCTAGTTTCTCGCGCATTGCTTTTGCGTAAGCCGTAAACTCTGGTGGTGTTTCATCGTTGTAACAAATGCCGATACCGCCGCCAAGGTCGATATGTTGGATATGAATCTTATTTTCCGCTAAGGCATCTACCAGTGCTAAAACGCGATCAAAGGCATCTAAAAATGGAGATAATTCGGTAATTTGTGAGCCGATATGACAATCCACACCATGAATCGCAATATTTGGCATTTCTGCGGCCTGTAAATAGATGTCCAGCGCATCTTCATAAGCTACGCCAAATTTATTGTTTTTTAAGCCTGTAGAAATGTAAGGATGGGTTTTAGCATCTACGTTAGGGTTTACCCGTAATGAAACAGGCGCTATTTTCCCCATATAGGCCGCTACGTCATTCAAGCGTACTAGCTCGCTGGCAGATTCTACGTTAAAGCAAAAAATGCCAGCTTCTAATGCCGCGCGCATTTCTTCCGCAGTTTTACCTACGCCTGAAAATACGACCTTTTTAGGATCACCACCCGCAGCGATTACTCTTGCCAGTTCACCACCAGATACGATGTCAAAACCAGCGCCAAGCTTTGCAAATAAATTTAAAATCGCAAGGCTAGGGTTAGATTTTACAGCAAAGCAAACTAAGTGGTTGGCGTCTTTAAAACCAGCGCTGAAGCGCTCAAAAGCTTGAGTAAGGGCAGATTTAGAATATACGTAACAAGGCGAACCAAAGTTCTCTGCAATTTGGGTAAGGGCTACATTTTCGGCATGTAACACGTTATTTTTAAGCGTAAAAGTATTCACAGTAATGTCTTAACGGTAAGGAGGTGGAAAGTTAGCGATTTATTTATTCGATGTGGCTGGCTGAGGGTACGCCTGTTCAGGAATATAGAGCGGGCCTTTAGTGCCGCAACCTACCAAAATTAAGTGGGCAATCAAGAGCAACATAAATTTTGTTGTTGTAAGTGACTTCATAAATATTTAGTTTAAGATTATTTATCTACAGTATTTAATAATGTCATTTATTCTATCATTTTTTATGCATGTTGAATGATAAGCTAAATGTTGTGGAAATATGTCAGTGACCGCTTATGCGTCAAAATTTACCGATTGTCGGCTATTGATAGACATAGACTGCTGTCAGTAGCATGATTCATTTTAAGTAAAAGGGGAGTTAAATGAATATCCTAGCAACATTAAAAAATAGCACTAAACAAAGCGGGTTCCCCGAGTGTGAGCTGAGACGACACCGCGGATTTACGCTAATTGAGCTAATGATTGTAGTGGCTATTATTGGTATTTTGGCGTCTATTGCGTTGCCTAGTTACACTGAGTATGTGAAAAAAGGCAGGCGTGCAGCGGCACAATCTCATTTAATGGAGATTGCTCAACGTCAGCAACAATATTTGTTGGATGCGAGAATCTATGCAGCTAGTTTAACTGACCTTGGCGTAGAGACGCCTGCGGATGTCGATAATTATTACAATATTGAAGTTGAAGTTGCTGAGACACCACCTTCATTTAAGATCACCGCGGCTGCGCAAGGAGCTCAAGCATCTGATGGTGACTTAACTTTAAATAATATAGGCGAGAAAACGCCTGCTGAGAAGTGGTAGCAAGTAATGCTGTGTTGCATGCAAATGAATGTTGTGAGCAAGAGAGGCGTGAGTGTGTCTCAAGTACGTGGCTTTAGTTTGATTGAGTTGGTAGTGGTTATTGCAATTGTAGGCATATTGGCCTCAATAGCGGTGCCATCGTTCAACTCAAGTATTGCTAGTATGCGTGCTAAAAATGCAGCCTCCAGTCTTTATGATGGACTAGTAAGGGCGCGTAGCGAGGCGGTAAAACGTAATGCCAATGTAGTGCTAGCACCCGCCACTAGCTGGGCCAACGGTTGGCAAGTATATTTATCTAGCGACGCAGACATGGTGCTTGAGAACTACACTACAACAGGTACCGTTACTATCACTGGTCCTGATGATGTGGAATATAAAGCTACAGGGCGTGCTTCTGGCTCTGTCCAGTTTAATGTAGAGGCGACGATGGGCTCATCAACCGCATATCGCTGTGTTTCTGTAAGCTTAAGTGGGTTACCAACAATAAAGACAAGCGCATGCTAAATCACAAATTATTTATTACGCAGTTGCAATCTGGTACCAGCTTGATAGAGGTGATGGTGACTATCGTCATTATGGCCTTCGGGTTGTTGGGTCTTGCGGGCCTGCAAATGAAAACACGTTCGATAGAGATGGAGTCTTACCAGCGTGCTCAAGCCATGGTAATTTTAAACGGCATGGCTAGTCAATTGCAAATGAACAGAAACAACGCAGAAACTTATGTTGCCGCTGGTGTGATAGGCGAGAGTGTTGAAAATTGTACTGGTAAAGTCGGTGCAGATTACGATTTATGCCAGTGGGGCAATGCATTAAAAGGTGCGGCAGAGTCTTCAGGTGGTACAAACTTGGGTGCAATGATAGGAGCTAAAGCTTGTGTGGCTGAAATTAGTGCGCCTGTGCCTACGGGTGCTTGCGCGCCTGGTGTTTACGAAATCACTGTCACATGGCAGGGGTTATTTAAAACGGTAGCGCCAAATAATACTTGCGCAGAAGGTGAATACGGAGAGGATGATGGGTTGCGCCGTGCTATTTCGCTTCGTGTCGCGTCGGGGGTGACCAGTTGCATATGATAAATAATATCATTAATTTAAGCGCGCACCGTCTCCAGCAAAACAGGCGTCAAACAGGCTTGTCTTTAGTTGAGTTGATGGTTGCGATTGTGATTGGTTCGTTTGTTCTATTGGGTTTATCCAGCATATTTTTGAGTAGTAACCGCGCTAGCGTCGAAATGAGAAAGTCAACCCAACAGCAAGAAAATGGGCGCTATGCTTCACAGTTGCTTTACGATGACCTGATGTTGGCTGGATATCTTGCAGAATTTGATGCAACCCCACTCACATCCCCAGATGATCTACCAGATATTTGTACCACAGATATGGCAGAACTCTTAACGGCATTGCCACTGCATGTGCAAGGGGTAAACGATGCTGTAGCAACGCCATCATGTTTGACTGATTTAAAAGCAGGCACTGATATTATTGTAGTAAGACGTGCGTCAACCTGCGTTGCAGGAAGTGCAGGCTGCGCCGCATTTTTAGCAAATGCGCCACATTTTCAGGCCTCACTTTGCACGCCGACAGATGGTACTGCGACAGAACTGGCATTTTTGGCAAATACCAATGCTGAGTATGCTACTCAACACTTTGCTTTCGACAATACGTTAACGAGCTTTACCCGAAGAAGAACTAGTTGTGGTACTACAATGGCTGATATTCACCGTTATTTAGTGCATATTTATTTTGTAGCTAACAATAACGAGGATGGTGATGGTATCCCTACACTCAAACGTGCAGAAATAGGCGCGACAGGGTTTTCTATTGTGCCATTGGTCGATGGCATTGAAAATATGCAAGTGCAATATGGCGTGGATATAAGTAGTGATGGCGTGCCTGATAGCTATACATCGGTACCCGCAAGTGTCGAGGATTGGCGAAATACGATGGGCGCGCGCGTGCATTTACTTGCGCGTAATACAGTCACCACACCAGGGTATTCGGATACGAGTGCTTATGTGTTAGGCGATGTAAACATTGCTGCGCCTGGAGATGCTTATAAACGTCATGTTTATAGCACAGCAGTGCAGTTTGTAAACCCGTCTTGGAGGCGCCAATGAAACCATTAGCATTACCAAAACGGTCTAAAGGAATCGTATTATTACAATCAATGATTTTAATGATTATGTTGTTTTTGATTGCGATTGCTAGCTTTAATATGGGCAGACAAAACACGATTGTCGCTGGCAATATGCAACATAAAGCGGAAGTATTAACCGCCGCAAACCAAGCCGTGGAAGAAGTGATTTCTGCCACTACTTTTATTGATAACCCAGATGCGGCCTTGTCTGGCAATATGGCTACTTATGATGTTAATGGTGACGGTAACGATGATATCACGGTGACACTCTCACCCAGACCTTGTGTTAAAAAAGCGCAAACCATCAAAAACTCAGAGCTAGACTTAACGAATACTAACGATTTATCCTGTGCCCTGGGCGCAAACCAAAATTTAGGGGTTGAAGGGGCGGCATCTGGTAATTCATTGTGTGCAAATAGTATTTGGGAAATCACCGCAGTTGCAGAAGATCTGGCCACTGGTGGGCAGGTCGAAGTGACAACGGGTGTGGGCGTGCGGATATCTGCAGATAATGCAGGAAATACCGCCAATATGTGCCCTTAATAAAAGGAAGTCATCATGAGCAATATATTTAAAACGTGTTTAACCCATCTATTTGCCACTATTTTGTCCTTGCAAGTGTCTACTGCGCTGGCTGAAGACATTGATATATTTACTGGTGATAGTGGTGGCTCAAGTGCTAACCCTAACGTATTGATTGTGCTAGATAACAGCTCTAATTGGTCAGCTAGTAATCAGAATTGGCCGGCAGACGCAAACCCACCTGTGCCTTGCGGTAACGATTGCAATAAACAGGGCTATTACGAGTTAAAGGCGATTCGTACTGTATTGCAACGCTTACAGACCAACTCAAATAATGCTAATGGTGACATCAGCGTGAATTTAGGTTTAATGATGTTTAATGACTCCAGCGCTACGCGTGGTGGTGGTTATATTCGCTCTGCCATTAAGCCTATGACAGCAGCCAATTTAACAGCATTTATTGGGAAAATTGATTCTATTATTCAAAATTTCAACACTGAAACAGCGTCTTCTTCTGTGCAGTATGGGGCGGCTTTATTTGATGTGTTTAAATATTTTGGCGGTTACACAGAAACAAAGTTTGCTTCATCTAACCAAGGGCCTTCAGCAAACCCTAGTTACCAAAGTGTCAATGTGTTTGGCACTGCTTTTTGGGGTTCAAATAACGCAGATGGCACTAAGCCTGATACAGCAGCTTACAGTGGTAGCAATTATGTACCCCCAGACCAATCAACTTGCGGTAGAAATTACGTTATTTTTATTGGGAATGGCTTTCCTGCCAAAGATGACGTTAATTCATCAGATATGGGTCAAGTACTTAAGTATCTGACTAATCCATCCAATCCACCTTCAAGCATTACGGAATTTAAAGTACCCACTTATTCTTGTGCGGGTACGTGGACAAATATGACCCCTAGCACCTGCTATGCCGATACAGGGGCTTGTAATGCCGCAAAACCAGCTGACCTTGTAGGCGGGACTACCTCAAATGCGCTTTATCAATGTGCAAAGAGTAGCTGTAGTGGTAACCAAAGGCTAGTACAGCAATGTACATCAATCGCCACGACATACAGTACGCCCTCATCTAACGCTGCGGGTCGTTATGGAGATGAATTTGCATCCTTTTTAGCGAACACTGATGTGTCTAATACCGCCAGTCAGCAAAATATCACCATGTTTACGATTGATGTATATAAAGACCAACCAAGTGTGGATCAATCTGCTTTGCTAAGGAATATGGCAACGTATGGTAAAGGTGCATATTTAAGCGCGACGAATGTGGACGCGATTGCGATTGCGATTGAAAATGCATTTAATAATATCTTGGCGGTAAACTCCACTTTTGCCTCTGCTTCTTTACCAGTGAACTCTACCAACCGCGCACAAAACGAAAACCAAGTGTATATTGGTATGTTTAGGCCAGATGCAGATAGAAAACCTCGCTGGTTTGGTAATTTAAAACGGTATCAGATTGTTAAAATTGATAATCAGATAGAGCTGGGTGACCAGAATGGTGCATTGGCAGTGAGCCCAACCACAGGCTTTATCCAAGACAGTGCTGTGAGTTACTGGACAACAGACTCGCCTCTCAATCCAAATGACTTGAGTCAGGGTTATTATTGGGACCCAAGAAACGTTAGCGTGACACCTAGCCCAGCTAACCCAACGGTGACAGGGGACGCGCGCTTTTCAGATATGCCTGATGGCCCCGTGGTAGAAAAAGGCTCTGTGGCGGAATTATTACGTAAAGGTAGCGGTAATTGGACGCCCAGCAGAACAATAAAAACAACCACGAGTGCATTTAGTACTGCATTAACGGACATTGAAAATTCAACCACTTTGAATGAAACTCAGCGTAAATGGGTCGCAGGTTTGAATACAGAAGGCGAAGCTATTGTGCTTTCAGCAACACAGTCTAGGCCATCGATTCATGGTGATGTGGTGCATTCTCGTCCATTGCCCGTGACCTATGGGGTAGGCGATACCGTAGTTTATTACGGGTCTAACGAAGGGATGTTCAGAGCGATTAATGCACAGAATGGTAGTGAAATGTGGGCGTTAATGCCTTTTGAATTTGCGCAAAGTACTTTTGTAGATCGATTACGTTCTAACGGCCCATGGATTAAGTTTTCAAACGATACTTCTGTGGCTGCGGCTACTTACCTGCCTAAACCTTACGGTTGGGATGGGTCAATTGGTATTGCGCAGAATTTAGATAACACGAAAGTATGGATCTACCCCACCATGCGCCGTGGTGGACAAATGGTATACGCATTAGACGTGACCAATAAAAATAGCCCTACTATTAAATGGAAACACGGCTGTTACGCGGGTACTTGCACATCTGAATTTTCGAATATGGGACAAAGTTGGTCTACCCCTGTGGTAACGCCAGTAGCAGGCTATACCACCGAGAAAGTGGCCATATTTGGCGGTGGTTATGACACTTGCGAAGATGCTGATAATGCTTCCCCATCATGTAGCTCACCTAAGGGAGCCAATGTATATGTTGTGGATGCGGGAAGTGGCAATTTCCTGAAGAAATTTAGCACCGATCGAAGTGTGGTTGCTGATATCTCACTGGTTGATATCAACAGTGATGGTAAAGCGGACTATGCTTATGCTGCAGATACAGGCGGTAATTTGTATCGTATAGACATGGTGACTAGAACGGTTTCTGGTACTAGTGTGACTTATACCGCGTTAACACCTAGCGATTGGACCATGAGGAAAATTGCTACTGCTAATCCTAGTTCATCTGGGAGCAGAAAGTTCTTTTACCAACCCGCATTGTTCCCTGTAGCGAAGTATGGCAAAGTGTATGTGGCGATTGGCTCTGGTGATAGAGAACACCCTTTGTATTCTAACTATACCCAAGCAGTTACTAACCGTTTTTATGTTTATTTAGATGATTTAAGTGGAACGTCTGGCAGTACAATTGATTTAAATACACTTGTTGATAAAACCACAGATTTAGGTTGTGAGTCCCCATCCATTATGCCAACATCAACAGCATCAGGCTGGTATATTGATTTAAGTACAGGTGAACAGACGGTGACATCAGCCTTGATTCTTGCAGGGCAGGTGATTTTTAGTACCAATAAAGCAGTGAGTCCAACAGAGGGTAGCTGTTCTACTGGCTTGGGTGAAGCACGAGGCTATTGGATAAATCTGGTCAATGCATCTGGAACTATTGATCAAAATGATCCGGGAGTTTGTGGTGGAGATAGGTCATCTAAATTTGTGAGTGATGGTATGCCACCTTCACCAGTTGTGGGTACCGTATTAATTGATGGTAAACCTGAAACTGTGGTGATTGGTGCTGTTGATCAAAGTAAGGGTGTGAGCACAGCCATTTCACCTAATAAGGTCATCCCAGCCGTACAACCAGTTCGCACACGGATATACCATAAGGTGCAGGGTATTGATTAGTTGGTGTTTGGTCTAAAGCAACGAGCGGGCTACTTCGCTCGTTGTTCGAGGCTTAATGAGTATTATCTGTTTTTATTTTCGTCGCAATTTGTTCAATTACATTGCCGTTCTTTTCAGTTTTACGAATCTTGACTGGCAGATATTGATAATCTAAAGCCAGCCATACTTCCGTTTTCTCTTGGTTTTCGCCACTTTTTAATAAATGTAGCGTCTTGATATCACCTAGTTTAGTGGTAATCGTTTCCTCACCTTCAAAGCTGTAAGTGTACGTGCGTAAATACTTGCCATTAGTCATGGTGATTTGCATGACGTTGAGTGGTGGTGTAAACATAAACTGGTACATAAAGCTTAAAAAATCCTGAGTACCCTCAGGTAATGGTTCTAATTTTTTCCCTTTATTGCTAGTCATTTCAATCACACCCTCAGACCAGCGCAAATGTGCATATTGGTTTTTTCCACTATTCGCACCGAATTCATATGCGTAATAGCTAGGTTTTAATCCTTCTTCATCTACCTTACCTTCACTATATTGCTCCAGTTTATTTAAGAAAATTGAAGCGAGTCCTTTAGGTTCGATAATACTCGTTAACTGATAAGTATTTTTTCTTGAGTCCATACTAAATGTAATGTAGGCAGTACCCAGTATGCTTGAGTCACCACCACGTGTAACTTCAAATTCGGTATGTACGAATGTGTAAGGGTTAGTGATGTCTGTATTGACACTACTATCCGTCTCAGCTGTCATTGTGTTTTCTGTCGTGCCCTCTTCTAATAGACTTTCGTTTATGGTTGAGCCAATGAGTTCTGTAGTGGTTTCTGTATTGGTTGGAATGTCAGGGGATGGTTGAATGATGCTGGTGTTCTCACTATTCAATGAACGTTCAGGCACTTCTACATCTGGTTTTGGTGCCTCTTTATTAGGTGCTGTAGGCTTTGGTGCTATTGAATTTTGGTGAGCTTGTGTGGCTGTGGGTTGAGTTGGCTTTTTTTCTGGTAGCACTTTTACCAAGCGCACATGAATGGATGTAATATTTTTAATATCTGACGGAAGTGATATTGAGTAACCACTGAGCAAAAATGTATGCAAAACCAAAGAAATAAAGGCTGCAATTAACAGTGATTTATTCTCGGTAATACGTAATTTTAAGGTGCTCAGTTTCATATTGCTTGTGGTCAGTTATGTTGCAGTTGATGATGCTGAGTCCGTTTTGTTTTCTAACTTTGTTTCCAAATTGTTATTAAGTAATTGGTGTGTAATCAGCCCGTTGATTACCCCAAAAAATAGTGCTGCTAGCGCAAAGATAGGGATTAAATAGGCAACGCTGGCGTGTGGAATCAGCCATAGCCTTACAATCATCAATTGCCCCGCTATGTGTGCAAAAGCAGCCAGTATACTTAATGATACCGCGCCGAAGTACTTTCTAGGTAAGTGCATACTTAGCCACAGTACACATAAGCTTAATAATGCGCCCGCTAAGCTCAATATAAAAGTTGGTGATAGAAACTGACCTAATAAAAGACTGCTTGCAAATACACGGAGCATGCTTACCCATGCGGCACTGGAAAAGTCATATTTAAACAATACATATAAGGTGACAATGTTTGCGATACCTGGCTTAACGCCTGGTAATGGGGATGGAATCACCGCTTCTAGCATATGCAGCGCAATAGCAAATGCTGCAAGCTTAGCGATGCGATGGTCATTGATGGTGGTGTTAATCTGCATATAATTGTTTATGGTTGATTGTTGCGCTATTTGTATACTACTATTCTTACACTATTATTTTTATATTAATAATTGAGTGAGTCGTAGTGTTTTGTTTCGCCAATGAGTTCTAAACTAAGCTGATTGGGTAGGCAAATGGCAGCTTGACCTGAGCGCGATAGCCAGCCTTGGTGTACACAGTATTGATTATGGCATGGGGATTGAGAAAATCTGGCTTTGCCGTTTATGATGCTGATTGTGGCTTTGCCGAGCGTTCCATTAACATGAATATCACGCTGTTGATTAAGGCTGTAGGTTCCATAAACAGTATCATCTAGACGGATTTGAACCGTTGTTGCATGCTCATGTGACCATAGATGTTGAAACAAAAAGATCACTAACACGCTACTGGCAATCACTATTAGCCAATCACCAGCAAGCATGATCCTTGTTTTAGCTCTAATGCTGCGTAGTAGGTTGAACATGCGCACGCTTCTTAAAGTCCTGATCCAGCCAAGTGAGTTTATTTTGCATTTCTGGGGTGACAAATACTTGAGATGATTGATTGATTACCATCAAGTATTTTATACCCATCGCATCAGCGATTTTTGGTTTGTTTTCTGCAGGCTCAATAAAAATAGGTTTGGATGCAACATCAGAAAGAACCCCTGCTTGCGAGTGATCTGGTGCTTGCGGAGGAATTAATACTGTCACTGCTTGCGTATGATCTACTGGATAGCCAGTGCGCGGGTCAATAATGTGGCAATAACGTTTGCCATCTAACATGAAATAGCGCTGATAATCACCAGAAGTGCCAATTGCCCAGCCATCTGGTAGATCAAGCGTTGCAATCGCAGAAGGTTTACGCGGGTGCTGTATCCCGACCCGCCAAGGCTTATCTCCATGTTGACCCAGTGCAATGATATTGCCACCTATGTTGATGAGCGCATGCTTAACATGCTGCTTGCGTAAGTAGCGTGCTGCTCTATCTAACGCATAGCCTTTTGCATAGCCGCCTAAATCAAGCTTAACGCTACTGTTGGTGCTGTAGGCTGTGTTGTTTGCAACAACAATATCATCCATCGTTGGATTGGCTTTGATTAATGCTGCAATTTTTTGATTATCGATACTGGTTGCGGCAAACTCATCTGCCTGAAACCCCCATGTGCCGATTAAATGACCGATGGTTGGGTTGAACAAGTCATTCGATTGTTTTGATAGCTTAGTGGCATCTTGCAGAATTTCTACAATGAGCGGGCTGATGTTTATTGGCTTGCTCTGCGAGGCGAATGCTAAGTTAAGTGCACCCAGTTCACTAATTTGGTTTTCAGAAGCAGGCTTCCATGCGTGTAACTGATGATGCAAGTGCTGAAAGTCTTGCATGATTTCATTTGAAAGAGACTTCGCACGGTCTTCTGGTTCGCCATAAATACTGATATCAACCAGCGTGCCAAATACGTAGCTTTGGCTGTGGTAGAGCGGCGGTTTGTTGTAAACAATAAATCCAAATATTGCAATGCAGCATGTTGCTACAATCAATACGATGCTCAATTTCTTACGCATTTATTGGCGCTGTAGTTCTAGCGCATTAATAAAAATGCTGGCTGGATTGCAATCAGTTTGGTTTGCAATTTCGACCATACCAGTAGGGCTGGTGACATTGATTTCTGTCAGGTGCTCGCCAATCACGTCTAAACCCACTAAAAATAAGCCTTCTTGCTTAAGTACTTTTCCTACTGTCGTTGCAATGTCACGGTCTCGACTAGTGAGTGGCTGAGCCACACCAGTACCTCCTGCGGCTAAGTTACCACGCGTTTCACCAGCCATTGGAATCCGTGCAAGTGCATATGGTAGCGGTTCTCCATCAATCACAATAATGCGCTTATCACCTTGCACAATCGCGGGTAGATAACGTTGTGCCATGATGGTGCGGGTGCCGAACTCGGTAATGGTTTCCAATATCACGCTGATGTTAGGGTCTTGTAACGTTAGCCTAAAAATACTGCTACCACCCATGCCATCTAAGGGTTTCACAACAATATCTTTATGTTGTTTTAGGAAATCACGAATGAGTGTTTGATTGGAGGTGACTAAAAATTCAGGTGCAAATTGCGGGAAGCGTGTGATTGAAAGTTTTTCATTCCAATCACGAATCGCTACAGGATTATTAAATACGCGAGCGCCCTGCTTAGCTGCTATTTCAAGTAAGTAGGTGCTGTAAAGATACTCGTTATCAAAAGGAGGGTCTTTGCGCATGATAATCGCATCAAAATCACTGGGGGCAAACTCTGATTTTTCAGAAGTAGTATAGCTTTCACCAGAAAAGTTAAACTTCTGAACATTCATTCTGGCGTGTTCATCACGTAGGAAAATATCATGTTGCAAACTCACAAATAGCTCGTGACCGCGCTGACTAGCTTCTCGCATAATCGCAAGGCTAGTATCTTTATAACTTTTTAAGCTTTCAAGCGGATCCAGAATAAATACTAGTTTCATGTGCAGGCTTTATTGATTTAAAGGGTCTTGTTCTTGTAGCTCAATCGCGGCAGCGAGTAGCGCCAAGCGTGCGACTACGCCATAAGCGTAAAAACGGTTAGGGGTGGCATCAGGTGCACCTGCACAGTCTGGTAATGTGCACGGTTTCTCAAAAGCTAAAGGTACAAAGTGCGAGCCTGGCGCATTCAGGTTTTCATCTACGCCTCTACCTGTGTGTACGCGATAAAAGCCACCAATCACAAAGTGATCCATCATATAAACTACTGGCTCTGCAACCGCATCATTGATGCTCTCAAACGTATAAACACCCTCTTGAATAATCACTTCAGTGACTTCTAAACCTTCTTTAATCACCGACATTTTGTTACGTGCTTTGCGGTTTAGACCACGTACTTCGTCAGGTGATTTTACCGTCATGATACCCATGCCATAAGTGCCTGCGTTGGCTTTTACAATCACGAACGGCTCTTGAGATACGCCGTATTCTGCGTATTTGATTTTAATTTTTTCAAGTAATGATTCCACTTTAGCGGCGAGGCAGTCTTCACCAGTGCGGTCATTAAAGTCAATTTCGCCGCAAGTTTCGAAATATGGGTTGAGTAACCACTCATCAATGTTAAGTAACGCTGAGAACTCACGTGCAACGCGGTTGTAGGCAGAAAAATGCTGTGATTTTCTGCGCGTACTCCAACCAGCATATAGCGGTGGAATCAAGTCCTGTTCCAAATTCTTGAGGATATCAGGAATGCCGCCAGATAAATCATTATTAAGCAGAATCGCACAGCTATCAAATGTGCCTAGATTGGTATCGCCAAGTTTAGATGCTGGTAATTTGATACGGTTTCCTTCGCGTACCACAGGCTCTAGCAATAGCGGCTGACCATCATGTGTTTCTAGTAAGGTAGGTTCGGTGATTTCTGGAGAAATTGAGCCGACTCTTACGTCCATGCCAGCTTGTTTTAAAATATTCGCGAGCTCAACTACGTTACGTAGATAATAAGTATTGCGGGTGTGATTCTCAGGAATGATCAGTAAGCGGCTAGCCTCAGGGCACACTTTTTCAACCGCGACCATGGCCGCCTGTACACTTAAATGTAGAAAATCAGGATTAAGATTATTAAAACCACCTGGAAATAAATTGGTATCAACAGGTGCTAATTTAAAACCAGCATTACGTAAATCAACAGATGCATAGAATGGTGCTGCATGGTCTAACCATTTTGTACGAAACCAATGCTCAATCTTGGGCATGGCATCCAACATGCTTTTTTCAAGTGATAAAAGTGGGCCATTGAGAGCTGTTGTTAAATGCGGAACCATATTTTCCTTTTTTAGACCTTAACGCGGTTATTTAGAGGTAATCGCTATTGCCAATACACTGCTGTTTAAGTAATCACTTGGTGTGCCTGTGCATCAGCATGATAGCTACTTCTTACCATGGGGCCGCTAGCTGTATTATTAAAGCCCATTGCGCCAGCTTTTTGTTTTAAAGTTTCAAAAACTTGAGGTTCAACATAACGCATCACTGGTAAATGATGCACGCTAGGCTGTAGATATTGCCCCAGCGTCAGCATGCTGACATTGTGCGCCCGTAAATCTTGCATCACTGCTAGAATTTCTTCATCAGTTTCGCCTAAACCTAACATCAAGCCTGATTTAGTTGGGATGTGCGGATACATTTCATTAAATACTTTTAATAGGTTTAATGAGTTCTGATAGTCAGAGCCTGGTCTTGCTTGTTTGTATAGCCTTGGGATGGTTTCAAGGTTGTGGTTCATCACATCTGGTGGCGCTTTGCGTAAAATTTCCAGCGCCACATCTAAGCGACCACGAAAGTCTGGGACTAGAATTTCAATTCTGATATTGGGTGAGTGCGCACGTACCGCTTGAATACAATCAACAAAATGCTGTGCGCCACCATCTAGTAAATCGTCACGATCTACGCTGGTAATGACTACATAATTGAGCCGCATCTGTGCAATAGTTTTTGCCAGATTCTCTGGTTCATTCACATCTGGGTGTAGCGGTTTTCCGTGTGCAACATCGCAAAATGGACAGCGACGTGTGCAAATGTCGCCCAAAATCATAAAAGTTGCGGTACCACTACTAAAACATTCACCGATATTAGGACAGCTGGCTTCTTCGCAAACGGTGTGTAGATTATTCTCACGCAATACACGCTTAATCTCTTGATAGCGTGCGCCATCAGGTGCTTTCATGCGTATCCACTCAGGTTTGCGCTGAATTGGCTGCGGAATGATTTTAATTGGAATGCGCGACGTCTTTGCCGCGTCAATTTCTTTTACCCCAGCAACTTTTGGTGTGGGCGTTTTGTTAGGGGTTAGGTTCGTCATGCAAATGCTCTAGTTTGCTGGTAAGCATTGCAACAAGTTGCTCACCAATGGTTTGTATGTTGGCATCAATGCCTAGGTCTTTGGTTTGTGTCACTGCTAGCCCTTTGTAGCCACAAGGGTCAATCGCACTAAACGGGCTTAAATCCATGTCTATATTAAGGCTTAGGCCGTGATAGCAATAATTGTTTTTAACACGTAGCCCTAATGAGGCTATTTTGGCCTCGTGTGAGTTTGCTAAGGTAACATAAACGCCAGGCGCATCTTTTTTTGCTATGGCGTTTACCTTGTATTTG
The DNA here is from genome assembly GCA_030682715.1 of Methylotenera sp. Lineage (GTDB taxonomy): Bacteria > Pseudomonadota > Gammaproteobacteria > Burkholderiales > Methylophilaceae > Methylotenera. Next base: position 12,560 of record JAUXNQ010000049.1, on the reverse strand, counting down.
GCCAGTAATTCTATCACTGTATTTTCTAATAAGCTGACTAAACTACGTATATTAAGATTACGTCTTGATAGGTCTAACAACACGTAAAGGATGACCTGCCCAGGCCCGTGATAGGTGATTTTTCCACCACGGTCGGTATTGACGATGGCAATGTCATCGCGGGAAGGTGGCGCTACTTGCTTACGGTTGAGTCCTAGCGAATAAACAGGGGGGTGTTCAGTAAGCCATATTTCATCGGCAGAATTTTCCCCTCTAGTAGCTGTGAATTGTTGCATTGCCTCACATGTTGCCTCAAATGAGGTGACGCCTAAATTTCTAACAATGATATTGTTTAACATCACTAGTGGATGAGTAAGTTAAAGCGTGTATTTAACTAATGGGTGTGCTGTTAATAAGCGATAAATATCATCAAGCTGGGCCTGTGAAACGACATCAACAGAGCAGGTCAGGCTGATATATTTACCATTAGCACTAGCGCGCATTTCGATATGTTCAGCATTAAAGCTTGGCACAATGGTTTGAATCAACGCAATCATCGTCGTTGAAAATATTTCTTGCGTTTCGCCCATCACTTTAATAGGAAAGCAACAGGGGAACTCAATAAGCGGCGGTGTTGCCTGCGGATCAGTATCAGTCATCTTTAAATAGCGCTTAATTTGAACAGCGTTTAATTTTTTTAAGTTTATTGCATCATTAATTTAATAGAATCCCAAGCACGACCAAATAATCCTGCAACTGCAACAGATTTGTTGGCGACTAATGAGCGCTCGCTGATGGTTTTGCCATTGAGTACAAATTTAACTTGGCCTATCACTTGTCCTTTTTTGATTGGCGCAATAAGTGGCTGTGTGCTTGAAACAATCGCCTTAACGTTAGCGTACTCACCTTTTGGTAGTGTTAGGTAAAGGTCACTAGCAACGGTCGATATGATTTCGTTGGTATCGCCTTTCCAGACTTTCAGCTTGCTCACTTGCTGACCTTTTTTATACACTAAAGTTGAGTCAAAAAATTGAAACCCGTAGTTCAATAATTTTTGGCTTTCTGTTGCACGGGCGGCATCAGTTGGTGCGCCTAGTATCACTGAAATATGACGTGTATTGTCGCGTTTTGCCGTTGAAATTAAACAATATCCTGCTGATTTAGTATGACCAGTTTTCATGCCATCCACGTTAGGGTCTAACCATAAAAGACGGTTGCGGTTTGCTTGTTTAATATTGTTGTAGGTATATTCTTTAACCGAGTATAAGCGTTTGTATTCTTCTGGAAAGTCACGAATCAGTGCAGTGGCCAAAGTGGCTAAGTCTTCTGCGGTGGTATAGTGCTGTGGGTCAGGTAATCCTGTTGCATTCATGTAATGCGTATTTTTCATGCCCAAACGTTGCGCTTCTTTGTTCATCATGAGTGCAAACTGTTGTTCTGTGCTCGCGATTCCCTCTGCTAATGTAATTGACGCATCATTACCTGACACAATAATTAAGCCATGTAGAAGCTCATCGACGGTTGCTGGTTTATTAGGCTCAATAAACATTCTTGAGCCTTCGGTTTTCCATGCTTGCTCGCTGATTGGTAGTGTTTGGTTCAGTTGTAAATGACCATTTTTAACAGCTTTAAATGTTAAGTAGGCGGTCATTATTTTTGTGAGTGAGGCTGGTTCCACACGCATGCTAGCATTATGCTGTGCAATAGTTTGGTTGTTATTGAAGTCTTTAAGTAAATAGGCTTTAACCGCTAAACTTGGTGGCGGTGCGATTTGTGCTGCACCAGCATAAGCTAAGTTTGCAAAAGAGGCGGTAGCCAAAGTAACCGCAAAAGAAGTTGTAGCAATAATGCGCGATAAAGTGTAATTTTTGATGATATGCATGAGATTCAATGGTTAGATTTACTGATTGGTAACAATGGCTGAAATATTGAGTTTGCTTCGTACTTTGTTTGCGTGAATGTCGGCCTCTCTTTTACTTCCAAAGGGACCTAATCTGACGCGATGTAAGCCATTATTATACACGTTAGTGACGGCAGCATTACCCGCAAGGTCAAGGTTCAGAATTTTCTTTTGTAACAGCTCACCGTTGGCCTCGCTCTTGAAAGCTCCTGCCTGTACATAATAGCCAGAAGGCGATATTTCTTTTGTAGAGACTGATTCTGAAATCAATCCGTTACTAGTGCTCGGTAAGCTAGCAGCATCAGTGAGATTAGCTGTGCTGGTGATTGGTTCAACTGCTGCAACATTAGTTTTGGCGGCTTTCTTTAATGCTTCTGGACTGGTGTCAATCGCAGTGACCACTACCAAGCCGCTACCTTGAGCGACTAAACCTAATTTATAAGCAGCTGCGTAAGATAAATCAATTAGTCGATCATGCTTAAAAGGCCCTCTGTCATTGACGCGAACCACAACTGCACGCCCATTGGCAGGGTTAACTACTTTGACATAGCTAGGAATTGGCAGGGTGGTATGTGCAGCCGACATACCATACATGTCATATATTTCACCGCTAGAGGTTTTTCTACCGTGATAGCGCTTCCCATACCACGACGCAACACCTTGCTTGGTATATGGCGCATAGGTCCTCATGGGAGTGTATTTTTGACCTAGCGCTTGGTAGGGTTTGCTGGTGCTGACAAGTGGTTTCTCTGTTCTAGGCTGAGCATCTGGAATGCTGGCAATATCAATGGCTGTATTATCGCCAGGACCATCATCTAAATAATAGCCACCCTTGTTGCTAGATTCCTTGGGCTGATTTGTTGGTGTGCTTTTGGCGCTTGGTGATTCAGGTTTTGTAGTGGATGTGCTGGCGCAACCAGCTAACAATACCAACCATAGAATAATGAAGCCTTTTTGGAAAATAATCATTCAATTTCTCCTTTGCAATGCAAGTAACTAGGTTGCAACGAGTTTTTTATGCGTGTGAATACTCATGAGTATGCCAAAACCTAGGTAGAGTGTCACCAGTGAGGTGCCACCATAACTAATCAACGGCAATGGTACACCAACCACAGGTAATATACCGCTTACCATTCCCATGTTCACAAACGCATATGAGAAAAAGTTGAGTGTGATACTACCAGCTAATAGCCTAGAGAATGTGTTTTGCGCTTGGGATGCAATGACTAATCCACGCGCGATAATCAGACTAAATAAAGTAAGTAGTAACATATTACCCAAAAAGCCAAACTCTTCACTAAATACAGCAAAGATAAAATCTGTGGTGCGTTCAGGTAAGAAGTCGAGTTGTGTTTGTGTGCCATTGAGCCAGCCTTTGCCCGCACTGCCACCTGATCCAATGGCAATAATCGCTTGAATCGTGTGGTAACCCGCGCCTAAGGGGTCTTGGGTTGGGTCAAACAGAATTTCAATACGTTTTCTTTGGTAGTCATGTAGTAAGGTCCAAAAAACAGGCATAAGTGCGAGTAGTGATACTGATGCTACTAACAAAAATCGCCAACTTAAACCAGCAAGAAATAATACATAGAAGCCAGAAGACGCAATCAACAAGGAGGTGCCTAAGTCAGGCTGCTTCATGATGAGCGCGACTGGAATTGCCAGCAACACACCACCAACAATAAAGTTACTGGCGCTAGGTTTACCTTCTCTGCTGGCAAAGTACCAAGCAAGCATCATCGGTACAGCAATTCTCATTAATTCCGAAGGTTGTATCTGCATGAAACCTAGATTTAACCAGCGGCGTGCACCATGGCTGATCGTACCAAACAGTGCGACACCAATCAGTAACAATAGACCAAGGACGTAAAGTGGGCGCGCTGCACGTTCCAAATTTAATGGCGAAATATTAGCACCTAACCACATTACCCCCAGTGCAACTGTAACGTTAATGCCTTGCGCATAAATTCGAGAAAAATCTTGCCCTGATGCACTGTATAGTACAAATAAACTTAATAACAACGCAAAAAACAGGCAAGCCATTAAGAATGAGTCGAAATGTTTGAATAGAAAATGAAAGATTCTGCTAATCATGGAATTCTTCTTCAATTGGTATCACAGTGCCCGTAGCGTTTGCAGGTGGTGGTTTCGCCACAACAGTAGGTTCGACAGCTGGCAGCTTTCCTAATAGGTAATAATCCATGACTTTTCTCGCAATAGGACCTGCTGCTGAGCCGCCATGTCCGCCGTTTTCAACAATCACAGCAAGCGCGATCGTTGGATCTTCGGCTGGCGCAAAGGCAATAAATAAAGCATGGTCACGATGGCGCTCATTAATGGCATGCTCGTTGTATTTTTCATTTTGCTTAATGCCGATGACCTGAGCGGTACCCGTTTTTGCAGCAATTGAATAACCAGCATTAGCCCCCACGCTGGCTGCGGTGCCACCTGGTAAGGTGACATCTATCATGCCACGTTTTACAATCTCAATATTATCGGGATTTAGTTCAATACGGTCTTGTACGACACTGGGGATAAATTCCTGCTTACCTGTTAAGCCATTTTGAATTTTAGTGACTAAATGAGGCTTCATCGCAACACCATTGTTCGCCAAAATTGCAGTGGCTTGTGCTAATTGTAGTGGTGTAGTGAGCGTGTAGCCTTGACCAATGCCAACAATGACAGTTTCGCCTGGATACCATGGTTGCTTGTAACGGCGCATCTTCCATTCTGGCGTAGGTAGCAGGCCCTCGATTTCACCTTTAATGTCAATGTCAGATCTTTTGCCAAATCCAAAATGGCGTACAAATGATGTGAGTCTTTCTATCCCTAGCTCCATGGCTAAGCCATAAAAAAAGGTATCGCAAGAAATGGTAATTGCTCTTTGCATATCAACGATGCCGTGGCCGCTGGGTTTCCAGTCGCGGTAGCGATGGCGACTGCCTGGCAGCATGAAAAATCCCAGATCCTGAATCGCAAAAGGCGGGTTGCGTTTTCCTGCTTCTAGCCCTGCCAGCGCCACGAAAGGTTTAAATGTAGAGCCTGGTGGGTAAATGCCACGAAGTGGGCGATTAATTAATGGCTTATCTAAAGACTCATTGAGCAGCTTCCAGTTTTCAGTATCAATACCATCTACAAACAAGTTGGGATTGAACGTTGGCTGACTAACATAAGTTAACACTTCGCCTGTTTTGGGATTAATCGCAACCATGGCGCCACGCCGTTCGCCAAATGCGGTTTCAGCGATTTCCTGTAGTTTACTATCTGCGGAAAGAATCAGGTTGTCACCTGGTACTGGCGCGTTGCTCGATAGCACGCGTACTGCGTGGCCATCAGCATCAATTTCAACTTGCTGGAAGCCAGTAACGCCGTGTAACTGTTGCTCATAAAATTGCTCTAAGCCACTTTTGCCGATGTGGTCTGAGCCTTTGTAGTTGGAGTAAACGCCATCTTCTTTAAGATTCTCAATATCTTTATCATTAATGCGCCCGATGTAGCCCACCATATGCGAGCCAAGCTTGCCTAGCGGATAATGTCTGAACAGTCGAGATTTAATCTCAACCCCTGGAAAGCGGTAATGGTTAACTGCAAATTTTGCAGCCTCAATTTCATTGAGGTGGGTACGTATTGGTGCACTTTCAAAGCTATGACTTTGCTCTCTGAATTTTTTAAAACGCTTTTTATCTAATGTGCTAACTTCAATTAGCTGTCCCAGTTCAGTAATTGTATTTTCGAGATTTTTTACTTTAGCGGGGGTGATCTCTAGCGTGTAAACAAAAAAGTTGTGTGCAAGTACAACACCGTTTTTATCTAAAATCAACCCACGATTAGGAATAGTGGGGACAAGTGAAATGCGATTGTTTTCTGCTAATGTTTGATAGTGGTTGTACTGTACTATTTGCAGGTAGTAAAAGCGAGACGCCAGCAATGCAAATAAGCTAAGTACAAGCAAACCTGCGACACTTAGGCGGAGCCTAAAATAATATTGCTCATGAATATAATTTTTGAGTTCAGCAACCATACTTACATCATTTGCTGCGTGAAGGTCTGCTGGTGTTTAAACCGAGGGCAACGGCAATTTGCCATAAAATGACACCAGTGATGCTAGGTAAGAAATAAGCCCAGCCCAATGATTCATTGCCTTCAAAGGTTTTGACTGTGAGTAAAGTCAGTTGTGAGATGATGAGTAGTAATAATACATAAACTAACTGCTGTGAATTGCTAAATAATACTAAACGGCGCTGATAGATCACTGCCACAAAGGTGGTCACCGTATAAGCAAGTGCATGCTGCCCAAAGACGCCGCCAGTAGCTAAGTCTACCCATAACCCTATAAACCAAGCCGTACCAATATTGCATCTATTTGGGGCGCGAAGTATCCAGAAAATAATCACTAGCAGTACAAAGTCTGGGCGCAACTTAAGAGCAAAGCCTGACCAAGGTAGTAGCAGACATATGAATGCGACTAACAATGATAAGTAGATGGTTTGTAACTTAGTCTTGTGCATGAGGTTTGTTTGGGGTGCTAGGAGCAACTGTTGCTGCTGGCACTTCATTTGTTATTTTTTTTAGTTGATTTGATTCATTCATTACGCCAGAACTTGTTGCTTTCGGTTTAGCGTTATTGGCGCCAGTATTGACTGGTTGCTGGCTTGATGTGCTCTGTTTACTTGATATGCTTGGTCTAGTAGTACTTCTTGGTGGTGAGATGCTAACGAGTAACACTTGTTTATGATTTTCAATGCCCCCAGTAGGCACGCAAACAATCCTCGCAAATGGAGAATCTTGAGTGGTTTGAATGTCTGTCACTGTGGCTACAGCAAGACCTTTAGGATAAATACCATCGATACCAGACGTAATAAGCTTATCACCTGGTTTTATATCCACATTTGCGGGTAAGAAAGGTAGGTCTAAGGTGTTATCACGACCATGCCCAAAAGCAATAGCACGTAATCCATTGCGCTCTATTTGAATGGGAATAGTAAGCGATTTGTCAGTAATTAGCGTGACTTCACTACTTACAGGATAAGTACGAGTCACTTGGCCAATCACACCTTTTGCATCAACGACTGCCGCACCATCCATAACATGATGAACGCTCCCGCGATTGACGATTATTTTTTTTGTAAAAGGATCGCGGCCAACGTGTAGTATTTCTCCAAGCTGGCTAAACTCTTCTAGTGATTGATTGGCGTCTAGTAATTGGCGCAAATTACTATTTTCAAGTTCTAGCGCTTTCATCTTTTGCAATGGAATTGCCTGAGCTAATGCTTGCTTTCTGAGTAGCTGATTTTCACTGAGTAAACGGTGGTGCGTAGAGAAATATTCATTTGTTGATTCGTAAAGCATGGAGGGCGCATTGGCAATAAGCTGCAAGGGCTGTAACACAATCATTAGTTGCTCGCGTAGGCTGCTTAAATATTGCAATCGAGAATCTGTTGCCATCAGCGCTAATGACAGCGCGGAAAAAAAAGCTAGGCGGGCAAGAGGACTGGGGCCACGCGCAAAAAAAGCTGGGGCTTGTTGTTGATCCAGATTTTGATGATAGCCAGCCATTATGGTTTATTCTAATTCCAAACTTTAGTGCTACTTAGTAGATAAGCGATAGGCCGTGTTAATACGGCCTATCCTGATTATTTCAATTAAACCAAAAGCCAAAATATGCTTGTGCACAGTCACATTTAGTATTGAACATGTTCAGCATGCTTGGCTTTGGGGGAGGGTCTTTGGTTATTCGTAGGCAAATATGCTGCCTAGTCTATCCATTTCCTCCAGTGCACGACCGCATCCACGAGCTACACAGGTGAGAGGGTCTTCAGCCACAATGACTGGTAAGCCAGTTTCTTCAATCAGTAGGCGATCTAAATCTCTTAGCAGAGCACCGCCACCTGTTAGCACCATGCCTTTTTCTGCAATGTCCGCACCTAGCTCTGGCGGCGTTTGCTCAAGGGCTGATTTTACGGCACCTACGATTGAATTGAGTGGTTCGGTCAGCGCTTCAAGAATTTCATTGCTTGAAATCGTGAACTTACGTGGCAAACCTTCTGCAAGGTTGCGACCAGTCACTTCCATTTCCAGTACGGTTGAGCCTGGGAATGCAGAGCCAATTTTTTTCTTGATCGCTTCAGCGGTTGGTTCTGAAATTTGCATGCCGTAATTGCGGCGAATGTAATCGATAATTGCTTGGTCAAATTTATCTCCACCTACGCGTTCTGATTTAGCATAGACGATACCACCAAGTGAGATAACGCCTACTTCAGTGGTGCCACCGCCGATATCCACCACCATAGAACCTGTTGCTTCTGATACTGGCATATCTGCACCAATTGCAGCTGCCATTGGTTCTTCAATCAAGAACACTTGTTTAGCACCAGCGCGCTCGGCAGATTCTTTAATGGCACGGCGTTCAACTTGGGTAGAGCCAACAGGTACGCAAATGATAATGCGTGGGCTTGGCGCAAACCAGCGTGAATCATGCACGCGGCGGATAAAGTACTTGAGCATTTGCTCTGTAATGGTGAAGTCTGCAATCACGCCATCTTTCATTGGGCGAATGGCTTGAATATTTGCAGGGGCTCGACCGAGCATGCCTTTTGCCTCAGCACCAACGGCTAGAAGGATTTTTTTGCCATTAGGGCCACCTTCTAAACGGATAGCAACGACTGATGGCTCATCAAGAACGATGCCTTTGCCGCGAGAGTAAATAAGCGTGTTTGCTGTGCCTAGGTCAATGGCAAGATCATTTGAAAAATAACTACTTATAGAACCGAACATTATGTTTTTCCTGTGGTGTGGAGCTTGTTTAATACCGTTTACTTGTTTAATCCCTTGGTAATCGTCACTGACGCAATTAAGGTACACGTAAAATCAGGTTATAATACCGTATATCTTGTTGAAAATTAAGATGCATTGGAAAATTAAGGTGCATAAGGACAATTTTAAGAGAGTGACGTTAGCGTAATGGCTGCCCACCACTTGCTTACTGCTTAAATTGACAAACAAAATATTAAAAAAAGATAGGTTCTTTACCTACCCACTCAACTATACATTTCGGACTGTTAGAAGTATGGCACTTAGTACAGAAGATATAAAAAAAATAGCGCATCTTGCCCGTATTGAGGTAAGTGATAGCGATGCTGCTGCAACCTTATCAAAATTGACTGGCATCTTAGGCCTTATCGAGCAAATGCAAGCGGTCAATACCGATGGCATAGTGCCGATGTCGCATTCTCAAGATGTGGTGCAACGGTTACGAGATGATGTGGTGACCAAAACCAACCAGCGTGAGGCATTTCAAAAAATTTCGCCTGCAATTGGCAACGGCTCCGAAGCGCGTGCGGTGGATGGCGGTCTTTATCTTGTTCCTAAAGTAATCGAGTAATCGCAATATGATCAACAGTAGCTTAAAAACATTAGCCCAGATGTTGGCTAATAAAGAAATTTCTAGCGTAGAACTGACGCAAACTTTTCTGAATCGAATTGATGCGTATAACCCAGAGATCAATGCTTACATTGCATTGGACCATGATAGAACGCTTGCTCAGGCCAAAGCCGCGGATGCGCGTATCGCGGCAGGCAGTGCAACTCCGTTGACTGGGATTCCTATCGCGCAAAAAGATATTTTCTGTGCACAAGGCTGGAAAACCACTTGTGGTTCGAAGATGTTGGAAAATTTTATCGCACCATACGATGCACATGTGATTACACAGTTTGACAATGCCGGTGCGGTGAATTTGGGTAAAACTAACATGGATGAGTTTGCGATGGGCTCGTCTAATGAAACCAGTTACTTTGGCGGTGTGAAAAATCCGTGGGATTTCAGCCGCGTACCTGGTGGTAGTAGCGGCGGTAGTGCGGCGGCTGTGGCGGCGCGCTTATGTGCTGCTGCAACTGGTACGGATACTGGCGGGTCAATTCGCCAGCCAGCTTCGTTGTGTGGATTTACTGGATTAAAACCAACTTATGGGGTGGTTTCACGCTACGGTATGATCGCTTTTGCCTCTAGTTTAGATCAAGCAGGGCCGATGGCTAAGTCTGCTGAAGACTGTGCGTTGATGATGAATGTGATGGCTGGTTTTGATGAGCGTGACTCAACCAGTTTGAATCGTGACAAAGAAGATTACACCCGCGAGCTTTACAATTCAAATCCAAATAAGCCGTTACAAGGTTTAAGAGTTGGCTTGCCGAAAGAATTTTTTGCAGAAGGTTTGGATGCTGGTGTTGCAAAGGTCATTGAAGACGCGATTGCTGAATACAAAAAATTGGGCGCTGAGATTGTAGAAATTTCACTGCCAAATACTAGCTTGTCGATTCCAGTCTACTATGTACTAGCCCCTGCTGAAGCATCAAGCAATTTATCACGTTATGACGGTGTGCGTTATGGCCACCGAGCATCAGAATATACTGATTTGATGGATATGTACTGCAAGAGCCGTGCTGAGGGTTTTGGTGCCGAAGTTAAGCGCCGTATTTTAATTGGTACTTATGTTTTAAGTGCTGGTTATTACGATGCTTATTACCTTAAAGCGCAGCAGATCCGCCGTTTAATCGCGCAAGATTTTGAAGAAGCTTTCAAAAAATGTGATGTGATTATGGGGCCTGCGGCACCATCTACTGCGTTTAAAGCAGGTGAGAAAGTGGATGATCCTGTTGCCATGTACCTGCAAGATATTTATACCATCTCAACCAACTTGGCTGGCTTGCCTGGCATGAGTGTCCCTGCTGGTTTTGCTACAAGCGCAGATGGTAAACCATTGCCAGTAGGCTTACAGATTATTGGTAATTACTTTGATGAGGCGCGTATGCTGAACGTTGCGCATCAGTATCAACAAGTGACAGATTGGCATGCTCAAGCACCAACCTTGGATAAGCCAGAAGGAACCGCATAATGGAATGGGAAGTCGTGATTGGGTTGGAAACGCATACCCAACTAAGAACAAATACTAAAATTTTCTCAGGTGCTTCAACCACTTACGGTGCAGAGCCGAATACACAGGCTTGCGAAGTGAGTATTGCATTGCCTGGTGTGCTGCCAGTGCTGAATAAAGAAGCGGTTAATTGCGCGATTAAGTTTGGTTTAGCGGTGAACGCTGAAATTGCTCCGCGCTCTGTGTTTGCGCGTAAGAATTACTTTTATCCAGATTTACCTAAAGGCTACCAAATCAGCCAGTATGAGTTGCCTATAGTGGGTAAAGGCGCTATGACCATACAAGTGCCAGCCGTTGGCAAAAATGCTGCCTATGAAAAAGTGATTAACATCACACGTGCGCATTTAGAAGAAGATGCGGGTAAATCTGTACATGGTGCGGTTGAAGGCATGAGTGGTATCGACCTTAATCGTGCAGGTACGCCGTTGCTAGAGATTGTGACAGAGCCAGACATGCGTTCAGCGGCTGAGGCTGCTGCTTATGCAAAAAAACTGCATGAGTTAGTGCAATGGATTGGTATTTGCGATGGCAATATGCAAGAAGGTAGTTTTAGATGCGACGTTAACGTATCAGTGCGACCAAAAGGCACTGAAAAGTTAGGCACACGTCGTGAAATTAAAAACCTGAACTCATTCAAATTTATGCAGCAAGCGATTGAATACGAAACACGCTGGCAGATTGAAACCTTAGAAGATGGCGGTACGATTCAGCAAGCGACCGTGCTATTTAACCCAGACACAGGTGAAACGCGCGCGATGCGTAGTAAAGAAGAGGCGAACGACTATCGTTACTTCCCAGATCCAGATCTATTGCCATTAGCCATTACAGAAGCTGATAAAGCGCGAGTTTCTGCGCAAATGCCTGAGTTGCCAGAAGCTATGAAATTAAGGTTTGAAACGCAATTTGGTTTAACTAGCTACGATGCCGCAAGCCTGACAGCAAGCCGTGAGCTAGCTCAGTATTTTGTAGAAATGATAGATGCGGGTGCAGATGCAAAACCTGCTGCCAATTGGGTGATGGGCGCTATTTCTGCAAAACTGAATGCTGAAGAAAAAACACTGGCGGAATCACCTGTGAATTCAGTAAGTTTAGCAAGCCTGTTAAAACGTATTGCTGATAACACCATTTCAAACAATGCTGCCAAACAGGTGTTTGAAGCGATGTGGAATGGCGAGGGCGAGGTTGATGCCATTATTGACGCAAAAGGCTTAAAACAAGTGTCTGACACAGGTGCAATAGAAGCCATTATTGATGAAGTGTTGGCAGCGAATGCTGCAATGGTAGAAGAGTTTAAAGCAGGTAAGGAAAAGGCATTTAATGCTTTAGTCGGCCAAGCCATGAAAGCTTCAAAAGGTAAAGCCAACCCTGCGCAAGTGAATGACTTGTTGAAGAAAAAGCTAGGCGCTTAGTTCTTATCACTAAGGTCAGTTTAGTTTTTGTAAGTAATTAGTCGCCCCTGAACAACTCAGTTCAAACAATTTCCAATTGATTGAACTGAGTTATATTTAAGCACCGCTGTAGCACGAAGACTACCAATCGCCATTGACTTGTAAAAAAATGGCCGTAAAAAAGCCTAATCCCAGATTTTCCATTAGGATTTTTCAAGGCATAAAAACGGGGCTGAATGTGACGGGCAGGTCGAAGGACTTTGACTTATCCCATACCCCTTCAAACCACTGACGTTGGCGCATGGCAACTGCCAGTCTCAGCACATCCTTTCTTCCTTCTGTACCAATATAGCCCGCCTTTGCAAACAG
>JAUXNQ010000047.1 GCA_030682715.1 Methylotenera sp. | reverse complement strand
AATGTTGCAGAAACTTAGCTTTGTCTAAATTGAGCGTCATTCCCGCGAATTCTGGGAATCCAGTTAGGTTTCAATAGAGTATGAGCCACTTACATCCAAGAATATTACCTCGCCTAGATTCCCGCCTGCGCGGGAATGACGGGGTCTAATGGAAAATTTCGGATGATAGAAGAATAAGTTCCTCATCGCCAAGAGCATCAACTTGCTCAAAAATCTCCGTTGCATATTGGTTGTCTTTAATCAGTTTTGCGGGGTTGACTGGACCGATTATTTTTCTAGCGGCAACAGAAAATTTTGACAATACAATTAAACATTGATTATCCATCATGACCTCAGAGTGTTATTCTAAAAAGTGCTAATTACTTAACAAATGCTATTTAATGGTGCATTTGTTAGTGAAATTAGGCACTTATATGATTGATATCTCAATACAAAGCATTAAGCATGCCAGCGGTTCAAGCGTCTATTCTCGATGATATGGATGATTTTGAATCACGGAATGCGCACGGTAGAGTTGTTCGCATAGCAGTACGCGAACAAAGGCGTGGGGTAGGGTGAGTTTGGACAAGCCCCAAAGCCAATCTGCTTGCTGTTTAAGGCTGGTGTGAATGCCATCTGCACCACCTACAACAATACTGATATCTTTGCCTAGGGTTTGCCAGAACTTCATTTTTTCAGCAAGTTGTAGCGTGGTGACTTCTTGTCCACGTTCATCGCAGATGATTAAGAAGTCTTTGCCAGCAGCTTCAAGAATGCGTTTGGCCTCGGCTTCTTGCACGACAGCACTATTTTTACCATCTGCACGTTTGTCAGGTTTTATTTCAACAATTTCAATGCTAAGTTCGCGCGGCATGCGCTTGATGTATTCTGCGCAGGCTGTTTCTACCCAGCTTGGCATTTTGTGACCTACAGAAATAATCCGAAGTTTCAAGTGGCTTTAGATATGGTTAAAATGTGGTGGTGAGAAACTCTTTGATGCAAGTGTACGTAACCCTGCGCCAAGTGGTACAGGGTGTTTGTACTAGCTTAAACTGGTTTAATGTGGCTGCGGCGTGATTCTGCTTCACCCCATAATTGCTCAAGATTATAATAAGCGCGCGTTGCAGGTACCATAATGTGTACGACAATGTCGTCTAAGTCGACTAATACCCATTCGCCTTCTTTTTCGCCTTCAGTACCGCGGATCGCGAAGCCTTTTTCTTTGATTTTTTCTCTTACGTTATCTGCGACAGCTTTAGCTTGGCGGCTAGAGTTTGCTGAAGCGACAATCATGTAATTGGTCATGCTGGTGAGCTTACGCACATCCATCACGCTGATATCAAAACCTTTAATATCTTCAATTGCATCAACTACTGCGTTTTTCATGGCTTCTAAGTCTAAATTCTTAGAAGCGGCTTTCTGTGTGTCTTGTGTCATTTATGCGGCCTGTGCTGGTATTGCATTGCGTTGAGATTTTATGCGGTTTTCTTGATCCACATAAATTAATGTTGGGGTAAACTTTTCGAGTTCAATTTCACTATAACTCGCATAACTTGCGATAATAATAATATCTTTAGGGTCTGCCTTATGTGCGGCAGCACCATTAACCGAAATAATACCAGAGTGGCGTTCAGCACGAATCGCGTAAGTAGAAAAACGCTCACCATTAGTGACGTTGTAAATACTGATTTGCTCGTATTCGTGAATGTTTGCCGCTTCTAGCAACTCTTCATCTATTGCACAGCTACCTTCGTAGTGTAGTTCAGAATGCGTGACGTGTACGCGGTGCAATTTAGATTTAAGCATGGTTCTTTGCATGTGCTTAACCGTTTTTCAAAAGGGAATGCATTATAGTCTTTTCAATCACTTAGCGCAAAAATCAATATTATCAATGAGTCTTGTACTACCTAGTTTCGCTGCAGACAAGACAACAAGTTCGTTATCTTGGTTCGTTGCGGGCTTTAAAGTGTTGGCTGCGCGTACTGATATATAGTCTACTAGCCAACCCTGTTGCGTGAGTGTTTGTGATGCAGCTTGTTCTAAATTTGTGAAATGGGTATTGCCTTGTTTTACCGCATGCACAATTTTAGTTAGACATTGGTGTAGTTGCGCCGCTTCTGTTTTCTGCGCTGGTGTTAAATAGCCGTTACGCGAGCTCATGGCTAGCCCGCTGGCTTCACGCACTGTGTCGCCAGCGATAATCTGGATGGGTAAATTAAATTGTCTCACCAGCTCTTTAATGACAAACACCTGCTGAAAGTCTTTTTTGCCAAATATTGCTACTTGCGGCATTACCAAATTAAATAATTTCATCACAACCGTCGCTACTCCTGCAAAATGGCCTGGGCGTGAAGCACCGCATAGTTCTGTTGCGATAGGTGGGGGGGTGATGGTCATGGTTTGATTTAAATGCTCACCATCAAAATCTGGATACATTTCTTGAACACTGGGTAAAAACACAATATCTGTACCAGCATCTTCCAGTCTTTTGCAATCTGCTTCTAGTGTGCGCGGATAGCTGGCCAAATCTTCATTTGGGCCAAATTGTAATGGATTGACAAAGATACTTGCTACTACACATTGTCCATGTTGTTTAGCTAGGCTGATAAGCGCGATATGACCATCATGCAGATTGCCCATGGTCGGGACGAACGCTACGTTTTTTTGTGTTTTTAGTGTGTTTCTGAGTTCATTAACGGTGTGGATGCGTAGCATGGTGTTTTGCTAAGTAATAATTTAGTAACTATGTTCAGGCGTAGGGAATGTTTTGCTTTTTACGGCTTGGACATAATTACTAACAGCCTGCTGAACACTATTCGTTTCACATAAAAAGTTTTTCACAAAACGAGGTGCTTTAAATTCATTAGGGTGTTTGCTTGCGGCACCATTGTAAATACCAAGTAAATCTTGGATAACCAGTACTTGACCATCGCAATCGACACTAGCGCCAATGCCAATGGTAAGTGCTTTGATAGATTCGGTAATGTGCTTAGCCAATGTTGCGGGCACCATTTCCAGTACGATCAAACTAACGCCTGCATCACTCATGGCAATGGCATCTTGAGTGATTTGATGCGCACTTTCTTCTGTTTTACCTTGAATTTTGTAACCGCCTAGTTGATTCACCGATTGTGGCGTAAAACCGAGGTGCGCACACACAGGAATGCCTCGCTCAATTAGATACCGTGCGGTATGCACTCGGTCGCCGCCACCTTCAAACTTGACCATTTGAGCGCCTGAACGAATCAACCATAAGGCATTTTTATACGCGGCTTCGTTATCGTGCTCGTAACTGCCTACAGGCATGTCTGCAATAATCAGGGCGTTAGGTGCGCCAGCTGCAACACTTTTGGTGTGGTAAGTCATGTGGTGCATGCTTACATTGAGAGTGTTCTCAGCACCCTGTAATACCATGCCGAGAGAGTCGCCCACTAATAAAATATCAACACCTGCGTGTTCCATTAACTTAGCAAATGTTGCGTCATAGCAGGTGAGCATGGCGATTTTCTCACCACGGTCTGCTATTTCATGTAGCTTGGTTAATGTCATGTTTGGTATGCTCAAAAACTATTCAAAATTTGGATTAAAGAACTCGCGCTGCCCTTTAATCTGCATGATACGATTTAACAGTAAATTAAGTGAACTTTCATTTTTAAGAATATTTAATTTCTCATTATTCACAATGAGTACTGGTGAAGCGTCATAGGTATGAAAAAATTCACTATAGGCATTAGCCAACCGCTCTATGTACTCTCTTGGAATATCCTGTTCATAGCTCACGCTGCGCTCTTCAATGCGTCCCATTAAAGCATCTATTGGTGTTTGTAGGTAAATGACCAAGTCAGGCTTCGGCGCCTTAAGTTGCAAGTGTTGGTAGATTTGATGGTACAGCGCATATTCTTCATCATCTAGATTTAGTCTGGCAAAGATTGGGTCTTTTTCTAAAAAAAAGTCTGCCACAATCGGTTTTGCAAACATATCGCGCTGACTAAGGTCTTTGATTTGATTAGCACGTTGAAACAAAAAGAATAACTGCGTAGGCAAACCATAGCGTTGTGCATCTTGGTAAAAGCGTGGCAGAAAAGGGTTGGCCTCTGCTTTTTCAGATAAATAGTCCACTGGAAATTTATCAGCCAACATTTTTGCTAATGTGGTTTTGCCACTGCCGATAGGGCCTTCAACAACGATATATGGAAATTTATTAAAAATGCTCATGTTTTAACTAAGAGATGGTAATTTTTTGATACCTAACAATAGGTCAGGTGTCATGAATGCAGCTATTTTGCCATGATTCGGAATGGAAATATCTGGTGCGATTTCAAATAATGGCAATAAAACAAAACCTCGCGTATGCATGCGGGGATGGGGCAAGGTTAGTTTTGTAGTGTTTAATATTACATCTTCATATAGCAGTAAATCACAATCTAATACCCGTGGCGCATTAATGTAAGGGCGCTCACGACCTGCGTGATTTTCTATATTGAGAATTGCATCTAGTAAGGCTTCAGGCGCTAGTGATGTTTCAATTTCAGCGACAGCGTTAATAAAGTCTGGTGCAGTATCTATGCAATCAATCGGTGCGGTTTGGTAAAGCGATGATTGCTTTACCATACGTGTATTTGGTAGGTGGCTTAACGCTATAAGCGCTTGTCCCACCTGTACTTTTGGGTTTTCTAAATTGCTTCCTAGCGCAACAAATGCCTGTTTCATCATGATTCAGATGACGCGCTGCCGCTTGGTTTTTTACGATTTCTTTTTCTACGCTTTTTAGGGGCGGTATCGGCCTCTAACATGGTCTGGCGTGTTTCGTTATCCGCTTCTGCAAAGGTAGTCCACCATGCGCCTAACTCCGCTGGCAGTTCGCCTGATTCACAGCGCAAGAGTAAGAAGTCGTAGCCTGCGCGATAGCGTGGGTGTATGAGTAAACCAAAAGGACGCTTACCTGAACGCTGTTCAAAGCGTGGTTGCATGCCCCAAATTTCTTTCATTGTTGCGGTATAACGGTTATGAATGGCCAGTTTTTCTGCTTGCGAGGCGATTACTTCGCTCATTGCCATATGTAGTGCTGGTATAGGTGGGTTGCCATCATTTTTATACACTCCCCAAGCGGCTAACACCTCATGCCAAAGCAAAGTGGCAAATAAGAAGCTAGGGTTGGCTGACTTGCCTGACAAAATACGATTGTCTGTGTTCTGGAGCGCAAGCATGACAAAGCGCTCACCCATTGGTTGTTCTAGCACCACATCTAGCATCGGCAGTAAACCGTGGTGTAGATGCTGCTTGCGTAATGCAGTGACGCTTTCAATCGCATGACCTGATAAAAACAGTTTGAGCATTTCATCAAATAGGCGGCTGGGGGGTACGTCTTCTAGTAAGTCTGCCATTTTTGCTATTGGCGCCATCGTAGCTGGGTCAATTTGCAGGCCAAGTTTGGCTGATAACCTTACAACGCGCAACATACGTACAGGATCTTCGGCATAGCGTGTTTCTGGCTTGCCGATCATGCGTAGAATGCCTGCTTGAATATCCGCAAACCCTTGATGAAAGTCTAGCACTTCTTCGCTGGTTGGGTCGTAATACAGTGCGTTGGCGGTAAAGTCGCGACGAGTGGCGTCTTCTTCTAGGCTGCCAAACACGTTGTCGCGAATGATGCGACCGCTTTCATTGGTGTGTGCGTCGCCTTTGGCTTCATGATGACCGCGAAATGTAGAAACCTCGATGGTCTCGTCACCAAACAGCACATGTACTAGCCTAAAGCGTCTGCCGATGATGCGCGAACGTCTAAATGCACGGTTTACTTCTTCTGGGGTCGCATCTGTTGCCACATCAAAATCTTTAGGAACGCGCTTAAGTAGTAGGTCGCGCACAGCGCCACCTACAATATAGGCTTCAAACCCTGCTTTTTGTAGGCCTTCAATTGTCTTTATTGCGGCATTACTTAAGAGTTCTCGGTCTATTTGATGCTTTTTAAATGGAATGATGGCAGCACTGTCTGTGTTGCTCCCTCTTCGTTTGGCTGATTTCTTTGTGCCTAAGATAGGACGTGTGTTCTGTTGTGATTTGGCGTTATCTGGCTTGGCTCGTGCTGGTGTTTCGTGCCCAGTTTTCGCTAGTTTAGGCTTAAAGATTTTATTGAACAGTTTTCTTATCATGGTGAAATTATAGCTTAACCTAGTATCAATTCTAAAATTGTATTGATTCTAAAATCAGGATGATTGATTAAATCATGATGATTCATGAATGGATGTTATAAAAACCCACGACATTGAGCACAGAGCAGTGTAATTAAGCCATCAACATGTTATTAAGCGTGTTCATTTTTCCATAATACGTCATCAACACCAGCTTCTTTGTTAATAATACGACACATCACAAATAATAAATCAGATAGGCGATTTAAATATTGCAATGAAATCTCAGTCACTTTTTCATTGCGGTGTAATTCAATTAATTTTCGTTCGGCACGACGACATACTGTACGAGCCAAATGGCAGAAAGCTGCACTTTTGGTGCCGCCTGGTAATATAAATTCTTTTAATGGGCTTAATTCGCTGTTGAGATTGTCAATAGTATGTTCTAACTCATCAACACAAGATGGAGTTAACAATACGTATCCTGGAATGCAGATTTCTCCGCCCAAATTAAATAAATCGTGTTGAATTTTTGTGAGGGCGTCTTGCAAGTGCTGAGAGATAGGCTCCGATAAGATTAAACCAATCACTGAATTTAACTCATCCACATCACCCATCGCATCGACACGGATGCTATCTTTGCTGATACGGCTACCATCACCAAGCCCTGTTGTGCCATCATCGCCTGTGCGTGTGTAAATTTTACTTAATCGATTACCCATGATTGAATCCTTTTACGCGTGAGCGTTTGCATATTTGATGTTATGTTTTTTGCAAAGTGACATTGAAGATTTAATAATCTCAACGGTTTATAATATATGCATTGTAACTGATGACCGCCTTAACGATGACTGATCAATCTACCACGCACAACATGAAGCATAGGCCGATAGCCGTATTTGATTCAGGCGTGGGTGGTATCTCAGTGTTGCAGCATATTCATGCGCTGCTGCCTAACGAACAATTACTGTATGTGGCTGACAGCTTGCACGCTCCCTATGGCAACAAAAGCCCTGAAGAAATTCAATCGCGTTGTATAGAAATTACAGATTTTTTGATCTCAAAAAATGCTAAAGCGATTGTTGTTGCCTGTAATACTGCCACCGCAGCTGCTATTGATATGATGCGCGAAAAGTATGTTTTACCAATTATTGGCATGGAGCCAGCGGTAAAGCCTGCTGCAGAAGCTTCACGAAATGGCATTGTCGGTGTGCTTGCAACCACAGGTACTTTAAAAAGTGCACAGTTTGCAGGCTTGCTAGAAAGTTATGGACGCAATGTAAAAGTAGTCACACAGGCATGCGTCGGTTTGGTGGAGTGTGTAGAGCGGGGGGAGTTGCAAGCCGAAAACACTTTGCAGCTAGTTAAAAAATATTGTCAACCCTTGTTAGACGAGGGCGCAGACACCATTGTGCTTGGCTGTACACATTATCCATTTGTTCGACCATTGATAGAGCGTGTCGTGGGTGAGCATATCACCTTGATTGACACTGGTGCGGCTGTGGCTAAGCAATTGCAGAAGCGCTTAGTAGAGCTAAACTTACTTTCTACTAGTCCAGTGTTGGCAAGTGTGAAATTTTGGACAAATAGCCAAGCGTTAGAAGCTGAGCAGGTGATAGGGGCTTTGTGGAAACAGAAGGCAGAAGTTGATTTTTTATAACTTGATATCTTAAGTAAGTCGCTATTTCTTTTACTTTAACTCACTACATACTGAGTTAAAGTAAAAGAACATTCATTACCAAGACTTAGGTGTCAGTGAAATTAAAACTGTTTAGTATCGATAAACCACTATTTTAGATTAGTGGTGGTGACCAACGACTTCACCAGCTTTTAATTTGTATTTTGTGCCACAGTAAGGGCAGGCGACATGACCTGTCTTTACTACGTCTAGAAACACACGCGGGTGAGATGACCACAGCGCTACTTCTGGTGTTGGGCAATGTAGTGGTAGGTCTTTGGCCGAAATTTCGATTTCATTTACATCAGACATTAAAATATCCTTATTTCACCATTCTCACTTTTGCGTGAATGGTGGTGCTAGTGTTTATACTAATGTTAACCAGTCTGCGTGTTTTGCAGATTTACCTGTCACTACATCAAAGTATAGTTTCTGTAATTGTTTCGTAATCGGGCCCGCAGTGCCTGTGCCAATTGCGCGATTATCTAGCTCGCGGATTGGTGTTACTTCAGCGGCTGTGCCCGTGAAGAATGCCTCATCAGCGCCATAAACTTCGTCGCGTGTGATGCGTTTTTCAATCACTTGAATACCTAACTCCGTTGCTAATTGCACAATCGTGTCGCGAGTGATACCTTCTAGTGCGCTGGTAAGGTCTGGTGTGTACAGTTTACCGTTGCGAACGATAAATATGTTTTCGCCTGAACCTTCTGCAACAAAGCCGTCAACATCCAGCAGTAAAGCTTCTTGATAACCATCTTGAGCCGCTTCTTGGTGTGCCAAAATGCTGTTCATGTAGTTGCCGTTTGCTTTGGCTTTACACATAGTGATGTTCACGTGATGACGTGAGAATGATGATGTCTTAACGCGAATGCCATTATCTAGTGCGTCTTGACCCATGTATGCACCCCATTTCCATGCAGCTACGATGACATGTGTAGACAGTGTTTTTGCTGAGATGCCCATTGCTTCTGCGCCATAAAATGCCATTGGGCGCATGTAAGCAGATTCTAGGTTGTTATCACGTACCGCTGCTTTTTGTGCTTCTATCATTTCCTCTTTGCTGAAAGGCATTTTCATGCCAAGAATATGCGCAGAGCGGAATAATCTGTCTGTATGCTCTTTCAAACGGAAAATTGCAGTACCTTTGTCTGTTTTGTAAGCGCGAACACCTTCAAATACGCCCATGCCGTAGTGTAAAGTGTGTGTTAAAACGTGAGTGGTGGCATCACGCCAGTTCACCATTTTACCGTCATACCAGATTACGCCATCGCGGTCTGCCATACCGCCAGAAGTTGCTGCAGGGTTAGCCATGCTTAGTCCTTAAAATGCTTGAAATTTGCAAAAGTAATATTGTAAACGAGTGCGGACTTGGTTTGCAGTAATTTATAGCATTTACAGATAAATTTATCATGCAAGGTGTTGAATTTATTGTGCATGGTAGAATATTTATCTATTAATGTTGCTACAAAGGTGTGATTCAGTGAATAAACTCATGAGATTAATATTGCTTGCGCTTTTCATAGTTGTTTTGGCAGGATGTAACGCGGCAAACAATGAGCAAAAATTTAATGCGACAGATATTACAGGCGTGGATTTTGGTAACACGCTTAACTTGACTGACCATACTGGTAAGCCGAGGTCGTTAACGGATTTTAAAGGAAAGGTGGTTGCCTTATTTTTTGGCTATACTCATTGCCCCGATGTGTGCCCAACAACACTTACTGACATGAAGCAAGCCATGAAGTTGCTTGGTGGGCAAGCGGATGAGTTACAAGTGTTATTCGTAACTTTAGACCCAGAGCGCGATACGCAAGCGTTGTTAGCTGAATATGTGCCAGCATTTGATGCAAGTTTTATTGGTTTGTATGGCACGAAAGAGCAGACCGCATCTGTGTTAAAAGATTTTAAAATCTTTGCGGCAAAGGTTGAGAATAAAGGACGTAGCGGTTACACCATTGATCATAGTGCGGGTGTCTATATGTTTGATAAAGCTGGGAAAATTCGCCTATATGTAGATTATGGTACTAAGCCAGATGTAATAGCGAGTGATGTTAAGCAATTGCTGTAAAACTAATTTAGTGCTTTGCACGAAACGAAATTGTAAGTTTTAGGGCTAAAACTGCTTCGTGTAAAACTCTCTCATTGAATAGTCTTATATAACGTGTAGTTTTGGCGACCATGCTTTGAGTTCTTTTTCTGCGGCTTTGTAATCGGGGAAAATACTTGCGACTACCGCCCAAAACTTTGCAGAATGATTCATTTCTTTCAAGTGTGCCAGCTCATGGCAAACCACGTAATTGATAATGTGTGGTGGCGCTTGCAATAAGCGCCAGTTTAGCCGAATTTCTTTTCTTGAATTGCAGCTACCCCAGCGCGAGCATGCGTTGGATAGAAATAATGGAGGTGTAGGCACACCTAATTTTGTTGCGAAAAGTGATAGGCGTCTGGAAAAGTCAGTGAGGGCCTGTTTTTTATACCATTGCAGTACTTTTCTCTCCACCGCGCTTGGTTCATCGTGATTAGGCATGGCTAGCTGTAAAAAGCCAGGCGTATATTCAACCGCTCTTGATCGGATATCCTGTTTTGTTACAAGCGTGATGGCGTTGCCCAGTAATAACAGTTGATTACCATTTTGCCATTGCATCGGCGGATGTTGGTTAGTGCTTCGTGCTTCAAGTTTTTTGAGAATCCAATCCGCCTTAAGAACAATCAGGCTTTCTAGGTAGGATTGCACGATGCGCTTGGGCGCGTGTATCACTAAACCATCTTGTGTGATTTTAAGGCCAACGGTGCGGCGCTGCCTACGTTCTAGTGTGTAGTGAATTTGCTCGCCAGACGGCAACTTAATGGTGTGGCTCATGCGTTAAGCGTTGCCATTTCAGATTCTATCCAATGTTCAACTTGGCTATTTAATGCGTCAGTTTTTACATTTACGGTTTGAATCGGTTTGCCGATGTGTATCTGAATCACCCCAGGTTTTTTGATAAATGAATTTTTAGCCCAGAACTCGCCTGCATTGTGTGCAACTGGTACTACCTGCGTTTGTGTATGGCTTGCAAGCCATGCACCACCAATGTGGTACTTGCCACGCTCACCTGGTGCTTTACGCGTACCTTCAGGGAAAATCACGACCCATAAGCCTTTTTCTAACCTTGCCTTACCTTTTGCGACGAGCTTTTTGAGTGCTTCGCGTCCTGCGCTACGATCAATCGCAATCGGTGATGACATCGCCAAACCCCAGCCGAATATTGGAATCCATAGTAGCTCACGTTTAAGTACGTAAACTTGGGTAGGGAAAATCGCCTGAAAAGCTAGGGTTTCCCAAGCTGATTGATGCTTTGCCAAAATGATACTAGGGGTGGTGGGGAGGTTTTCTAACCCTTTAATTTCATGGCGGATATTACAAGTAATGCGTAGCCACCAAATCATGCTACGCGCCCAGCCTGAGATGAGAATATTACGTGTTACAGGGTGTAGGGGCATTGAAAGCAATGCAATGAATGTAAAAATTGGTGCAGTAATAATCTGCCCGAGTAAAAATAGCGTGGAGCGTAACAGCAGCATGGTTTAAGTGTTTTCTGAAATGATATGTTGCACTGCTTCGCTCAGGTCTGCAAAAACGAGGGTATTGGCAGGTAAGTCATTAGATTTTAACGTATCTTCACCTTTACCTGTACGTACCAGAATCGGCTGGCAACCTGCATCTGCAAACGCTTGTAAATCTCTGAACGCATCTCCAACGCCAATCACTTGGCTGAGATCAACAGAAAAACGCTTGCCTATTTCCTTAATCATGCCAGTTTTTGGTTTGCGGCAGTTGCAGTTGTCATCAGCCGAGTGAGGGCAATAAAATACTGCATCAATCCGTCCACCTAGCATGAGAAGTTCGCGGTGCATTTTGTCATGAATGCTATTGAGGGTTGCCATGTCGAACAAGCCGCGGCTAACTCCTGATTGGTTAGTTGCAACGACTACTCTAAACCCTGATTGATTTAACAGGGCAATGGCTTCTAGGCTGCCAGGAATTGCAATCCACTCATTAGGATTTTTAATGAAATTGGCGGAGTCCTGATTAATAACGCCGTCGCGATCAAGGATGACAAGTTTCATATTTACACTCCGTCATTCCCGCGCAGGCGGGAATCTAGGTAATTCAAAAATCTAGCATCGTAATAGTAAACTATCATTACTGTACTTCACTTGACTGAATTCCCGCCTGTCACGTGAGAATAATGCATTTTAACGCATATATTCCACGGGGATGACCTTTACGGTTACGCGGGAATGGCGATTGGGAAAATATAGTGATTAACTAGCCAGTTTAGATAAGTCTGCAACGCGGTTCATGGTTTGATGCAATGTGGCTAATAAACCTAAGCGGTTTGCCTTAAGTGCCGCATCTTCTGCATTCACCATGACGTTATCAAAGAAGTCATCCACAGGCGCTTTTAATGCCGCCAGTGCTTTTAATGAGTTGGTGTAGTCGCCAGTTTCAAACTGTTTGTCTGCTTCAGGTTTTACTGATAGCAGTGCGTTATTCAATGCAATTTCAGCGGGTTCTTGTAACAAACTCACGTTTACTTGCGCTTGAATCTCACCTTCAACTTTTTTCAGTATATTGCTGACGCGCTTGTTGGCTGCCGCTAATGCAGGGGCTTCGGCAAGCTTAGCGAACGTGCGTACGGCAGTAAGACGTTGCGGAATTCCACTGAGCAGGGCAGGGTCGAGTGAAAGTACTGCGTCTACTTCTTGAGCTGTAGCGCCATTTTCACGCAAATTAACGCTTAAGCGGTCAAAACAAAACTCTTTGATGGCTTGTACAGTTGCTGCGGTATTGGCTGCATCATGCTCAAATGCTGAAAGTACATTTTGAATTAGTGGCTCAAAGGCTAATGATAGTTTGCCTTCAATCAGCATGCGGATGATACCCAGTGCTTGCCTGCGCAATGCGAACGGGTCTTTATCACCAGTCGGTTTTTCGCCAATGCTAAATAAACCCACTAACGTCTCAAGTTTATCTGCCAGTGCTACTGTGATGCCAACTTGATTGCGTGGTAAATCATCGCCAGCAAAGCGCGGTTTGTAATGGTCTTCAATTGCAAAAGCAACTTCGTCATCTAAGTCTTCATGTTGTGCGTAGTAGCGCCCCATAATGCCTTGCAGTTCAGGGAACTCGCCTACCATATCGGTAATTAAGTCAGTTTTTGCCAATTGTGCGGCTAGGCCTGCTTTTGCTGCTAAATCAGCACCACCCAGTTGTTTGCCAATGGCAATGGCAATCGCAGCTACGCGCTCTGTACGCTGACCTTGTGAGCCAAGCTTGTTGTGGTAAACCACTTTTTCTAAGCTGGCGATGCGTGATTCCAACGTCTTTTTACGATCTTGGTCAAAGAAGAACTTGGCATCGGCTAAGCGTGGACGTACTACGCGCTCGTTACCACCAATCACTGCGCTTGGGTCAGCTGGACAAATGTTAGAAACAATTAAGAACTTGTTGGTTAATTTGTTATTGCTGTCTAACAATGGGAAGTACTTTTGATTCGCCTTCATGGTAAGAATTAAACACTCTTGCGGTACTTCTAAATAGATTTCTTCAAACTGACCAAGTAGCACATTTGGGCGCTCTACCAATGCAGTTACTTCATCAAGCAGCGCATCATCGTCAATTGGTTTTAGACCTTCTTTAGCGGCCGCTGTCGTGAGTTGTTGCACAATCTCAGCGCGACGTTCAGCAAAGCTGGCAATCACTGCGCCTTCTGTTTTAAGTTGCTCGGCGTAGCTATCTGCATTTTTAATCACAACATTAGCTAATTTAGCTTCAAAGCGGTGGCCTTGTGTTTGGTTGTTAGCATTTAGGCCTAGTACGCTAGTGGCGACGACGTCGCTGCCATGTAGTGCGATTAAGCCATGTGCTGGGCGCACAAAGTTAACGCTACTCCAGCCATCCGCCAGTTGATAGGTCATGACTTTAGGAATCGGCAGCTTCTGTATGGCTTCTTCAATCGCTTTTTGTAAGCCATCATTCAGTACAGCACCTTTTTGCGTCACTTCTAAAAACAAGGCTTCGTTCTTACCATCCATTTGTTTGGTCAGTTGTGAAACTGTGGTTTCGTCTAGGCCCATACCGTTTAAACGTTTAATCAGGGCTGGCGTGGCATTACCGTTTGCATCTAAACCTACGCTCACTGGCATAAGCTTTTGCGAGATTTGTTTATCTTTGGCTTGCGCTTCAATGGCGGTAATATGCGCTGCCAAACGGCGTGGTGTTGCAAAAGAAGTAACAACGGAGTTATCCGTAGATAAGCCCTGTAATTTCAATGTTTCAAATAAAGTGCTACTGAATGATTCACCCAGTTTTTTAAGCGCCTTTGGTGGCAATTCTTCTACAAATAATTCTACAAGTAAGTTTTGTTGTGACATGATTAAGCAGCCTTCTTATCTTTTTCTTGTTTTTCTTTATCAAGTTTTGCTAATACTTCATCTGCCCAGTCTTTCGGTGCCATTGGGAAGCCAAGTCTAGCACGGCTATCTAGGTAGCTTGCAGCAACCGCGCGTGCCAAGTTGCGAATTCGGCCAATGTAGCCTGCGCGCTCAGTGACAGAAATTGCACCGCGTGCATCTAACAAGTTAAAGGTATGCGCGGCTTTTAACACTTGTTCATAAGCTGGTAGCGCTAATTGATTTTCCATCAAATGCTTGGCCTGTTTTTCATGCGCGTTGAATGCGGTAAATAAGAAGTCAGCATCGGAGTGCTCAAAGTTGTAAGCACTTTGCTCTTGTTCGTTTTGTAGGTACACATCGCCATAACTTAAGGCTTTACCATTTGAATCTACTGTCCACGTCAGGTTGTATACATTATCAACCCCTTGCAGGTACATGGCTAAACGCTCTAAGCCATAGGTGATTTCACCTGTAATTGGTTTACAGTCAATGCCGCCTACTTGTTGGAAATAGGTGAACTGCGTGACTTCCATGCCGTTCAACCAGACTTCCCAGCCTAAGCCCCATGCGCCCAGCGTTGGGTTTTCCCAGTCGTCTTCTACAAAGCGGATGTCATTTTGTTTTAAGTCAAAGCCCAGTGCTTCTAAAGAGCCTAAATAAAGCTCCAGAATGTCTGCGGGTGCTGGTTTTAACACGACTTGAAATTGGTAGTAGTGTTGTAAGCGGTTTGGATTTTCGCCATAACGACCATCTTTAGGACGGCGGCTTGGTTGCACGTAAGCAGCTTTCCATGGCTCAGGGCCTAATGAGCGTAAAAAAGTGGCGGTGTGCGAAGTGCCAGCGCCGACTTCCATGTCATAAGATTGTAGAAGCGCACAGCCTTTGTCGCTCCAGTATTTTTGCAGGGTGAGAATAATCTCTTGAAATGTTAAAGCCATGATGTGTTCGTTGAAATTGGCGAAAAGTGCAATTTTACTTTGTTTTGTAATCTTGCAATAGGTTTTATCTTGACGACATTCTGTTACGTTTCCATACGGCCAATAACAAGCCAAAGCATATGCTCAGAAATAGCCAGTTTCCCCAGTAAACATAAGGGGTTGTGCCAGTGTAACCTTGGGCATATCCGTTTAGTGAAGTTTGCACAAAATGTGGAGCGTTTGCTGATAGATAACCTTTTTGGTCGATAATTGCAGTAGCGCCCGTGTTGGTGGCACGTAGCATCATGCGGCCTGTTTCAAGTGCGCGTGCTTGAGAAAACTGCAAGTGTTGGTCTGCCGCGTAAGATTCACCGTACCATGCGTCATTGCTGACGTTAACTAATAGTGATGCCATCGGTAACTGGCGAATGATCTCTTCACCAAATACATCTTCGTAACAAATGTTGACCGCTACTTTTTCACCAGCAACGGGCATCGGCTGTTGATATTTTGCTCCGCGCGATAAGTCACTTAATGGCATGTTTAGCCAATCTCGATATATCCAGCCAAATGCCACTTTAAGCGGAATAAACTCACCAAATGGTACAAGGTGAGATTTACGATAAGTGTAAGTGCCCGCGCTACCGTAACTAAGAACGCTGTTAAAGTATTCGCCATTTTCACGCTCGACCATCCCCACCAGAATATCCCCTTGGTTTCTATGCGCGTGGGCAAGCAGTCTGGTTTTTAAAACTTCAGGAATTTCACTTGCAAGCACGGGTAGTGCTGTTTCAGGCAATACAATTAATTTTGCATCGCTGTTTTCTACCATGGCAAGGTATTGCTGCATGGTGTGCTCAGCAATTTCTGGCGCCCATTTTAGGCTTTGTTCAATATTGCCTTGCAATAGGCTGACACTCAATGGCTTGTCTGTAGGCGTTGTCCATTCAATCTGCTTTAACCAATAACCTATGATGGTTAGTAATAAAACAGCAGCCATCGCTTTGCCTTGCCAAGCTTTCCTATTTTGTTGATTTGCTAGTAAATATCCAACAATGCTGGCGATAAGTGCGGTGATTAGCGTTACTCCATATACGCCGATAATGGGCATGTAGCCAGCTAGCGGACTAGTTGGTACTTGGCTATAGCCTATTGTTAGCCATGGAAATCCCGTAAATATCCAGCTTCGTACCCAATCTGCTAATGCCCAAAACACAGGAATAGCAATAACTAGTAAGGCTGGCTGTTGTTTGCACATTTGTTTGCTTAATAATCCGACAATACCAGGAAATAAAGCCAAAAAAGCAGCTAATACAAATGTTGAGAACGTCGCCATCACACTAGGCATGCCGCCATAGGTGTGTAGGCTAATATAAATCCAATAAATACCAAGACCAAATAAACCTAAGCCATAAGTAAAACCTGCAATCGCGGCAGATTTAGGTGAGTCGCTTAATACAATGAAGTAAATAACACCAATCAGAGACAGGATGCTAGCTGGGTAAAAGTAAAAAGGTGCAAAGCCTAGTACGCCAAAAGCGCCTAAGGTTAGGAGTGCAACTGTTTTTAATAAAGGGTTAGCTATAGGTAATCGCATGTTGCGAATTGTAGCTTGTTACAGCCTTAGATATCAAAAATTAACTTTAAGTGGTGTTTAATAAAGTTGCTGATATTGACATGTTGGCTAGATACGACATATATTTATTTGGCTAGAGAAACTCTTTGACTAGTGAAAATCTTTAAACTAATCATACTCATTTAAACATGGGGCATGAATTTATTAACTTTATGACATGGAGAAATGCATGAGTATTGCGTCGGAATTTAAACAATTTGCCTTAAAAGGCAATGTCATGGATTTGGCAGTAGGTGTCATCATCGGCGCTGCATTTGGAAAGATTGTTGATTCTTTAGTGGGCGATGTCATTATGCCGCTTATTGGAAAAATAGTGGGTAATGTAGATTTTAGTAATATGTTTATCGCATTGGCGGCAGTACCAGAAGGCAACACTGGTAATTATGCAGCACTTAAACAAGCAGGCGTACCAATGCTTGCTTATGGTAATTTTTTAACGATAGTGATTAATTTTGTTATCTTAGCATTTGTAATTTTTATGCTAGTTAAGCAGATGAACCGCATGAAAAGAGCAGAGCCAGCACCTCCCCCTACACCAACTGCTGAAGATATTATTTTGTTGCGTGAAATTCGTGATGCGTTGAAAAAGTAGATATTTGAACTGATTGAACAATCAAACAAAGAGGCGCCATTCGTGGCGCTTCTTTGTTTGATAAAGGCCAACTATTTCAAAGGTACCTCATATTGCTGGCTTGCTTCAGGACCTTCGCTGCCATCATTATTTAGAAAGGCAACCATCACGACTTTATCATCAATAAAGTCTAACTCAGTTGTTTCATAATACGAACCATCTGCCGCAGTATTAATAAAATGATATAACCAAATAGAAGCCACAATTTTGCCAGAGCCTTTCACTTTTACGTCATCGGCCTTTGCTGGCTCACCAAATTGTTCAATAATTTGCGCTTTAGTAAATTGGTTAATTGACTTTACAAAGTCCTGTTCCATGGTTGGGATTGTGGTTTTGCCATTGACAAACTCTTCTGCCACTGCTGTTTGTATTAAGAACGACTGCGCTATAAAAAGCCAAGCAAACACTAAGTATTTCATAAAAAGCTCCAGTAAAATTCGGCTAGGGGTTAAATTCATCACAACATACAGCTATGAAATAAATCTAAACACTTAGTTCCCTATGTGATTAATCTTAGATGGAATATTTTGAATTAAACTTGGTATTGGTTATGCGGCAATCGGACTGGTAGGTTCTGTTATGGCTGATACCAAAATGCTATGCAGGCGGCGACTATCTGCACGTAGTATTTTTACGTGAATGCCGTTAAAGCTGACTTCTTCATTGCGTTTTGGTAGGTGACCAAATTTACTGACGACTAAACCGCCAATCGTTGAAAACTCTTCGTCACTAAATGTTGTACCAACAACCTCATTAAAGTCTGCTATTTCTGTGAGCGCTTTAACACGGAACTGGCCATCTGCATTTTGAATAATATTGTCTTCATCTTCATCGTAGTCGTACTCGTCTTCAATGTCGCCAACAATTTGCTCAAGTACATCTTCAATCGTCACCATGCCTGCTACACCACCGTATTCATCTACAACTATCGCAATATGGTTGCGGCTACTACGAAACTCTTTTAACAGTACGTTTAAGCGTTTAGCTTCAGGGATAAATACCGCTGGGCGCAACATGTCACGTACCTCAAAGTCATCACCTGCGTAGTAACGTAGTAAGTCTTTTGCAAGCAAAATGCCGATCACATCGTTTTTATTGCCCTCTATCACAGGAAAGCGTGAGTGGGCAGTTTCAATGACATTAGGAATAAATACTTCAGGAGGGTCGGTGATGTCGATGACATCCATTTGTGAGCGCGGGATCATGATGTCGCGCACTTGCATTTCACTTACTTGCAACACACCCTCAATCATGGCGAGAGAGTCTGCGTCCATTAAGCTGTTTTCATATGCGCTGTGTAGTAACTCTACAAGCTGTTCGCGGTCTTCAGGTTCCCGCAATAAGAAATGACTTAAACGTTCTAATAAACTAGGTTTTTCCGAGTCGGTTGCCATTAGTTGGCGTCCTGTGTAATGAGATAGGGTGAAGCATACCCTAATTTCGTGACAATTGCAGTCTCTAAGCCTTCCATCAGCTCGGCTTGAGCGTCTGTTTCATGGTCATAACCATGTAAATGCAGAATACCATGCACCGTTAAATGCGCATAATGGGCATCAAGACTTTTCTGTTGTGCGTTGGCTTCAGCCTCAACTACTGGCGCGCAAATGATGATGTCACCCATCAAATGAGGGTCTTCGGTGAGGGGAAATGTCAGCACATTGGTAGCGTAATCTTTGCCACGATAGGTGTTGTTGAGCAGCTTGCCTTCTTCAGCATCCACAATGCGGATTGTAACTTCGGTATCTACTCTGAGTGCAGCTTTTGCCCACTTGCGAAATTGGCTAGCAGATGGCAGATTGCTAGCCTCGCTTGCATATTGAATGGTGGCGGCTAATTTAGGCATATGAGTGTTTAATCATTCTTCGATTGTAAATCTGTGCCATCGGTGTACGGAAACTTCACATGTCCATAACGCACCACTAAAATAGCCAATGCAATCAATAATATTGAGCTTGAAAGCGCGAACATCGTCATTGCGTCGAGCTCTTTAATATCTAGTACCAAGAATCGAGCCAACGCGATAATGCCAATATATAGCGGATATCTCACTGGCAGTTTGCCTGCGGTTAGGTAATGGCTAAGCATGGACATTACTTCAAGATACAAGAATAACAGTAGCAAGTCGCCAACGTGGATACTACGGGCATCCCAAATATGTGCAATTGCTTGTAGTACACCTAAGATTGTGGCGATGCCAATCACAATCAAAACTATTTGCTCAACGGCACTCAAACCCTTTTGCATGATTTTGCTATATTTATTAGGTGTCATTTTTTATCCCAAAGTTAGCTGTAGTTACATGTTGTTTTTTGATTATACTTTGCCAAATCTTAGCCCAGTATCACCAGATTTTCTAGGTATCTTACCGTATTACTCTTTGCGTTGAGACTCGTACTCTTCATAAGCATTAACGATTTTTTGTACCAGCGGGTGGCGAACAACATCACCAGACAAGAAGTGCGTCATTGCAATCCCTTTGATATCTTTTAGTACTTTCTGTGCTTCTACTAAGCCGCTTTTCTGATGTCGCTGCAAGTCGATTTGTGTCACATCACCAGTAATCACTGCTTTAGTACCAAAGCCTATGCGAGTTAAGAACATTTTCATCTGTTCTGGCGTTGTATTTTGCGCTTCATCCAAAATAATAAAGCTTTGATTCAATGTGCGTCCACGCATATAAGCCAATGGTGCCACTTCAATCGCACCGCGCTCAAACATTTTGTTCACGGTATCATAACCCGCTAAGTCATATAGCGCATCGTATAGAGGGCGTAGATAAGGGTCTACTTTTTGGTTTAAATCGCCAGGTAAAAAGCCTAAGCGTTCACCAGCTTCAACCGCTGGGCGCACTAATACTATGCGTTTAACGCGGTCGCGAGTCATTGCGTCTACAGCACAGGCAACAGCTAGATAAGTTTTACCTGTACCTGCTGGGCCAATGCCAAACGTAATGTCATGGTCTTGTATTTGTTGTAGATACGCTACTTGGCGTGGTGTGCGGCCATGTAAATCGCCCCGTCTCGTCATGAGCACTGGCATAGCCGTCGTGGCAACGTCTTCAGGTTTGAGTTTGGCTATTTCCACTAAACCTAGTTGAATATCTTCTAGCTCAATCGGTTTTTTTGCGCGGCTGTAAAAGGTTTCAATCAGCTGGGCGGCAAGGCGTACGTTATCAAGTTTGCCACTGAGGCTAAACGTGCTGCCACGGCGATTAACATTCACCTCAAGTGCGGTTTCAATTTGCTTAATATTTTCATCCAGCGGCCCACATAGGTTGGCAAGACGAGCATTATCTTCAGGGGTTAAGGTAATTTCCATGGTTATACGATCTCGCCAATTAAGCGTCTTGGGTTAGAAACGTCGGTAATTTTCACATTCACAAACTGATGAATCAAGTTTGCATCACCTGCGATATCGACCACTCGGTTATTGTCAGTTTTACCAGCCAGCAAACTAGCATCTTTCCATGATGCACCTTCAATCAGTACGCGTTGCGTTGTGCCTAGCATTGCTTCAGAAATTGCTTTAGCTTGCGCTTCGTTAATTGCTTGTAGTTTATCTAAACGCGTCAGTTTTGCTTCTTGTGTGGTGTCGTCTTTTAAGAATGCAGCTGGCGTACCAGGGCGAGGGCTGTACAAAAAGCTAAAGCTTGCATCAAACCCTACATCCTGCATTAGTTTTACTGTCGCCTCGAAGTCAGCTTCTGATTCACCTGGAAAGCCAATGATAAAGTCGGACGTGAAGGTTAAGTTAGGGTTGGCTGTTTTTAGTTTGCGGATAATCGATTTGAATTGCAATGCGGTGTAATTGCGTTTCATCGCCATCAGAATGCGGTCACTGCCAGCCTGTACAGGTAAATGTAATTGCGCTGCAAGTTTTGGCACAGTGGCAAAACAGTTAATCAAACGCTCATTCATTTCATTAGGGTGGCTGGTAGTAAAACGAATGCGCTCAATTTGCGGGATTTCTGCAATGGTTTCAATCAGCATAGCCAAGTCAGCATCTACACCATCATATACTGTGCGATAAGCATTGACGTTTTGCCCTAGCAACGTAATTTCTTTTACGCCTTGTTCCGCTAGTTGTATAGCTTCGGTCAAAATATCTGCAAATGGGCGAGAGACTTCTTCCCCGCGTGTGTACGGCACAACGCAGAAGCTACAGTATTTGCTACAGCCTTCCATAATACTTAAAAACGCACTTACGCCTTCGACACGCGGTGGTGGCAAATGATCAAACTTCTCTATTTCAGGAAAGCTGATGTCCACTTGTGAGGTGCCGCTTGCTTGCTTGTTTTTAATCATCTCTGGCAGGCGGTGTAAGGTTTGCGGGCCAAATACGACATCCACGTAAGGTGCACGTTTAATGATATTGTCGCCTTCTTGTGAGGCCACACATCCGCCCACGCCAATCACTAGGTTTGGGTTTTTCTCTTTAAGCGGAATAAAGCGACCAAGGTGGCTAAACACTTTATCTTCTGCTTTTTCACGTACGGAGCAAGTGTTCAGCAAAATCACATCTGCATCATCAGGAGTCAGCGTTTCTACCATGCCATCTGACGCAGATAGCATGTCTGCCATCCGAGATGAGTCGTACTCGTTCATCTGGCAGCCGAAGGTCTTAATAAAAACTTTTTTAGGTGTATTCAAGGTGTTATCGCCAAAGCGTAAAATATGATTTTAACGTATTTGCTCACTTGCCTCACGCAAAGTTGTTGACTACAAGGTAAAATGATTAACTTAATGAATAATTAGCTATTTAAAACATGCAAGCACTCCCAATTTTTATCAATATCACCAATCGATTATGTGTTGTGATTGGCGGCGGTGATGTCGCAACGCGCAAGGTCAGCATGTTGTTAAAAGCCAATGCTGCAATTACCTTGGTATCACCAGAAATATGTCATGAACTACAAACATTAGTAGATGATGGAAAAATTAAATGTACGCTATCTAACTATCACAAACAGCAACTTGAAGGCGCATGTTTGGTTGTCGCGGCAACAGATGATATGTCGGTTAATGAAGCGGTTTCAATAGATGCAAAAGCACTGGGTATCCCTGTAAACGTTGTTGATTCCCCCGATTTATGTACCTTTACAATGGGCTCTATTATAGAGCGTAGCCCAGTCGTGATTGCGGTTTCTAGTGAGGGTAATGCCCCTGTGTTGGCGCGTTATATCCGCACTAAAATTGAAACCATGCTACCTGCGGGTTATGGACGCATCGCTGGCATTGCAGGTGAGTTTCGCGACAAAGTAAAAGCAAAGTTTACTACCACGCAAGCGCGCCGTCGCTTCTGGGAAGATGTGCTACAAGGCCCGTTAGTTGAGCGTGTTTTATCAGGCCAAGAGCAATCAGCGCGTACTTTGTTGCAAGGCTTAATCGATCAAGAAAACGTCATCACGAATAAAGGTGAGGTCTTCTTGGTTGGAGGAGGTCCAGGTGACCCAGACTTGCTAACGTTCAGGGCGTTACGCTTGATGCAACAGTGTGATGTGTGTGTCTATGATAAATTGGTGAGTCCAGAGGTCATGGAATTGGTGCGCCGTGATGCGGAGCTGATTTACGTTGGTAAATCGCGTGACCAGCATACGCTTCCACAAGAGGAAATTAATGAGCTGCTTGCTAAACTAGCATTACAAGGTAAACGCGTACTTCGCTTAAAAGGTGGCGATCCATTTATATTTGGTCGTGGCGGTGAAGAAATTGAAACATTGATGGAGCACGGTGTTCCATTTCAGGTAGTGCCAGGCATTACTGCTGCGAATGGCGTTTCTAGCTATGCAGGCATACCGCTAACGCATCGAGATTATGCGCAGGCTTGTTTGTTTATTACTGGGCACTTGAAAGACGGTAGCTTAGATTTGGATTGGGAAGCCATGGCTAGGCCAAGACAAACCGTTGTTATTTATATGGGTTTAGTTGGCTTGGCCCAGATTTGCGAGCAGTTAATTAAGCACGGCGTTTCACCTGATATGCCAGTCGCTGTGGTACAGCAGGGCACAACACAGCGTCAAAAAGTAGTGACTGCAACCTTGGCAGATCTATCTGAGAAAGTGACTGAAGCTGGCTTAAAACCACCATGTCTCACAATTATTGGTGAGGTGGTGCATTTGCGTGAGAAATTGGCTTGGTTTGAGCCTGGTGTATAGTTCTTTTATTAATGGCCGCTTTTTGTGAATGAGTTATTCTAGTTGTTCATTGATTGCTGAGCCATCAACATCTAATTACCAATTAAAGGCGGTAACGTTGTGTTGTGTTAGTTTTTAATCGGTATGCTGAGGCGTGCTTCTAAGCCACCTTCTGGTCGGTTGATAAGCTCAAGTTTGCCATGATGCAGTTTTGCAATACGCTCTGCAATTGCTAGACCTAAACCACTACCTCCCGCATTACTCCGTGCAGTATCAAGCCGCTCAAATGGGCGCAATATTTTTTCTAAATGGGTTTCTGGAATGCCAGGTCCATTATCAAAGACGCTAATTACAATGCAGTCTGCTAATATTTGGCTACTCACCCGAACTTGCCCGCCACCATAGTTGTAAGCATTACCCACTAGGTTATCAAGTAGGCGTTGCATGGCAAGTGGCTTAATTGGCACTTTGTAAGTAGGCGCTAGTTGAATCACTAAATCACGTCCAGCTCGCTCTTGCCTATCATGCAGACCTTTTAGCAAGGTGTTGATGTCTACCATCAGTGTTGGTTCACCCTCGGTGCCGCGTACAAAGTCCAAGAACTGATGGATGATGTTATCCATGTCTGCAATATCCTGCACCATGCCAGATTTCAGATAGCCGCAATCTTTTTCGGGCAGCATTTCTACCGCAAGGCGCAGTCTTGCTAAGGGTGTGCGAATATCATGAGATACACCAGCAAGAATAAGCGTTCTCTCTGCGTCAAGTTCTGCGAGCGATTCAGCCATTTTGTTAAAAGTGGTGCTTACTTCGCGAAGTTCTGTCACGCTATCTTCTGGCAACTTTTCGGGGCGCTCACCTTTACGTAATCTATCGGCTGCGCTTACCAGCAAATTAAGTGGTTTATTAATACGTGCAGCTAACACATAACCACCAGCTAACGATAAGCTTAATACTAGGCCAACCCAACCCAGCCATTGCCATGGGAAGGCTCGCTCTACATGTACGTTTGGGATCACTACCCAAAAATCATCTTGATCTATGCCAAAGCTGACCCATAATCCATCTACTCCATAATGATTAGTGGTGATAATCGTTTGTTCACCTAAGCGCTCACGGATTTTATCTGCCACCATGTTAATAAATGGGTCATCTGGCAGTGGGGCAATTTCTTCCATAAAGTCTGCGTAATAAATACGCACGCCCTCTTTGCCAGATAGCTCTGAAAGCAATGCTAAGCGTAGATTTTCTTGAGATGCAATTAAGGATGCACGTGTATAGTTTACAACGGTAACCGCTTGTAATGCAGTTGCTTGGGCGCGAGGCTCTCGTTCGAAATACTCAAAAATCTTTAGAGACGCAAACTGACCTATCGCTAATAATAGCGCGATAAGCAGCATAATTCGTGAGAGTAGTTTTTTTGGTAAAAGGCGCAAAGATGTTGGCTTTAGTAAGGAAAGTTAGCATTGCGTCAAGCAGTCCTTGTCTGTGAGGTAGCTCAACGCGTTAATTTTTGACTAATTGTCCGCTTCGCCATCTGGTATAAATACGTAGCCAAATCCCCACATGGTTTGCAGATAGCGCGGGTGCGCAGGGTCAGGCTCAATCAGTTTACGTAAGCGCGACACTTGCACATCAATGCTGCGATCATAAACATCTAACTCACGTCCGCGTGCTAATTGCATGAGCCTATCGCGTGATAAGGGTTGGCGCGGGTGGTCAACAAATACTTTCAGTAAGGCAAACTCACCGCTAGTGATCGCAATAGCAGTCCCTTGGCGGCTTAAAGAGCGGGTCGCTGCATTAAATACAAAGTCACCAATTGTAATGTTCTCTGCATTATTTGCTGGAGCGCTTGGCACTAAACGTTCATGTCTGCGCAGTACTGCATTAATACGAGCTAATAATTCTCTGGGATTAAACGGTTTTGGCAAATAATCATCTGCGCCCATCTCAAGGCCGATAATTCGATCTACTTCATCGCCACGCGCTGTTAGCATCACGATAGGCATCATGGTTGCACTACCGCGCATTCTGCGGCAGATAGATAAGCCATCCTCACCAGGCAGCATTAAATCTAGCACCAATAAATCAATAGCGTCATTGTTAAGGATGCTGTCCATCTCTTTAGCGTCATTTGCTGTTTTGACAGTAAAGCCTTGCTCGGTTAGATAGCGTTGCAACAGTTCACGTAAGCGCACATCATCGTCTACGACTAAGATTTTTTTATTTTGATCGGCCATCATTATGTTTAAACCTTAATTTTTAATAGAATGATACTGAAATGGTAGTCATTACAATATTATTTCAATAACTGTAAAGTGTATGCTAAATTTATATTTATATTCAATTTTATGTGATTAAACTTTAAAATTTATTGATTGTCACATGTCATGTGTTGTAAAAATTTACAATTTCTTACAATTTCACCTTTAAATGAAACATTCAATTAACAAACGTGCTTCATGATAATGCAACTTAAGTTGTAATGCTCAACATTGGAACCTTGATTCTTTGGATTTAATCTTGCTAAACAATATGTCATTAACCAAGTATGCGTGCCTAATTTTATGCATGGGCTTAAGCTTTTCTTTAAGCATTAATGCTGGAAGTAGAAATAATTTGTCTGCAACAGCAGACAAGTCTAAGCGAGTTGTAGAAGATGAACGTTTTGCTGAAGATGACACTAGAATTGATGGATACCAAAAAACGCTCAATTTAAACTTTAGCCCTGAACGCAGGGAGATGTTACGCAAGGCGCTTGAAGAATATGCGCGCTCGATTGACCCAAGTCATGACCAAATTGAAGAACGCAGACGTGCAATGCAAGAAAGTATTGAAGCACGTTTTTTTGAAGCTGATACAGATAACAACAGTACTATAGACCGACAAGAGGCGACAGAAAAATTGCCGCAAATCGCTAGACATTTTAATAGTGTTGATACCAATCAGGATGGCGTAATCTCCTTAAGTGAGCTGGTCGAGGCGCAAGCAAGGATTCTGGAGCGCCGCAGAGCAGCTGAAGCTGCGATACAGTTAGAAAAGCAAAAAAGAATGATTGAAGCTGAAGCATTAGAAGAAGCTAAAGCCAAAAACAAGCAAGCAACTAATGCGCCTAAGAAAAAGTCACTTTAGAGTACCAGTAATAGTCGAAGCGCTAATACAACTGCAACTCAATTGGTGTTTATGTTGATTTAACTGACATCACTATCATTTTTTAAAGTTAGAGAAGCGCGGACTAGGTCGCCGAGCGAGATAAAGTGCACCCGCAAGTACATGTCCTTGGAATATATATGCGCTAAAGCGCATATATTCATACGTCACAGTTGGCTATTCTTACGCCAAAGCACATTATTCGCAGGCCAAAGGCGTAAGAACGCAGAAGCCGAGATAGGCAGCCGGTATAAGCGAGGTTGCGACAACCTTTGGTTGCGGTGTAGGCTAACTCGCAAGGCGATGTTAAGCCACTGGAAGTGGGCCGAAACCAAAAAGCTGCGTAACGCAGCTTTTTGCGCGCGCAGGCCTTATTCCACATTTCCTTAGTATCTATACCTTTGCCAAATAGATTCATGCATAATTAGGCATGAATCTATTTGGTGCTTATGTATGGCGTTAAGGCTAGAGGTTGCAGACGGTATTGCTCAACTTCCTGATGATGAATGGGATGCTTTAGTTGGTGATATGCCGTTGCTGAGACATGCTTTCTTAAGCGCTCTAGAAATCTCAAATTCTGTAGGCGTTGGTACTGGATGGCAACCTTGTCCGTTGTTGTTGTATGGCGATGCGCAATTAATAGGGGCTATGCCACTCTTTGTAAAGCACCATTCTTATGGTGAGTATGTGTATGATTGGGCGTGGGCCGAAGCTTATGAATCTAACGGTTTGTCGTATTATCCTAAGCTTGTTTCAGCAATTCCATTTACGCCAATCACTAGCGCGCGCCTTCTCACAAAATCCACGGATGTTAAGGTGCTGTTGATCAATGCTTTGTCGCAAATCATGCGGCAAAATAAAATGTCATCGGCACATGTGTTGTTCCCAGATGATGACTCTGCACAGTCTTTTAAAGAAGCTGGATGGATGCAACGACAGGGAGTGCAGTTCCGCTGGCGGAATCAGCATTACTCTGATTTTGAGGATTTTCTGAGTCAATTAAGCCATGATAAGCGTAAAAAAATTCGGCAAGAAAGAAAAAAGGTGGCTGCTTCAGGTGTGGTGTGTCGGTCAATTAAAGGGGTTGAAATCACCGCTGAACAGTGGGACTTCTTTTATCAGTGTTATGAAAATACCTACTTTGAACATCGATCTTCACCATATTTAACACGAGAATTTTTCCAAATTATCGGTAAAAATATGCCGCAGAATATTTTGTTGATGATGGCTTACTTGGGTGAGCAACCAGTCGCAGCGGCTTTAAATATTTATGATAAAACTACGTTATATGGGCGCTACTGGGGATCCTTGCAGTATGTTCCCAATTTACACTTTGAGCTTTGTTATTATCAAGCACAAGCATTTTGTATTGCTGAAAAGATTGAGTATTTTGAAGGTGGCGCACAAGGTGAGCATAAGCTAGCACGTGGATTTAAAGCTAGATCCACTTGTTCTTTTCACAAAATTGAGAACCCAGACTTTGCTGTAGCCATTCAAGAATTTGTAGCGCAAGAGTCAAAAGGGTTGGTTGCATATACAAACGAGCTTGATGAGCGTGCGCCATTTAGATCTAAAGGCAACTGATAATAAGTAGATGCTGAGTCATCAATGATGAAAAGTGTAGAGAACTCAGCATCTCTTAGGCATTAGCCTTTTACATGCAGGTTGATACTATGGATACTAAGGTTTTTTCTCTTCCTTAGCGTGGCGATGACCTGCACCCTCATGCGCTGCCTTATGTTCATCCGCATCAATTTTTCCGTCTTTATTAGTATCTAATTTAGTAAACATTTTTTCAGCGTGTGCTTGATGCTTAGCCATAAATTCATCACGCGAAATCGCGCCATCATTGTTGGTGTCTGCTTTATGGCAGCTATGCTTGCCTTCTTCACCACCATGGTGATCAGCATGCGCAGCTTGGACTAGGCCAAATAACAACGTACTTGTTAATAAAATCTGTGTAATTTTCATGTAATTTCCTTTTTCATGACTAAAAAGTAACTGCTGGGTTAATTAACGTTGCAGTGAGTGTTCTGTTGACAATATATTAATGGAATAATTTCGTTATGAACCTAGATAGTGCAAAACTAATGAGGTTAGAAAGTTAATTATTATAAATGCTTGCTGCTGAGTTGGCTTGAAAGATAAATGTTAACGAACTTAGCGCTAGGTTGTTGGGCCATATCTGTACTAAAATTGATAAGAAGTAGTAGGGATGCAATCCAAATATAGTCGATACGGCTAGTAATTGATAAGGTGCGATTATATGATTAGAT
Organism: Methylotenera sp.; assembly: GCA_030682715.1. Taxonomy (GTDB): domain Bacteria; phylum Pseudomonadota; class Gammaproteobacteria; order Burkholderiales; family Methylophilaceae; genus Methylotenera. The sequence goes on along the minus strand of JAUXNQ010000047.1, from coordinate 7,946 downwards.
TGTTATATAGCAGTCAGGCTGCGCAAGATATTACTGAGCAGGACATTACTAATATTTTAGAGCAGTCTCGTAAAAACAATATTGATGCGGACATCACTGGTGTATTAGTGTACGGTGGTCATTTGTTTATGCAAGTGCTAGAAGGGCCTGAGCTTGCTGTACTTAAGAAATATGTCACTATTTGTGAGGACTCACGTAATAGTCTTAGTAAGATTATTTATATTTCATATACTGATAAAAGAATGTTTGCTGACTGGTCAATGGGTGCGATTCAATGTAAACCAGTCACCCTTCAAAAAATATTTGATTTAAATTCAAGAGCAACAGAAACGATAGAGCCTGCTAGTTTTAGAGAAGCAATGCGTGATTTTTTGCGTAGATTGAATAGCGCTAAATAAGATAGTTAGGTTTTTTTGATATACGTGATGGCTATTGTGGTGAAATGAAAAAACGGCTCCAGTTAATTGGAGCCGTTTGTATTTGTAAATATTGTTAAAACGTCTATACCATAGCGCCGTTAGTGTAGAGCATGTCTATATTTGGGATACGTGGGCTTTTACTATTTAAGCGTTGAGCAATTTGTTTAAATGCATTTGAAGCTGGAGTAAGCGGAAATGCATCGATAACAGGGCGGCCGAGTTTTGCGGCTTTACCTAAATGAACATCGGCTGGAATTGCACCAAAAAACTCTAATTCGATTTGCATAAAACGTTTAGCAACTTGCGAAATGTTCTTAAATACTACCTCAGCTTGTGCATCGTTGGCATCATCTACAATAATACCAAATGAGCGTCGGCCAAGTTGGCTGCAAATGCGTTTGATGAGCGTATATGCATCTTTAATAGACTCTGGGTCGCGTGTGAGTTGAATCAAAATATCGCTGTCATTGAGTGTTTTTAATGGCAATAAGTCATCGCTATTTAATGTAGCATCTACCAATACAATTTCGTATTGCAAAACTAGCTTATCAAATAGTTGGTTCAGTACTTGACCTGCGTCGTTATTAAGCGGGGTGCTTACCTGATTTTTTGGCAATAATTTGGCGACTGTAAGCTCTTGCTTAGTGGCTTTAATCGCTACTGATAGTGATGCTGATGTCTTTGCAACTTCTAATAAAGTCGGTGTTTTATCTGCTTCATAGCTAGCCTCGCGTGTGGTGCTTGATGCATGCACAATCAGCACGTCGTTGCCTTGGGCGCGGATAGATGCAGCTAGATTAATCATCATGCGTGATTGATCCGCAGCAGACGCTGAAATAATAGACACTACACGAGGTTTAGGTGTAGCCATGATGCGGCGTAAACCTGCCGCTTGGTCATTCTTGAAATCAACCACGGCTAGTCTCTGTAGATAAAGTATTTACAGATTGTCTAGTATTGCCCATGATAAAAGGCAGTTCTTCGTTTTTGAACTGTAATGAGCGACCATCCGCACCAATTTTTAAAGCTTTTTGAATCAGGTAGCTCTTATTTGCAAGATGGATATCTTCAGGCACACGTTGGCCATTAGCCAAGTAATAAAGCTTTAGTTTGCCTCTGATAATCACGTCCAGCACACCACCAATGGTGACAGCTTCATCAAGCTTGGTGATAATCGTACCATCTAGCCCTTTGCCTTTATAAGCTCTAATCACATCGGTCAATGTTTCACCAGTGCTAGTCGCGTTGAGGCATAACAGTTTTTTAATGCGAGAGTTAGTGTTTGATAACATGGCAATTTGCTCAGTTACCATCGTGTCGCGCTGACTCACACCAACCGTATCAATTAAAATAGTGCGTTTGTTTTTTAGCTCGTTTAAAGCAATTTTAAGGTCAGCCTCATCTTTAACGGCATGCACCATTACGCCAAGAATCTTACCGTATATTCTTAATTGCTCATGACCACCAATACGATACGCATCAGTTGTAATTAAGCCTAAGCTTTCTGTACCGTGTTTCATCACATAGCGCGCGGCAAGTTTAGCCGTTGTGGTTGTTTTACCAACGCCAGTAGGGCCGATTAACGCAAAGATGCCACCTTGGTCTAACATACCAATTTCATTTGGAATGCTATCCAGATTCTTACCCAAAATAGATTTAACCCAAGCCAATGCTTTTGCTTCATCAAGATTTGCTGGTAGTTTTTCCGATAACATTCTAGCTAGTGATGCACTAAAGCCTGAAGACAGCAATATATTCATGATTCGTGTTTTTGTTGGGTACTGCTGTTGCACATTGCTCCAGGCAATAGTGGTGAGCTGTGATTCAAACACGTCACGCATGCTACGCATCTCGTTTAAAATCTCAGTCATCTTTTGGCTAGCATCTAACATAGACGCTTGCATAAACGTGTCTGGGGTAGGTGTAACGCTTACTGGTGCAGCTTGTATTTGTGCTACTGGAGTCTCTGGCTCCACCATGCTCGGTGCAAATGGCTGTGCTTGGTTAGTATGAAAACCTTCAATTTTTTTATTTATGACAGAGATTAATGCCGATGGGTTATCTTCACCAAAGCCTTCTGTATGGTTGCGATATGATGCCTCCATGATGGCTGCATTATCAACAATCGCGTCTAAGTCTTCTTCTTTCAACGCAGTGATTCTATTTCCGCCCTCTACAGCACGGTTAGATAAAATAATGGCATCCTCGCCCAGCTCCATACGCACTTGTTTAAGTGCATCGCGAGAGTTAACGCCAAAAAATTGCTTAATATTCATACTAAATTCTAACTAGGAAATTTGCTCAGCCGATTGACTAGCCAGCAGAACAGATGTGTGTAAATGCGCCTGATCGCGATCTTTTGAATAGTTGGTCAGCATGCCGAGCACAGCGCTGTCATCAAATCGGAAGCGTGTCAGCATCATGTTCGTGCTACTCAGCTTCACAACCTGCATATTGCTTAGGCTTTCCAGCAAATCGGCAATCTCTTTACTGATACCTAAGAGGAACATCGCGGTCGCTTTATCTGAGCTGATGAGTTGCTTTGCCATCATCAAATAGTTGAGATTTGCGTCCTTAATTTCAGACATCATATCCTTTACATTCATTTTGCTTCCTAATTCGTTGTTTCTATTAAAAAAACCGTGTATCTATTGGCTTGGTGAAATGTAACTCTTAAGGCTGATTCAACCAATGGGCGGTCGTCTATTTATTTTGTAGGTGTCTGTCTTACATTAAAAGGCTGGGTGCAATTGTCATCATAAAACGGTGGGTTAGTATTCTTAAGATATGTAGCAGAAAGGTCTAGCTTATGCAAAGAAGCTATTAATTAAACCATCAGTGAATTGCTTTAATTGACGTGATAAATTAAGAGTATACAAATGAATATTTTAGATGCGCCATTAAGTTTTGAATTGGGCTGAAGTGACAAAGTACTGACTTATAAGAATAGATATCGGCAATAGAAAGACAAAAAAATAGCGCCTCTGTAAGGAAGCGCTACTAAACTTTGAGTGTTCACGCAACGTGAACAAATATAAATTGTGAACAAAACGTGATGCATGGTCAGCTTTTAAATCGGTTAACGTGTTTACTCACCCCATCTAAAATGCTATCAATTATCTTGGTAGGAAATCCTTTAGGCACTTCATCATGCATGCCTTCAATGACGGAATAATCTGATATGTAATAAACATTAGTTATTACCTTTATGTAATTAGTACAATTTATTATATTAGAGACCTTTGCACGAAACGATTTCAATTAAACAATCCTAGGCGAGGCGCTTTGTAATTATAAAAATGCTTCACCATCATCGAATTTGCTAGATTTTTAATCGCTTATCGTGTTTTATGGCCATTCCTTTTTTGTTTCAATTCGCAAAACCTTCAGTATTTGATGCGGTTTTGCACTTCATTTTGCATTTGTGCCTTTGCACGAATGCATTTTCCTTATGTTTCTAGCCACCTGCCATACAGCTGCGCTGTATCGCCAATCCGCGTTTCAGGTTATATGCCATACTCATTAACAGCAATCTGGCATGGTTACGTTGTTTGCCTAAGTTGCTCAGTTGAGTAACTCTCTTACCTGTTTCCGCCAATCCCATGGGGCTACAGGGTTAGGTTGACTCCATAAGCCAAGTCTAAGGTTTTTAGCTTCTGCTTGGGCTAGTATGTAATCGACCATTTCCTCGTATAGCTGCTCTTTCTTGTACTTATTATAGTGCCAAGCTAAGAGGCTCAGTTCTTTATTGACAGTTGTTCCACAGACTTTTGAGAGTCTGAACTCTCTATACTCTGCAAAGTCAGACGACTTAAGTGTGGCTAGATAACGATTTGTAATTGAATGAGTAAGTAGGACATAGACGCGAGATTTTTCTTGCTTATAGCCTAGTTTATTTATTGAAACTTGGTCGCGATACTTAATAAGTATTTCACCGAGGGTAGTTCTTTCAGCTAGTGAGCGGTCGATGAATACATTTCTATCTATTTCAGATTCAATAGCCCTAGCCCAAACATCAGCTTCTGATTTTTTATCAAATCTTTTTGATATTGGCCTATAGCCTTTCTTGCGTATTTGAACTTGCCAACCAGAACTGCGTCTAGTTATTAATGCCATTTCTCGCCTCACTGTGTCAAAAGTGTGTCACAAAGAGGGATTTTTTGGTTTTTAGATTGAGAGAGGTGAGCTAACCCATTGACTTATATGGTGCGCCCGGCGGGATTCGAACCCACTATCCTCGGCTTCGGAATGTGAATAACATATGTTATGTTAATATAAATTAAATGATTTAAAATTTTTTAATTATATGAATTTAAACAAATTTGTATGTTTACATAAAGTAAAATTAAGTTATTGCAAGTCTAAATTATTAAATCTATGTAACATATTACACCAGTTTATTGTTTTGACACAATCTAGCATATGACCTTTGGTGTTCATTAAGGATATTAGCTTTAATGAACATTCCTATTCAAAGGTTGCGTATCGTATTAGGTGATTTATTTTTGAGAATCTTCTTAAATGTAATTCACTCTTGCAACTGAATTTGATAGTTTACTGCGGCCCTATAAAGCCTATTCTCAACTTAATCCCTTATAGCTATATAATTCCTCCGATAATTAGTAAATATGGAGAGATGCATGTTTACTTTTGCAAACACAACATGTAACATATGAAACATATTATGTTGCATTTATACAATCGGAGGGTGTGATGACCGCCACACAAACAGCATCAGCAGGCAAAAGAACAGAGATCGACCGTTCAAAAATTACGCCTATGCTCCTCAAAATGTTTGAGCTTTGGAACTTAACCACCGAAGAGAAGCTTGCCGCTCTTGGTTTGTCTACCGACAACCGAGCCGCTCTTACACGGTATAAAAAAGGTGAAGCCATTTCTGCAAGCAGAGATATGTTGGACCGTGCAGGTAACTTGCTTGCTATCCACAAAGACTTGCGTTTACTTTTCCCAAGGAATCCGGAATTGGCCTACACCTGGATGAAAACTAAAAACAGGGCGTTGCATGGCAACACGCCTATTGAGACGATTGCAGAAATGGGCTTTCCTGGTTTGTTATATGTGCGTAGCTACCTAGATCGCGCTCGCGGCAATTAATGGAACCCTTATTCTCTAACCTAATTCTCACTGATATTCATCAGAATATCGCGAGAAACATCGTCTCATTAAGAGTCTCTGAAGATTTGTTCGATGACCTGACCGATGACCCAGAAGCCTGGCAAGCTGCCCAGCTTCTGGAGATGGAAACCAAACCCAAGTTATTCAATTCTCATCAGCCAATTATTGATCGACCATTTGAAGAGGCAGAGTGGAATACTGCGATTGGCTACCCATTCCAGAACTCGTCACAAAGCAGATTCTCTGACGGCTCTTTTGGCGTTTGGTACGGTGCTGACTCTATAGAAACTACAGTATATGAAACGGCGTACCACTGGCAAAAAATCCTGCTGGATGACGCAGGCTTCAATAAACCTGGTGTCGAGATTGAGCGAAGAATCTACACGGTGCAATGTGACTCACTTCTTATAGATTTGCGTCCGCAAATTAAGACGCATCCCGAAATCATTCATGCATCAGACTACACAGGAACACATGCAATTGGAAGCAAGCTGCATCGTGAAGGTCATCCAGGCTTAATCACAAAATCTGCCAGAATTAGTCGTGGCGATGTATATGCGATATTCACTCCTAATGTGTTATCAAACCCTGTCCACTCATGCTACCTAATCTATAGAACCACAGCGACTGGTGTTCAAGTAGAGAGAACGCCAGGAGTAGTTTGGATGAATGTTCAAGACGCGCATACACGACCACATTAATTCCTAATTAGCCTGAAAAATATGAGGCTGCTAGTCGTATACAAAAAAATAATTGCAAATCTTTGAGCAGATAGAGGAGACCACAAGCTTTACACGGCATTTGCCGACTCTGCTGACCAGTTGCGGGACGTAAAACTTATGGTTAAATGTATTATAACCAATTTATTGAAGTTTAGTGCCGAGTAAATAGGTGGTGAAATTGGTGCATACAAATAAATATTTACATAATTTGATACAATGCTATTGTTGTTTGCATAAAGCTACGTCAATGCGAGTGAAAAAACGTAGCGCCGTCTGGGAAACTGGATGTCACCAGGAGTGGCTAGGTGTGAAAGCACTGAGAGAATCTCGCATGCAATGGCCGCTTATGCGGCCATTGTTCTTTCTAAGCGTTAATTATTAGCTTCATAGACTGTAAGTAAGTATTATGGAATTAATAAAAATTGGGTATTCGTGAAGCGTGGTTGATATCAACTTCTTGTCACATTTCATCGTGCTGACTGTCCTACAAGTCTAAATCATTAACTTTAGCCCCTATGCCTTTTATGGATTAATATATCGAATCGATATTAAGTTAATTGGTTAAAAGCGATGAACTCAATTAGTTTTGGTAATGCTTTTGATGTGATTACAGACAATAAAGAAGAAGCCAACGAGCTACAACTTCGTGCAGATCTGATGATTGCGCTGCGAGACATTGTAGAAGACAAAGGTTGGAGGCAAGCTGAAGTTGCCGAAGTGTTCAAATTATCACAACCACAGATTAGTGACTTATTGCAGGGGAAGATTGATAAGTTATCTATAGACTTGTTAATGACTTGCTTGCAACGCTATCGCTGCCTGCTCCCCCATAAGCAAGTAGCTCTACTTCATTAGTCTTTAGTACAACCCCAAAAGTATTATTAATCGACTGCTTTCGGGCCAATGTGAAATTTCGTTCAATGATTACGAATGGCAAAAAAATCCGCATAGCAGACACTCAAATACAGAGGCCATCTGCCACGGTTGCGTAATAGAAAAAAACTTTGATAACTTTGGGCGAAGCTGATAGGTGGGGTAAAGTGTTTTAAAAATTTTAGTTTGTATCGGTTGAGTATTATCATCTAACTGACTATCAATTATCATTTACATTGGCCAGTCATTCTTATTCGCTCTGCCCACTAATTTCAACACACATCACTCAATTCAGTTGAATGATTTGATTTAATAGTTCACGTACTTGCGTAAAATAAGACTCGTGCAATTGACCTAAAGTGTGTGGTTTTGCGTCACGCATGCGCCAATCAAAAGACTTTGGTTGATGACAAAGGACATAACTCGTTTTATCCGATTTATTGCCTGACGCTTTTCCAGCGACCACAGCAAAAGGATTGTTGGAATTGTATTCTGCTGTTGTCATTGGTAACCCAATAACCAATGAGGTTTTGTCATTAAATGCCCGTGGAGACAGCACCAAAAAAGGATGAATGTCTCGCATTTCTTGACCAACTTGAGGGTTGCAGTTTATCCAGATGATATCTTGTCGATCTGGCACCCAATTTAATTGAGGCTTTACCAATTTTCAGCACCTACTGTTTGTGAAGCAACCATCACTTCGCCACCATGCTCTGCAGGATTAAATAACGCTAATCGCTGCTCTAAAGTTAAAGTCACTTCTGCGACTGGCTTAATGATGATTTCTCCATTAAGA
>JAUXNQ010000045.1 GCA_030682715.1 Methylotenera sp. | reverse complement strand
AATTTCTTGTGCAAGCCCACCCCAGTCAATCAAAAGATCCATTTGCTTTAAGAAGTTTCCTTTGCGTGTGCGACGGTCTACATCATATTCTGAAAAACTCATGATTTATTAACTAACTTATTGATAATAAACAAATTATAGAAAAAGCTTGTCGCTCGGTCTATTGGTTACCGTGCAAAGGTCTTTGTAAGTGAATGGATTACAGTCATATTGGGATGGTTTGGATAAATTCATGACTTAATACACTTTTTGTAAATATATTTTGTATCTAGCTTTGCTAAGATTTACTGACTATGTTTTAATTCTGCCGTGCAGACAAACTTTAAAAAAATAGCGATTATCGGCAAATATATGAACGTATCAGCTTTACAGTTGATGCGGAGTGATTTGGCTGATTTAGCGCAGCATTTATCCGCCAAGAACCTCGAAGTATGGGTTGAGGCAAATACGGCACATTATGCTCAGCTTACTGAATATAACACCTTAACCTTAGATGAAATTGGTCAAACCGCTGATCTTGCCATAGTAATGGGTGGGGATGGCACAATGCTCAGTGTAGCTCGAAGCCTGATTGATACGGACGTTCCACTGGTCGGTATTAATCGTGGACGCTTTGGATTCTTAACCGATTTACGTGCGGAAGATATGTTGGTTGAAATTGACCGCATGCTTGCAGGCGACTTCATCAAAGAGCCGCGCATGTTGCTGTCTACTGACGTGGTGAGAGATGGGCGGGTTGTTTACAGCAGTCATGCACTGAATGACGTAGTGATTAAAAGCGGCTTACGTTTAATAGAACTTGAAATCGAAATAGATAATAAGTTTGTTTATAAGCAACGCAGTGATGGTTTGATTTTAAGTACACCGACAGGTGCGACTGCCTATGCTCTCTCTGCGGGTGGGCCGATATTGCACCCTAATTTAGAAGCCATCTCACTGGTGCCAATTTGTCCACACACCCTTAGCAATCGTCCAATTGCAGTGAATAGTGCCAGCACCATTGTGGTCACAGTTGTACAGTTTGATGAAGCACAACTAAGCTTTGATGGGCAATTTCAGCTGGAGTTGGAGATTGGCGATAAAATCATGGTGCGACGAGCTAAAAAAACAATCTCATTGTTGCATCCAATAGAGTATTGTTATTTTGATATGCTCAGAAACAAGCTCAACTGGGGTTAGTCAATCTCGCAATCTGATCGTCAAAGCCTTTATCTGGTAGACTTTAATTAATTTTTGCTTATTTGATAGATGATCTCGTATTTATATTGGATGCACGCAAACTTAAATCCGTCTTAATCGTATAAAAAATACCCAAAATTGCTTAACGCCTTGTCATTCCGATATGGCCATAAAATGGATTAATTGAATTATGCTACAAACGCTTTCAATTCGCGATTTCGTCATTGTTGACCAGCTTGATCTGGATTTTAAATCTGGGTTTACTGTGCTGACGGGTGAAACTGGTGCGGGTAAATCTATTTTAATCGATGCTCTCTCGCTTGCATTGGGCGCCCGTGGAGAAGGCGGTGTTACTCGAGGTGGCTGTGATAAAGCCGAGATTAGTGCAAGTTTTTCATTACAAAACAATCATGAAGCTTTAACTTGGCTGGAGGAGCAGGAAATTGCTCACGATGAACCTGAGTTGTTGTTAAGGCGTGTCATTTATGCCGATGGCCGCTCGCGCGCTTTTATTAATGGCACTTCCGCGACGATGCAGCAACTTAAGGAGTTAAGTGAATTCTTAGTCGACATCTACAGCCAAAATGCACATCACTCTTTACTCAAGCCTGTCACACAACGTCAAATTTTAGATGAGTTTGCTGGCTTGCTCGATGTCGCTAATCATGTAGCTGACCAGTATAAACTTTGGCACCGCCTGCACGTGACGCGCTTGGCGCTCGAAAAAAACGCTGAAGCCTATGCGGATGAGTTGGCATTGTTACGAGATAACGTGCGTGAATTGACTGCTTTAGCATTTAATGTGGAAGAGTGGGGCGCGCTACAACAGGAGCATGTGCTTCTTTCAAATGGCGCTAGTATAATAACAAGCGGAGAATCTTGTGTTGAACTGCTTAGTGAAGGTGAGTTGTCAGCGATCAATCTGTTAGCGCAAGTACAGCATCATCTACAAAGTATGCAAGCCTATGATGCAAGTCTGGCGGAAGTGTCAGAGTCACTTGATTCTGGCATGATTCAATTACAGGAAGCTAACCGATCTTTAAATCGATATGTTCAGCGTATGGAGTTGGACCCTGTGCGCTTGAGTGAAGTGGATGCGAGAATTCAATCGATTCATGCTGCGGCACGTAAATATCGGTCACGTGTAGAAGACTTGCCAGCGTTGCTGGAAAGTTGGCAGGCTAGAATGGCTGAGTTGTCAGGTTTTACAGATGACGGCGCGTTAGCAGAGCAGGAAGCCGCAGCATTCAGTGAGTATAAAAAGCTGGCTGAAAACTTAAGTGTAGGTAGAAAAGCTGCGGCACTAACCTTGCATCAAAAAATTACAGCAGAGATGCAGCGATTATCTTTAAGCGGTGGCCAGTTTTTGGTGGAATTAGCATCAATCGAACCAAGTGTTAATGGTTTAGAGCAGGTTGAATTTTTAGTGGCTGGACATGCAGGTGTCGCACCACGCTCCTTAAGTAAGGTGGCTTCAGGCGGAGAGTTGTCTCGAATCAGTTTGGCGATTCGAGTAGTGACTGCTCAGCAGGGTAGCGTACCAACCATGATTTTTGATGAAGTTGACGTTGGTATTGGTGGTGGCGTGGCTGAAGTAGTTGGTAACCTGCTTAAACAATTGGGTGAGCAGCGGCAGGTGTTAGTAATTACGCATTTGCCACAAGTGGCGGCACTTGGTAAGCACCATCTGCGCGTCAGTAAGTCACAAACAAATGGTCAAACCTTGAGCACTATCGCAGCATTAGATGCTAATAACCGCGTAGAGGAAATTGCGCGCATGCTAGGTGGGATTGAAATTACCGAAACAACAAGAGAGCATGCGAAAGAAATGTTGTTAAGATAAGCAGTTGCTTTGATCGTGAGCGATTTGTAGCTTACTCTTTGCTTTCGCAAGGCTGTTTAGCGCATACGCCATAAATAGTAAGTGAGTGATCTTGCATGGTAAAGCCTAACTTTGCTGCGGCAGACTCTTGTCTCTTCTCAATCTCTGGGTCGTAAAACTCTTCAACGCGACCGCATTTAATGCAGACAATATGGTCGTGGTGGCCGCCGCTATTAAGTTCAAAGACAGCTTTTCCACTTTCAAAGTGGTGTCTAACTAATAATCCAGCTTGCTCAAACTGTGTGAGCACACGATATACCGTTGCCAAGCCGACATCTTCACCAGAATTAATCATGATTTTATAAATATCTTCAGCAGATAAGTGTCGGTCTTTACTGTTTTCAAATAGGTTTAACACTTTGAGCCGTGGCAGCGTGGCTTTTAATCCCGCATTTTTTAAATCTTTTTGATCTTGCATAATTTTAGAATGTTCACAATTAGTAAAGTGGATGTTTTGGCTTGAGGCGCTACGTGGTATATTAACGCCAATTCAAATTAAAGTCATGATATGCGTTATTTTTCTACTTTACGTTATCTTATTATTTCATTAGCCATGCTTTGTTCTGCATGTGGCACTGCGTTGCCAACTATTAAACCTTATAAGCTGGATGTCCAGCAGGGTAATGTGGTGACTTCTAAAATGCTGTTGCAATTACGCCCAGGTATGACGAAGTCACAAGTTCGTTTTATTATGGGGACGCCACTTATTCAAGATAGTTTTCATGGTAATCGCTGGGATTATACGTACCAGATGCGTGAGGCTGGCAAAATAACGGAGCAGCGTCGCGTTATTCTTGATTTTGAAAATGAGTTATTAAAAACTGTGCGTGGCGATGTTATTCCAGCTGGAAGCGCCTCTGGTGGTGCGGAAAGTCAGCCTGAGACTGGCACGCGCTTGGTTGAGCCCTACAAGAAACCAGAAGAGAAAAGCTTGATTAATACGCTAAAATTTTGGGATAAAGATGATGCTCAGGTTAAGGTAGATGCAAAAAAAGAAGTTGTAAAAAAAGAGCCTGAAGCGGTTGTGAAAGCGGATGTTACACAGGTCGATGTTGCTTCAGATGCTGATGCGTCTAGGTCTATGCTTGCGGTTCCATTAGATCTGCCAATTGCCCCAGCTGTTGAGGAAGTTACAGGAAATGCAGTCGTTGCGCCTGTGGAAGTTGCTGCGGAGGCAAGTCAGCCAGTGACGACCTCTACAAGTGAGCCTGTTGTTTCAAGAGAAATAGAAGTGGTTAAAGAGTCTGTAAAAGAACCTGTTGCCGAGATTGCGGCTCCTGTGGCTGAAGTTCCAACTGCTGTGGCTCCAGTTGCTTTGCCGCCAGCTGTTGAATTACCTGTTAATTCCCCATCTTATGAATCTCCGTCTGGGATGGTGTTCGATCGTCAATTAAGATCATTACCTGAAGAAGTGGAATCTGAGGTCGTTGCTGAGATTCCTTCAACGCGCATAGGTAATAAAGTTACACCAACGCCAAAAAGCTTGCCTCCAGAGAGTGAGCCTAGCTTTTTTGATCGCATGTTGGAAAAGATTGGTTTTTAATCTTTTTTAAAAGTAATTTATAGAATTTGATAGGTTGTTGATATGGTTAATCCATTAAAAGTTGTCATTGCTGGTTGTTCTGGTCGTATGGGGCATGCTTTGTTGGAAGGTGTGTTTGCGGATGCTGAATTGGTGTTACATGGTGCTTTAGATCGTGCTGATAATGTGCAACTTGGCCGCGATGCAGGTGAGCAGATTGGTCGCGTGACAGGGGTAAAAGTAATCTCTGATATCGATGTTGCGTTAAAAGGCGCTGATGTGCTGGTTGATTTTACAAGGCCAGAAGCAAGTATGGCTTATCTGGCGGCGTGTCAAAAACATCAAGTGAAAATGATTATAGGCACGACAGGTTTTTCTGTTGAAGAAAAGCAAGCCATCGAGGCCGCTTCAAAGAATGTTGCAGTTGTATTTGCCCCCAATATGAGTGTTGGCGTGACTTTGCTTATTAATTTAGTCGAGCAGGCCGCTAGGGTGCTTAATAAGGACTATGACATCGAAGTGGTAGAAATGCATCATCGCCATAAAGTGGATGCGCCTTCTGGTACTGCTTTGCGTTTAGGCGAAGCGGCAGCTCATGGTTTGGGTCAAGATTTAAAAGATTGTGCGATTTATGCGCGTGAAGGTGTGACTGGTGAGCGTGAAGCTGGCAAGATTGGATTTGCTACTTTGCGTGGTGGTGATGTGGTTGGCGACCATACTGTGGTGCTTGCAGGCATTGGAGAGCGTGTAGAGCTTACCCACAAAGCGAGTAGTCGTGCTACTTTTGCGCTAGGTGCATTGCGAGCTGCCAAATATTTAACAGATAAAACATCTGGCCTGTACGATATGCGAGATGTGCTAGGTTTACGTTAGTCTCTGCTGTGATGGTGCGAGCTAATCGTCACTATTATTTTGTTTTACTTAGCATACTAAGTGTTGTGTTTGCTTGGTCTTCAATTCATCCTGCTGATAGATTAATATGGGTATTGGAAGTCGCCCCCGTGGTGATTGCCTTACCTATCCTTGTATTTACTTATCGGACCTTTGTGTTCACCCCGCTGGTTTATGCGTTGATATTAATTCATGCACTCATTTTGTTGATAGGCGGACATTACACCTACGCTGAAGTGCCTTTGTTTAATTGGCTACGTGATATTTATGAGTTATCTCGCAATTATTACGATAGGGTTGGGCACTTTGCACAAGGATTTGTGCCAGCCATGGTGGCTCGTGAAATTTTATTGAGAAAATCTCCTTTGGTGCCTGGTCGATGGCTGTTTTTTATAGTGAGCTGCATCTGTCTCAGTATTAGTGCATTTTATGAGTTTATTGAATGGTGGGTAGCAGTCTATGAGGGCGGCGCTGCGGATGCTTTTTTAGGTACACAAGGTGATGTGTGGGATACGCAGTGGGATATGTTGATAGCATTGGTGGGGGCGGTCACTGCGCAAGCGTTTTTGGCAAAACTTCATGATCGGCAGATGATGAATGTGTTACGTTGACATTGATTAGTCGGATTTTTTTCGCTATAATTCGTTAATTCTGAAACGGGAAGAGTATATACAAGCTCCTCCCGTTTTGCACATCTGCCATCTGTTCATGATGGGCTAAAGATTAGAAGTTTTTAATGTCGTAAATTTTAATTATCGTAAAACCGAGGAGTTATTGTGTCGCAAAACCTGCCCGCCATACTTGTACTAGCAGATGGAACCGTGTTTCGTGGCATGTCAATCGGAGCTTTTGGGCATGCTGTAGCTGAAGTCGTGTTTAATACTTCGATGACAGGCTACCAAGAAATATTGACAGATCCATCTTATACCAAACAAATTGTTACGCTGACTTATCCGCATATCGGAAACTATGGTGTTAACAATGAAGACGTCGAGTCTGGCAAAGTGTATGCCAGTGGTTTGGTCATTAGGGACTTGCCACTAACGCACAGTAACTTTAGAAACACACAGTCCTTATCTGAATACTTGGTCGCTAACAACGTGGTGGCGATTGCTGATATCGATACGCGTAAATTGACAAGAATTTTGCGTGAAAAGGGTGCACAAACAGGCGTAATCGTTGCTGGTGAAGCCGATGAGGCGACGGCACTTTCATTGGCAACGCATGCAATCGCTGGTTTCCCTGGCTTAGCTGGTATGGATTTAGCCAAAGTGGTGAGCTGTGATAAGCCTTATCAATTTACTGAAGGTGAGTGGGCGCTAGGTCAAGGCTTTACTAAAGCACCTGAAGAGCAATTTCATGTGGTTGCATTCGATTACGGTGTGAAACGTAATATTTTACGCATGCTGGTTTCACGTGGCTGTAAAGTGACGGTTCTGCCTGCGCAAGCGACTGCAGAAGAAGCGCTAGCGCTTAATCCTGACGGTGTGTTCTTATCAAACGGTCCTGGTGACCCAGAGCCATGCGATTACGCAATCTCTGCAATCAAAACGATTGTAGATAAAGGTATTCCTACTTTTGGTATCTGTTTAGGGCATCAATTGTTAGCACTTGCATCTGGCGCTAAGACGCTTAAAATGAAATTTGGTCATCATGGTGCAAACCATCCAGTGCAAGATCTTGAGACAAAACGTGTCTATATTACAAGTCAAAACCATGGTTTTGCAGCAGATGCAGCTAGTTTGCCAGCAAACATCAAAGTAACGCATGTGTCATTGTTTGATGGTAGCTTGCAAGGAATTGCGCGTACGGATAAACCTGCATTTAGTTTCCAAGGGCATCCAGAAGCTAGCCCTGGACCAACAGAAATGAGTTATCTGTTCGATAAGTTTATTGAGTTAATGCGCACCAAGTAAGTAAAATTCATTCGCCTGTCTTTTTATTAAGGTTGGTGAATGAGTTGTCGCAAAAGAGCGTGACGGGATAGTGAGAAGCTGCCCACCTTTTGATTGCTGTGGTGTTTTCAGCAATAGTAGTTTTTGTATGATATTAGGCGTTGCACAGATTCGCATGTGTTGATGCAAGATAAATTCGATAACAAGATAAATTCGTTAAAAAGTAGATCTAATGGCAAAACGTACAGACATAAAATCAATTCTTATCATCGGTGCTGGTCCAATTGTAATTGGTCAAGCTTGTGAGTTCGACTACTCAGGTGCGCAGGCGTGTAAAGCGCTGCGTGAAGAGGGTTACCGTGTTATTTTAGTTAACTCTAACCCTGCCACGATTATGACCGACCCTGAAATGGCCGATGCAACTTACATTGAGCCAGTGACTTGGCAAGTGGTTGAAAAAATTATTGAAAAAGAACGTCCAGATGCCCTGTTGCCTACCATGGGTGGTCAAACGGCGCTCAACTGTGCTTTGGATTTAGATAAGCATGGCGTGCTGGCTAAATATAATGTTGAGCTAATTGGCGCTTCAAAAGAAGCGATTGATAAAGCTGAAGATCGTCAGAAGTTTAAAGAAGCCATGACCAAAATTGGTTTGGGTTCTGCGCGCTCTTATATTGCACACAGTATGGAAGAAGCTTTGCAGGTACAAGCAAGTATTGGCTATCCTGCTATTATTCGCCCATCCTTCACAATGGGAGGCAGTGGTGGTGGTATTGCTTACAACCGTGAAGAATTCATTACTATTTGCGAACGTGGTTTGGATGCGTCACCAACTAATGAATTGTTAATTGAAGAATCTCTGCTCGGCTGGAAAGAGTACGAGATGGAAGTAGTGCGTGACTCTGCTGATAACTGCATTATTGTTTGTTCAATTGAGAACTTAGATCCGATGGGTGTGCATACAGGTGACTCTATCACCGTAGCGCCAGCACAAACACTGACCGATAAAGAGTATCAAATTATGCGTAATGCCTCATTGGCGGTGTTGCGTGAAATCGGTGTTGATACTGGTGGCTCAAACGTACAGTTTGCAATTAATCCAGATGATGGCCGTATGATTGTGATTGAGATGAACCCGCGTGTATCTCGCTCATCAGCGCTTGCTTCCAAAGCGACAGGTTTCCCAATTGCTAAAGTTGCGGCTAAATTGGCTGTGGGCTTTACATTGGACGAGTTGCGTAATGATATTACTGGTGGTGCAACACCAGCATCATTTGAGCCAAGTATTGATTACGTTGTAACAAAAATCCCTAGATTTGCGTTTGAAAAATTCCCGCAAGCAGATTCTCGTCTAACAACACAAATGAAGTCAGTTGGCGAGGTAATGGCGATTGGTCGTACATTCCAAGAGTCATTCCAAAAAGCGTTGCGTGGCCTTGAAGTGGGCGTAGATGGTTTGGACGAAAAAACAACCGATCTAGACACGATCACCAAAGAAATTGGTGTGCCTGGCCCTGAGCGTATTTGGTACGTAGGTGATGCGTTCAGAATGGGTTTAAGCGTTGACGAAGTATTTAATATCTCCAAAATAGACCCATGGTTCTTAGTGCAGTTAAAAGACATCATTGACCGTGAGCAAGCGCTAAAAGGCAAACATATTGCGGATTTAGATAAAGCCGCTTTATTACAACTGAAGCGCAGAGGCTTTTCTGATAGACGTTTAGCTAAACTATTAGATACTGATCAGCATGCTGTTCGTGCTTATCGCCAAGCGTTAAGCGTGCGTCCTGTATACAAGCGCGTAGACACTTGCGCGGCAGAGTTCGCAACTAATACTGCTTATATGTACTCTACATATGAAGAAGAGTGCGAGTCTAAGCCTAGTGATAAAAAGAAAATCATGGTGTTAGGTGGTGGTCCTAACCGCATTGGTCAAGGGATTGAGTTTGACTACTGCTGTGTACACGCAGCACTTGCAATGCGCGAAGATGGTTATGAAACCATTATGGTGAATTGCAACCCTGAAACGGTTTCTACCGATTACGATACTTCAGATCGGTTGTACTTCGAGCCAGTAACACTAGAAGATGTATTGGAAATCGTAGCACTGGAAAAACCAGTAGGCGTGATTGTGCAATACGGTGGGCAAACACCGCTTAAATTAGCGCGTGACTTAGAAAAAGCGGGTGTGCCAATTATTGGTACAACACCAGATGCAATTGATAAAGCTGAAGACCGTGAACGTTTCCAGAAGATGTTGCAAGAATTAGGGTTAAAACAACCACCAAACCGTACAGCCAGAACGCCAGAAGAGGCTATTCGTTTGGCAATGGAAATTGGCTATCCTTTAGTCGTGCGCCCTAGTTATGTACTAGGCGGCCGTGCGATGGAAATCGTACAGGAGCAAAGTCAACTTGAGCGCTATATGCGTGAGGCCGTTAAAGTTTCTAACGAGTCGCCAGTATTGCTTGATCGCTTCTTAAATGACGCGCTTGAGGTGGATGTTGATGCGTTGTCTGATGGTCAAGAAGTGATTATTGGCGGCATTATGGAACACGTTGAACAAGCGGGTGTTCACTCTGGTGACTCAGCATGTTCATTGCCACCTTATAGTTTATCGGCTAAGTTGCAAGATGAGCTTCGTGTGCAAACCAAACAAATGGCAAAGGCACTGGGCGTGGTTGGTTTAATGAATGTGCAGTTTGCGATTCAGGGTGAAACAGTTTATGTGCTGGAAGTGAACCCTCGTGCATCTCGTACGGTGCCTTTTGTGTCTAAGGCTTGTGGCTTGCAGTTGGCTAAGGTTGCCGCACGTTGTATGGCGGGTCAAACGCTTGCATCACAAAACGTGACACGAGAAATTATTCCACCATTCTATTCAGTTAAAGAAGCGGTGTTCCCGTTTATTAAGTTCCCAGGTGTAGATACGATTCTAGGCCCTGAAATGAAATCAACGGGTGAAGTAATGGGCGTAGGTAGTACTTTTGCTGAAGCCTTTTTGAAGTCACAACTGGGTGCATCAACCAAGTTACCTGAAGGTGGCCGTGCGTTTATTAGCGTGCGTAAAGAAGATTACCTGAAAGTGGTTGAGATTGGGCAGCAACTACACCAGTTAGGTTTTGAGCTAGTGGCTACAAAAGGCACAGCGTCAGCATTAATCGGGCATGGCTTGAAAGTGCAAGCGGTTAATAAAGTTGCAGAAGGCCGCCCACATATTGTCGACATGATTAAAAATGGTGATATTAGTTTTATCGTGAACGTGACGGAAGACAAGCGTGCTGTTGCAGATTCTTATGAAATTCGGCGCACTGCATTGCAAAATAAAGTGACTTATTACACGACTATCGGAGGTGCAAAAGCAGCATGTATTGGTATGGCGCATATGCAAGAGTTGCAGGTTGAGTCGTTGCAGAACTTGCATAAACTGCTTAGCTAAAATAAACTTAAGCTAATTAATATATAATCAATTTTACTTTTGAAACCACGCTCGTGTGAGTGTGGTTTCTTTTTTATTCGAGGGTGTAGTATGGCATTAAGTCAATTTCCAGTAACCATTCGCGGTGCAGAATTATTAAAAGAAGAGTTACAGCGCTTACGTAGTGTTGATCGTCCTAATATTATTCAGGCAATTGCTGAAGCGCGTGCGCAGGGTGATTTGTCAGAAAATGCAGAATACGAATCAGCAAAAGAGCGTCAAAGTTTCATTGAAGGACGCATTGCTGAGTTAGAGGCAAAGCTATCTAATTTGCAAGTGATTGATCCACAAACATTAAATGCAGAAGGTCGTGTAGTATTTGGTGCAACGGTAAATATTGAAGATTTAGATTCAGGCGATAACAAAACTTATCAAATTGTTGGTGAAGATGAAGCTGATATTAAAAATGGCAAGATTTCTGTGAGCTCACCAATTGCACGTGGTTTAATTGGTAAGTCTGCGGGAGATATTGCCGAAGTTTCAGCACCAGGTGGCGTTAGAGAATATGAAGTACTAGATGTGCTATACATTTAAATAAGGTGACGACAGTGGCTTATCGACTATCTTTGATTTTAATTGCTTTATGGGCAGGTGCTTTGTGGAGTACAGGCATGAGTGCTTATGTCCTGTTTGATAGTCTACAAGATAAGCAATTGGCGGGTAGTCTTGCTGGTAAGTTATTCAATGTTGTGACATATGTCGGCTTTGTCAGTGCTTTTTATTTATTGATTCATCGCTTAGTACAGTTTGGTGCATCCGCACTTAAGCAGTCATTCTTTTGGGCTGTTTTTGTGATGTTGCTATTGGTGTTGGCTGGACATTTTGGTATTCAGCCAATTTTAGAGGGGTTGAAATCTCAGGCATTCCCAGCTGATGTCATGCAGAGTGTATTTGCAGACAGGTTCAGAAACTGGCATGGTGTTGCCAGTTTAGCTTATGTATTTGAATGCTTACTTGCCATTGTGATGGTGTTAAAAGCACGGCAGTGATTAAGCGTTAGCTATTTCAAACAATACGGCCTGATTTTTTGGAGCAGGCCGCATGTATTAAAGCTTAGGAATAACCACTTTAGCACTTTCTTTGATAGTGCTGCTTGCGCGGTAAAATACTAATTGTTTTCCAATGTGATGCACAGCAATAGCGTTAGTGAGTTTGCAGACTTCATCAAACATAGCTTTGCGTGCTACACGGTCATCTCCAGCTACTTGTACTTTAATGAGTTCATGAGCGTTTAAGTTAAGTTCGATTTCTTTAACTACATTTTCCGTTAAACCATTATTGCCTATCATGACAACTGGGTTTAAGCTATGAGCAAGGCCTCGTAGGTGCGCGATTTGTTTGGTACTTAGTTTCATATTTTTTAGCAGAATTAATTAGTTAACTATTTTAACACGAAGCAATGTTTATTTGATGGCAAAGTATCAACAATGAAACCTACACGTACCAGTAAAGCTTGGATGCAAGAGCATCTAAATGATCCTTATGTAAAACTTGCGCAAAAAGATGGATATCGCGCGCGCGCTGCATATAAGTTGATGGAGATTGATGGTAAAGATAAGTTAATCAGGCCAGGAATGACGATTGTGGATTTAGGGTCTGCGCCTGGCAGTTGGTCTCAGGTGGCTGTGCAGCGTTTAAAAGGGCAGGGAAAAGTGATTGCATTGGATATATTGGACATGAGCCCAATTGGTGGTGTGACTTTTTTACAGGGCGATTTCCGTGAGGAGTCTGTGCTTAGATTATTGGAACAAACATTAAATAATGTGAAAGTAGACCTTGTAATTGCAGATATGGCCCCCAATATCAGTGGAGTAAAAGATGTAGATCAGGCAGGTGCTGCATATTTAACAGAGTTAGCGTTGGATTTTAGTCAAGAATGGTTGAAACCAAATGGAAACTTTTTGGTCAAGGTATTTATAGGCGCTGGTTTTGAAGAAATTTTGCAAAATATGCGTCAAATGTTTGATAAAGTAGTAACTCGCAAGCCAAAAGCATCACGTGATAGAAGCAGTGAAGTTTATTTGCTAGGAATAGGTCGTAAACCTTAAAAAATTGGGTTAAACTGCTTTTATAAGACCTGAAATACTTAAGAAATTTAAGCGTAGTAGTTGTTGATAAAAGGATAAAGATTTTGAATAACGTGTTTAAGAATGTCGCTATTTGGTTAGCAATCGCCATGATACTAATGGCGGTATTCAACTTGTCTGGCGTCAAGAGTAACGCAGACGACCAAATTGTATATTCACAATTTATTCAAGACGTTAAAGACGGGCGTATTGCCAAAGTGCAGATAGATGGCCGAGTGTTGCGTGGTACTACTCAAGAGGGTAAGAAATTCAATACTTACGCACCATCTGATCCTTGGCTTGTATCTGACTTACTTAAATACAATGTAGCCGTTGAGTCTAAACCTGAAGAAGAGCAATCATTGCTCATGAGCATTTTTGTTTCATGGTTTCCAATGATTTTACTAATCGGTGTTTGGATATTCTTTATGCGCCAAATGCAAGGTGGCGGTAAAGGTGGTGGTCCATTCTCATTTGGTAAAAGTAAAGCTCGTCAATTAGATGAAGGCAATAATCATACAACTTTCGCTGACGTCGCAGGATGCGATGAGGCTAAAGAAGAGGTATTTGAATTAGTAGAATTTCTACGTGACCCATCGAAATTCCAAAAACTAGGTGGTCGTATTCCACGTGGTGTATTAATGGTAGGCCCTCCAGGAACAGGTAAAACTTTACTAGCGCGTGCCATTGCTGGTGAAGCTAAAGTTCCATTCTTCACGATTTCAGGTTCTGATTTCGTCGAAATGTTTGTCGGTGTTGGTGCGTCACGTGTACGTGATATGTTTGAAACTGCTAAAAAGAACGCACCGTGTATCATTTTTATTGATGAGATTGATGCGGTTGGTCGTAGCCGTGGTGCAGGTACTGGCGGTGGTAACGATGAACGTGAGCAAACCTTAAACCAAATGTTGGTTGAAATGGATGGCTTTGAAGCTAACTCTGGTGTGATTGTGATTGCGGCAACTAACCGAGCTGATGTGTTGGATAAAGCGTTATTGCGCCCAGGTCGTTTTGACCGTCAGGTGATGGTAGGCTTGCCTGATATTAAAGGCCGTGAGCAAATTCTGTTAGTACATATGCGTAAAGTGCCGATTGATCCTGATGTAAGAGCAGATATTTTGGCACGCGGTACGCCTGGCTTTAGTGGTGCGGATTTAGCAAACCTTGTCAATGAGTCTGCATTGTTTGCGGCACGTCGTAACAAACGCACTGTGGACATGCAAGATTTTGAAGATGCTAAAGATAAAATCTTTATGGGCCCTGAGCGTAAGTCTATGGTGATGCGTGAAGACGAGCGTCGTAATACTGCTTACCATGAGTCTGGTCATGCGGTAGTTGCTAAGTTGCTACCAAAAGCTGACCCTGTGCATAAAGTAACGATTATGCCGCGCGGTTGGGCATTAGGTTTAACATGGCAGTTGCCAGAGTTTGATCGCATTAGTAATTACAAAGACAAAATGTTGGAAGAGATTTCTATTTTGTTTGGTGGCCGTATTGCAGAAGAAATCTTTATGCATCAAATGTCTACAGGTGCTTCAAACGATTTTGAACGTGCGACAAAACTAGCGCGGGATATGGTGACACGTTATGGTATGAGTGATGCGATGGGTACTATGGTCTACACTGGAAGTGAACAGGATTCATTTTTTGGTAGCATGAGCTCTAAGACCGTTTCAGAGGCGACACAGCAAAAAGTGGATGCTGAGATTCGTCGTATTTTAGATGATCAATATAATATTGCGCGCAAGTTGCTAGAAGATAATAGCGATAAAGTTGAAGCAATGACTGCTGCTTTGTTAGAGTATGAGACGATTGATGCAGATCAGATCAACGACATCATGGCTGGTATACCTGTGCGTGAGCCTAAACCTCGGCAAGCTTCGGTGCCACCAACTAATGATGCAGGCTCTTCTGGACCAACTGTTGCAACTACTGGAACACCTCAGCATAGTGCAAATACCTAATAGGTTAATGATTTAGGTTGATTACTTCGTAATCATTTAAAAGGCTAGCGTTTATCTAGCCTTTTTTATTGCCCCAATTTTATTTACCAAACTTAGAGTGTCCTCCGTAAATTGAGTGGAGTGTCCTCCGTAAATTGAGTGTCCTCCGTAAATTTGATAAATATTTCACAGTTGTTCCCAAAATTAAGGCATGTTTCTGTAGGAGCGCAATTTATTGCGCGAACAATACAAGTTATTTTGCGCAATAAATTGCGCTCCTACTTTGCAACTATTTGATGTGTGAGCCAGATTGCAGGCTTAGCGCTTAGAAAATCGGAGTGCTCTTGTGATGAAAAATGGTAAGTGAGTACCATTATTTTAGAGCTTAGTATAGTTTCGGTTTAATCACTAAATTTGCAACTGTCAGTGATAATTCTTACGTGCTAACGGCTTTTATTAGGATTCAGTATAATTAGCATATGCAAACTCAATATCAATTTAATTGCGGTAAATATCAGCTCAACTTAAACCGTCCCCATGTGATGGGGATTGTCAATGTGACGCCTGATTCATTTTCTGATGGTGGTCAATACTCCAGCACCGATTTAGCAGTAGCGCATGGCTTGGAGTTAATTGCGGAAGGTGCTGATATTTTGGATATCGGGGGCGAGTCTACAAGGCCTGGTGCACCACCCGTGAGCCTGGACGAAGAATTAAGACGAGTGATGCCTGTGATTGAGGCTTTAAGTGCAGTTTCAACAGTACCACTGTCAATTGATACTTATAAGCCAGAAGTGATGCGTAGCGCGATTGCAGCAGGTATTGATATCGTAAACGATGTGCGTGCGCTACAAGAAGACGGGGCCGTTGAAGTCGTTGCTAATAGTGATGTTGGTGTATGTTTAATGCACATGCAGGGTATGCCGCAAACCATGCAGTTAGCGCCAAGTTATCAAGATGTCGTCAGTGAAGTAGTGCAGTTTTTAACTGATAGAATGCATCTAGCGATGTCAGCTGGTATTACGCCAGATCGTATTGTGCTAGACCCTGGCTTTGGCTTTGGAAAAACCACAGCACATAATATTGCACTGATACAACAGTTGACACAGATTGGTGACATTGGGAGACCATTGCTAGTTGGCTTGTCGCGAAAATCCGTATTAGGAAAAATTGCTGGTGGTGATGAGCAGCAACGCTTACATGCAGGGCTTGCTGCTTCTGTAATATCGGCAATGAAGGGTGCTAAGATTGTGCGCGTACATGACGTGAAGGCGACCGTTGATGCACTGAAAATTGTGGCGGCTGTGATGCCAGTTTAATTTACACATTTGTAAGCAAAATATTTTAAAGAAAGTGGTTGGAAGAAACATTTATGAGTAAAAAATACTTTGGTACAGATGGTATTCGTGGGCGCGTAGGAGATGCACTAATTACGCCAGAGTTTGTGATGCGTTTAGGTTATGCGGCAGGGCGGGTGCTGACCAGCATTGACAGTCATTTAGCTAAAGGTGCGCGTCCTGCTGTATTGATAGGTAAAGATACTCGAATTTCTGGCTATATGCTTGAGGCTGCATTGGAAGCAGGTTTATCAGCAGCTGGTGTTGATGTTTTGTTAACAGGCCCTATGCCAACACCAGCGGTTGCTTATTTAACCCGTGCATTAAGAGCGCAGGCAGGTATTGTGATCTCTGCATCACATAATCCTTATTACGATAACGGGATTAAGTTTTTCTCAAGTCTTGGCACTAAGTTGCCAGACGATGTTGAACATGCAATTGAGGCTGCGCTTGATGAACCAATGCAAGTGATGGAATCGGCCAAGCTCGGGAAGGCACGTCGTATTGATGATGCAGCAGGCCGTTATGTTGAGTTCTGTAAAAGCACTTTTCCTAACCAACTAGATTTGCGTGGGTTAAAAATTGTTTTGGATTGCGCACATGGTGCTACTTACCATGTGGCTCCCCCTGTGTTTCATGAGTTGGGTGCGGAAATTGTTGTCATCGGTAACCATCCTGATGGCTTAAATATCAATGAAAAAGTCGGGTCTACCTATCCGCAAGCGCTACAGAAAGCGGTTGTTGAGCATCAGGCAGATCTAGGCATTGCTTTTGATGGCGATGGCGACCGAGTGATGATGGTTGATCATGAGGGGAGGTTACTAGATGGTGATCAGTTGCTTTATATTATTGCCGAGGCGCGCCAGCAGGTAGGTGTGTTGCAGGGTGGAGTCGCAGGCACATTAATGACCAATTTAGCATTGGAGCATAAGCTTGCCGCGATGAATATCCCTTTTGCGCGTGCAAAAGTAGGTGATCGATACGTACTTGAGTTGCTGAACCAAAACAATTGGCAATTAGGGGGTGAGAACTCTGGGCATATTTTAACCTTAGATAAGCATAGTAGTGGTGATGGAATCATAGCTGCCTTGCAAGTGTTGCACGCGGTGATTCAGCGTGGAAAAACATTAGGTGAGTTAGGTGCGGATTTAATACTTTACCCACAGGTGTTAATTAACGTGACCACTAAGCAGAAGATCGATTTGGATAATGCGCTGATTCAAGACGCTGTGAAGCAGGCCGAGGCCGAATTAAAAGATTCTGGGCGTGTTTTGTTAAGAGCGTCAGGAACCGAACCAAAGATTCGTGTGATGGTAGAGGGTGAAAATCAGGTTCAGGT
Source organism: Methylotenera sp. (assembly GCA_030682715.1). GTDB lineage: Bacteria > Pseudomonadota > Gammaproteobacteria > Burkholderiales > Methylophilaceae > Methylotenera. Next base: position 66,914 of record JAUXNQ010000045.1, on the reverse strand, counting down.
TAAAGCATTAGCCCAAGCTATTGCTGATGTGGTTAACCAAGTTGCATCTTAGAAATATTTGAGCTAACCGTTTGATTGGTTGTATAGCTGTTTTATTGGCTGTTATTAGCCACGATAACGTTATGATAATCTAGCTCCTCGATCATTTTTGGCTAGTAATCTGTTAGCCATTTCATTAGCTTGTTGAGTTGAATATATCTATTTTTATGTTCAATTCAACAAAGCTTCATTTGTTGTTCATCAATTCTTCATATTTCAATGACAAGCTAGCTCCAGTTTAACTAACATTGGAGGTGAATGATGACATCTAGAATGCGATTATATTTACATCGTATGCACCAGTTAGATAGCAATGTATGTGTGGCAGTTAACCATACAAGCCGATATAAACTAGTGCGAGATAGTTTTAGAATGGTCAGCCGATTAGGCGATGGTGTGTTCTGGTACGTGCTAATGATGACAATCTTGCTTATCAAAGGTAGTGATGGTTTTGTCCCTGTGCTACATATGGGGTTAGCTGGATTATCTGGTACGTTGTTGTATAAGTGGTTAAAGGGTAAAACCCTGCGCCCACGGCCTTATGAGGTTAGGCAGGATATCTGGTTAACAGGGACGCCGCTTGATAAATTTAGTTTTCCATCAGGACATACCTTACATGCGGTTGTGTTTAGTGCGGTGGCTTTAAGTTACTATCCTCAACTGTCATTTGTATTGGTACCCTTTACGTTGATGGTTGGGTTGTCACGCGTTGTCTTAGGGTTGCACTATCCTAGTGATGTGTTGGCTGGCACTGTGATTGGCGTAGTGTTAGCGATGCTGTCTTTTTTAGTGATTTAGCGATAAGCTAAATCTGTTGTGTGATGTTTTAGTGACTAAGCTTAATGGGCAAGATTAGTGTCTAAGCTTAGTATTTAAGCTTAGTATTTAGGTTACGATAAGTGTTTTGGTTTAATGAAATATTGCACTGGCTGTGGGTGTGTTTGGCGCAAGTGATTTAAACAAGCTTCACGCCACAGTTCTAATTGATCTATGCTGATGTTTTTTAGCTCAGCTTCATATGCAGGTTGGTTTCCGTTAAGTACTTTACCAATATCGGCCAACGCCATCTGCGTTTTTGCTACGTAATAAACAAAATTCTTGCTAATTTGCTTGTCAGCTAAGCGTGCAACTTTGTGAATTATCTGTGGCAGCTTAATGCTTCTTAATAACCTATCACCTAATGCTAGACGTTTAATTGCGGTGCGTGTGATACGTGTATCGCAATTAAAGTGAACCGAAATAAAGTTCGTCATTACTGCACTGTGTTTTGTGAGTAAAGCATATGGTGATGTGTTGATCAGTGGGGCTAAATACGCATCCATGGCCCATTCGGAAGTAATATGGGTGAACATGGTGCTTTTAAACCACATGGCCTCATGTGCTGGTACAAAATGATGATGTGCAATCACATCAATATATAAATGACTAGCGTAACCGATTGCAATCGCAGTTTCTTCATCAGATTCCGCAGCGTTAATTAGCTGGTGAGTCTTTTCCCATAAGTGAGTTCTTTTAAAGTGGTGACTAATAAGTGCCAAGTCAGGGATGCATGCACCAGCCATCACTAAATCAGGAAATCTTTTAATAGCCCTTTGCAATTTTGGGTCTAATAATGGCATTGCCCATAATAATGATTGCGCAAAATAAAGATGGGTAAAAAGCCCCCATGCATTTGCATCAGTAGAGTATGCACAGCATGGTAGCCACCAGTAATATTTTTTGATGAAGTCTGGTATTTGCATGCCAGCTACTGTGCCAATTGGATGTGATACTAATATGACATTAGCATGATGTTTTTATGCAGAAGATGATGAGGTTAGTTATCTTTGATTGTTCATGAAACTGTCATATAGCGTGTTTATATTGTTGATGACGAAATAGAATTTATTAACAAATAGGTGAACAACGCGTATGAAGATACTATTCATTTCTGATGTATATTTTCCACGTATCAATGGCGTGTCAACTTCAATTCGCACCTTTGTTGAGCAGATGCAAGGCTTAGGGCATGAGGTACATTTAATCGCACCAGACTATGGCGTTTCCACTCAAGATGAATCGTGGATTAAGCGCATACCAGCACGCAGTATTTATTTTGATCCGGAAGACAAGCTAATGAAATATGGGGAGGCAATGCAACGCCTACCAGGGCTACGTCGGGAAAAATATGACATTGTGCATGTGCATACTCCTTTTGTGGCGCACTATTTAGGGCTTGAATTAGCGCGTGAGTTAAATGTGCCATGTGTTGAAACTTACCATACCTTTTTTGAAGATTACTTACACCATTACTTGCCTTGGATACCAAAGCCAATGGCACGTGGCGTGGCCAGAATGATTTCTAAGCGACAATGTAACGCTGTTGATGCGATTGTTGCACCATCGCAGCCCATGCTCGATGTATTGCGTGGCTACGGTGTGTCTGTAAGTGCCGAAGTAGTGCCTACAGGTTTGCAAATGCAGAGCTTTAAGGCTGCTGATGGTCAGGCTTTTAGGCAAAAGTACGAGATTCCTTTAGAGCGACCAATGCTCTTATATGTAGGTCGTGTAGCATTTGAAAAGAATATTGCATTCTTGCTTGAAATGGCCAATGTGTTAGTTAAAGAAGTGCCTGATGTATTGCTCGTCATCACGGGTGAGGGGCCTGCTGAAGCTAGCCTGCATAAACTGACACAGCAACTTGGAATCTCAAATAACGTTAAGTTTATTGGATATTTAGACCGTGAGCTAGAGCTTAATGCTTGTTATCAGGCGGCAGATGTATTTGTGTTTGCATCAAAAAGTGAAACGCAAGGCCTTGTGCTACTAGAGGCTATGGCGCAAGGTACACCAGTTGTAGCAATTGCTGAACTTGGTACAGCATCAATATTGGTGAATGGTGAGGGAGCGCTGATTGCACCTGATCATGTTATCGGTTTTGCAGAAAAGGTGAAGCACTTATTGATTTACCCTGAGGAGCGATTTGAGCTTGGTGTGCGTGCCAGATCTTATGTGCTTGCAAATTGGACTGCGTCAATACAGGCAGAGCGTATGGTACAGTTTTATGCCACTATTATGCATGCTAACGCATCTGCTAATAAGAATAGCCAGCTAGCCATTACGCAGAAACATGTTGTGATTGATTAATTGATAGGTAATTATCCCAGCTAGCGTAGGTGAATCTACTTGATTTAACTTACTATCTAACCAGATTTATAAAGTTATTTAGTAAAAGCGCCTAGCTCGTTAAAGTTAGGCCAGTTAAAGTTAGCTAGCTAGTAAAATCATCTAGCTTGTAAAGTCAGTTAACCGAATTTACCAGTAATGTAATCTTCAGTTTCTTTACGGGTAGGGCGTGTGAAGATGCGGTCAGTTTCACCATGTTCAATCAGCTCGCCTAAATACATATAGGCTGTGTAATCAGAAACACGCGCGGCCTGTTGCATGTTGTGGGTCACGACAAGAATCGTTAACTTGTTACGTAACTCACTCATTAATTCTTCAATATTTGCAGTTGCAATTGGGTCTAATGCGGAAGTTGGTTCATCAAACAGCATAATCTCAGGGTCAGTTGCTAGTGCACGTGCAATACATAAACGTTGTTGCTGACCGCCTGATAAATTGAAGGCTAGGTCTTGCAGTCTGTCCTTTACTTCATTCCAAAGTGCAGCGCCCTTTAATGCTTCCTCTACTTTATCATCAACAATGCGTCTATTTTTTTCGCCACGTACACGTAAACCATACGCCACGTTTTCATAAATAGATTTTGGAAATGGATTAGGCTTTTGAAACACCATGCTAATGCGCATGCGTACTTCAATCGGGTCTACATTTTTCTCTAAGATATTGGTGTCATCTGGATGCATGATAATTTGACCCTCATACTTATTGCCAGGGTATAAGTCATGCATACGGTTAAAGCAGCGTAAAAATGTAGATTTACCGCAACCAGACGGTCCAATTAGTGCAGTAATTTTATTTTCATACAAAGGCATAGAAACGTTTTTTACTGCATTGTTGCCACCGTTATAAAAAAAACTGAGGTTACGTGCTTCAGCTTTTACTGGTGTAGTTGATGTCATCATGAGAATTTAGATTCCTGTTGATAAATATAGAGATTAGTCGTGCATTACCATTTAATGTTTTTACGCATTTTGTAACGCATTCTGATGGCAAAGCCGTTCATAATCAGTGTCACTAAAATGATAATCACCCCAGCGGCTGCGGCGTTAACATGGAATGCTTCACTTGGACGTGATAACCAGCTAAACATCTGAATCGGTAAAACTGTGAAGCCTGATGATAGCCATTCAAAGTTAAGAAACGGTGCGGTGGTTGTTACTGGAGATGGCGGTAAGAATGCAATGAACGTCAGTGCGCCAATGGTAATAATCGGTGCAGTTTCGCCAATTGCGCGCGCCATGCCGATAATGACACCAGTTAGAATGCCGCCAAATGAATACTTAATGACGTGGTCATATACCACTTGCCATTTGGTTGCCCCTACAGCGTAGGCCGCCTCACGAATCGCGATAGGGATGCTACGTATTGACTCACGGGTTGCGACAATCACGACAGGTAAAATTAATAAACCTAAAGTAAGACCTGCGGTGACGATACTTTGACCCAAGTCTAAAATGTACACAAATAAGCCAAGTGCTAATAAGCCGTAAATAATTGAAGGCACAGCTGCTAAGTTTGAAACGTTGATTTCAATCAGGTCTGAAAACCAGTTTTTTGGTGCGTATTCTTCTAGATAAATAGCCGCCATGACGCCCATTGGAACTGCTGACAAAAAGGTCACTAGCATCACCAATGATGAACCAACTAATGCGGATAACAGCCCAGCACTAGACGCGCGACGTGATGGAAAGTCTGTATAAAAACTTAAAGATAGTAACTTAGGGTAACCTTGGAGGATGAGATCAATAAATAGCGTTAATAACGTGATGAGGCCGACCATTAAGCACAATAAACCAATGATAGAGAAAATATAATCATTGAGTTTATGCCGTTGAATCATAGCACGTACTTCATTCAGGTTTTTAGTTTGTTGCTTGTTCATCATTAGTACCTCTCACTGTATCTCTTGCGTGTAATGTGGCCGATAATATTGAGCGTCAATGTCATTAGCATCAAGACCAAGCCTGCTGCAAATATACTTTGATAGCCAATGCTGCCGTGCGGTAAGTCACCCATGGCAACTTGCACGATATAAGCAGTAATGGTGGCAGCCGCGTCCATCGGGTTAAACGTTAAGTTGGGTTGTTGGCCTGCGGCGATTGCAACTACCATAGTCTCGCCAATCGCACGTGAGATACCTAAAATATAGGCTGCAACAATGCCTGAGATTGCGGCAGGGGTTACCACCCTAATCGCTGTTTGAAAACGCGTTGCACCCATGGCATAAGAGCCTTCGCGCATGCTCATTGGCACTGCACGCATGGCATCTTCTGATAGCGAGGCAATGTATGGAATAATCATAATGCCAATCACAATGCCAGAACTCAACATATTAAAGGTAGGTAAGCCTGGAATGATTTTTTGTAAAAGCGGTGTGATAAATAGTAGCGCAAAGAAACCGAATACAATGGTTGGTACGCCAGCTAACAATTCTAAGATTGGTTTCACTGTTTCACGCACACGGTGTGACGCAAACTCTGAAAGGTAGATAGCACTGATGGTACCAATAGGTATGGCAATCAATAGCGCAACGCCAGTGACAGTAAGCGTGCCAGAAACTAAGGGTAATATACCGTAGCGTGGGTTTTCAAATAACGGTGTCCATACAGTATCTGTGAGAAAGTCTGCTATAGAGACATGCTCAAAGAAACCATAAGATTCGTATAATAGAATGCCCATAATCGCAGCAGTCGTTAATACTGCAGAGAATGCAGCTAGCATTAAAATGAATTCAATCACTCGCTCTTTTAAGTGGCGATTGAAGTTCTTAGATAAGCGATCACTAATTTGGGGCGTTAATGAGTTATTCAGCACTTGGGTTACCGTATTCACGTGATATGTACCAGCTAGTTTATATTATTTGTAAAGCAACGCTTGTCTGACACATAAAAAAATATGTATTTCAAACAAGCGTCAGTCATGCATGCTATTTAATACGTGCTAGCAATTCTTCAATTTTTACACCAACTTCAGATTTTCCACCAAAGCCAGAGCCTGGTTTAAGTGCTTTCCAGTGAGCAATTACTGCTTTTTGTTCTTTAGCTGGTAAAGCTACGTATTTTACTTCTTCGATCAAAGGTTTGCCGTTTTCTAAATAATAGTTAACAAATGCTTTCACTTCTGGTTTGAAGGCAGCCGCAGTTGCATTGACATAAATAAAGATAGGACGTGCAAGCGGTTGGTATGATCCATCTTCAATAGTAGCTTTTGATGGTAACACAGCAGGCTTACCAGCCTTTTCGATAATCGCAACAGCTGTTAATTTATCTTGGTTTTCTTCGTAGTAAGCATAACCAAAATAACCAAGCGCACCTTTGTCACCTACCACACCTTTAACCAAGACATTGTCATCCTCAGAGGCTGTAAAGTCACCGCGGCTTGATTTAGCCTTGCCAACAATCGCTTCTGTAAAGTAGTCAAACGTACCTGAGTCGGCACCTGGGCCGTATAGTTTAACTGGTGTGTTTGGCCATGCAGCGTTTACTTGATTCCAAGTTTTTACTTTACCTTGAGCTGCTGGTTCCCATAATTTTTTAAGTTCGGCTGCAGTCATTTTCGTAGCGAAGTCATTTTGAGGGTTGATGACAACAGTTAATGCATCATAGGCTACTGGTAATTCAATAAACTGTACGCCAGCTTCTTTACATGCATCAATTTCTTTTTGCAGAATAGGGCGTGATGCATTTTGTACGTCAGTTTCACCACGGCAGAATTTTTTGAAGCCGCCGCCAGTGCCTGAAACACCTACAGTTACCTTAGTTTTTGTTGCTTTTTGAAACTCTTCTGCAACCGCTTCAGTAATTGGGTAAACAGTGCTAGAGCCGTCAATTTTAACGATTTTTTCAGCCGCAACAGCCATGGTTGGTAGTGCAAATAATGATGCAACTAAACCGGCTATTGATGAGTATTTAGTAAACTGGTAATTCATTTGATGCTCCTTATGAGAGTAGTCTGTTGTTAAACTTTAAGTATCATATGAAGCTATTGTGACAATATAATGACAAAAAATAAATTAGTAAAATGAACAAATAATAAGGGGCTAAATTTAAGCCCCTTATTTAGCATCCATACTGATTATTACATGCTGTTGATTACATGAACGTGCGGCCTAAGTGATAACCCGCAGCAGCCATTAATCCAGCACATGGAATGGTCAGCACCCATGCCCATACGATTCTGGAAGCTAAGCCCCAGCGCACGGCAGACATCCTGCGAGACAAGCCTACACCAATGATAGCGCCAGTGATGGTGTGCGTGGTTGAAACTGGAATGCCCAATGCGGTTGCTGAAAACAGCGCAATAGCGCCTGATGTTTGTGCACAAAAGCCACCAGATGGACGGATACGCGTAATGCCCATGCCCATGGTGCGCACAATACGCCAGCCACCAAATAGCGTACCTAAGCCCATTGCCACTTGGCATGAAATAACAACCCAAAATGGAACATGAAAGTCACCTTGTAAGTAGCCATTAGCATAAAGTAACACAGCAATGATACCCATGGTTTTTTGCGCATCGTTACCACCATGACCTAAGCTATAGAGTGATGAAGAAATAAACTGTAATTTATTGAATCTTCTTTCAGTTGGGTATGGAGATGCTTTTTCAAACGCCCATAAAGTGATGACCATCAATAATAATGCGAGCAACATGCCGAATAGCGGCGACAAAATAATTGCCACTGAAGTTTTAGTGAGGCCTGCCGCGACAATTGAGCCTGTGCCTGCTTTAGCGACACCTGCACCCACCAACCCACCTACTAGCGCATGTGATGAGGATGATGGAATACCAAACCACCATGTGATAACGTTCCAAGTAATTGCGCCGCTTAATGCGCCAAAAATCACAGCATTATCAATCACATCTTTTGAAATAATGCCTTTACCTACTGTATCTGCTACATGCAAACCAAAAAATAGGAACGCGATAAGGTTGAAAAATGCTGCCCATGCCACTGCAGCTTGCGGTGTTAGCAAACGCGTAGAAACCATCAGCGCAATGGAGTTAGCTGCGTCATGGAAGCCATTCATAAAGTCAAATATGAGGGCAACCACCACGAGCAACGCCATGATGAGAATTGCGTGATCCATGATTTACCCCTTAAATACGCTCAAGTACAACGCCATGAATCACGTCTGCAACGTCTTCACAGCTATCAACGGCTTCTTCAAATAGATCGTAGAGTTCTTTTGAGCGGATTAAGGTACGTGCATCTTCAACTTCAGAAAATAATCGGTGCATGCCTGAGCGCATCACGTGATCAGCTTCGCCTTCAATGCTGCTGATTTCTGCACAGGTGCGTAAAATGACTTCAGCGTTTTTCATGTCAGAAAGCATGTTGACAGCTTCACGTACTTTCTCAGAAGCACGTAATAAAATTTGCGCAAGCGCTACCATTTCTGGGGTAAAACTTGAGTGGCCATAGATTTGCGCACTTTGTGGAATAGCTTCCATGTAATCAATAATGTCATCAAGCGCCATTGCTAGTTCGCGAATTTCACGACGGTCAAATGGGGTAATAAATGTTTTATGTAGGGAAAGTAAAATTTCTTTTGTGTACTCGTCAGCTTCAGATTCAATTTTTCTAATTTCAGCAAAGTGCTCATCAAACTTATCGCTGTCTCTCACAGCTGCCATCATCGCGAGTACCTTAGAGCCTTTTACTGCACAATCTGCTAGGCTATTAAATAGTACAAAATAATTGTCATTGCGGGGTGTGATTGCCGCCATTAAGCGACCAAATGCAGCATTTGCCATAACTCTTGAAGCTCCCTAATTTATTACAAATTTATTACATTTTGATTAAAAATTTATGAATATTGCAAGTTTAACTGTCTAGGCCAAAATCTGCGAGGATTTATATTTATTTAATGACACTTTTTTAATATGTATCAAGTTTTTTGTATTTATTTGAAAAAGATCAAAAGTATCACTATCCAGATAGTGTTTTTTGTTTCAGTGCTAGTCATTACTCGTTAATCCTGCAATATGGCGCGATAAGCCTTTGCTGTATAATGACGTTTTTTAGCAACACGTAAGCATTATGGAAGCAGAACAACTCAATATTATTGCTAATCGCTTAAGCGATTTAGGCGAGCGTAACCATGCTCTTCGGGGGTATCTTTGACTTTGAGACTAAGAGCCAGCGTTTAGAAGAAGTGAATGGGTTATTAGAAGACCCTAAAGTTTGGGATGACAATGCCAAAAGTCAAGCGCTAGGTAAAGAAAAGCGTACTCTTGAAATGGTGGTAGAGACCCTCACGCATGTGCAATCTGGCCTTAAAGATGCGCAAGAGTTGTTTGAGATGGCGCGTGAGGAAAATGACGACGATACTTTATTAAGTGTAGAGCATGATTCTCTAGCCCTCGAAAAGCAAATTGCCGAGATGGAATTCAGACGCATGTTTTCTGGCGAGTTGGATTCTGCGAACTGCTTCATTGAGTTTCAGTCTGGTAGTGGTGGCACGGAGGCGCAAGATTGGGCAAATATGCTGTTGCGTATGTATTTACGCTATTGCGAGCGCAAAGGCTTTAAGGTCGAGGTGTTGGAAGAGTCTGAAGGTGATGTGGCTGGCATTAAGGGCGCATCAATTAAAGTGTCTGGTGACTATGCCTACGGTACTTTAAGAACTGAGAATGGCGTGCATCGTTTGGTGCGTAAATCTCCATTTGATTCAAACGCTAAACGTCATACAAGCTTTGCCAGTGTGCAGATATTCCCAGAGGTGGATGACTCGATTCAAATTGATATCAACCCTGCAGACTTGCGTGTTGATACCTATAGAGCGAGTGGTGCAGGTGGTCAGCATATTAATAAAACAGACTCTGCGGTTCGTCTTACCCATATCCCGACCAATACCGTGGTGCAGTGCCAAAATGACCGTTCGCAACATCGCAACAGAGAAGAAGCGATGAACATGTTGAAAGGTGCGCTTTATAATTTAGAGTTGAATAAGCGTAATCAAGAAAAACAAGCACTTGAAGATGCCAAAACCGATATTGGTTGGGGTCATCAGATCAGGTCTTATGTGTTAGACCAGTCACGCATTAAAGATTTACGTACTGGTGTAGAAATTGGCAATACGCAAGGCGTGCTGGACGGCGACCTTGACCCATTTATTACCGAAAGTTTGAAGCAGGGAGTGTAGTGTGAGTAACGTGCAAAATAATGAACCAAATAGTCAACCAAGTAATCAACAAAACAATGAAGTGCCAGCAGTCGATGAAAATCATGTGATTGCAGAACGTCGTGAGAAACTAAAAGCAATCCGTGAAAATGCTAAATTAAATGGCGGTGTGGCTTTTCCTAATGACTTTAAACCAGAGCATCAAGCGGTAGCGTTACACGCTGAGTTTGGTGGCTTTGAAAATGAAGTGCTACAACCAAGAGCCGTACATGTGAGCATTGCTGGCCGCATGATGTTGAAACGTGTGATGGGTAAAGCAAGTTTTGCGACCGTGCAAGATAGCACTGGTCGTATTCAGTTATTTGTGTCTAAAGATAACTTCACCGATGAAAATAGCGAAGCCATTTATGAGTCATTTAAGCATTGGGATTTAGGCGATATTATTGCGGCTAAAGGTGTGTTGTTTAAGACTAAAACGGGCGAGCTTTCAGTCAAAGTATCAGAGCTACGTTTATTAACTAAATCATTACGTCCTTTGCCAGAGAAGTTTCACGGCTTACAAGATCAAGAAGTTAAGTATCGCCAGCGCTATGTTGATTTAATGATGTCTGAAGAAACACGCGCAACCTTTATTGCACGTAGTAAGGTGGTATCAGCGATTCGTAGCTTTATGCTGGATAACCAGTTTTTAGAAGTAGAAACGCCAATGTTGCACCCGATTCCAGGTGGTGCATCAGCCAAGCCGTTTATTACGCATCACAATGCGCTAGACATGCAAATGTATATGCGTATTGCGCCTGAGTTGTATCTAAAGCGTTTGGTGGTGGGTGGCTTTGAGCGTGTGTTTGAAGTTAACCGTAACTTCCGTAACGAAGGCTTAAGCGTACGCCATAATCCAGAGTTCACGATGATGGAGTTCTATGCGGCTTATACCGATTACCTATGGTTGATGGACTTTACTGAGCGTTGCATCCGTGCGGCGGCGATTGCTGCTTGTGGTACAGCAGTATTGCAGTACCAAGGTCGCGAGTTGGATTTAAGCAAGCCTTTCCAACGCTTAACCATTGTTGGCGCCATTCAGAAATACGCACCGCAATACACGCTTGAGCAACTGAACGATGCAGATTTCTTGCGTGCAGAAATCCTTAAATTTGGTACTAAACCATTTGATCACGCAGGTTTAGGCGCACTGCAATTAGCGTTGTTTGAAGAAACAGCCGAGAGCCAGTTGTGGGAGCCTACCTATATTATTGATTATCCTGTTGAAGTATCACCTTTGGCGCGCGCATCAGACGCAAACCCTGAAATTACAGAACGTTTTGAGTTGTTTGTGACAGGACGTGAAATTGCAAACGGTTTTAGTGAGTTAAATGATGCGGAAGATCAAGCGGCTCGTTTTCATGCACAAGTGAAAGCCAAAGAAGCGGGTGATCACGAAGCCATGTATTATGATGCTGACTTTATCCGTGCTTTAGAGTACGGCATGCCGCCGACAGGTGGCTGTGGTATTGGTATTGACCGTTTAGTGATGATGATTACGGACAGTGCAAGTATCCGTGATGTGATTTTATTCCCACATATGCGCCCAGAAGCTTAAATCTAAATTTACTTTAAGTTTTACCAAGGTGTATACCTAGTGTTTTATTTAGCCCCGATTAGTGAATGCTAGTCGGGGCTTTTTGTTGTAAAAATACAACATTTATGTCATTTTTATGATAAATCTAGTTCTGTCATCAAACTGTAATACAGCTATAGCAAAATCCCTCTTGTTGAAAAAACGCAGTAAATAACTATTAAACTAAGAGGGAATTGAAATGAACTACAAATTACGTAGCTTGGTGGCAGCGACTATCACTGGTTCACTAATGTTAGGTCTTGCTCAACATGCTTCGGCAGATTCTACCACTGACATTGTGAATGCGTTGATTACTAAAGGTGTATTAACCGAGGAAGAGGGTGCTTTGCTTACCAAGGGCCGTGATAATGAAATTGACAGTCAAAAGAAAAAAGAAAAAAAACAATGGTCAAATAAACTATCAATCCGTGGTTACTTGCAAACACGTAATACGGCGATGGTAGGTGGTGATGATGTAGGTGTTAACTTGTTCTCTGATCGTTCAGTTGGTAATGATCGTTCACTTGGTGATCAAGATAAAAGCTTTTTAATCCGTCGTGCGCGCGTGGTTATTTCAGGCGATGTAGGTGAACGTTTAGGAATTTATATTCAGCCAGACTTTGCCTCCTCGGCTACTGGGGGTAATAACCTAGGGCAATTACGTGACTTTTATGGTGACTTTTATTTGACTAAGGATAAGGTTCATCGTTTGCGTGTTGGTCAATCTAAAGTACCATTTGGTTTTGAGAACTTACAGTCTTCACAAAATCGTTTAGCATTAGATCGTGCTGATGCATTAAACAGTGCAGTAAAAGATGAACGTGATTTAGGTGTTTTTTACTACTACACACCTGAAACAACACAAGCCATGTTTAAAGAAATCATGGAGCTGGGTTTAAAACACACTGGAAACTATGGTCAGTTTGCTCTAGGTGCCTACAACGGCCAAGGTGCAAACCAACGTGAAGTGAATGATAACTACCATATTGTAGCGCGCTACACACAACCTTGGAAAACGGAAACTGGCCAGTTTTTTGAAGCTGGTATTCAGGCTTACAGGGGAGACTATGTTCCCGTCACACAAGGGGCTTATCGTAATAACGTAGGCCGCACCTTAACAGGTGGAAATGGTGGAACTGCTGCGGCCTTGGGTTGTGGTACTACAGCTACAACAACCAACTTTGCTACTTGTACACCAAGATTAGCTGAGCGTAATGGCTTTGACGATGAGCGTATTGGTGTCAGCTTCATGATGTATCCACAGCCGTTTGGCTTACAGGGGGAGTGGAACTGGGGTAAAACACCAGGGTTGGATATGGCAACCAATACAATTAAACAAGAAAGCTTAAATGGTGGTTACTTACAAGCGATGTATAAAATTGATAACTTCAAATTCTTAGATACAAACGGTACTTTAATTCCGTTTGTTAAATGGCAGTATTTTGATGGTTACAGTAAAGCAGAGTCTAATGCTGCACAAAATCGTGTGAATGATTGGGAGATTGGTGCAGAATGGCAAATTGCCCCTGAAGTTGAGTTTGTTGCGTACTATCACCGTATGAAGCGCTCAAATCTAGTGGTTGGTGCAGCTAATGCAGCTAATTTAGCTAATGGTGGTCCAACTAGTGATTATGAAACATTTAGTGCTGATGCAATACGTATGCAATTACAGTTTAACTACTAGTAACTTGATGATTTATAAATAGTGAATCCGCAGTGTTAATCTAACACTGCGGATTTTTCTGTGTTTACAGGCTTTAAACAGAAACCCGCATGAGCGGGTTTTTTTATTAAGACGATAACTTTTAAAATGCATATGTATGACCAAGTTAAGTTTCATATAGAATAATCCACCCCAGATATTATTTGCTGTGTAATTATGCGTTTGATTTGAGTGAATTAAAGGATTGTCGTGTTTATGAGAGTTTCATTTTTATCTATTGGTATGCTTATCGCTATATCATCTTTTTCCGCTCACTTAAGTGCAAATAGCATTGTAGAAGACGGGCGTATTTGGCTTAACTTGAATGCGACTGGTGCTTTACCTAGTGAGGGTTGGCGCTGGTATGCAGAGCTACAGCCACGCTGGCGTGAAGAGGGGTCGCATTTAGACCAAACATTATTGCGTCCAGCAATTTATTACAAATTAACTGAGCAGAGCAGTATTTGGGCTGGTTATGCCCATGTGGTGACGCACCCAGCGAGTAGGTCTGCATTTGATGAGCATCGGCTATGGCAACAATATCTGTATCAGTTTGCACCCATCAACAATATTGCTATACAAAGCCGTACACGTCTTGAGCAACGGTTTATTGAAAATTCGGATGGCACTGGGCATAAGTTAAGGCAAATGTTGAGATTGGTAGCGCCTTCTGGGGTGCATCCTAAGCTTAGTTGGGTGTTTTATGATGAGTATTTTCTTAATTTAAATAATACTGATTATGGTGCGCAAAAAGGCTTTGACCAAAACCGCGCATTTTTAGGTGGTAATTGGACGCTTAATCCTGAGGCTAAGATAGAGCTTGGTTATTTAAATCAGTATGTTAAAACTAAACAAGCTAATTTTATGAATCATGTGTTTTCCACGACGCTCATTTTTTCATTTTAGATGTTTGCGCTAAATATATAACTACTTGAATGGACTATTCAACTTCACTTATTTATTAAACCAAGGTTATTAAATCTGGGCTATTAAATCAAGCCGCATTATTAAACCTCTTTTCGCACCAGTTTGCACAATTCACGCACTTTAAAAGTGCGTATTTTTTATTCTTTATACGTGATTTAGTTTGAAAATCCGTCATCTCTTCGTGTACTTTTAAGCATTGACGCCATCTGTAGTCAGGTTTTTGAAAGTTGGAACGAGAATTGCTATTTATTCATTAAGTAATCCTGTTTTGTATTGAATAAGTCTTTATAGACTTTGTTTAATTGTAGCGAGGAGAGCATCATGAATAAACATTTTTCAGCTTTATTATGTACTGTATGGTTTAATTTGCTTTTTACAGGCATGGCATCTGCATCACCATCATCTGAAATGGTGAGTAAGCTCAACGCACAGGTTTTACGTGTACAAGTTAAACACAATAATGGTAATCATGGTTTGGGGTCAGCAGTGGTGATTGATAAAGACCAAGTAGTGACCAACTGCCATGTGGTGACTGATGCACATGACGTGCATGTGATGGTTAACGGTGTAGCGCATGTTGCTACCGAAGTGAGGCCTGATTGGCATCATGATCTATGTATTTTAACCGTGGCTAACTTAGATGCGCCTATTGCAAAAGTTGGTGCCAGTAAAACTCTAAAATATGAAACCCCAGTATTTACTATTGGGTATCCTGATAAGACCACCGAGCCTGTGAATACATTTGGTGTGGTTAAGGGAATGTTCCCTTTGGATGATGGCGTAGTGATCCGTGCGACTAGCCCTTTTAGATTGGGTGCCAGTGGTGGAGGTGTGTTTGATGAGATGGGTAGTTTAGTCGGCATCATCACATTAAAGAGCCGCGGCAGCCAAGCCCATTATTACTATATGCCAGTAGAGTGGGTGCAAGCACTCAAGAATAAGCCTGCTCAAGCATTAGGCGCTAAAAGTGAGAAACCTTTTTGGGCCGTTGGCGCTAATGAGCAGCCTTATTTTATGCAAGTAGTGAAGCCTTATATCTCACATGATTGGAAATCACTGCTAACTGTTTCTCGTGAATGGGTAAATGCTGAACCTGATACGGCTGAGTCTTGGTTCTACTTGGCGACAGCTGAATACGAAACAAAAGACTACGATAAAGCGGGTGAGCATTTTAGAAAAGTGTTGGCAATTAACGATGATCACCGTCAAGCACTTGAGTATTTAAATAAAATTACTGAGAAAACTGCTAGCGCTAAAGTTAATTTTGATCAATTGGCATTGTTAGCTAAATAGTTTAATTAAGTGCTTAGTACAAATTAGTAGTTCTAGCTAGTCCGCTAGATAATGGCAGCATTTGTAAATTGAAACCTCAACGCTCACAGTCGTCATTCCCGCATACGACTTCACATGTGCTTTGACATGTGAGCCAGTCATTGGCTTCCCCAATTTTATATGCCACTAAAGTGGCAAGAAAAGTGTGAAATAGTGCAGTTTACTGCACATATTCCATGGGCAAGCCAAATGCTGGCTTAGCACTTAGTGAATCGGAGTGCCTGTGGTGCGTAGGCGGGAATCCAGACTGCGTGAATACTAGCTTTTTTACAATAAACAACCATTCGTGACCATCACCTTGACTGGATACCAGCCTGCGCTGGTATGACGTTATTTGTGAGATTAACTATAATTAACTACTCAGAAGTCTGGTTGATATGTACTACTGGCGTTAATGCAGCGTTGAGTGATTTCAAATGACGATACAAAATACGAGTTTCTAGTAGGTTCCAAACACGTAACATTGCTTCAATTGTATCAAATGGTTTGGTTAAAAAGTCTTTGGCACCCAGTGCCAACGCTTTTCTTTTTGCACTGATTGTGGCATCTGCTGTGAGCACTAATACTGGTAAATACTCATCTTTAGGGATGTGCCGTGATAGCATTTCTAACACTGCATAACCATCTAGTTCTGGCATCATTAAATCCAGTAAGATTAAATCAGGCTCAAAAGCTTTGTATAAATCTAAGGCACGTGTAGAGTCTGCCGTACTGATGACCTGATGAAAGCCTTCTCTTGTTAATAGGTCTTCTAATAGTTTTAAATTAGCTTCCGCGTCATCTACAATTAAAATTTTGGCGTTTAATATTTCAGCCTCGTTCATTCTATTTCCTAACTTTGAATTAACTCTCTCACTTGTTTAATAAACACGGCAACATCTAACGGTTTTGTCATGTAGTAAGCTACGCCTGCCGCTTGTAATCGATTGATGGTGTCTGGCAAAGCGTCTGCACTTAAAATCATCATCGGGATATTTTTTAATCTAGGATCGGACATCACGTAGTGTACGAGGCTTTCTCCTGAGCCATCAGGAAGGTTTAAATCTATTAATAATAGCGAAGGCTGTAACTCGTTTAAATATTGCTTTGCGTCTTTGATTGTGGATACAGAATGAATACGCAAATCTCGCTGACGTAGAATAATGGCTTCAACCAGTGCACGATTACTAATGTTGTCTTCTACATAAAGAATCGACTGTTTGTTTGATAGATTAAGTTGTTTTGATTTCTCTTTTTGTTGTGGTTGTTTGCTAGCATCTGCGCTGGCCTCGCAGGCTGAAATTTCAACCCAAAATAAGCTTTTATCATTGGCAAGATGAATGCTCCCGTGCATTGCAAGCATAATTTGTTTGGATAGCGCTAAACCTAGGCCAGTCCCTTCTACTTTGGTGTTTTCTGCACCTAATCTATCGAAAGGCGTAAATACTCTTTCCCTTAATTCAACAGGAATACCTAGCCCATCATCTTGTACTTCAATCATGATTTGATCTTGCTTACGATAAGCATTTAATTGAACTACAGAGTTAACAGGGCCATATTTTAGTGCATTAGAAAGCAGGTTGAGTACAACTTGTAATAGTTTTTGTCGGTTAGCCCTTGCCCATAGGTTTGGCTCAAGATCCGATTTAATTTCGATGTCTCGAATTTTTCCGATTGGTGCAATGTAATGTATTGCTTCTTCTAACAAGTTATTAATGGCTATAGGCGCTAACTCTAATGAAACTTCACCTGATTCAATTCTTGCAATCTCTAGTACTTCATTAATTAATTTGAGTAAATGTTGACCCGCGCCTTTGATGAGCGAAACACTGTCGCGTTGCTTTCCTGGTGCTAAATCTTGTTCTAATAGTTGTGCAAACCCTAAAATTGCATTGAGCGGTGTTCTAAGCTCATGACTGGTTCTTGATAAGAACATACTTTTTGAGGCGCTGGCTTCTTCTGCCTCTTGCCTGGCCTGTAAAGCGTCACTAATGTTTTTGGCTAGTAATTGAGAGGCGTGATCTAGCTCATCTGAGAGCTGACCTAACTCGTCTTTACTGCTTGAGGGTAAATCGAGCGCTTCTGCACGCGCCAAGTGGCCTGCACTGTCTCGAAGCAAACGTACACGTTTGACTATGGTGCGTGAAAAAATCCAAACAGCCATGAGCGAACCTATAATGCCTGCAATCGCGGCAATGAGCGTGACAGAAATACTTTGCTGACGCTGTAGAAAAATCTCTTGCTGATCTTGCTCTACTAGTAACGCTTCTTCTGCATTGAGTGCTTCAATTTCTTTTCTAAGCTGGTCTAGTGTGGCGACTTGCGATTTAAATTGCGTAATTAAATTATCTGAGGCTATTTCTGAGTCGTGATCTGACAGCGCTTTTAAATCTGCTAAGTTTTTAGCTACCAATGGCACGATGACAAGTAAGCGATTTTTTTGCTGATCGCTTTCTAGGCGATCTTCTAGTGTATCGATAATCTCAGGGAGTATTCTTTCAGCCTCAAAGAAAATGCTTAAGAAGTGTTTGTCACCTGTAAGCAGATAGTCTCTCACGCCAGTTGAGGCTTCTAAAAGCTGAGTATGTACGGTTTGAATATCACGCTGGTTTTGTAAAGCATGCTTAAGATTGTTTTCGAGCATGGTTGATTCTAGTTCACGTATATAAAGTGAAGCTAAAGATGCTAATAACACGGTTAACGGTAGCGCAATCACAAACACGCCTTTAAACCCTAGTGGCAAATCTTGCCACGCCTGTGCAGCCCAATGTAGGGGGCTGATGTTTTTTCTTTTCATTGGGATGTGTGATTTACTCATCATTAACAATCATTTTGCAAATATAAATTTACAACCTATTAAGATTTAGAATCTATTAAGATTTATAGCCAAGCTCGACTGCCTTCACCGCAGCTTGCGTTCTGTCTTTGACGCCAAGTTTATTTAAAATACGCTCTACATGTATTTTAGCGGTGCCTGATGCAATGCCAAGTTTAAGACCTAATTCATTGTTACTTAAACCAGCGGGCAATAGTGCGAAAATTTCACGCTCTCGTGGTGTTAGTGTTTCTAAAATAGATAAATCTGCTTCACTGCGAGCAGGACCTTGATGCTGTGAAATAGCGAGTGCGATTAAGCCTGACACCGCATGTAAAGCTTCTATCTCGGCGTTGTTTAGCACTAACTTCTTACCTGAAAAAGCGATGACGCCTTTACCATGCTGCCCTAAAGCGATAGGGACTAAGCACTCGTGATGTTGTAAGTCTGCATGTGTCCATAATTGTGTGTTTTTATTTTCATGAACAGTAAATTGAACTGGGTTTTTTAGCATCATGGCCAATATGCCCATCATAGGAATTCTTGATCCTACTGGTAGTGTTTGTCCAATTTGAGTAAATATTACAAGTTTGCCAGAATTTTCAATTGCTAATATTGCGTGCTGTGCAGAGAGTAAATTACATAATGAGTGCAGCAAGCTATTCGCCGCACTGATATTCCAGCCATGTGTAAATAATTGCTGACCAAAGTTTAGATACAGCCGTAAATGGGTGTCGTTTGCTTGCGTTTCTTTCAAGCTTTGTCTAAGTGCGCGAGCGCTAATTGGTTGATTTATATTTTCATGTAGGTCACTTGGCATATGCTGATCAGTATACACCGTTATACCTATAATGGTAGATTTTTAGTTGACTCACACCATTCATAATGCAATCCATCAACAAAGCAATTAAACGAACAACAAGCAGTATTACCAAACAGCATTATCAGGAGAAAAAAATGAAAGCTTTAAATTTAGTAGCAATTGTTTCTTCAGCAGTTTTATTAGTAGCAGGTGCAGCACATGCTGAAAGCAACTATAAGAGTAATGCACACAACCAAAATTTTATTTCTAAAAGACCATATCAGCAAGTGGTTACAAAAAGCGATCAGAAAAAAGATCAACAATGGGAAGGTGCAACATTGATTGATGATGAAGTGAAAGTTAAAGTGGGTTCAAAAAACCGTAACGCAATGCGCATCAATCAATATGCTGAGTAAGCAAGATACTAAAAATAGTATCACTAAATGAAAAACGAATTGGAGAAAATCATGAAAAGTAAAAGTTTAATCACACTAATATCTGCAGCAGCATTATTGATAGCAGGTGCAGCGCATGCTGAAAGTAACTTTAAAAATAATGCACATAATCAAAACTTTATTTCTAAAAGACCATATCAACAAGTGGTCACAAACAGTGACCAGAAAAAAGACCAACAGTGGGAAGGTGCCACACTGATTTCTGATCATGCTTCAGATGATGCAATTGCTGGCAGTCGTAATACATTACGTCTGAACATGTTAAGCAAACGCCCATACTAAAGCTAATTTTTTAAACAATGTTGTACTGAATACAAATACATAATTATTGGAGAATATCATGAGAAACAAATACTTAATCACACTATTGTCTGCAGCAACTTTATTGGCAGCTGGCGCAGTCTCAGCAGATGAAGACTACAAACATATTAATAAACAAAACTTGTCTAAACGCCCATATCAGCAAGCACCTGCTGACCCAGCACTAAACAAAAAAGAAAGTTTTGAAGGTGCCACATTGATTGACGAGCGCGCTGAAACTGATGGTAAACATAAGCAAATGCGTCTTAATATGTTGGGTAAACGCCCATACGCAGAAAGAAATACGGACTAATGTCATAGATATGTCATATTAGTTTTTTAAGCTTGCCCTGCCGTTATTTAACTGGCAGGGCTTTTGTGATTGTAACCATTTGATATAGTATTCTTAGTGTTACCTCAAGCTTATAAGCTAATCACTATCATTTTTATAAGAGGAATTAAAATAAAAAATGAATTTATTTAAAGAGTTTAAAAGCGATTTTCCGGCAAGTATTGTCGTATTTTTTGTGGCATTGCCATTGTGCTTAGGTATCGCACTTGCTTCTGGCGCACCATTATTTTCAGGTGTGATTGCAGGTATTGTTGGCGGTATTGTTGTGGGTATGTTTAGTGGATCTCAGCTTGGGGTTAGTGGCCCTGCAGCGGGTCTTGCGGTTATTGTACTCACTGCAATTGGAACCTTAGGCTCATTTGAAGCATTTTTATTATCTGTGATGATCGCTGGGGTAATTCAATTTTTGCTAGGCTACTTTAAAGCTGGCTTCATTGCATACTTTGTGCCGTCATCAGTCATTAAGGGAATGTTGACGGGTATCGGCTTATTGATTGTACTTAAACAGATACCTCATGCATTAGGTTACGATTTTGACTACCAAGGTAGCGAGTCTTTTGAGCAGGCGGATGGTAGCAATACGTTTACTGCCTTAGCTGATGCATGGAGCTTATTAACGCCAGGCGCATTATTAATTGCAGCTATTTCTATGGTGATCCTAATTTTATGGGATACAACCTTAACAAAGAAACATCGCTTGTTTGAGTTGCTACAAGGTCCGATTGTCGTGGTGCTGGTTGGTATTTTGTTAAATTATCTATTCCAGTCTGGTATTCTTAATTTTTCTTTAGCAGAAAATCAGATCGTGCAATTGCCTGTTGCTAATAATCTTGGTGAGTTTTTTGGCCAGTTTGCAAGGCCAGATTTCTCACAGCTCACTAATATAGAAATTTATAAAGTTGGTTTGGTGATGGCAATTGTGGCGAGCTTAGAAACACTTTTATGTGTAGAGGCAACTGATAAGCTAGATCCAGTTAAACGTATTACACCTACAAATCAAGAACTTAAGGCGCAAGGCATTGGTAATATGTTGTCAGGCCTAGTTGGCGGTTTACCTATTACACAAGTGATTGTGCGTAGCTCTGCCAATATCACCTTTGGCGCCAAAAGTAAGCTGTCAGCAATTTTGCATGGTATTTGGCTATTGCTCAGTGCCGTGACGATTGCTGGTATGTTAAATATGATTCCTTTAGCTAGTTTGGCTGCAATTTTGATTATGGTGGGTTATAAGTTAGCTAAGCCATCATTGTTTTCACATATGTATAAGTTAGGCTGGGAACAGTTCGCGCCATTTATAGCTACCGTTGTCGCTATTTTATTAACAGACTTGTTGACAGGTATTGCGATAGGCTTAGTGGTTGGTATCTTTTATACATTGCATCATAGTTACCGTAATTCTCACTATATGAATGAAAGTACCACAACTGAGGATGGTCGTCAGGTTCACCACATTGTGTTAGCTGAAGAGGTTTCATTCTTTAACAAGGCTAGCATTTTGCAAGTGCTAGAGGCGATACCTAAAAATGCAAAAGTGATTATCGATTGCTCTAATTGTAAGTCGATTGCATATGACGTCGTCGAGTTTATTCGTGATTATCCACTCCACGCTAAATTAAAAAATATTGAAGTGGAAACAATTAATTTTATTCAGCCTAAGTATTAATAGCATTTATGATACGAAGGTCCAACTTGTTAATAAAGATCAATGATAGGAAATAAAAATGTACAAACACCCTTTACTTAATCGCGACTTAATGTCTCCAAAAGAAGCTTTAGATATTCTAATCGAAGGTAATCTTCGGTTTACGAGTAACTATTCTGATGACAAAGACTTTCAAAGTTTGCTGAATATTACTAAAGATAAACAACATCCTTTTGCGTCTTTTTTAAGTTGCAGTGATTCTCGTGCGCCAGTTGAGTTGTTATTTGACCAAGCGTTAGGTGATATTTTTAGCGTGCGTTTGGCAGGTAACATTGCTTCTGATAAAGCTATTGGTAGTTTAGAGTTTAGTTCTAAATATCTAGGTAGCAAATTAATTGTGGTGATGGGGCATACCAGTTGTGGTGCTGTTAAAGCTGCATGCGATGACTTTAAAGATGGGCATATTGGCGAAATTATTAACTTTATTAAACCCTCTATTCGTCATGAGAAGACTGTCGTTAATCAGGAGGATAGGACTTCTAAAAATCCAGACTTTGTTCAAAAGATTAATGTGCTGAATGTAAAGCATCAGATTGATACCATTATTCGTCAAAGTGATATCGTGAATGACATGATTGAAGCACGTCAAATTGCGATTATTGGTTCTATTTATGACCTTGCTACGGGCAAGGTAGATTTCTTAGAAGATACTTATGTTGGCTAATCGTTGATTCGTAAAAAAACCGCCAATAGGCGGTTTTTTTACGGGTAGAATATTCATTAATTTACCGAGTGCTTTAGAGGCTAGGGGTTGTTCTGATTTTTCTAGCGATGACCTTCTTTTGCCATGTTGATGCTGTATTTTGGAATTTCTACGACTAAGTCTTCTGTGCCAACCACTGCTTGGCACGATAGCCTTGAGTTTGGTTCTAAGCCCCATGCTTTATCAAGCAAATCATCTTCTTGCTCAGTAGACTCACTGAGTGATTTAAAGCCTTCACGTACAATCACATGACATGTTGTACATGCGCAGGCTTTGTCGCACGCGTGATCGATATCAATATCGTTATTGAGTAAGACGTCGCAAATAGACTCACCTGTTTGTGCTTCAATTGCTGCACCATCTGGGCATAGTTCTACGTGTGGCAGAATAATAATTTGTGGCATGTTATTTCCTTAAAGTAGGCGCGATTTTTAAATCACGAATGACAGTGGTAACTGCCGTAATTTTGGTCACGTTACTATCACGATATAAATATCGCACCTACAGGTTAATCGAATCTAAATTCTTTCCTGCTAGCGCACGGCTTACGCTGGCGTTCATGCGGGCGGCTGCAAATGTCTCCGTTGCATGATTGAGCGTATCTACTGCTTGATTAATCGCAGTAGCATCTTCAGCCGTTGTAAGTGCTTGTAATTTTTTAATTTCTGCCTCAATTGCTTCTATTTCAGTTGCACTGATTAGATTGCTATCTACGGCTAAAGCGGCACTTACTGAGCTGATAATTGCGCCTGCATTCACTCTTGCCTCAGCAAGCATACGTGCTTTTTTATCATCCTCTGCACTGTTAAATGATGCTTTAAGCATGCTGGTGATTTCATCCTCAGTCAGTCCGTAAGATGGTTTCACTTCGATATGTGCTTCAATACCTGTGCTTTGCTCACGGGCTGATACTGATAATAAACCATCTGCATCTACAGTAAATGTTACACGAATCCGTGCTGCACCAGCCGCCATGGGCGGGATGCTCCGCAACTCAAAACGGGCTAAAGATCGACAGTCACTCACTAGTTCGCGTTCACCTTGCACGACATGAACACTCATAGCGGTTTGTCCATCTTTATAGGTAGTGAACTCTTGAGCGCGTGCAATTGGTAGTGTGCTATTACGATGAATGACTTTTTCTACAAGCCCACCCATGGTTTCTAAGCCCAAAGAGAGAGGGGTAACATCTAATAGTAATAGATCATCATCACTTTTATTACCAGCCAATATATTCGCTTGAATCGCTGCACCTAAGGCAACGACTTTGTCAGGGTCTAAGTTAGTGAGAGGTTCTTGTTTAAAGTATTCTTGTACGGCATGTCTAATATGCGGCATACGTGTAGCACCACCAACCATTACTACACCATTGATATCTTCAAGATTAAGCTTAGCATCACGCATGGCTTTGCGTGTTGGTGATAAGGTTTTGCTGACTAAATGCTCGGTGACTTCAACCAGTTGGGGTGCAGTTAGCGTTACATCTACCAATGTGCCGTTGTTTAATTTACAAACAATTTGTGCTTCAAAGTTGTCAGTGAGCCATTCTTTCGCCTGCCGTGCTTTTGTGAGCAATAGTCTGGTATCTTCTTCATTCAGCGGTGAGAAATTGGCATTGGTTTCACGTACTTTATCTAAGACCCAGCAATAGATGCGCTGGTCAAAGTCATCACCACCAAGCGCTGCGTCACCATTGGTGGCAAGTACCTCAAACACACCTTTAGATAAACGTAAGATAGACACATCGAATGTGCCGCCACCTAAATCGTAAATGACAAAAGTACCTTCTGCAGCGTTATCTAGGCCATAGGCTACCGCAGCAGCTGTTGGTTCATTAAGTAAGCGTAGTACATTTAAACCTGCTAAACGTGCGGCATCTTTAGTGGCTTGACGCTGCGCATCATCAAAGTAAGCGGGCACCGTAATGACTGCACCCACTAATTCTCCGCCTAGAGATTTTTCTGCACGCGCTTTAAGTGCTTTAAGTATTTCAGCCGAAATCTCAATAGGTGTTTTAAGGCCAGCGCGGGTTTGCAGTTGTAAGCTACGTGTTGTAGTTGAGTCTGTACCCTCTACAAATCGGTATGGGATATGTGCTTTATTGGCAATGTCGTTCAAACTGCGACCCATAAAACGTTTGACTGATGTAATCGTGTTGATTGGGTCTTCACTTTGGTGCGCTTGCGCCTCGTGGCCAACGACAATGTCCCCATTAGGCATATAGCGAACAACAGAGGGCAATAAAGCATGACCAAAGTCATCTTGCAAAATAGTGCTCATGCTACTACGAACAGTCGCAATGAGTGAATTAGTGGTGCCTAAGTCGATACCTACAGCAAGTCTATGCTGATGTGGTGCGGCACTCATGCCAGGTTCTGAAATTTGGAGTAATGCCATAAGTTTACTAGTTGCTTATCTATTGTTTGTTACATTGATGTGATTGCTATGCTAATGATTTAACGGTTTAATCATTAACTTCTTAATTATCTGACTTTTAATCATCGAGCTGTTCGATGACTTGGTCAATGTCGGCACAAACTTTATCAATAAAAATAAGTTTACGTGTGACGGCTGTAGCCGAAGTTAGATCTTTCTTAATGTCCAGTAACTCATGTAGCTCATTGATTAATGAGTTAGTTTCTAATTTCAACTCGCCAGCAATTTCATCTAGCTCAGCAATGTTACGCGCCATTTTTGCATCTTCAATGCGTTCGCGCCATTCCATTTGCTGCATCAAAAACTCGGCTGGCATGGCAGTGTTCGTATCTGCGATAGCGTCTATGCTATGTTGTTCCAGCATGTATTTAGCGCGTTTGGCAGGGCTCTTTAACACACTGTAAGCTTCATTAGCTAAGGTGGCTAGTTGCATGGCTACGAGTTTTTCTGATGCTGGCGCACTGATAAACCGATCAGGGTGGTTTGCAGATTGAGTTTTGCGGAAATTGCTTTCTAGTGTAGTTTCATCGAGGTCAAACTGTTCTGCAATAGCAAATAGTTCAAAATAGTTAATTGGCGTATTCTGCATGTGCGTCTATGTTTAAACCGTGAAGCTCTCACCACAGCCACATTCATCTTTAACGTTAGGATTGTTAAATTTGAAGCCTTCGTTCAGGCCTTCTTTAGTGAAGTCTAACTCTGTGCCGTCAATGTAAACCAAGCTTTTTGGATCAACAATGACTTTAATACCATGGCTCTCAAATGCAATATCTTCTGGTTGCATGTCATCTACAAACTCAAGTGTGTAAGCCATCCCTGAGCAACCAGTGGTTTTAACGCCCAAGCGCAGACCTACGCCTTTACCGCGATTCTCAAGAAATTTTTCAACGCGGCTTGCCGCGGTTTGTGTAAGTGTGATTGCCATGTTTGATTTTTAGTAACTATAAAAGTGATATTTGTAGGAATGATCTCTAAAGAACGCTCCTACGCGTAAGTTAAGCCTCTGCTTTTGCTGCTTGCTTAGCTTTAATGTCAGCTACTGCCGCTTTAATGGCATCTTCAGCTAACACTGAGCAGTGAATTTTAACAGGAGGCAAGGCCAACTCTTCGGCGATCTCAGAATTTTTAATGGCATAAGCTTCTTCAATGGTTCTGCCTTTTAGCCACTCTGTTACTAATGAGCTAGAAGCAATTGCAGAGCCGCAACCATAAGTTTTGAATTTTGCATCTTCAATAATGCCGTTATCATTGACTTTGATCATTAACTTCATTACATCGCCACAAGCGGGTGCACCTACCATGCCAGTGCCTACATGAGGATCGTTTTTATCTAATGAACCAACGTTACGCGGGTTCTCATAGTGATCTAATACCTTGTCTGAATATGCCATTTTGGTTCTCCTGTGATGAATTAAAATGCATTGCAAACTCTGCGTTGGCAAGCCTTGCCGTACTATTCGTACTGTCTGCGGCTTGCCGTCTTGATTTTGCTTCGCTTTTTAATTCATTTAATAATTTAACTACTTTGTGTGTTTGAAATACATCGCAAACTCGGCGTTAACTGCGCTTCGCCGTACTATACGTACTGTCTTCAGCTTGTCGCCTTGATTTTGCTTCCTATTTCAAACACTTGTATTATTTCTTGAAGCTTTTATAAAAAACGTTCACTTACTTGTTATGACTAGACGAAAATGCATGAAGTTTATTTTTTCTAAACGAGCAAGCCTGCAACAACGCCAGACATGCAAAGAACGCTTTCTAGTGTGCTGCCCATTCTACTTTTGATAGATCTACACCATCTTTAAACATTTCCCAAAGTGGTGAAAGCTCTCTTAATTTATCAATTTTGCCTTTCATTAAACTGATCGTGTAGTCCACATCTTCATCTGTTGTGAAACGACCAATTGAAAAACGGATTGAGCTGTGTGCTAACTCATCACTACGGCCAAGTGCGCGTAACACGTAGCTAGGCTCAAGGCTGGCTGATGTACATGCCGAGCCGCTAGATACTGCAATGCCTTTTACTGCCATAATCAGTGATTCACCTTCCACATAGTTAAAGCTGATGTTTAAGTTGTGCGGTACACGTTTTTCTAGGTCGCCATTGACGTAAACTTCTTCAATATTTTGCAGACCATTAAGTAATTTATCGCGTAAGCGACGGATGCGAATATTTTCTTCATCCATCTCTTCGCGCGCGATACGGAATGCTTCGCCCATACCAACAATTTGGTGTGTTGCCAGTGTGCCTGAGCGCATACCGCGCTCATGACCGCCACCGTGCATTTGTGCCTCAATACGGATGCGCGGTTTACGGCGCACGTACAATGCACCAATACCTTTAGGGCCGTATGTTTTATGCGCACTAAAGCTCATTAAATCTACTGGCAATTTTTCTAAATCAATATGTACTTTGCCAGTTGCTTGCGCAGCATCTACATGGAAAATGATGCCATTTTCACGACAAATATTACCAATGGCGGTGATGTCTTGTATCACACCAATTTCGTTGTTCACTAACATCACAGAAACCAACACAGTATCTGGACGAATAGCCGCTTTGAACTTTTCTAAATCAAGCAAGCCGCTTGGTTCTGGTTGTAAATAAGTGGCTTCAAAACCTTGGCGCTCTAGCTCGCGTACTGTATCAATCACTGCTTTATGCTCAGTAGCTACCGTAATGATGTGTTTGCCTTTGGCTGCATAAAAGTTTGCGGCACCTTTAATGGCAAGGTTGTTAGATTCTGTTGCACCTGATGTCCAAACAATCTCGCGTGGGTCAGCACCTACTAATTTAGCGACTTCTTCACGAGCGTTTTCAACGGCTTTTTCTGCTGTCCAACCATAAGGGTGGCTACGTGAAGCTGGATTGCCAAAATGTTCTGTAATGAATGGAATCATTTTTGCGGCAACGCGAGGATCTACAGGCGTAGTGGCTGAGTAATCCAAATAAATTGGATGAAGGTCATGCTCTGAGCCTTTCAATACTTGCATTTCAATTGATGCTGACATTTCTTAATTATCCTTACCTGTTACGTTATATATATTATTAGCGCTGATATTGGCTGCTTATGCGGCAATACTAGTGAGCTGTTTTAGTCTCAAAATTTCATTCTTAAGCGTTGTTAAAAAGTCTGTTACTTGTAATAAAGTGTTGTGAGCACCAAAGCTTACGCGTACCGCACCGCGGGCTAAATCTGGCGCAATACCCATCGCCAGTAATACATGGCTAGGCTCCGTGCTGTCACTCGAGCATGCAGAGCCGCTGGCTACGGCAAAGCCTTTTCGGTCTAATGCCGTCACTAAAGTTTCACCCTCAATGCCGTCTAATGCAAAAAAGCTGGTATTGGGTAAGCGTGTTGCATCGCTGCTAAATACCGTGACATTGAGCGATTTTAATCCATGCTCAAATGCATTACGTAATATTTGTGTATGGCTATTAAAGTGTGCCAAGTTTGCAATTGCAAGTTCACATGCCATCCCAAAGCCAACGATTGCTGCAACATTTTCTGTGCCGCTACGTAAACCACGTTCTTGACCACCGCCGTGTAACAGTGGCTGTATATCAACACGTTTATCTAAAATCAGTGCCGCTGCGCCCTGTGGGCCATGAATTTTATGGCTTGAAATCGTCATCGCGTGCACGTCTAAATCAGTAAAATTAACAGGTATTTTACCTAGGCCCTGTACCGCATCCGTATGCATGAAAGCACCAGCTTTACGTGAGATTTCAGCAATCTCTGCAACATCCTGAATGACGCCAGTTTCATTATTGGCGAGCATCACAGATACAACGCTGGTTGGCGTTTGAAGCTGTTGCTGCAATTGAGCAATGTTTAAAACACCACTTTCATTTACGCCAATTTCACTGCTTAGCCATCCTGCTTGTTGCATTGCCCTTGCTGGCCTAGATACACAAGGGTGCTCAATGGCGCTATGCAAAATCTGGCTTCCTACTTGGCTAGCTGCAATACCTTTTACTGCAAAGTTATTCGCTTCAGTACCCGAAGCGGTAAAAATCACTTGTGAAGCGTAAGCACCACAAGCTTCAGCCACTTGCGTTCTTGCTTGTTCAACTGCATCTCGCGCTGACCTGCCGAATATATGGCGGCTTGTTGGGTTGCCACTTTGGCTTTGCATCCAAGGCAACATGCTCTCTAGCACGTGCTGGTCAAGTGCTGTTGTCGCGTTATGATCTAAATAGATGCTAGACATGGGTTTAACTTAACCAGATGTTTAATTAACAACGACTGATACGGTGTTAATCACTGCACTCTTGTCGTGTGCACTGGCTTTTTCATGTGTACTAGTGCAGTTGCGTGGCGTGATTGACACTTTTTGACCACTTTGTTGCGATGCCACCATGTCTGCAAGCGTGACACCTGCTAAGTATTCTAAAATCTTAGTATTAAGCGAGGACCATAGGTCGTGTGTCATGCAACGGCCCTCGTCACGGCAGTTTTCATGCCCACCGCATTGTGTTGCATCAATTTGCTCATCAACTGCATTGATAATTTCAGCCACAGAAATATCTGCGTACTTTTTGGCTAAATTATAACCACCGCCTGGGCCACGAATGCTTTTGACTAAACCTTGTCTGCGCAAGCGACTGAACAGCTGCTCTAAATATGAGAGTGATATATCTTGACGCTCGCTAATGCCCGCGAGTGTCACGGGCTTAGTTTCTGGTGCGTCTTTTGTCTCATTGATCGCTAGGTCTAACATTGCTGTTACAGCAAACCGACCTTTAGTGGTTAATCGCATAATATTTTGTATGGGTATGTATCATAAGTGAGTGAATTGTATAATTCCTTACAAATTTAGTCAACTATTATGCGGTTCAGTTCAACGCTCGTTTTAATTAATTTAAAACGTTTAATAA
Source organism: Methylotenera sp. (assembly GCA_030682715.1). Classification (GTDB taxonomy): domain Bacteria; phylum Pseudomonadota; class Gammaproteobacteria; order Burkholderiales; family Methylophilaceae; genus Methylotenera. The sequence goes on along the minus strand of JAUXNQ010000045.1, from coordinate 36,584 downwards.
TTGCATGCTAATTGTAAAGCCAGATTTAGCTATGACTTGAGCTACGACTTGCTGTTTGGTGGTGGAACCTTAGTTGGTGGAACATTAAAAGCTTTGGCCACTTCTGTATCGCTGTGTTCATCTGTATTCAGGCGTGCTAGTTGAGCTTGCAACTCGGTGATTGCATGGTCTTGCTTTGATGCATGATCGAGTAGTGAATGTATTGCTTTAATCATGGGGTCATTTTCATCATTACCAACTGCATAAGCGGCAAACCCAATTTTCTGTGCTGTTTCTTCGCGTTTTTTTGATTTTTCTTCTTCTAAAATACGTGCAGGAATACCCACCGCAGTTGCATTGGCTGGCACATCTTTGACAACAACGGCATTAGAGCCGATTTTTGCGCCTTCACCGATCGTGATAGGGCCCAGTACTTTAGCACCTGCACCAATGACTACGCCTGCTTCTAATGTTGGGTGACGTTTACCTTTGTTCCATGAAGTGCCGCCAAGCGTTACGCCATGATACAAGGTACAGTCATTGCCAATAATCGCAGTTTCACCGATAACAACACCCATGCCATGATCGATAAAAACACGACGTCCTATTGTGGCGCCAGGGTGAATCTCAATGCCAGTGAACCAGCGACCCAAGTGTGACAAAAATCGACCAAGCCAGAAAAAATTAGCCTTCCATAGCCAATGGCTCAGGCGGTGTATCAGCAGTGCATGTACGCCAGGGTAGGTGGTTAAAATTTCCCAATGTGTGCGAGCAGCAGGGTCACGCTCGAAAACGATAGAAATATCTTCTTTGATGTGGTCAAACATGTGGTTTGGCAATGGTTTTAAACAGGACGTAATTATGCCATAAATCAACAATGGTTGACTAATTTACTAGGGCTCTGGTGTCGGCGCGCATTTCATTAATGCGTGTTTCACTTACAAGTGTGCTACATCGCTTAACTGGCTATCGTTAACTTGCATGGTGGATATAGCTAACAATGGTTTATTTGGCAGTCGTTGCCTGTTGCAATGCCTAGTTTCTCGTTCAATTGGTTTGCTGCGTCCTTATCTAACTGATCAAGAAGTGTCGCTGTTTTGATAGCTTCATCTTTATTGCCAGATTCGGCTGCAATCATGCCCAAATGCAATAAAGCATTGGCGTGATGTTTGTTGTCAGCATAAATTTGACCAAAATGCTGTTCAGCGTTTTTAGTTTCTTTAAGATTGTATTCGGCAATGGCTAAGTAATTAAGTGCTTCGCTTGTTTTTGGTTCTAATAGTAACCATTCGGTAGCAAGTTTTTTGAGCATTTCCCAGTTTTTAGTTTGATAAGGTTGAATCACGCGCATGAAATATGGGCGTTTTTCTTCAGGGGCATCCCAAAAAGGTAGCTCACCCTTAGTGTTAATGGCAATTTCTGGTTGTTTTAAAAGATTTTTAATCCACTCAACTGGCATGTTGTAGTAAAACGCGTTTCGCCCAGGGCTTTTGAGGGTGATGATGCCGACTAGTTTTCCATCGTCGCTGAACATAGCGCCACCGCTCGCTCCTAATCTAAAATCATTAGTAGTGCGGATAATCACGCTGTCATCCATTGGGTACAGTGCCTTAATTGCGCCATAGGTGGTGAGTGGCCTAGGAGAGTTGTTGGGAAAGCTGATGGTGAAAACGGATTGTTCATATTGCAAGCTGGTACTTTCACCTAGTGTTGCAACCGTGGTGTTTAGGCCATCAAAGCCGACGATGCACAGGTCGTGCTCCCAGTCGGCCTTTAGGCTAATGGCACGGTGACTTTCGCCAAATTTAATCACATTAATGGCATGCGCATTGGCTACGACATGGCAATTGGTGACCACTTGGTCTTTGGCGACTACTACGCCAGAGCCTACACCATAGTGGCCGTTAGGGAGTATGACGCGAATTTTTACAACGCTAGATTTAAGTGCATAAACCAAGCCATCTGGCGGCGTTGCAAGTGCGGGGGTGGTGGTAAAAGTAAGACCAATGCTAAGTATGAACCCAAAGCCAAGTGTCAATTTGCGCATCAGTGATTCTCCAAGAGATGGATAAAGCTTGATAGTGCTATTTTGATATAGAGAGTGTTGATGAGGGAAAGTTCTATTAAGATAGATAAAACAATTGGTTAGTATTACTTAAGTGGAGGCGTGAGTTTGCTTTTTCAGCAGCCACTGGTGTGTGCTGTAACAACAGGTGTACCAGTGCCATTGTAACGATATTGGACTGCGCACTGGTTAGGCGTACTTGCGGATTCTATTCTCCAGCCAGCATCGCCAGTAGGAATGGTGGAGTTACCAAACCCGTAAAAAGTCAGGCCGTTATTTTCAATGGCAGCATTGCTTAAATAACATCCAGAGGATGGAACGATAAAACCTTGTTGCAGAACGCCTATGCCACCGCACCAGCGGTCTGGATAGCCACTCCAAACTCTAACATCAGTGCCGTCCGCAAGCTGGATCCAAGTGATATTGGGTTGCTGACCAGCTGAGCCCATTCCTTTTATCATCACTTGCCCTCTACAAGGTGCATTGAGCTTCGTACTGACCCTGCCAGACTTTGTATGGCGGCAACTCTTGCCTCTCTACCTAAGTTGATAAATTTTGGTAATGCTGATGAAGCGAGTATCCCTAGTATCACAATCACCACAACTAGTTCGATTAGCGTGAAGCCTCGTTGTATATAGACAGTAGGGCTAATATTATTTTGTGTGACCTTATTTAAACTATGATTAATTTAAACTATGATTAGATTTTTTATACATTTTCCCAATGACGAACTGAAAGGTACATATTTTAATTTTCAAATACTTTAACGATTTAATGGCTGGAGACTATTGTTACGATATATAAATATATACCCGTGTTTACATCTGCTTATATTTATGACTCAAAATGAGTGATCACTTCGGTTTATAATGGATTTATCTTCATAAACCATCGCTCTTATCAAATGTCACAAGAAAAAGCTGGTCAACTTCACCCTTCATGGCAAGCTGTGATTGGTGACGAACTTGATAAACCATACATGCAATCACTACGCGCTTTTTTATTGCAAGAAAAAAACGCAGGCAAGATAATATTCCCACCTAGTTCATTGATTTTTAATGCCTTTAATCACACGCCGTTTGAAAAAGTACGCGTGGTAATTATCGGGCAAGACCCTTATCATGGCCAAGATAAAGGGCAGTCACAAGCGCATGGGTTGAGTTTTTCAGTGCCAGAAGGCGTCGCTTTACCGCCCTCACTCGTCAATATTTTTAAAGAAATTGAAAGTGACCTCGGCATTAAGATGCAAGGCAAAGGCGATTTAACATCTTGGGCAAACCAAGGCGTACTGTTATTAAATGCAACACTAACAGTGGAAATGGCCAATGCGGGCTCGCACCAAAAGCGCGGCTGGGAAGCCTTTACCGATGCGGCGATTGCGGCTTTAAACCTACATCGGGAAGGCTTGGTATTTGTGCTGTGGGGCAGTTATGCGCAGAAAAAAGGCGAGATGATAGATGGACAAAAACATTTGGTGTTGAAATCTCCCCATCCATCGCCGTTATCTGCTTACCGAGGTTTTTTTGGTAATCACCAATTTTCGAGTATTAATGAGTATCTGAAAAAACGGGGTGAAGCGCCGATTGATTGGCAGATTTAGCGTAAGCAGATTTAGCCTAAGTGGAGTAACACCTCTAAAGATATGTGCGTAAAATATGGCTAATGCCATCAGATAGTTGTGATTACTTTTTGCGAGGGTTATTTACTTGACAAATCTGATTTGAAGATTTAATTTAAAAAATAGATCGTCATTTTCTTCATAAATCAACCCAAAATGATGCCTTGTAGAGCTTGCTGTATCTAGCTTAGTGTTGTTCATCAGGTAATCTTCAAAATCGTTACGATTGTAAACGTGGTACGCGAGTATTTCCCCATCGTCTTTCACGACCAAGTAACCACCAGTAGCCTCAAGCTCCCCAGTCCATACTTTTGAAGGCATCATTCCTAAAGCAATGTCAGTTAAAAATCGCTTAACTTTGTAAGTGTAAAATGGGTGTTTTTCCGAAGTATCAAAGTTAAGTGGATTCTTAACTGAAATCTCATCAACCAAACTTGCAAGCGTATTATTTGCTGACGTATAAAACAAATAGATGATTTCGGCTAGTATTTTAGGCAGCGCGCTGTCGATAAGAGTTAGGTTGTTTGAAAAAATAGAGTTTTCAGTTCTGATAAAAGATAATGCGCTTCCAAAATTGGTCAGTGCGACTAATCTATCTTTGATTTTAGTTCGAGTATCAATCAAATTAATTTCGTTAATTAATTGGCTTGGAAGTTTTTTGCCTTCTAGCTTATAAATGAAATTTGTCGTCTTGCCAGCATTTAATAGTGTGGAGGCATTGCCTAGTTGAGATTTAATACTAAAGCCTAGCACTGGTGACGTGCCTGTAGCAGCATCATGTAAAACAATATGTATATCACTTTTTACACCAGATTTTGCTTTAAGTGACTTGCAGTTAAATAAGGCAATAAACTCTTCAATTTCAGGTATTGCAAAGCTAGCGGCAGATGACGATTTTATTCTCGTCAAAAGGTGTTCAGCCTGAAGTTTGAAGTCTGAGATTGGGATTTTAAATGCTTTCTCAGAGCCACTTACAACCACTATATTCTGCTGAATTTCATATTCATAAGTGCCGTCTGACTTTTCTCGCAAAACCTTTATGACTGGTAAAACTGCATTCTCTAGCTGATTCAGATTGCCATCGCCGTGATAGAGTTGCTTATCAGAAATGACTTTAAGTAAGGCATAAATTTCACTCCATTCACCTTTGTTGCCAGTCAGCATAATTACTCCAATATTCTTTTAATAATTTCTCTAGCAGTAGCTTTAATCGCTGGCACAGCCACAGAATTACCAAATTGTTTATATGCTGAGGCATCGGCAACAGGAATAATAAAGTTGTCTGGATATCCTTGCAATCTTGCCCACTCCCTAGGTGTCATTTTTCGAATACCTTGGCGATTGATTTCGCCTTTGATATTAGTCGTTGGCGTATAGTCTTCTAAACGGTGGTCAATAATTAAATTACGCTCACGCCCCATGCCGCCACAAACTATTGCGTTGGCAATGCCATCGTCTTTGATGATTTCATAACCAAAACCATTGCCTTTGCTTTCATGACGCTCTTTATGTTTAATTAAAGTGCTGAGATATTGATTTGATAGATAGTATTTTGAGGGGACAGTTTTTTCTTCTCTAACATCAATAAAGCTAACTTTCTTATTGCTGTGTGTTGGATAGTTAAAGTCCGTTATGCCTAAATCTTTTCTAAAGCCAACGATGAAAATACGTTCTCTATTTTGAGGTACACCAAAGTTTTTGGCGTTGAGTACTTGCGGCTCTGGCACAAAATAACCTAAGTCATTACGAAGTACATTTAAGATAGTTGCTAATGTTTTACCTTGTTTATGATTAGTTAAACCTTTTACATTTTCCAGAAATATAGCTTTAGGTTTTTTACGTTTTATAATTTCAGCTACTTCAAAAAACAAAGTGCCTCTCGTATCTTCAAACCCTCCACGTTTTCCAGCTATTGAGAAAGCTTGGCACGGGAAACCAGCACATAACACATCAAAATTGTCTGGAATGTATTGTTTGGTAATTTCTTTGGTAATGTCACCGAAAGGCGAATCGCCAAAATTAACTTTATAAGTTAATTGTGACTTTTCATCCCACTCACTGGTGAATACACATTTTCCGCCAAGGCTTTGCATGGCGATACGGAAGCCACCAATGCCCGCAAATAGATCAATAAAAGTAAATTCAGGTTGATTAGGCTCAGGGAAAGGAACTGGGGCTTTGTTGAAAAGTCTGTATTGAAGAGCCTCTTGAGCAGCTTTGTAGGCTTCTTTTTCATCTGAAACTGGATATTCGTACGCAGAGTTTTCGGTGGGATGTGGGTGTGAATAGTCTAGTTCCATGCGCAGATTATAACGAATTTAACCTGTGTAATGGTGGCAAATTTATTTGAAAATGCTCATCTACGTATAGAGTGTATTGGCGTTGAGTGTAGTAGTGTAGATGTGCAAGATTAGTTATCTTGCACATTGTCCAAGCAATAATGATCATTTCGGGTATGCAAATAAAAAAGCCATTTGCACACCCTGCTAATTAAGTTACTAGCATATCTACAAACTCATTCACTGGCATTTTTTCTAGTGTATTTTGCGCTAAGCATAATGCCAAAATATCTGCCTGTTTTTTAGCATCAAATCTGCGTGCTAAATTCACTTTGAATTTTTTCACTAACTCAGGGATGCCTTCACCACGGCGACGGCGGTGGCCAATTGGGTACTCTACGGCAATGTTGCTTGAGCTAGTGCCATCTTTGAAAAAGATTTGAATGGCGTTAGCGATTGAGCGTTTCTCTGGGTCTAGGTAGTCGCGTGTGTATTCTGCTTTTTCTACGCAGGTCATTTTGCTACGAATCGCATCAATGCGTGGGTCTGCTGCGGCTTCATCTTCGTAATCCTGAGCAGTCAGGTTGCCTTTTAATAGGCCGATGGCTGCCATGTACTGAATGCAATGGTCGCGGTCGGCAGGGTTGTCTAGTGGCCCTGTTTTATCAATGATGCGGATTGCAGATTCGTGAGTGGTAATGACGATTTTGTCGATTTCTGCAATTTGTTCTAGGCTTTGTAAGCGGTTGCCGATTTCTTTATTTAACGGCAATGCGCATTCCACCGCTGTTTGTGCGTGGAACTCTGCTGGGAACGAGATTTTGAAAAGTACTTGTTCCATGACATAAGAACCGTAAGCGCGTTGGAATTTAAATGCGTTGCCTTTAAACAGCACGTCGTAGAAGCCCCATGTTTTTGCGGTGAGTGCGGATGGATAGCCCATTTCGCCTTGCATGGTCATCCAAGCCAGCCTTACCGCGCGTGAAGTGGCATCGCCAGCCGCCCAAGACTTACGCGAGCCGGTATTCGGGCTGTGGCGATAAGTACGTAAGCTTTGGCCGTCAACAAACGCATTAGAAACGGCATTGATAATATCTTCTTTATTTCCGCCTAATAGTTTGGTGACTACCGCGGTAGAGGCGATTTTTACTAAAATGACGTGATCTAACCCCACACGGTTAAAGCTGTTTTCAAGGGCAAGTACGCCTTGAATTTCATGCGCTTTGATCATGGCAGTGAGTACGTCTTTTACGCTAAGCGGCGCTTTGCCTTCTGCGATATTTTTGCGTGACATGTAATCTGCCACGGCTAAAATGCCACCTAAATTATCGGATGGGTGCCCCCATTCGGCAGCTAACCATGTGTCGTTAAAGTCTAACCAGCGAATCATTGCACCGATATTGAATGCGGCAAGGATAGGGTCAAGCTGGAAGTTGGTGCCAGGTACTTTTGCGCCATTAGGCACAACGGTGCCAGCAATGACTGGCCCCAGCAATTTGGTGCAAGCTGGATAATCCAGTGCTTCAAACCCACAACCTAATGTATCCATGAGGCAGTTGCGTGCAGTGTCGTATGCTTCGTCGCTATTGATTTCAAAATCTGCAACATAATTAGCAATATCAACAATGACTTGGTCAGGTGCGGGACGGACGTTTGAGATGTGCGACGACATATTTTAGGACCTTTAATATGAAAGTAATTTAATTGAGTTCGTCACTCCCACCAAAACTGAATCCATATTTAAACAGAGAATAAAAAAATGGATTCAGCTTTTGCGGAAATGACAGAAGTTAAGTGTTAACGTTTTTCTAGTGGCACGTAAGGGCGATTATCAGGCCCAACATATTCAGCGTTTGGACGGATAATTTTGTTATCAATGCGTTGTTCAATCACATGCGCGACCCAGCCTGTGGTACGTGATATCACAAAAATCGGGGTGAACATGCCAGTAGGGATGCCCATCATGTGATAACTGGACGCGCTATACCAATCCAAGTTAGGAAACATTTTTTTCTCGCGCCACATGGTTTCTTCAATACGTGCTGAAACATCAAATAGCATCATATTGCCGCTATCTTCACATAACTTACGGCTAACAGCCTTGATTGACTCATTTCTAGGGTCGGCTATGGTATAGACGGGGTGGCCAAAACCAATGATGATTTCTTTACGCGCCATACGTTGCATGATGTCTGATTCTGCTTCATCGGCTGTTTTATAGCGCTCAATGATTTCCATCGCTGCTTCATTCGCCCCGCCGTGTTTAGGTCCGCGTAGCGCACCAATCGCACCAGTGATGCATGAATACATGTCAGATAGGGTGCCTGCTACCACGCGCGCCGTAAATGTTGAGGCATTAAACTCATGCTCTGCGTACAGTACCAGCGATGTATTCATTGCGCTGATATGTAGTTCTGACGGTTTTTTACCATGCAGTAAATGTAAGAAATGTGCGGCAATAGAATCTTCGTCTGTCTCAACTTCAATACGTTGTTGATTGTGACTAAAGTGGTACCAATAAATCAAAATCGAGCCAAAACAGGCAATGAGTCTATCGCCCAAGTTTTTTGCGTCTTCAATATTACGGTTGCTTGCTTCAGGTTCTAGTGTGCCGAGCATAGAGCAACCTGTGCGCATCACATCCATAGGGTGTGCGTTAGCTGGTATTTGTTCTAGTACTTTTTTCAACCCTTCTGGTAGCCCACGCAATTTTTTGAGCTTTTGGTGGTATGCCGCTAGCTCAGCTTTATTAGGTAGTTCACCGTGAATCAGCAAGTGAGCAACTTCTTCAAACGTTGCAGATTTTGCAAGCTCTATAATGTCGTAGCCACGGTAGTGCAGGTCGTTTCCCGTGTGCCCAACAGTGCAGATTGCAGTAGTACCCGCTGAGATGCCAGCGAGCGCTACGCCTTTTTTCTTTTTAGGTTCTTGAGTAGAGGTGGAGTGTGTCATGCTACTTTTCTCCCTTAAATAGTTCGTCTAGCTTTTGTTCGTATGCGTGATAATTGAGGTGTTCGTAGAGATCTGCGCGTGTTTGCATGGTGTTCACTACATTTGCTTGCGTGCCATCTTTACGTACAGCTTGGTACACGTTGAGTGCTGCTTGATTCATGGCTCTAAATGCTGACAGTGGGTATAGCACCATGCTGACATTGGCGCTGCGTAGCTCATCTACGGTAAATAATGGCGTGGAGCCGAACTCGGTAATATTGGCAAGTACAGGCACTTTGACTGCATCTGCAAACTGTTGATACATGCTTAGCTCGGTAATCGCCTCAGGGAAAATCATGTCCGCGCCAGCCTCAACGCATGCGCACGCGCGGTCGATTGCCGACTGTAAGCCCTCGACAGCCAGCGCATCTGTGCGCGCCATGATGACAAAGTCAGGGTCAGTTTTTGCATCAACAGCGGCTTTAATGCGGTCTACCATTTCTGCTTGGCTCGCAATAGCTTTATTGGGGCGATGTCCACAGCGCTTTGCTTGCACTTGGTCTTCAATATGTACTGCACCAGCACCTGCTTTAATGATGCTCTTGATACTGCGCGCGATATTGAATGCACCACCAAAACCTGTATCAATATCCACTAATAAAGGTGTTTCGGTGATATCGGTGATTCTGCGTACGTCAATTAGTACATCTTCAAGGGTAGATATGCCTAGATCTGGAATGCCTAATGAGCCTGCGGCAACGCCACCACCAGATAAATACAAGGCTTTGTAGCCTGTTTGTGTGGCGAGTAGTGCATGATAAGCGTTGATTGCACCTATGATTTGTAAAGGCGTTTCGGCGCTTAATGCGGCTCTGAAACGGGCACCTGCGGTCGCTTGTTTGCTCATTGCTTACTTCCTTCGGTTCATTTTAATCACGCGAAATTGCTCTATCGGCGTGTGTTGTATTCAAAATCCATCTTCTTAGCAGCAGGAATGCCTGCCGATTGGGGTTGGTAGCTGGATGGTTAGTTGTTTAAAAAAATGCTGCAGTTGCTTCTGCCGAAATCTCTACTCGGGTGAGTCTGGCTTTTTGTAGCACCTCCCAGAAGTATCTGTAGGTTGCGCGGTCGTGTAACTCACCGTTGTACTGAATTGGGCCCCAATCGGCTTGTTGTGCGGCAAGCAAGATGTTGGCTGCATCAATCACTTCATCAAAATTAGGCTTCATTGCATCTACAATGGCTTGAATTTGCGTTGGGTAGATACTCCACATGCGCATAAAACCAAATTCATTGCGTGCACGGCTGGCATCGTTTAATGTAGTTTCTACATTTTTTAAATCGAGTGTTACGTTATGCGCTGGCACGACGCCGTTGGCGAGGGCTGCGGCTACGACTTCAGTTTTTGCGCGAGATAAAAGTTTGTGCTCAAATTGACCAGGGCTACGCATCGCACTTGCAGGGATTGCGCCATGATGTGCGCTAACAAAGTCCATTAATCCAAAGTCCAGTACTTGTAACCATGGCAGTGCGGCTATTTCGTGCACTTGTTTGAGTGCACCGTGTGTTTCAATCAAAATGTGAATTGGAATCACGCGGTTAATATTGTTTTTTTTCGCCACCTCTTGAATATACTGAATCATTTCGCTGGCTTGGCTGATATCAGTACATTTAGGAATCGTGATATAGCTCAATAGGTTGCCAGCACCAGCGACTAAAATGTCGATGTCTAGTTTCCACGCTGGGTGCGTGTAATCATGAATACGCGCACCTGCCATTTTGTGTTTATTGTCTTCTGAATTTAATACGCGCACGATCATCTCTGCATGTTCCCGCTCTTGCCCAGCGGCGGCGCCATCTTCACAATCGCAGGTAATATCAAACACAGCGCCAATGCTGTCTTGTAGCGATAGTGCTTTGAGTATGAGTTTTTCACTGCCAGCAAAGTGTTCGCAGGCTGGAATAAGTGGAAATGGTTTTTCGCCGCCAAAGAGCGCTTCATTCGGGTGTTTTTTATATAAAGTCACAGCCATTATTGATTTCCTTTGCGTGGCATAAGTACGGTGTAATCAAGATCAAGTACTACATTGGGGTGGTAGCTATTAAATTGTTTAGTTTCAGCCAAACTGGCGGAGCTCATGTTTTTGATGCCTACCATGCGTAGTCTGAGCGCGCCAATGTCGCTTCTATTTGGTAACTCCCAGCAATCTAACACTTCGGTAAATGTATAGATGGTGTCGCCCGCAAAGCATGGGTGGGCATGTGTGCCAGCGTTAATGGCAACAATGCTGATGGCATTTTCTAGCCCTTCATAACTTAGTGCTCGGCATGCGGAAATAACGATGCCGCCGTAAACCAAACGTTTGCCAAATGAGGAGGATTGCATTAAATGCGCATCAAAATGCAAGCGAGCATTGTTTTGATAAAGCCGCGTAGCAAGCGAATGGTCACTTTCGTTGATGGTCATGCCTGCCGCGTGGTTAATGCGTTCGCCTGCTTGGTAATCTTCCCAGTAGAACTTGCCGCCTGTGGCCTGTTGGTCAAAGTTCTTTGCCGTTAAGTATGCTGGGATGTTTAATTGATTCGCTGTAACAAACGCTGGCAACTCAGGGATTGTGGTCTCGGGCGCTGGCGCATTAGCGTCATTTTTATGCACCATTACCCAGCGCACCCAGCTTAAAACTGGCTGATTATGCTGGTTAACTGAGGTTGACCGTACATAGACAACGCCATTTTTGCCGTTAGAGTTTTGTTTAAGCCCAATCACTTGGCTGGATGTGCTCAGTGTGTCGCCTACAGATACAGGTTGTAAGAAGCGCACATCTGCATAGCCTAAATTTGCCACTGCGTTCACAGAAATATCAGGTACGGTTTTACCAAAAGCGATATGAAACGTGAGTAAGTCATCTATTGGAGCAGATTGGTAGCCTACGCTTTGAGCAAATGGCTCACTACAATGCAATGGGTTGCGACTACCTGTTAACGCGATATAAAGCGCAACATCGCCTTCAGTAATGGTGCGCGGTGTAGCGTGTTGGATCACTTCATTTAATGTGAAGTGCTCAAAAAAACGTCCTGATGATGTTTTGTTTGATTGCATGATGGTAGCCATTTATATGTATTCTTCTTCAAGCTCAAGGATTGCTTCATGGAGTTTAATTAAGCGTTGCGCTGCTTTAATGTGGTGATGCTCTACTAATTTATCGTTAACAACCACTGTGCCGCGGCCTGCTTCATTCGCTTCTTTTAGTGCTGTGATAATGAGTCTTGCATTAGCGACTTCTGTTGCTTTTGGAGTATATGCATCATTGCAATAAGCAATTTGGGCAGGGTGAACCAGTGACTTTCCATCCATACCCATATCGCGGCCAATTCGGCATGCATATTCAAACGAGTGCATGTTTTTAAAGTCGCTGGTAATACCATCAATCACAGCTTTTCCGTATGCACGCGCTGCTAAAATCACCAATGATAGTGAAGTTAAAATGGCAGAGCGTTCATGCGTCACATGGGCGTGTAGTTGAGAGATTAAGTCTGAGGTTGCCATCACGATGCAGCTGATTCTATCTGACGCAGCTGCAATTTCTTTGGCATTTAACACGGCAAGTGGGCTTTCTATCATCACCATAATGGGCATATGACTACCGCCAGCTTCATCTAAATATGATTGTGCTTTGAGTACATCTTCACGAGACTCAATATTTGGAAACAAAATTGCATTGGCACCAATATTAGCTACAGCGCGGATGTCATCATGCCCCCAGATTGAATCTAGGTTGTTTACACGTACGACCACCTCTCGTGATCCGTATCCACCTTGTTGAATAGCTTCTACTACATTGGCTCTGGATTGCTCTTTTGCATCAACAAGAATCGGGTCGCCCAGATCCAAGATGACAGAATCGGCCGCTAATGTGCGTGCGCGATCAAGATAATGCTTGTTGCAGCCTGGTACATATAGCATAGAGCGCCGTGGTCTGATGTGATATTCCATAATCAATATGACTTTCTAAAGATGTGGATTTGATTATATAGATGAAATTAAATAAGTGTCAACATTTATCTTATGTCTTATATAAGATATAAAACACTAGACTAATTTTATTTTGCATGATATAAATTCAATCATGGAAATTAAGGAAGCGCGAAATAAGTGAGCGAGCGGGATGAAGTGCTAGGCGCACGGAACGGAGAAACCGAGATAGTATGAGGTATACAGCGAGGTTGCGAGTACCGCGAAACGAAGCAATTCTCCCGCGCAGCCACTTGTTCCGTGTTTCCTTAAGCAAGTTGATGTTAACTAAATCTAGGGTAGTAAAAATTATGGATAAGCAATTGAGTTCACCTAGTTACAGGCCTTTATATGATCAGATTAAAGTATTAATCACACAGAGTTTGATTGGTGGTGAGTGGCGTCCTGGCGATGTGATTCCTAGTGAAATAGAGTTGGCTGCACGTTACAAAGTGAGCCAAGGTACGGTGCGCAAAGCGATTGATAGCCTCTCTGCCGAAAATATTTTAATTCGCAGGCAAGGTAAAGGTACTTTTGTTGCAACTCATAGTGAAGAGGTGACTAAGCTTAGATTTTTAAGGTTGACTGCGGTTGACGGCAAAAAAGAGCTATTACATAACGAGCTAATTTCATGCGTTAAATCGAAAGCCGATAATTATCTCGCCAAGATTTTGGAGATTAAAGCAGGTGCGGCAACGGTGGAAGTAAAGCGACTGTTAACTTTTTCTGGCCGTCCGATTATTTATGACCATCTTGTTGTACCAGCTGCCACATTTAAAGGCCTCAATGGTAATAAGGTGGAAGAGTGCAATGGCTCGATGTATAGCATGTATGAATCGCAGTTTGGTATTCGCATGATACGTGCGGAAGAGCGCTTGAAAGCAGTGGCTGCTGATCAAGAAGTATCAAAAGCCCTTGGTTTGAAAGAAGGATTTCCGCTGTTAAGTATTGAGCGCGTTTCGTTTACCTACGGTGATAAACCAATGGAGTGGCGTTTAGGTTTGTGTTTAACCGATGACCATCACTATATGAGTGAGCTTGAGTGAATGTATTTGAATGAAGTTTTTAAAATCAGCATTGGCGTTGTCAGATATCGCTTACTGTACTTCTCGTTCTGTCTGCGCTGGTCTTCTAACTAATGTAAATTATTAAAAACATTCTGACAACTGTGAGTTTTGACAGCTATGAATTTTGACAACTGTGCGTTGTAAAAAGGCAAAAAATGGACGATCTAAAAAAACGAGCACTTGATTATCACCAGTTTCCAATACCAGGAAAGCTTAGTGTGGAGTCATCAAAGCCTTGTGCCACGCAAGATGACTTATCTCTTGCCTATACGCCTGGTGTTGCAGAGCCAGTAAGGGAGATTTACGCTGATGCAAGCAACGCCTATAAGTACACCAATAAAGGAAATTTGGTTGCAGTGATTACCGATGGTACAGCTGTGCTAGGCCTAGGTAATATGGGGCCGCTAGCAAGTAAGCCTGTGATGGAAGGTAAAGCGGTGTTGTTTAAACGCTTTGCTGGGATTGATGTATTTGATATCGAGATTAATGCAAAAACACCTGATGAGTTTATTCAGACAGTGGTCAATATTTCGCCAACGTTCGGTGGCATTAATTTAGAAGATATTGCCGCACCACACTGTTTTTATATAGAGAATGAGCTTAAGAAACGTTTGGATATTCCAGTGTTTCATGATGATCAGCACGGTACAGCTGTGATTGTTGCCGCAGCCATGTTGAATGCGCTGGAGCTACAGGGTAAGACATTGGCAACCGCAAAAATCGTGTTTTTGGGAGCGGGCGCAGCAGGGTGCTCTTGTGCCAAATTACTTAAAAGTATGGGGGCAAATCACATCACGATGGTAGATAGAACAGGCGTGCTGGATACTGACAGGCCTGACTTGCATGATAATAATCGTGAGCTTGCCATCGCGCCAAGTAATATCAAAAACTTAGCAGATGCAATGCTTAATGCCGATGTGTTCATTGGCGTTTCAGCCAAAAATGCACTCGATGCCAGTCTGATAAAAGGCATGGCAAAAAATCCAATTATTTTTGCATTGGCTAACCCTGATCCTGAAGTGTTGCCAAGTGTGGCGCATGCGATTCGTGATGATATTTTAATGGCAACTGGCCGTAGTGACTTTCCTAATCAGGTCAATAATGCGCTGTGCTTTCCTTATTTGTTTAGAGGGGCGTTAGACGCTAAAGCTAAACAAATCACGGAAGCGATGAAAGTTGCAGCGGCACATGCACTGAGCGAACTTGCACGCGAACCAGTCCCAGCTGAAGTGTTGGCTGCTTACAATTTAGAAGCACTTGAATTTGGCAAAACATACATTATACCTAAACCGTTTGATCCGCGTCTGTTAGCGCGCGTGTCAAAAGCAGTGGCTGGAGCAGCTTAAATGCCGAACCAATTACCTGCCCGTAATAGACCAAAGAATCTTAATCTTTTTACGATTCGTTTGCCTATTAACGCGGTGGTGTCGATTCTGCATCGTATGAGTGGCATGTTGCTGTTTCTATTAATTCCAGTGCTAATTTGGTCAATGCAGGCTTCACTAAGCAGTGAGGCGAGTTTTGCCGAGTTGGCTGAGATGTTTCAACACTGGACGTTGAAGTTGATTTTAATTGGTTGTTCTTGGCCATTCTTTCACCACCTATATGCAGGGTTAAGGCATTTAGGGCAGGATGTGCATTGGATGACAACGCTAAACAAAGCGCGATTTTCTAGTCGGATTGTGTTGGTGTTAGGTGTCTGTTCGACGCTAATTTTTGCATATTATATTTGGTAAAAGCCACGCTTATGTTGATAGAGCTACTGACAAAAAAATATCCAGGCATGCGTTTATGGCTAACGCAACGTATTTCAGCAGTCGTCATGGTGGCTTATATGTTCATGATGTTGCTGGTGCTGGCTATTAGGCAACCTAGTGATTATGGGTCATGGTTAATGTTAATGACCCCTTGGTGGTGGCGCGTATTAACACTGGTGTTTTTTGTCAGCCTGTTTGTACATGCGTGGCTTGGTGTACGCGATGTATTTAAAGACTATGTTTTTAACTTAAGGTTGCGTGCATTTTTGCAGATTGTCGTTGATATGTTGTTGATTGGTTACCTGTGTTGGGTAAGCATTATTTTATGGAAGCTTTAAGTCTCATATGAATATAAAAAATCATCAGTTTGATGCAGTGATTGTCGGTGGCGGCGGTGCGGGGCTTCGTGCTTCACTACAGTTGGCGGAAGCAGGCGTGAAAGTCGCTGTGCTGTCTAAAGTGTTTCCAACACGCTCACATACTGTGGCGGCACAAGGCGGTGTGGCGGCAGCTTTAGGTAATGTGTCTGGCGATAACTGGCTTTGGCATATGTACGACACAATTAAAGGTTCTGATTATTTAGGTGATCAGGATGCCATTGAGTTTATGTGCAAGAACGCCGCTAAAGCCATTATTGAGCTTGAGCATTTCGGCATGCCGTTTGATCGCTTAGAGAACGGCAAAATATTTCAGCGCCCATTCGGCGGCATGACGCAAAATTTTGGTGAAAAGCCTATTTCACGTACCTGTGCGGTGGCAGATAGAACAGGGCATGCCATGTTGCATACTTTGTATCAACGTAATATCCGTGCAAATACTCAATTTTTTGTTGAATGGTTTGCACTGGACTTAATTCGCGACGCTGATGGCGACGTGCTAGGCGTGATTGCGCTAGAAATTGAAACTGGTGATATTCATGTGTTGCAAGCTAAAACCACAATGCTAGCAACGGGTGGGGCTGGCCGTATATTTCAAGCGAGCACTAATGCTTTTATAAACACAGGAGATGGTCTAGGTATGGCGGTACGTGCGGGTCTGCCGTTACAGGACATGGAGTTCTGGCAGTTCCACCCAACAGGTGTTCTACACGCAGGCGTGCTGATTACTGAGGGGGTGCGCGGCGAAGGGGGCTATCTAGTTAACTCTGAAGGTGAGCGCTTTATGGAGCGTTATGCTCCTCATGCGAAAGATTTAGCGAGCCGAGATGTGATTTCACGCGCCATTGCCACAGAAATTAAAGCTGGTCGCGGTGTTGGCAAAAATAAAGATGCGGTGTATTTAAAGCTCGACCATTTGGGCGAAGAGCTAATTAGTAAGCGTTTGCCAGGTATCCGTGAAATTGCTAAAACTTTTGCGAATGTTGACCCAGTCGTTGACCCAATTCCGATTGTGCCGACAGCGCACTACATGATGGGCGGTGTGCCAACCAATTTAGATGGGCAAGTAGTCGAGCCAAGCAATGGCAGCGAAAAAGTCGTAAATGGCCTATATGCAGTGGGCGAGTGTGCTTGCGTTTCAGTACATGGTGCTAATCGATTAGGTTCAAACTCACTGTTAGATTTAGTGGTATTTGGCAAAGTAGCAGGTGACAAAATGGCGCAAGAGATTGCGTTAAATCAGCCGCATAAGCCATTGCCAGTAGATGTTGCAGAGAAAACATTAGCACGGATATCTCGTCTAAATAATCAAAAAAATGGCGAAAACGTGGCTGAAGTTGGTGCTGCCATGCGTAAAACCATGCAAACCAATTGCGGTGTGTTTAGGTTTCCAGATTTATTGCAAGACGGCGTGGCTAAAATCAATGAAATTGCAGAACGTGTGCAGCGTATTGAAATTAAAGATAAAAGCCAAGTGTTTAACACAGCGCGTATAGAGGCGTTGGAGTTGGACAACTTGATTGAGGTTGCAGTGGCTACGATGCATGCAGCAAACAACCGACAAGAAAGCCGAGGCGCACATGCGCGAGAAGACTTTTCTGAGCGAGATGATGGAAATTGGTTAACGCATTCACTCTACTATAAAAATAACCATCAGTTGCTCTATAAACCTGTGCGTTTACAACCATTAACTGTAGAACCATTTGTGCCTAAAGCGAGGGTTTATTGATATGAAGTTCTCTATTTATAGATACAACCCAGATGAAGATAAAAAGCCGTACATGCAAGATTATGAAATTGAATTGCAAGACGGCGACCAAATGTTGCTGGACGCGCTGATTCGTATCAAGCAATACGATGATACTCTGTCGCTACGTAAGTCTTGCCGTGAAGGTGTTTGTGGTAGTGATGCCATGAATATTAACGGTAAAAATGGTCTGGCCTGTACCTCCAAGTTATCCGAACTTGAGCAACCTGTCGTGCTGCGCCCAATGCCAGGTTTGCCTGTGATACGCGACCTAGTTGTTGATATGACGCAGTTTTTTGAGCATTACAATTCAGTGAAGCCTTATTTAATCAACGATGATCCGTTGCCAGAAACTGAGCGTCTGCAAAGCCCAGAAGATCGTGCAAAGTTAGATGGTTTGTATGAATGCATTATGTGCGGCGCATGTACAACTTCTTGCCCGAGCTTTTGGTGGAATCCTGATAAGTTCGTAGGCCCCTCTGGTTTGATGCAGGCTTACCGTTTTATTGTCGATTCTCGCGATCAGGCAGAAGCAGAGCGTTTGGAGAGTCTAGAAGATCCATACCGTTTGTATCGTTGCCACAATATTATGAACTGTGTAGACGTATGCCCGAAAAAACTGAACCCGAATGCTGCAATTGCCAGCATTAAAGATTTAAAAATCGAGCGCGCAAAAGAAGCTAAAGCGACAAAGAAAACCGTATCAATTAAAGCGATTTGAGGTGCCATGATGATGAATGCAGAAATCCTAAGAGATGCAGAACAACGGCGCTTTGCATGGCGCTGTAGAAGAGGTTTGTTAGAGCTTGATATAGTGCTGCAAAATTTTGTGCTTTATCAATACGATGCGTTGACTTTAGATGAGTTGCAAGTGTTCGATGCTTTACTCGCACTACCAGATAATGAATTCTGGGCATTGATTAACAATACGAGTGAGATGAGCAATGCAACTAGTGCAAAAGAAAAAGCAAGAAATGCAATGATTTACAAAATAAAGACTGCCAGATTAAATAAACCACAGGAGGCTGAATAAGATGATGATGCATATAGGTGAAGAGCCAATCTCTTTCGATGCCAAAGCGCTAGGCGATTATTGGCCTGGCATACAGTTGTATTATCCGCCAGTTAAATATGCGCCTAGCTTGGGTATTTATGAGGATATGGAGCAAGCGTCTGCGCGTATGAAAAAACATGCGCACTTTACGCATGCACATACACTGATTTTTGACTTGGAAGACGGTTGCCGCCAAAAAGCAATGAGCCGTGATTTGTTACGGAAAGAGCTGCCCTTACTCCGCAAAATGAACGAGCGTGTTACCGTTGCTATTCGTGCCAACTCATTTAGAACAGATGAATACGAGCTAGATATGCAGTTAGTGCGCGATATGGGTGATTACATCGATGTCGTGATGTTGGCTAAAGCAGGTGAAGCTTATGGCGCAGCAGAAGTGCGTGATTTATCAAGCTTCTTGCTTAGCGTTAACCCGAAAATTACGATTCAGCCGATTATTGAACACCCGAAATCGTTAAAAATAGCGCCTGATTTAATGCAGTACACCACGGTTAAACATGTGGTGTTTGGGATTCATGACTTTTCAAAAGCGATGGGCATTCAAATCACGCCAGAAAACTGGATTGATGAACTACAGTTTTACATGAATACATTGATGTTTGAAGCACGTATTGCTGGTAAAGGTGTGATTGGCGGTGTGGAAACGCTCATCGGCGCCAGTGCCATGCCAGAAAAATACCTAGAGCCGCATGATGTGCGTCGCTGGCTGGATTTGCATGGTGATAACGAATCGCGTGTTGTTTACAAGCATGCTTGTAAAGAGGCTGCAATGGGCTTAACAGGTAAGCAAGTCATCCATCCTGGGCATATCCACCTTTGCAAAACAGCTTACACGCCATCTCCAACTGAAGTTGCGCAAAAAGTTAGTATTTTAAAAGCAGCGATTGAAGCAGATGCGCTGCTCGGCGGTGCCATTAAATTTGATGGCGAAATGTTAGATCCGCCAATGTTTGGTAAAGCTTTGCAAACCCTATTAAGAGCACATGCATTACGTGCGCTTAAATCCAGTGATATGGAGTTTGCGTTGCATGTTTTACAACTGCTACCTGCACAGGTTGTGCGAGAAAACTGGCCATATGGAGTGCTCTTATAATGTTGACTGACTTTCCAAAGTGGGATTGGCAAATTCCAGAATATTTTAATATTGGTGTCGCTTGTTCTGATAAGCATTTAGGTGCTGCGCAAGCCAATGAGATTGCCATGATTGTAGAAGATGATGCTTTAGGCACTTCTACTATTACTTTTGCTGAACTGGCACTTAAAACTAATCTTTTTGCACAAATTTTGCGTGATTTAGGTGTTAAAGTTGGCGATCGTGTGTTAATTCGTTTACCTAATAGCTTAGATTACCCAATTGCTTTTTTAGGTGCGATGAAAATGGGCGCTATTTCAGTGCCAACCTCCACCTTGCTCACCGCTGAAGAAGTGGCTTATTTAGCCAAAGATTCAGGAGCTACCGTGCTAGTGACGGATGCTACTGCATGGAATGCGATGCAGTCGCAGCTAGAGGGGGCTTTAGGTAATACGCCAAATCTAAAACATGTACTTTTAACGCAACTAACACAGACAATTGCGCCTAGTAAACTGGCGGTACATGACCTTGAGCTAACGATGGCAAGTGTGGGAGTAGTAGAAAAGATGCCCATCACCAAAGCCGAAGACCCAGCTTATCTAGTTTACACCTCAGGGACTACAGGTTATCCAAAAGGCGTGCTGCACGCACACCGCGCTCTATTAGGACGTCAGCCTGCAGCAGAGTATTGGTTTAATTACAGTGAGCAAGTGCAAGATAGAATCATGCACTCTGGCAAGTTTAACTGGACTTACGTGCTAGGTACTGGTTTGATGGATCCTTTGTACTTAGGTAAAACTGTGATTGTGCATGAGGGTAAAAATGATGCGCAAAAATGGCTAGATCTCATACAAAAACATCAGGCGACTATCTTTATTGGCGTGCCAACTATCTATCGCCAGATATTACAGAAAACCACCACGGCAAAAGAACAGCTGCCAAGCATGCGCCACTACATGAGTGCGGGTGAGCACTTGTCAGATGAGGTCTTAAACCAATGGCGTGAACGTTTTGGTTTGGATATCTATGAGGCAGTGGGGATGAGTGAGTTTTCATACTACTTGTCACAAAGCAAGTTTCGCCCTATCCGTGCAGGGTCAGCAGGGTTTCCACAACCTGGGCACGATATTCAATTGTTAAATCCAGACACACGTGAACAGGTTGCAACAGGTGAAGAGGGCATGATTTGCGTCACAGATACTGATCCAGGCTTGTTTTTGCGCTATTGGAATTTAGATGATGAAACGAACAAATATAAGCATGATGGCTACTTTTTTACCGGAGATTATGCAAAATACGATGCTGATGGTTATATTTGGTTTTTAGGACGTAAAGACGACATCATTAAAAGTTTTGGGTATCGTGTATCGCCATATGAAATTGAGCGTGTGTACAAAGGACATCCTGGTGTGGCAGATTGCGCGGCGATCGGCGAGGAAATTGAAAAAGATAAACTACTGGTGGTGATTTATGTGATTTTGAAACCAGAAGTAAGCGTCACCCCAGATGACTTATTGCAGTTTGGTAAACAGCATCTTGCGGCTTATAAATCGCCTAAAACGGTTTATCTGGCAAAAGATTTCCCGCGTACTAAGAATGGTAAAATCTTACGTAAAGATATTAACTCAACCATTGCGATAGCAAAATCAACACGATAAATCATACGATGACTAAGATTAAACAAGAGGATTTTATTGCAAGCATTGCAGATGCCTTGCAATATATTTCTTACTATCACCCAGCAGACTTTATTCAGGCATTAGCCGCCGCTTATGCGCAGGAAGAGTCGCCAGCGGCAAAAGATGCAATCGCGCAGATACTGACCAACTCTCGCATGTGTGCAGAAGGTAAGCGCCCATTGTGTCAGGATACTGGCATTGTGGTGGCATTTGTAAAAGTAGGTATGGGTGTACATTTCGATACTGAGCTTTCATTGGAACAGATGGTGAATGAAGGCGTACGCCGCGCCTACTTGTTACCCGAGAATAAACTGCGTGCCTCGATTGTGAGCGACCCTGCTGGTAAGCGCGCCAATACCAAAGACAATACACCTGCTGTGGTGCATGTAGAATTGGTAGCGGGCGATAAGGTTGAAGTGAGTATTGCGGCCAAAGGCGGCGGTAGTGAAAATAAAGCAAAACTTGCCATGCTTAACCCAAACGACAACATTGTTGATTGGATATTAGAGGTTGTGCCAACGATGGGTGCTGGCTGGTGTCCGCCTGGTATGCTGGGTATTGGCATTGGTGGTACCGCTGAGAAAGCCATGTTGTTAGCCAAAGAATCACTGATGGCGCCTATTGATATGCATGAGCTTAAAGCAAACGGCGCGCAGAATAAAATTGAAGCATTAAGGCTTGAGATATTTGAGAAAGTCAATAATCTAGGCATAGGTGCACAAGGCTTGGGTGGCCTAACCACTGTGCTGGATGTGAAAATATTAGATTACCCCACCCATGCGGCGAGTTTGCCTGTGGCGATTATTCCAAATTGCGCTGCCACTAGGCATGTACATTTTGAGTTGGATGGCAGTGGCCCAGCCGTGCTAGAAGCCCCGAATTTGGCAGAATGGCCTGATGTTAATTGGGCACCTAGTGAGCAGTCTTTACGGGTAAATCTTGATACGATTACTCAGCAAGAAATACAAGCTTGGCAGCCAGGGCAGACATTATTGCTCAATGGCAAACTGCTAACAGGCAGAGATGCAGCACATAAGCGCATGGTCACGATGCTGCAAAAAGGCGAAAAACTGCCAATAGATTTTACTAACCGTTTTATTTATTACGTAGGCCCAGTAGATGCGGTCGGCGCTGAAGCGGTCGGTCCGGCAGGCCCTACCACAGCTACACGTATGGATAGTTTTACAGAAACCATGTTGGGCCAAACAGGCTTGTTAGGCATGGTTGGCAAAGCTGAGCGCGGTGAAGAAACGATAGCAACCATTGCTAAATATCAATCCGTTTATTTAACCGCCGTTGGTGGAGCGGCTTACTTGGTAAGTAAAGCCATTAAAAAAGCTGAAGTCCTAGCCTTTGCTGATTTGGGCATGGAAGCGATTTATGAGTTTACGGTGCAGGATATGCCAGTAACCGTAGCCGTTGATAGTCGTGGCAGTTCAGTGCATACCACTGGCCCTGCGGAGTGGAAGCATAAAATAGCGCAACGTAAAGCCTCAGATGAAATGATAGTGGTTCATCCAGTGAGTTAATAAGTGATAGACTGAATGCATTATGTTTTATGAATTATGCTTGTGAATTATTGTATGTGAATTATCGCTTGAATTATCACTCTTAATTCATACGAAGGAGTAAGTTGATGAAATCACAAATGACAAAGCTATTGATATTGGTTTGCTTGATACCGACGTTCCATGCGCATGCAGCTACAGTGCTTGATGTATTGACCGACACGCAAGGCAGATATATCGGTCCCACGGTAGAAGATAATGTGGTGTCGATGGACACAGATAAAAACGGATTTGCCGATGCCAGCGAAGTCCGTGCCTTTTTAGAGCTTAAACATGGCAAGGGTTATCAGAGTGAGGTCTTAGAAAGATTTGAAGCTTCGATTAAAGGCACTAGCTGTGGCACACCATTTGCAAGCACATTACATTTAACGAACTAGCTTTGCTGATTTGATTTTATAGATGGTCACTTAATATCAATGCGTGAATCATCATATATGCACTAATCAACATTAAGTTAAGCTAGTTTATAATAATCACAATTTTATTTAACTAGAAATCTAAGCAGAAAACCGTTATGTTAAAAGCCTATGCAGCGCACGTACAAGAGCGTGCTTCACAACAACTTCCTCCATTACCATTATCAGCAGAACAAGTTGCACAACTTGTCGAGCTACTTAAAAATCCGCCAGCGGGTGAAGAAAAACTGTTGGCCGATTTGCTTGAAAATCGCGTACCAGCAGGTGTGGATCAGGCTGCCTATGTGAAAGCGGCATTTTTGTCAGATATCGCGCACGGCAAAGCTTCGTCGCCTTTAGTGAGCGCTGAGCAAGCGGTTGCTTTGTTGGGCACAATGCTTGGTGGCTACAATGTTCAAGCATTAGTAGGGCTATTAGATCTGTCGGCGACTAATCCAACCATGGCAGATGCAACTGTAAAGGCATTGTCTCAAACGATCCTCATGTTTGATGCATTCCATGATGTCGATGAAAAAATGAAAGCAGGCAACGCGCATGCTAAAAAACTCATCGAGTCTTGGTCAAATGCAGAATGGTTCACCAATGCGCCAATATTAGCGGATGAAATTAAAGTCGTCGTATTTAAAGTAGATGGTGAAACCAATACTGACGATTTGAGCCCAGCACAAGAGGCTTGGAGTCGCCCAGATATTCCATTGCATGCAAAAGCAATGCTGGTGAATAAAATGCCAGAAGGCTTACAAACCATTGAAACATTGAAAGAAAAAGGTTTGCCAATTGCCTATGTGGGTGACGTGGTAGGAACAGGTTCATCACGTAAGTCAGCAATCAACTCAGTGCAGTGGTTTATGGGTAATGATATTCCTAATATTCCAAACAAACGCACTGGTGGGGTCATTTTAGGCACCAAAATAGCGCCGATTTTCTTTAATACCGCAGAAGATTCAGGCGCGATGCCGATTCAATGTGATGTATCAAAAATGCAAATGGGTGACGTGATCACCATTAAACCTTATGCAGGACAAGTATTAAATGCACAAGGTGAAGTGATTAGCAAATTTGAACTAGCGCCAACGACAATGCCAGATGAAGTACGTGCTGGTGGCCGTATTCCATTGATTATTGGTCGTGGCTTAACCACTAATGCTCGTCAAGCATTGGGCTTGCCACCATCAGATTTATTTATTCAATCAATCGCACCAAAAGACACTGGCAAAGGCTATACGCTGGCGCAGAAAATGGTAGGTAGAGCTTGTGGTTTTCCAGAAGGTACGGGTGTTCGCCCTGGCGCATATTGTGAGCCTAAGGCAACAACGGTCGGTTCACAAGATACCACAGGTGGTATGACGCGTGATGAGCTTAAAGAGTTGGCATGTTTGGGCTTTAGCGCTGACTTAGTGATGCAAAGTTTCTGCCACACAGCGGCTTATCCAAAACCAGTGGATATTAAATTGCAGCACAGCTTGCCAGAG
Organism: Methylotenera sp.; assembly: GCA_030682715.1. GTDB lineage: Bacteria > Pseudomonadota > Gammaproteobacteria > Burkholderiales > Methylophilaceae > Methylotenera. The sequence continues at coordinate 11,473 of JAUXNQ010000045.1, read as the reverse complement.
TTTATGAGCAGCCGTGGTGGTGTAAGCTTACGTCCAGGTGATGGTGTGATTCACTCATGGTTAAACCGCATGGTGTTGCCTGATACTGTGGGTACAGGCGGCGACTCACATACCCGTTTCCCGATTGGCATTTCATTCCCAGCGGGTTCTGGTTTAGTTGCATTTGCTGCGGCAATGGGTGTGATGCCATTAGATATGCCTGAGTCTGTATTAGTGCGTTTTAAAGGTGAAATGCAGCCAGGTATTACCTTACGTGATTTAGTGAATGCAATTCCGTATGCCGCGATTCAAGAAGGTACCTTAACCGTTGGTAAACAAGGTAAACAGAATGTGTTTAATGGCAGAATCCTTGAAATCGAAGGCCTGCCAGATTTAAAAGTAGAGCAAGCATTTGAGTTTGCCGATGCTTCAGCTGAGCGTTCTGCCAATGGATGTACCGTAAAATTAAATAAAGAACCTGTCATTGAGTTTCTGACTTCAAATATCGTGTTGTTGCAAAACATGATTGATAACGGCTACCAAGACCCACGTACCTTACAACGCCGTATCGCGAGCATGCAAGCTTGGTTGGCTAAGCCTGAATTATTAGAGGCCGATAAAGATGCTGATTATGCGCACGTGATTGAAATTGATCTCAATACAATCACAGAGCCATTGGTTGCTTGCCCTAACGACCCAGATGATATTAAATCTCTCAGTGCTGTGGTTGGCGATAAGATTGACGAAGTATTTATCGGCAGTTGTATGACGAATATTGGCCATTATCGTGCAGCGGCTAAAGTGTTAGAAGGTTCGGGCGGCATTCCAACACGTTTATGGATTGCACCACCAACTCGTATGGATGAAGCGCAATTGCGTGATGAAGGTGTCTACTCTGTGTTTGGTGTTGCTGGCGCCAGAACAGAAGTGCCAGGTTGTTCACTATGTATGGGTAACCAAGCGCGTGTGGCAGATAAAGCGACAGTGTTTTCAACCAGCACTCGTAACTTCGATAACCGTATGGGTAAAGATGCGCGCGTTTATTTGGGTTCAGCTGAGCTTGCCGCAGTTTGTGCTAAGTTAGGCCGTATGCCTACACATGCAGAATATTTAGAAACAGTAGGCAATAAACTAGCGAATACCGCTGAAATTTATAAATATTTAAACTTTGATCAAATGACGGATTACACGCCCTCTTTGGAAGCGCTCTCTAGCGGTAAAAAAGTCATTCCAATCACTGAGCAAGTTTAAGTGTCTCAAGCTTATGTGATTGAAAATATTGAATTCTTCGTGTTTGGTTTGATAGCGCTATGACAAAGCCGCGGGCGCAGGATAATAAAGAAATCTTTAATCCAGAGGTCATCACGCAACCACCTAAACGTGGTGCGTGGAAGCGAATGTTGCCGCTAAGTTTGCTATTGCTAGCTGTGGTTCTTGCTGCTTGGTATTTCAGTTGGGATGCCAAAGTAGTTACTGCAGGCGTTCTGTTATTTGGCGCTATCTCCAATGTGTTTGTTTGGATTCTAGGTGTGATTGGCTTGGTGCCTTTTATCGGCCCGTTAATTGTGAAGGTACTCAGTCTCTCCATCATTTGGCTGTTAAATGCGATTGGTTACATGGTGTCATTTGTCGCCATTAAGCGCGGTTATTCAAAAGATGTGCTTACTTATCGTGGGCTTACCGTCGCGTTAATCATCGGTATTATCATTGGGTATGTGCTTGGCAATTTCTTATAGGCTCTGTATTAACCCCATATGATTTCTTTAACTGATACTTCTCAGATGCCAGTAGGCATGCCCCGCGCACGTAGGCTCACCGACTTTTTACCTGCGATATTTTTTATTTCAGGTTTTGTGTGGGATGCTTTGACGATAGGCCACAACGTTGTCGCTTCGGATTTATGGATATTTGCTGGATACCTTCTTTGTGCGGCAATTATTCTCTATTTAATCGGCCATCCAATATCCATTGAAAATAGTGAGGGTAGGTTAGTATCGATCTTTAAACGGCACTACAGGCCACGCGTCCCGTACTTCTTACTTCAGTTCCTGTTTGGTAGTCTTTTCAGTGCATTATTCATCTTATATTTTAAAAGTTCTAGTCACTGGCTATCATGGCTAATGTCGCTAGTTCTAGCTGTATTATTAGTAGCAAATGAGTTTTTAGAGAGTGAATATAAACGCTTTACCTTAAGTTGGTCTATGTTTGGTTTGTGTGCAATGTTGCTATTTAACTTTGCATTGCCATTTACGCTAGGTAGTATTAATGAGATATGGTTTTATTTAAGTACGTTACTTGGTGCTAGTTTAGCTTTTTGGCTATATAGAAAAACACCCAATCAGCTAGGTAGTATCAAGCCTGTTGCGGCAATTGCGGTATTACTTATGTTAGCCTATGCGGCGGATATGATTCCGCCAGTACCTCTTGTGAAGCGTGACGTTGTGATGGCGTTTGAGTTAGATAAGATAGATGGTCAATATCGATTAGTGCACCAGCCATCAATCTGGTGGATGTTTTGGTACACAGCTAGTAATGATTTAAAGATGGTAGAAGGCCAGCGTGTCTATTGTTTTTCTTCAATATTCGCACCACCTGGACTTAACACCAAGCTCTACCACCGCTGGCAGCATTACAATAAAAAGCAAGGATGGGTGACGCAGTCACACATTGGTTTTGATCTATCTGGTGGGCGTCATGCAGGTTTCAGAGGTTATACTTACAAAAATAACCTAGCTGAAGGTGATTGGCGCGTAAGTGTAGAAACTGAAAACGAGAAAACGATTACCATCCATAAGTTTTCAATACGCTATGTAGAAACTGCACCACGTAGAGTGATGCGGTTCTACTAGATTACGCAGGGGTCTAAATGATGCTAGTGTTCTGGCGGTTGTGAATGCGCCATAAGTTTATCGATGTAAGCAATGGCCACAGCTGATAGTACAAATGTCATGTGAATAACCGTCTGCCAAATCAATACTTTATCTGATAAGTTTTGCGCATTGATAAAGGTCTTAAGCAAGTGAATCGATGAAATACCAATAATGGCAGTCGCTAGTTTTACTTTCAATAAGTTAGCGTTAACGTGAGAGAGCCAATCTGGTTCATCTGGGTGACCTTCCAAGTTAAGGCGTGAAACAAACGTTTCATAGCCGCCAACAATCACCATAATCAGCAGGTTTGAAATCATTACCACGTCAATTAAGCCTAATACGATCAGCATAATGTCTGCTTCAACGATTTTGTGTGCAGTTGATACTAAATGAACAAGTTCGACCCCAAAAAAGAACACGTATACAGCCTGCGCTACAATTAAACCTAAATAAAGCGGTAATTGTAACCAACGGCTACCAAATAAAATGTTGGACATAATGCTACCTTGTTTATATTCAGTTGCTTGTCGTTTGCTTTTTTGTTGCATGGTATGTAAAACCCTTTAAAAAATGATAGTAAAACTTGTGCGTATTGTAGCAGTTTGAACAGCAGTTTTTTATTCAATCTGGCTATCTAAAGTGAAACTTGCCGTCTCATCCAGTGCAAGTAGTTCTGTTAAAACAGGCATTGTTTCTGCTAAGGTTTTAGGTAGCGTCCATGGCGGGTTAATGATAAATAATCCGCTGCCATACATGCCAAATCCCTCTTCCGAAGGGGCTTCCACAGATAAAGTTACATGTAGCCAGTCTGGTACGTTAAGTGCAAATAGCGCATCTAACATCTCAGCGGGTTCTGGGCGCTGTAATAATGGATACCAAATGATATATGACCCAGTAGGGAATCGTTTTAAACTGTCTTTAATGGCTTCTACTACGTAGAGATAATCTTGTTTATCTTCATAAGGTGGGTCTATCAATACTACAGCTCGGCGTGGTGATGGAGGTAGGCAGGACTTTAGACCTTTAAAGCCATTTTGCATCTCAACTTTAACTTGCTTACCAAAGCCTTCGAAGTTTTCTGATAGTAACTGGTAATCACTAGGGTGCAATTCAAACAGGCGCATTCTGTCATCTGCACGCATATAGGGTTCAGCTAGCATAGGTGAGCCAGGGTAAAGGTTCAGTGAGTTGCCAGTATTGAATGACTGAATCTGTGCAACGTAATCTGCTAAGGATTGTGGTAAGTTTTTAGCCGATAATAGTTTGCTAATGCCTGCTTCGAACTCTTGATTTTGTGTTGCATAGCCATCTTGCAGGCTGTACATCCCAGCACCTGCATGCGTATCAATGTACCAAAATGGTTTATCTTTTTGTTTGGTGTGAGCAAGCACTAGGCCGAGTACATAATGCTTAAGCACATCGGCGTGGTTGCCTGCATGAAATGCGTGGCGATAACTGAGCATAGAATGATTAAATAAGTATGATTAAAAATAGTGATAAGCCGACATTATCCTATATTTTTGGGTTAGCATTTAGCTTATGAACACATCAACACACAACAACCATGATGATCACGATCATTATTTCATACCATTCTTACTCATACTGATTTTTGCTATCGTAGAAGCAGTCGGAGGCTGGTACACGGGTTCACTAGCACTTTTAAGCGATGCTGGGCATATGTTCTCTGATGTTGCCGCGCTAGGGTTGGCATGGATGGCCTCTGTCATGAGTAAGAAACCCAATGTTGCTCGGCATCATTCGGGTGTTAGTTATGCGGAGTTGATTGTTTCAATCATCAATGCGGTTACTATGTTGCTGGTAGTCGTTTTTATCGTAATTGAGGCAATTTCTAGGTTTAAACAGCCGCACCATGTACAAGGCTTTGGTTTAATCGTCATTGCAAGCATTGGCTTAATTGTTAATCTGATTGTGGCTAAACAACTGCATCATCAGGCGCATGAACATGGAGAGAGCTTAAATAACAGTGCGGCTTTTCTTCATGTTTTAGGTGATTTGTTAGGCTCTGTTGCTGCGGTAACTGCTGGTGTAGTGATTTATTTTACAGGCTGGATGCTGATTGACCCTATTCTGTCATTATTGATTTCATTTTTGCTATTGCTACTTACTTTAAATTTAATGCGGGATATCTTATTAACATTAAAAGGTCAGGTGACTAAATATCACCAACACGACCATGAGCATCCGCATGACCACGGCCATTAAACTAAGGAAGCACGGAGTAAGTGAGCGAGCGGGATGAAGTGAGAGGCGCACGGAGCGCAGAAACCGAGATAGTACGTGGTGTACAGTGAGGTTGCGAGTACCGAGCAACGAAGCAATTCGCCCGCGTAGCCATTTATTTCGTGTTTCCTTAACTTTTGTAAACTAAAGGAGGAATAAGCATGCCATATGTGAATATTAAATTAGCGGGTGAAGTGACTCGAGAACAAAAAGCGCAAATTGCTAAAGAAATTACAGAAACACTAGAACGTGTTGCACATAAGCCAAAGTCTTATACCTACATTACTTTTGAAGAAATTGCATTTGAGGATTGGGCGATAGCAGGTGAGTTGCTAGATGCTTAAATTTGATGTCTAATGATTAGGCGCCTAATGATTGGACATCTAGTGGTTAGACGACTATTAGGTGTATCACTATTTTGCGCACATATCGCGTAAATAATCATGTATATTCTTAATCCGCTCGTATGAGGCGAGCGTATTTTTAAATTATTAATATTTTGAGGGTTTTATGAGTAAATTTTTTACAGCAATGTTGGTTTCATTGTTTGCGTTTACTAACCAAGCAACTGCTGCGATTGACGAAACAATCCGTTTGAAAGAAACCATTGAAATTAATGCACCAGCTGACAAAGTATGGGCAAAGATTGGTAGTTTTGCCGATATGAGCTGGCACCCAGCGATTGCTAAAACTGAAATCACCAGCGGCAAAGCTGATGAAGTTGGCGCTACGCGTGTATTAACTACACAAGACGGTGGCAAAATTAACGAAGTGCTGACCAGTTATGATGCTGCTTCTAAAACAATGAAGTATGAAATCACTGAAAGCGTATTACCTGTACGTGAATATGGCGCAACTTTAAAGGTTAAAGAAAGTGCTGATGGTAAAACAACCGTTGTTTGGAGCGCAAACTTTAAACGTAAAGACCCAGCTAATCCTGGCGCAGCTGGTCAAGATGATGCGGCAGCTAAAGCGGCAATTTTGGGTATTTTCCAATCAGGTTTAGAAAATATTAAAAAAATCTCAGAGTAATTCGCTTTAGCGTGACTCTCTTTAGTGATGGCGGTGACGGTAAATATTCATCTTGTTATATTTACCGTCACTGATTTCAGCCAATTCAATTAATGGGCTGTTAAAATACGCTCATGTTCGACCCCAAACCCATCTTAAAAAACCTACCTAACTTGCCAGGCGTTTATCGCATGATTAACGCTAGCGACGAGGTCATTTACGTAGGTAAAGCCAAAGACCTCAAGAAGCGTGTCTCTTCTTATTTCAATAAGAATATATCAAGCCCACGTACGCGAATGATGGTCAGCAATATCGTGCGCTTAGAAACAACCGTCACGCGCAGTGAAGCGGAAGCCTTATTGCTTGAAAATAACCTGATTAAAGGCTTGATGCCGCGTTATAACGTGTTGTTTCGAGATGATAAATCTTATCCTTACATCACCCTGACAGGCGATGGATATTCACGGTTAGCATTTCATCGAGGATCACAACGCAAAGGTAACCAGTATTTCGGGCCATTTCCCAACTCAGTTGCGGTGCGTGAAAGTATCCAGTTACTGCAAAAGGTCTTCAAGTTACGTACTTGTGAAAATACCGTGTTCGCCAACCGTAGTCGCCCATGCTTGCAGCATCAAATAGCGCGTTGCACTGCACCATGCGTAGGCTTTATTTCGGCAGAGGATTATCGTAATGACGTGCATCAGGCGGCGATGTTCTTGCAAGGTAAAACCACAGAAGTGATCGATACGATTGCAGAGCAAATGAACATTGCCGCGGAGAAACAAGATTATGAGCTTGCGGTTGTATTTAGAGATCGTATTCAGGCGTTGCATCAGGTACAGGCTAAGCAGTTCGTCAGTGATTTTAATGTATCAGATGCTGATGTGATCGCTTGTGCCGAGCTACAAGGTCAGCATTGTATTAATCTGGTGATGATACGAGGCGGGCGGCATTTGGGCGATAGAAGTTATATGCCAAAAAATTCAGAAGGCGAAACTTTAGAAACCAGTATGGAAGCCTTTTTATCACAACATTATGTTGCACAGAATACACCGCCACTCATTGTGGTTGGCGTTAAAATTGAAACAGAATTGATTGAAGAAGTACTGAGCGAGCAAGCGGGACGTAAAGTAAAAATCAACACTAATCCGATTGGTGATAAACGCGTATGGTTAAAAATGGCGCAAACCAATGCGGAGTTAGCGTTAAGCCAGCGTGCTGCAACCTCGGCTAATCAAGCAGCTAAACTGATTGCGCTGCGAGAAGCATTGAACCTGCCGGATAGTACAGAACGTATGGAGTGCTTTGATATCAGCCATACAATGGGTGAGGCCACCGTTGCCAGTTGTGTCGTATTTGACCGTGGCGATATGCAGAATAGTGAATATCGACGTTATAACATCACTGGCATTACCCCTGGTGATGACTACGCGGCGATGCGAGACGTACTCACCAGACGTTATAAGAAAGTAGCCGCGGGTGAAGGTAAACGTCCAGATTTGGTGTTTATTGACGGTGGTAAAGGTCAGCTTGGCGTGGCGATCGACGTCATGGCTGAAGTCGGCCTGGATGATATTTTACTAGTAGGTATTGCCAAAGGTGAAGATCGTAAACCAGGTTTAGAAACCATGATATTTTCCGATACTGGTGAAATGATTAACTTGGAAAAAGACAACAAAGGTTTGCATTTGTTGCAACAGATACGAGATGAAGCGCATCGATTTGCCATTACAGGCCATCGCGCCAAACGCGCAAAAGCGAGATTGCATTCAAGCCTAGAAGATATTGAAGGGATTGGTGCTAAGCGCCGCAAAGCGCTTCTGACACGTTTTGGCGGTTTAGATGGCGTAAAAAATGCTAGTATTGACGAACTTGCCAATGTTGAAGGTATTAGCCAAAGTTTGGCTGAGAAAATATATGGCGAATTGCACTAAATAATTGGCAGTTGATGATAATTTGCAATAGATGAGAATTGGTATTTTTTTGAGATTAACTATATGACTTGCAACATCCCAACCATGCTGACATGGCTCCGTATCTTATTGATACCAGTATTTGTCATTATTTTTTATTTGCCTACAAATCCACAAGACTTTGGCGCTATACCCGCACATTGGGTTAATTTAACGGCGACTATAATATTCGCAATCGCAGCGTTCACGGATTGGCTTGATGGCTACCTGGCGCGGAAACTGAACCAAACCTCTTCGTTTGGTGCTTTTTTAGACCCTGTTGCTGATAAGTTAATGGTAGCGGCGGCATTAATTGTATTAGTCGAGTTTGAGCGTGTAGGGGCTGTGGTGGCTTTGATTATTATTGGCCGTGAAATTGCCATTAGTGCATTGCGTGAGTGGATGGCAGGAGAAGGGCAACGTAGCAGCGTAGGCGTTGCCATGATCGGTAAAGTGAAAACAGCCGTGCAAATGATTGCAATTTTATTTCTACTATATTGGGATCGTATTGAGATTGCGAATGTTGGTGCGTTCCCCACCAAATTATTTGGACAAGTGTTAATCGTCATCGCTGCATTTTTAACATTGCTATCAATGGCTTATTATTTGCGTGCGGCAATGCCAAAAATAAACCGCAAGTAATTTGATAAAAAATGCGTATCAAGTACTTGACGATATCTTCAAACCCTCTATAATGGCGCCTGTCTTAACGACACGCGGGAATAGCTCAGCTGGTAGAGCGCAACCTTGCCAAGGTTGAGGTCGCGAGTTCGAGTCTCGTTTCCCGCTCCAAACAATAAACGGCGAATGCATAAATGCTTCGCCGTTTTAGTTTTAAAAAGTATGCTCCCTTGATTTTGTCATCAATGAATGTACTTTTGTTGTATGGTATAATGCTAGCATTGGCGCGATAGCAAAGCGGTTATGCCGCGGCCTGCAAAGCCGTTTAGGCCGGTTCGACTCCGGCTCGCGCCTCCAGTGTTTTGTAATAGTTTTTGTGTTAATTTGGCAGTTTTAATTGGTTTTAGTCAGGCGGGAATAGCTCAGCTGGTAGAGCGCAACCTTGCCAAGGTTGAGGTCGCGAGTTCGAGTCTCGTTTCCCGCTCCAAATATAAAAAACGGCGAATACAGTGATGTGTTCGCCGTTTTTTTATGCAGTAAATTATTAGGTTCTTTAAATGGTTTTGTTATAAATAATGACCTGTTAATTATCTTGAATTCAAGAACCAATATGCGCTTCTCCATCCAAAACAGGATATTTTAGTCAAGCCATTGTTTCTTTTTGATTAATGTATTTTAGGTTTATGCCGTTATGCATTAAAAATACGAGATGTTAAACTACAGATAGTCTCAGCATCTAAGTAAACTCTTCTATGAATGAAAAACATGCCAACCCCGCAGATGAAGTGATCTGTCATTGTAGTGGCACTACACGCGGTGAAATGCAGCACCTATTCGAACAAGGCATGGATATGGGCGCCATCTCGAGATGGACAGGGGCGCTTTCAGGCTGTGGTGGTTGTGAGTGGGATGTTGCCGCATTCTTAAAAAACCTAGCCGAACAACGCAAAAGTAGTGTGTAAGGCTTGCTAAGATAGTTGAATGCTGGCTCTTTACTGCCGCATCTGTTTGTGTGCGTGCTACTGACTGTTCCGTTTTTAATCGCATTACTTCTACGCTGTAATTGTTTAGTTGATCTCCAACTAGTTTTGCTTTTAAGCATCCAATCGTTGTTGCTTCTGTATTAGGTAAATAGTATTTTTTAAGCTTGATCTAGTGTCTGAATGCTCATAAACCATCGATGAGACGATTTATAGGTAATCTAGGTTTGGTGAATGCTTTTTAAATAATCATCATAAAAAAAGCCCGAGGCGTAAAACACCTCGGGCTAACTCGCAATCAACACATCAAATTTCAATCTGAATTGGTATTACCTAGATTCGCAACTACTTAGATTGGTATTGCAAAGCTACATTACATGAAATACCTTGGCACTATGCTGGGTGGGAAGGTAACTGAACATGCTAATATCTTTCAATACTTCGCATGGCCTAGATCCAGCACCCTCCCATGAAGCGCATTGGCGCTGATGGAGATAGTGCAAATGTTATGCCAGTCAATATAATTTATTAACTTATTGATTTTTAATTAGATTATTCTTTAATTGCTTAACGGTATGGTTGTTTTGGGTGAACCAATTGGTTGATTACAGCCAGTTGTGAGCATGTTGCTAGTCTCTCAAATAATGCACTTTATCTACCTGTCATTATTCGATTGGGAGCGCCGTAAATGATGGCATCTATCGTAAATGTTATCCAAATACGTTAAATCATGTTGCTATACAATACTGATAAATATATTATAATTCATAAAGTTACGTGGATGAATAAAGTAAATGAAACCCTCTGAAGCCTTAAACTTAAACCGAGAAGCTATCCGCCAAGTGGTGGCGTCCAATCATGCACTTAATGCTCGCGTCTTTGGCTCAGTACTGCATGGTAACGATACTGACGGCAGTGATCTTGATTTGCTGGTTGACCCTACAGCAGATACCAGTTTGCTAGATATTGCCAAGATTCAGAATCACCTTCAGAAGTTACTTGGTGTTTCGGTTGATGTACTCACCCCCAAAGCATTACCCGGTAATTTTCGAGCAAAAGTGTTGGCTGAGGCAAAGTTGGTATGAAAAAAGACGATCTGCGCGTACCAGATTACCTTGCTCATATTCTCCAAGCTGTTGAGCGCATTGTTACCACATAAAAATGATATAGATGAGGTTGGATTTTTAGACAATGAAATGAAGTAAGAGGCGGTAATTGTGTACTCTCATCTAACTGACCACTAATTATTATTCAAAACTGTCCAGCCAATCTCGTTCAGTCTGCCCACTAACTTCTATTCGCACGCTCAAGTCAGTTGAATAATTTGATTTAATAGCTCACGTACTTGCACAAAATAAGACTCACGCAATTGACCTAAAGGATGTGGCTTTGCGTCACGCACGCGCCAATCAAAAGACTTTGGTTGATGGCAAAGAACATAGCTGGTTTTATCCGACTTATTGCCTGACGCTTTTCCAGCAACCACAGCAAAAGGATTGTTGGCATTGTATTCTGCAGTTGTCATTGGCAAGCCAATCACCAATGAAGTTTTGTCATTAAATGCGCGCGGCGACAGTACCAAGAAAGGATGGATATCACGCATTTCTTGACCAACTTGAGGATTGCAGTTTATCCAGATAATATCTTGTCGATCTGGTACCCAGTTCAATAGAGACTTTACCAATTTTCAGCACCTACTGTTTGTGAAGCAACCATCACTTCGCCACCATGCTCTGCAGGATTAAATAACGCTAATCGCTGCTCTAAAGTTAAAGTCACTTCTGCGACTGGCTTAATGATGATTTCTCCATTAAGA
>JAUXNQ010000043.1 GCA_030682715.1 Methylotenera sp. | reverse complement strand
GCTTACGCCAGCGGGTGAGTGAGGACGGATCAATCGGCGGCTCATGTTGGAAGTGCGTTTCACCACATGAAGTGTTGCCAATAGGGGTTCTCTACCCAGCTCCAGATCAGCGCTTCATCGGACAAGGCAAAGGTATGTTGCGGATACAGCAAGCTGGCGTTCAACCGTGGCGGTGTGGCAGGACGTCCTGTTTTAGAGGGAAGGAACCCGGACCATTGCGTTTGAAAGACTTCCAAGTCAATCAAAGCAGCGAGATCAACACTTGCTGAAATAACTCACCGGAGGCAGGAGGCTGACGTTTAGGGCTCATAAAACACTCTGAAATTTGCAGGAAATCAAAGCGTTATTATCGCATTTCTGGTAAATTCACACCACATAAATATGCTAATTACACAATTAAATCAATTGGTTGGGAGTTGTTCGGAAGCGACTCATTAAACTCAGTTAATCTTCAAACTAATGACGGGATAGTCTAAATCTGCCAACGATGATTGGATGACAAGAGTAAATCAGGTTTAAATGAAGTTGCCATCATGAAACTAGCTAGCTATAAAGAGCTTAATCTCATAATGGCTATGTTTGAAGTTAACGGTTATTAAAAAACGCAATGTTCATTGCTTTATCATTTACAAATGTGATCTCAGTTTCTTTATAAGTGCGTTTCGGATCATATTTCACGATGTTTTTGTAGTACCACATCTCAACTTTAACTGGCTTAGATTTCTTTTCATCTGCGCCAGCCTTGAGCATTACTGTATTAGCGCCAGATGGTTTAACCGACATTTCCTTTTTAAAAGGCGCACCTAATTTATCAGTCACTACCTTTTTAGTTTTTCCGCTAAATGTATCTAAAAACTCATTCTCAGTGTATGTTTTAGGAGGTGCAGCATGCGTCGCTGACATTGAAGTGGCTAAAAAAGAGGCCGTTGCGATGGTTAACAATAATTTCTTAATACTAAATTGCATATATATCTCCATAATTAACACTTTATTATCTCATTTATCGGTGCATTAACAAACGTCTCACTGATTAATTGGTTTACTACTACATCGTAATTTTTAATCCATCATAGCCAACAAACACATTATCTGGCAACTGCGCGCTGAGTGTAGTGTATTCCAAGTCATGTGTCATATGAATCAAGTAAGTTACCTTAGCCCCTATCTGACTAGCAAAAGCCAAGCTTTGTTCCACATTGATGTGGCTATAGTGTGGGGTGACGCGCAAACAATCTAATAACAAAACATCAACATCTTTCAAAAGTGCCATCGATGTGTCTGGTATTGCAGAAACATCCGTCAAATATACTAAGTTACCAATTCGGTAGCCATATATGTCACTGTGTCCATGCTTGATTGGAATCGGTATGATGACTTGGTCAAACAATGTGAATGATGCAACAACAGGATTTACTTTCAGGATGGGTAAATCCCAAAAGTCACCTGCCTCACGCAACGTATAGCCAAATTTATCTGCGATATGTCGCATTGCGTCTGGGCTACCATATAGCGGAATTTGACAGCGCTGTTTTTGACAGTAAGCGCGCAAATCATCAATACCATGTAAATGATCAGCGTGCGTATGCGTGTAAAGCACGGCATTCACATTCATCAAACCTTCCCTCAAGGCTTGATGACGCAAATCTGGCCCTGTGTCGATAAGAATCACGTTGCCATTGTCCATCGTGATAGCACTTGAGCAACGCGTTCTATGGTTACGCTTATCTGTAGATACGCAAGTGTTGCATTGGCAGCCAATCATTGGCGTACCAGCACTTGAACCTACTCCTAACATTGTTAATTGCATGGACAACCTTTATCTGTGATGCCTGCGCCTACAATTTTACTGTGCGCAGAGATTAGACAAATTAGTGCTTAGCATGCTTAAACAAGCGGAAGAAATTCTCCGTCGTAGCCGCAGCAAGCACATCAAAAGAAATACCTCGTAGATTAGCAACCTCCTCAGCCACATGCTTGACATAGCTCGGCTGGTTTGTCCTTCCACGATAAGGCGTTGGCGCTAAATAAGGTGAATCCGTTTCCACCAGAATTCGATCTAATGGCACATGCTTAGCCACTTCTTTAATGGTATGTGCATTTTTGAAAGTGATGATGCCAGAGAATGAAATATAAAATCCTAACGCAATCGCCTCCAATGCAACGTCCAAGCTTTCTGTAAAACAATGCATCACACCACCAACTTGTTGTGCGTTTTCTTCTCGCATAATACGCAAGGTATCTTCAGGTGAGTTTCGTGTATGAATCACCAACGGCTTACCAGTAGCAATCGCAGCGCGTATATGCGTACGGAACCGTGTACGCTGCCACTCTAGGTCACCCGTGAGTCTAAAGTAATCTAATCCCGTTTCACCAATGGCAATCACCTTAGGATGATTAGCAAGTTTGATTAATTCATCGACGGTAGGCTCTTGAATGTCTTCATAATCGGGATGAACACCCACAGAGGCATAAAAATTTTCATTTTCCTCTGCAAGTGCCAAAACTTGAGGGAAATCAGGCAAAGTGACTGAAATGCACAAGGCATGCCCTACCTGATTATCCTGCATAGACTGTTTAATGGCTGGAAGGTTGGCTAATAGCTCAGGGAAATTGAGATGGCAATGAGAATCAACAAGCATGGTTTCCAACTAAATCGTATGAGTAGCACGTAATGATTTAAGCGCGTTACCTAAAAGTCCTTCTATCTTTGTGCGAGCTTCTAAGCCACCGCTTTTTTCATTAAACTGCACGCCAATACCCTGTGGTTTATTACCTTGTGTGTTGGGCGTAATCCAAACAACATTGCCAACCACTTTTAGCTTTACTGGGTCATCAATCAAGCTAAGCAGCATAAACACTTCTTCGCCCATTTGAAATGCCTTAGTGGTTGGAATAAATAACCCTCCCCCAACTAAAAATGGCATGTAAGCTGCATATAGTGCGGCTTTTTCCTTGATAGCTAGTGACAAAACCCCAGGTTTGGGTGTAGTTGTATTTGCACTTTTAATTTCGTCTTGTAAATCTTCAGCCATAATTAAACTCTAGTGAGAAACTCTACTTAAAATGATTTTTTTTATCAAATTAACGAAAAAATCGAAATTAAAAAATCTAGCTCTAAAAAAATCATATTGAAAATATCCAGATTTAAAATATCTATATTTAAAATATCTTAGTGTAATCAAGTAAAAGGCCTTCCATCTGCAACTCATGATTCAATGGATGTGAGGCTAATTTTCTTAACTCATTCATTTTTTTATGCATATCGAACAGTTTACTCAAGTTTACTCTGTCCGCCAGCGCTTGCAAAGCGCCGATGTGTTGCAAATGATAGCGTGCTTGTTGCCCCAACTTAATGGCAACCATATCATATATCCATTTCTGAATGGTGATCACACCAGCCTCAGCTGAGTTTGCGATTAATAACGGCGCAAGGACATAAGGCTCCAGTTTAGGGCCCAGTGCCAGATGTTTCCAAATATCAGACAATTGATCAAACTGTATTTGTTCAGAAAACACCTTAATTGGGGAGCCTTCTAAATAAGCTAATTGCTGCTTTGCATTTTTAACCCCCTGCTCCTCTAGCCATGACAGCGCTTGAGACTCATTGGGTACAGGCATGTTTATTTTTTGACATCGACTGATAATCGTTGGGAGTAGTCGCTGCAATTGATGTGCAACTAAGATAAAAATTACACCTTGCGCTGGCTCTTCTAGCATTTTGAGTAATGCATTTGCAGATGCTATATTCAATGTTTCAGCTGGATGAATTAAAACAATACGGAGACCACTACTTTGATGGCTTGATAAGCTCAAAAAGTCACTTAAATCACGAATCTGTGCAACGGAAATCTGCGTTTTCTTCTTGGTCTTTTTACTAGGCACAGCATCATCAGATTCAGCTTCTTGTTCAGGGCTCAACAAACGAAAATCAGGGTGGCTCTCATCATTAAACCAGTGGCAGCTAGCACATGTTTTACATGCGCCTCCATTCGGCATTTTATTCAAACACAATAAAGCCTGACTAAAACTACGTGCGAAATCGTACTTACCAATGCCTGCCCTGCCATGTAGCAAAATAGCGTGCGGCAAGCGTTGACTATCTTGCGTTAAACGCTCCCATAGTTGGGTTTGCCATGGGTAAGTGTTAGCGTTAGTCATAAAGAGGCTATCGCTTGTGCCACCGATTTGGCGACCTCGTCTAAAGGTCGATTACCATCAATGATTTTAAATCTGGCAGAGTTTTGTTGTGCACGCTGCAAATAAGCATTGCGTATACGCATAAAGAAACCAGCAGATTCTCTTTCAAATTTATCTGGCGTACGCGCAGCGGACAACCGTTGCATGCTAACTTCAACAGGTACATCAAACAGTAATGTCATATCTGGTTGTAAGCCATCTTGCACCCAGTGTTCCAACAGTTCTATTTTTGAAGCTTCTACACCTTTAGCGCCACATTGGTAAGCATAAGTCGCATCTGTGAAACGATCAGACAGAACGTAAGCTCCACGTGCTAATGCAGGCTTAATCACCTGAGCAATATGCTCACGCCTAGCTGCAAACATTAATAAAGTTTCAGTTTCTGGGTGCATAGCCTCATGCAACAACAACTCCCTCAAACGCTCACCTAGCGCAGTGCCGCCTGGTTCACGTGTTGAAACAACCTCTACGCCACGAGCGCTCAGTAATTCAATAATACTGGAGATATGCGTGCTTTTACCTGCACCATCCATCCCTTCTAACGTAATAAACTTGGCTTCCATATATTTACTTTTTCAACTGATAACGCACGACTGCTCGGTTATGATCATTTAGGTTGTTAGAAAACACATGACTACCATCACCCTTACCCACAAAATAAAGTGCTTGGGTTTTAGCAGGGTGCAAAGCGGCTTCAATGGCAGCAATACCAGGCATTGCGATGGGCGTCGGTGGTAAGCCACCTCTTGTATAAGTGTTATAGGGCGTATCTGTTAATAAATCTTTTTTTCGTATGTTACCGTTAAATTGTAAACCCATTCCATAAATTACCGTTGGATCAGTCTGCAATCGCATGCCAATACGCATTCTGTTAATGAAAACACCCGCTATAATTGGACGCTCACTTGCCTTGCCTGTCTCTTTTTCAACAATTGAAGCCATAATTAAAGCCTCGTAGCTATTTTTATAGGGTAAGTTTTCTTCTCGGTTTTGCCATGCTTTATACAGCTTAGCCTGCATGGCATCGTAGCTGACTTTCAACAACGCAATATCTGTTGTGTCACGATTAAAGTAAAACGTATCTGGGAAAAACAACCCCTCTGGCACGTTATAAGGCGAGCCAAGTAATTGCATAATTTCACGGTCAGATAAACTTTGAATGGTTTGCTTAACTGCGTCATTCTTTGCAAGTTTTTCACGCATCTGTGCAAAGGTACGCCCTTCAATAAAAGTAACACTACCTTGGGTTGTCTTGCCATAATTGAGCGAGCGTAACAGCTGATAAGGTGAAATGTTTTTATTTAAGGTGTAACTGCCAGCCTGTAAATATTGTTCTTTATTTAAAAGCTTGGCAATCAAAACAAATCGCCAAGGCTCACGTAATACACCTTGGTAGACTAATTGGTTCGCAATACTTCGGAGCCCACTATTAGGCGCAATCACAATCTCTTGGCTACTAGGCTGCAGCTTCAGCGGAGTAATCGAGTAGTACACTAGCCATCCTGCTAGCAATACAGTAGTGATTAGACAGATAAAAAGCCAACCTTTAATGCGTTTAACCATGAGTGAGTATATTTCTTATTTTAGAAGCCAAATTCTGTTGCTCCCATGTTTGATTACCTATTGCAGTGACCTGAAATGCACCATACAGACTATTACAAATCAACACTTCATCTGCACTGAGCAGTTCTGGTAATGTTAATGTTGCTTGACTACAAGTCAAGCCAAGTAAGCTTTCTAAACCAAGTATTCTTTGCCTGGTAATGCCAGCAACACCACACTGGCTTAAATCTGGCGTGTATAAGTGGTTACCTACACGGATAAAAATATTACTCATCGTACATTCAATCACATTACCGTTCGTATCCAGCATAAGGCCATCAAAGATAGATTCTTCACGCCATTCCATACGCGCCAGTATATTTTCCAAGCGATTAAGATGCTTGATACCAGCAAGTTTAGGCTGTAAGGCTAACCGTGTTTCACACAAGTGTAAGCGAACCCCCTGTACATAATTGGTTTCGGCATAGGTAGGCATTGCCGATTTAATTAATACACGCGTGGGGATTGTGACCGCAGGCGGTGCATAGCCTCGCTCACCCTCGCCTCTGGTGATAATAACTTTAGCGACAGAAACTTCAGCATTATCAAACTCGTCGATAGGAAAAAGTTGCTGAATATCCAACATTAACAACTCAGCACTCGGACAAACTATCCCAATCACAGCACAATCTGCCACCAACTTCTGATAATGAAAAGGCCAGCTAACAGGTTGACCATCTCTAATTTTCATCGTCCGAAAGACACCATCCCCGTAAGTAAATCCACGGTCTACGGCTGAAATTTCTTGATCAAAACTGCCATTTACTAAAGATGTGTGATGATGAATCATAAGACGTAATTAAACCATACAGACCACAAATACACTATTAAAACAGCTAATAATAAGCCCGCAATGGCTATCAATGCGGGCTTATGTAACAGCAATTATTGCTACTTAGATTTTTTTAAATACTAAACTGCCATTAGTACCACCAAAACCAAAGTTATTTTTCAGTGCGTACTCAATTTTCATATCACGTGCAGTATTAGCACAGTAATCTAAATCACACTCTGGATCTTGGTTAAAGATATTAATGGTAGGTGGAGACAGTTGATTGTGGATTGCAAGTACGGTAAATACTGATTCTAATCCACCAGCACCACCAAGCAAATGACCTGTCATTGATTTAGTAGAGTTCACTACAAACTTGTAGGCATGATCACCAAACGCAGCTTTAATTGCATTCGTTTCGTTGGCATCACCAAGCGGTGTTGATGTGCCGTGCGCGTTTACATATTGCACTGCATCTGGATTGATGCCAGCGTTCTGCATTGCATTACGCATAGAACGGCGCGGGCCATCCATGTTTGGCGCAGTCATGTGGTAAGCATCAGCACTCATGCCGTAACCACTCAGTTCCGCATAAATCTTCGCGCCACGTTTTTTTGCATGCTCATACTCTTCTAGCACCATCACGCCAGCGCCTTCACCAATGACAAAACCATCACGATCTTTGTCCCAAGGGCGACTAGCTGTTGCAGGGTCATCATTACGTGTTGAAAGTGCACGTGAAGCGGCAAAGCCACCTACGCTTAAACGTGTAATCGCAGCTTCTGCACCACCAGCAATCATCACATCAGCATCGCCGTACTCAATCATGCGTGAAGCGTCACCAATCGAGTGAGTTCCAGTTGTGCATGCTGTTACGATAGAAACATTAGGACCTTTAAAACCAAACATAATACTCAGATTACCTGAGATCATATTGATAATAGTACCTGGAATGAAGAATGGTGAGATTTTACGCGGACCAGACTCTTTATAAATAATATCTGTATCTTCTATAAGTTGCATACCGCCAATGCCAGATCCGATTGAAACACCAATACGTTCAGCATTTTCTTCTGTGGCGACAATACCTGAGTCTTTAACTGCTTCAATAGCGGCAGCTAGGCCGTATTGAATAAAAGTATCCATGCGTCTCGCGTCTTTTGCAGTGATGAAATCTTCAGGATTGAAGTTTTTCACCTCGCCTGCGATAGTCGATGAAAATGCACTTGCGTCAAATTTAGTAATTTGCGTAATGCCAGACTTACCAGCAACCAAATTATCCCAAGCAGTTTTAACACCAATTCCAACAGGTGAAACAACACCAAGACCAGTTACTACAACTCTACGTTTAGACATACAGGATACCTCTAAGAATTCTTTACTATGTGTATTACATAGGCCGTGAACTAGTTCACGGCTACACTGTACAACAAGGACTATCTCGGTTTCTATTCCGCGTCTAGTGATGTCACTTATCCATTGGATGATAAAGCCGCTTTAAAAAAGCGCTTTAAGACGAGGTCTAGGAAACAAAAAGGCAAAAGGCAGTAAGCTCTGAATGAGCCAACTGCCTAATTGTGAATTTATTTGAGGTTAGTATTGATGTAATCAATCGCTAATTGAACTGTAGTGATTTTTTCTGCTTCTTCATCAGGAATTTCGCAGTCAAACTCTTCTTCTAGCGCCATTACTAACTCCACTGTGTCTAGTGAATCAGCACCTAAATCATCTACAAATGATGATGCATTTTTAACATCAGCTTCATTTGCACCTAGTTGTTCAGCAACAATTTTTTTAACACGTTGTTCGATGTCAGACATCTAAATACCCCTTAATATAAAAAATAGCTTAAATATAAAAAATAGTTCAGCTAAGGCATCATTCTACCAAAACTCAACGATAATACAAAAAACTTAATCAATAGTAGCAAATCTAACAGCATCTTTATACAAAAAGCCATTAAACCATTAACATCCCACCATTTACATGGATTGTTTCACCAGTAATGTAAGCCGCATTTGGTGAAGCTAAGAATGCAACAGTTGCTGCGATTTCTTTTACTGACCCTAAACGCCCTACAGGAATGCGAGCAAGCATTTTATTAGTGATATCTTCAGACAGCTCTGCTGTCATGTCGGTTTCAATAAAACCTGGCGCCACACAGTTTACAGTAATTCCACGACTTCCAACCTCTGCAGCCAATGATTTTGTAAAGCCAGTCATACCTGCTTTAGCCGCCGCATAGTTAGTCTGTCCTGCGTTACCCATATGGCCAACTACTGATGAAATGCTAATAATACGCCCTGTACGCGCTTTCATCATTGGACGTAAAACTGCTTGGCTCATGCGAAACACTGAGGTCAGATTAGTGCTAATGACAACATCCCAATCATCATCCTTCATACGCATTAGTAAAGTATCGCGTGTAATGCCTGCATTGTTTACTAACACACTTACATCGCCATACTTTTCACTAATCGCTTTTAGTGTCACCTCAACCTGTTCAGCATCATTAACATTTAATGACATGCCCTCGCCTTTAATGCCAGCTTCGGAAAAAGCCTCCGTAATAGCAGTTGCACCTTTGTCAGAAGTTGCAGTACCAATCACTGTAGCACCTTGCTTACCCAACTCTAAAGCAATTGCAGCGCCAATGCCACGGCTTGCACCTGTAATTAATGCAATTTGTCCTGTTAACATAAGTACCTCTGTATAAAATTAAAGTGTGTTTTTAAGTTCAAGTAATGCTTCATTACTTGTAATTGCGACGCATGGCAACTCTGCAACGATACGCTTAGTTAAGCCTGCCAACACTTTGCCTGGCCCGCACTCGGCAGATTGAGCAACACCTTGTGTCGCAATATACTGCACTGTCTCAACCCAACGCACTGGGCTGTATAACTGACGCACTAATGCGTCTTTTATTTTATCACTATCATCATAAGCCATCACATCTGCGTTGTGTACAACTGGTATCAACGGTTTGTTAACGGCGACGTTAATTAAGTAATCTGCCAACTTAAGTGCCGCTGGGCGCATTAATGCGCAATGAGAAGGCACGCTGACAGGCAAAGCCAGTGCGCGCTTAGCACCCTTAGCTTTTGCAGCTTCCATACCACGCTCTACAGCGGCTTTATTGCCTGCAATCACTACTTGCCCTGGTGAATTTAAATTAACTGCTTCTATCACTTCACCTTGCGCAGCCTCAGCACAGACCATGCGTACAGCATCATCATCAAGCCCTAAAATTGCTGCCATCGCACCCACACCAACTGGCACCGCATTTTGCATAACTTCTGCACGATATCTAACCAATGGCAATGCATCTTTAAATGATAATGCACCAGCAGCCACCAAGGCTGTGTATTCACCCAAGCTATGACCAGCCACCACTGCTGGAATTTGGTCTGATACAGCTTGCCATGCACGCCAAGCAGCAACACCTGCTGTCAGCATGATAGGCTGAGTATTGCTGGTTTCGTTAATCAGCTCATTTGCTTCTGTGGCCATTGCCCAAAAATCGACACCTAAAATATCGGATGCTTCTTGAAACGTGTCGCGGATGATTTTATTGTCACCAAAGCCGCTCATCATGCCTACTGATTGTGAGCCTTGACCTGGAAAAAAGAATGCTGTTTTTTTCATAAATTACTTTATATTATTTTATATTATTTTATATAACCGATTGAATATTAATATTTAATTAATGCAGAACCCCAAGTGAACCCACCACCAAAAGCTTCCATTAATATGACGTCGCCACGCTTAATGCGCCCGTCCCTGACAGCTGTATCCAGCGCCAAAGGAATAGATGCGGCAGAAGTATTACCGTGTGTATCTACAGTCACTACTACTTTATCCATGCTCATATCTAGCTTTTTGGCTGTTGCTTGTAAAATGCGAATGTTAGCCTGATGTGGCACGAGCCAATCAATATCTGACTTCTGCATTTGATTTGCAGCAAGGGTTTCATCAACAATTTGGTCTAAGGTGTTAACGGCCATTTTAAACACAGAGTTGCCTTCCATAACAACAGTATCAGGCTTTTCTGCATTACGTGGCACATGAAGCATGTTTTCGTAGCGACCATCTGCATGCAGATGAGTAGAAATAACACCTTGCTCAGTTGATGCCTGCAAAATCACGGCACCAGCGCCATCCCCCCAAAGAATACAATTGCCTCGATCAGTATAATCTGTAATGCGTGAAAATGATTCAGCGCCTATCACTAGGGCACATTTAACACCACCAACTTTAATAAAATTATCTGCTGTTGCAAGTGCATAAACAAAACCACTGCAAACAGCTTGCATGTCAAATGCAGGGCACCCTGCTATATCCAACTTTTTTTGCACCATCGTGGCTACGCTAGGAAATATCTTATCTGGTGTAGTTGTCGCAACAACAATCAAATCAATATCATTTGCACTAACACCTGCGCTTGCAATCGCGTTCTTAGCCGCTTCAAACGCCAAATCACTTGTAAATTCATCCTCTGCAGCGATGTGGCGTTCGCGGATGCCAGTGCGCGTAAAAATCCATTCATCTGTAGTATCCACCATATGCTCTAAATCAGCATTGGTGAGTACTTTGCTCGGCAAATAACTACCGGTACCTGCTATACGAGAAAATATCATTGCATATCCTGAGGTTTTTTTACAGCCAAACTTGGTTGTAAATGTTCAATTTCCAGCTGCTCTGTAATGCGGCGCAACACCCCACTACGAGCTTCTTCTATTGCCACATGGATTGCCGAAATAAAAGCGATGTGATCTGCACCACCATGGCTTTTCACAACAATTCCACGTAAACCCAAGAAGCTTGCACCGTTATATCGGCGCGGATCTAGTCTCTTTTTGAAAGCTTTAAGTACTGGCATCGCACAAAGTGCCATCAGTTTAGTCAGCCAGCTTTTTTTGAATTCCTGAGTTAAGAACTTACCCATCATATGGGCCAAGCCTTCTGTGGTTTTTAACGACACATTACCAACAAAGCCATCACAAACCACTAAATCTGTTGTGCCTTTAAAGATATCATCACCTTCAACATTGCCGTAAAAGTTTAAATGACTCGCTTTAAGTAGTTCACCAGCCTGTTTAGCAACTTCATTACCTTTGATATCTTCTGAGCCAATGTTGAGCAAACCTACCGTTGGGCGCTCTTTATGCTCTACACAACTCACCAACATAGCACCCATGATGGCGAACTGATATAGATGTTCTGCGGTACAGTCGGCATTAGCACCTAAGTCAAGCATATAAGTGTTGCCCTTTTCGCTTGGCAAGGCAGAGGCAATTGCTGGGCGATCAATCCCTGGCAAGGTTTTTAATACAAAACGAGCGGTTGCCATCAGCGCACCTGTGTTGCCAGCACTTACGCATGCGTTAGCTTCGCCACTTTTCACTAAATTAATGGCAACTCGCATAGACGAGTCTTTCTTATTTTTTAGCGCACTTTGTGGTGATTCATCCATCGTGACAACTTCAGCTGCATGATGAATACGCAAACGAGGGTTAACTGCTGCTTTATGTGCTTTGAGCTCAACTTCAATGGCATCAGCCAATCCGACCAGCACAATATTTAGCTGAGGATCTGAATCCAATGCTTTTAATGCTGCTGGCACTGTGACGTGGGGGCCGTGATCGCCGCCCATTGCGTCAATTGCAATTGTAATATCCATTACTTTTACTCAACTTGAATAATAAGGTTTTTAATCGGAATATGTTGCCAATTTGACAACAAGATTAATATAGCCAACCATTAAAACATAACGCCGCTCCAAACAAATGGAGCGGCGTTATGTTTCCTGTACTGCTGAACAATTCAATCTAACTAACAGATATTGATATTGTTCGCCGAGTAAATTACTCGCCTTTTGATGGCAATACTTTACGGCCACGGTAGTAGCCATTAGGACTAATATGGTGACGCAAGTGTGTTTCGCCAGTAGTTGGCTCAACTGCTAATGGTGGATTTGTCAAAAAATCATGTGAACGGTGCATACCGCGCTTTGAAGGTGACTTTTTGTTTTGCTGAACTGCCATAATAAACTCCAATAAAATGATTAAAACATCATCTCAATTACTTGTAAATCGATGCAATAAAATGAATAACGCATCACTAATTTAAGATTACACTAAATAACTAACCCATAATGATAATACAAAACATAAGTTTTGTCAGCCAATACTATATATTTTAAGATTTAATTAACCCTTTCAATGCCGCAAAAGGGTTGGGCTTCTCGCCACTTTGCATCGTAACGGGAGCGCAGTCGTTGTTATGGACAGGCGCTATCGGCAGCGCCATTATAATCTCATCCTCGATAAGCAACTTCACATCCATCTCTTGACTTGCTTCTTGCAAATCAAAATCATCACCAATTGTCGCCTCTACATCTTCTAATGAACTATCGTCCGCATCGCTAATTAAGTAATGAAAATCCAGCGCCAAACTTAAAGGCATTTTAGACAAGCAGCGCTGGCAAGAAGTGACTAGGCTGACATTTAGCACTAAATGCAAATAACATTGACCCAGTACGTTTTTCTCACCATTTAAAACGAAGTTAACTAAACCCTCTAGCTGAGAGTCGGCGCTAGCAACGTCGCTAGATTTTTTATTTGTACCAACTTCTAAATGTTGCGATTCAATCAATTCACATAACCTAGGAAAGGCTGACAGCGGAAGACTTGCTTCCAAACGCTCACCGCGAGCAGCAAAAGCAAGGTTGTCGATTAAAAAGGTTTGATTGGTCATGTTCAGTTCTTGGCTTAAATTAAAGTTTGCAAAATTATCCTAGATAATTAACGATGCATGTGAATTATTCTCGCGTTTATTATTCATAGGTATTCAGTACACAGCATACAGATCATAAGAATTTACTTACCCAGTATAAAGTTTGACAGCACTTTTATGCTTAATAAGCACATCTTAAAGGTATTAACAAGCGTATCTAAAGATCAAAAAAATTACTTTTTGCGCTCAATTCAGCGCTTAAATTTACGCTAGGGATTTAGCTATTAATGCTGCTATGTTACAATCACACCGTTTTTGTAATGTCATTTAATAAAATTAAGGCTTACCTACGTGTTCAAAAAAATTCTAGTTGCTAATCGCGGTGAAATTGCAGTACGTATTGTGCGCGCATGCTCTGAAATGGGCATCAAATCTGTTGCAATTTATACAGATGCTGACCGCCAAGCGTTACATGTTAAAAAAGCGGATGAAGCTTATCATATAGGCGCAGACCCTGTTGCGGGGTATTTAAATGCGCATAACATTGTGAATCTAGCCGTTGCTGCTGGCTGTGATGCCTTGCATCCTGGCTATGGTTTTTTATCTGAAAATCCAGAATTGGCTGAAATTTGTGAGCGTCGTGGCGTTAAATTTATTGGCCCTAACGCAGACGTAATTCGTCAAATGGGCGACAAGATTCAAGCACGTAATGCAATGACCAAGGCTGGCATTCCATGTACGCCTGGTAGTAATGGCAACTTGAAAGACCTTGATGATGCTATCACGCTAGCGAAAAGAATTGGTTACCCCATTATGCTTAAAGCAACTAATGGTGGTGGTGGCCGCGGCATTCGTCGCTGTGATAGTGAAAAAGAGTTATTAGGAAACTATGATCGCGTCATCAGTGAAGCAAGTAAGGCTTTTGGTAAACCTGAAGTATTTATTGAGAAGTGTGTTGTTTCTCCACGCCATATTGAAGTGCAAGTATTAGCTGACTCACAAGGCAACGCTATTCATTTATTTGAGCGTGACTGTTCAATACAACGCCGTAACCAAAAATTAATTGAAATTGCACCATCGCCGCAGTTGTCTCAAGCACAAAGAGAGTATATCGGTGGATTGGCAGTAAAAGCAGCTAAGGCAGTTAATTATGAAAATGCAGGCACTGTTGAGTTCCTGCTTGATTCTGACAATACCTTCTATTTCATGGAAATGAATACGCGCTTACAAGTTGAGCATACTGTCACGGAAACAATTACAGGTATTGATATTGTTCAGGAACAAATTCGCGTTGCTTACGGACTACCTCTACAATACAAACAAAAAGACGTGACTTTTAGAGGTTACGCAATGGAATTCCGTATCAATGCGGAAGATCCAAAAAATGGCTTTTTACCAAGTTTCGGTAAAATCACACGCTATTATGCGCCAGGTGGTCCTGGTGTTCGTATGGATGCAGCAATATTTAGCGGTTATGTAATACCTCCCTACTATGATTCCATGTGCGCCAAGTTGACGGTATGGGCTCTTACGTGGGATGGTGTTATTGAGCGCGGTCGTCGAGCGCTCGACGATATGATTATTTATGGTGTAAAAACTACCATTCCTTATTACCAAGAAATTCTTAAGCATCCAGAATTTAGAGCTGCAGAGTTTAATACCAGTTTTGTTGAGGCGCATCCAGAGTTAACTAACTACGCTAACGAAATTCCGCCCGAACTTATCGCGGCCGCAATTTCAGCGGTGATTGCGGCGCATGAAGGTATTTAGCAAGATTTTCAAGTATTAAAAATTAATTTTAACCTTAGAACTGATAGATTAAAAATATGGCAAAAGTATCTGTTACTGAACTAGTTTTACGCGATGGACATCAATCGCTTATTGCAACTCGCATGCGTACTGATGACATGCTACCTATTTGTGCAAAGCTCGATGCTATTGGCTTTTGGTCACTTGAAGCTTGGGGTGGTGCAACATTCGATGCATGTGTACGTTTTCTTAAAGAAGACCCATGGGAGCGCCTTACAAAATTACGCAAAGCACTACCCAACAGCCGCATCAAAATGTTGCTACGCGGTCAAAACTTACTAGGCTATCGCCATTACTCCGATGACGTTGTACGCGCTTTTGTCCAGAAATCGGCAGACAACGGTGTTGATGTATTCCGTATTTTTGACGCAATGAATGACTTACGTAATATCAAAACATCTGTTGAAGCGGTTAAGAAATTAGGTAAACATGCAGAAGGCACGATTGCCTATACAACTAGCCCCGTTCATGATGTCGCTTACTTTGTTGAGTTAGCCAAAGAACTAGAATCTATGGGTTGTGACACGATTGCAATTAAAGATATGGCTGGCTTACTAACACCTAAAAATACAAGTGAATTAGTAAAAGCCTTGCACAGTTCAGTTAATTTACCAATTCAACTACATAGCCATGCTACTTCAGGTCTGTCTGCAATGAGTCTGCTAAAAGGCATTGAAGCTGGCGCAAGCATTATTGATACATGTAACTCATCTTTCGGTGAAGGTGCGAGCCATTCTTCTACAGAAAGTTTAGTGGCGGCATTGCAAGGCACAGAATATGACACTGGTTTAGACTTGGGTGCGTTACAAGAGATTACCGCTTATTTCAGAGATATCCGTAAGAAATACTGGCAATTTGAAAGTGAATTTACAGGGGTTGATACTAGGGTCTTAGTGAGCCAAATTCCTGGCGGCATGATTTCGAACTTATCTAACCAACTAAAAGAGCAAGGCGCTCTTAATAAAATGGATGAGGTTTTACTGGAAATTCCTAGAGTACGTGAGGATTTAGGTTATCCTCCACTGGTTACACCAACCTCTCAAATCGTAGGTACGCAAGCTGTACTAAACGTGATGACTGGTGCTCGTTACAAATCAATTACCAATGAAGTTAAGAACTACTTCCTTGGACAGTACGGGAAAGCACCAGCAGCTGTTAATGAAACAATTAAGCAGCAGGCTATTGGTAATGCAGAGGTTATTAGTTGCAGACCAGCTGATTTATTAAAGCCAGAAATGGCTAAATTGACTAATGAAGCAGAACGTTTCGCTAAATCTGAAGAAGATGTGCTCACCTATGCGATGTTTCCAGATATTGGCCAAACTTATCTACAAGAACGCAATGCAGGGTCATTAACACCTGAGGTGTTATTAGATAAAAATGCAATTCAATCTAGCGGCCCAAGATTCGCACCAAATGAATTTAAAGTGACACTACATGGAGAAACGTTCCATATCAATGTAACTGGTAGCGGTCATGCAGGTGAAGAGCAACGCCCTTACTTTGTATCGATTGATGGTATTGCGGAAGAAGTCATCGTAGAAACACTTAGTGAAATTGAGATTGCTAACGACGGCACAGCAAGTAGCGGTAGCAAAAAGAAAATCGCAAATAATACAAGTAGCGGTCGTCCTCGCCCATCTCATTCAGGTCATGTAACAACATCAATGCCAGGTACAATTGTTGCGGTTAAAGTGAAAGTTGGCGATAAAGTAAAAGCTGGCGATGGTGTATTGGTGATTGAAGCCATGAAAATGGAAAATGAAATTCAAGCATCAACTACAGGTGTTGTAGTTGCCGTACATGCAGTTAAAGGTGATACAGTGACACCTGATGAATCTTTACTTGAAATTCAACCAGAATAACCAATTTATTAATTAACAAACCAAGCCGACGGATATGTACTGTCGGCTTTTTTATTATCACTATTTACCATGCAAAACAACCTGATATTAGCCTCATCTTCAATCTATAGACGTGAGCTATTAACACGTTTACAAATTCCCTTTAGCTGCATTTCACCAGACGTTGATGAAGCTCAACTAGAAGGCGAATTGCCGCAAGAAACAGCGTTAAGATTAGCTAAAGATAAGGCAATAAAAATTGGCACTACCCATGCAGATGCGCTTATTATTGGATGCGATCAAGTGGCAACACTAGATAATATCCAATTAGGTAAGCCATTGAATCATGATAATGCAACAAAACAACTACGACTGATGCGTGGTAGAGAAGTTATCTTTCATAGCGCATTATGTTTATATAACGCAAAAACACAGCATATGCAGGCGACTGTTGTGCCTTATATTGTGCAATTTAGAAACTTAACCGATGCTCAAATTGAGAATTACCTTTTAAAAGAACAACCTTATCACTGTGCTGGTAGTGCCAAATCAGAAGGGCTAGGTATTGCAATTATCGAAAAAATGACAGGTGAAGACCCCAATGCATTGATAGGCTTACCTTTGATTGCTTTAATCAATATGCTTAATCATGAAGGCGTGTCAGTGATATAAATCACCTAAATGCCTTTTTAATTGCTACATTTAACCATTCTCACTCTGAAGGAGTCTGTAATGCCTAATCAATACAAGTTTATTGTACTTTGTGTACTCTCGGCCCTATCAAGCAATGTGCTATCCGCCGACACAGACGAAATCACTAGTAGTTTACATGATCAGCAATCTGTGGCGGTTACCATTTATAACAACAACCTAGCGTTAGTCAAAGATCAGCGTAAAGTTAAATTAAATAGCGGTCTAAATAATTTAGCATTACGTGATGTAAGTGCACAAATCAGACCTGAAACAGCGTTATTGCGTAGCATTAGCCATAAAGGAAGCTTTGATACCTTAGAGCAAAATTTCGATTTTGACTTACTCACCCCACAAAAGCTACTTGAAAAATACGTAGGTAAAATGGTTCGAGTTATTAGCATGAACCCTGCTACAGGTGTGGAAACAAGCGAACAAGCTTCTGTATTGTCTGCGAACAATG
Source organism: Methylotenera sp. (assembly GCA_030682715.1). Lineage (GTDB taxonomy): Bacteria > Pseudomonadota > Gammaproteobacteria > Burkholderiales > Methylophilaceae > Methylotenera. Next base: position 18,760 of record JAUXNQ010000043.1, on the reverse strand, counting down.
GCGTTGTGATGAGAATCGGTAATCGTATTGAAACGGGTATTCCAGGACGAATTGTGTATGACAATGTTCCTGCAAACCTACGTGATCGCCCTACTTTAATGACTAAAATCACCAATAAAACAGCTGGTGAACAATCTGTTGAGTTGAGTTACCTAACAGGCGGGCTTGATTGGAAAGCTGATTACGTTGCTGAACTAAGCCCCAAAGAGGACAGTCTTGACTTATCAGGCTGGGTAACGCTGACCAACACAAGCGGTACTAGCTATCAAAATGCTAAATTGCAACTTGTAGCTGGAGATGTTAACCGCATACAAGAAGATTACCCACGTGCAATGAGTATGAGAAAAGACGTGTTAATGGCCGCAGAAGCTGCAGCGCCTATGACTGAGGAGTCACTACTTGAGTACCATCTTTACAGCTTAGACCGCCAAACCACCATTGCAGAGAATCAAACTAAGCAAGTAGCCCTACTTTCAGCATCACAAGTACCGGCGCGCAAAGAGTTGGTATTACGTGGCTCAGACTATTACTACAATTCGAGCTACGGTGACTTAGGTCAAAAGTTAAAAGTGAGCGTGTTTGTAGATTTTGATAATAAAGAGGCTGCAAAACTAGGTATTCCACTCCCTAAAGGCATTATGCGTGTCTATAAAAAAGATAACCAAGGTAATGCTCAGTTTGTAGGTGAAGACCGCATCGACCATACGCCGAAAAATGAAACTGTACGCCTTAAACTTGGTGAAGCATTTGACGTCACGGCTGATAAAAAACAGTCCGACTTTAAAACATTACCCCGCCCTTCCAAAGGCAATAGTATGTTTGAAAGCGCTTACGAGATTGTGATCAAGAATGCAAAAAAAGAACGCGTCTCTATCACAGTACAAGAACCGATTCCCGCAGACTGGAAAATCATCAAAGAAAACCACCCTAGCCAAAAAGCGACTAGCAATACTGCTGTTTGGAAAATCGACGTACCTGCCGAAGGTAAAGTCACGCTCAATTACCGTGTACAAGTGAAATATTAATGACTAATAAAAAAACAGGGACCCTATATTTTATACCAGTCACCCTTGGTGAAGATAATATCACCAAGGTGTTACCCTCAGAGGTTGTAAAGATAGCTCAACAATTGGATGAGTTTATTGTTGAAAATGAAAAAACTGCACGCCATTTCTTAGGTGCAATTCAACATAGCAAACCAATACGTGAGCTCGTACTGAAAACACTAAATGAGCACACTGGCGATAAAGAATTACCAGCACTACTTAACTCATTAATGGCTGGGAAAGATGTGGGTCTGATGAGCGAGGCTGGTTGCCCTGGCATTGCAGACCCAGGTGCAAAACTTGCAGCACTGGCACATCAAAAAGGTATTCGCGTAGCACCCCTAGTGGGCCCTTCATCCATTTTACTTAGCCTAATGGCAAGTGGTTTAAATGGACAACGATTTACTTTTTTAGGATATTTACCAAGTGATAAAGCTGCAAGAGTCAATCAGCTTAAAGAGATTGAAAAACAGTCAAAACAACAAGAAACTCAAGTGTTTATAGAAACACCCTACCGTAATCAGCACATGCTAGAAGATATTATTAGCAACTGTCACGGGGAAACAAGGTTATGTATTGCCTGCAATATTAGTTTGGCAGAAGAATTTATTGTCACTAAACGTATAAAGGAATGGAAAGCATCGTCTTTACCAGATTTACATAAAAAACCAACAGTGTTCTTATTACTGGCTTAATTGAATCAAGGCCTTAACAGGCGCATAGCTAAGCCTATGTACAGGTGAAACGCCATGCTGACGTAGTAGCGCCATGTGTGCAACTGTTGGATAACCTTTATGCTGTGCAAATCCATACATCGGGTACTGTCGGTCTAAATCATACAATGCCGCATCACGTGCAGTCTTGGCTAAGATAGAGGCAGCAGATATCGCTTGCACCTTACTATCGCCTTTAACAATTGCTTCACAAGGCAAACTGATTTTTGGACGCTGATTACCATCCACCTGTACAAGCAGGTTTAGTTGGTCAATACTAGCCAAACTCGATTGAACAGACTCGATAGCACGTTTCATCGCAAGCAAACTTGCTTGCAAGATATTAAGCTGGTCAATTTCCTCGACTGAACTGTAAGCAATCGCCCATGCAAAAGCGTGCGCTTTAATTTCAAGTGCTAATGCATCGCGTTTTTTTTCACTGAGTTTTTTAGAGTCGGCCAAACCCTGAATAGGTTTATCTGGATTAAGTATAACTGCCGCAGCATATACAGCACCAGCCAAAGGCCCACGCCCAGCCTCATCAACACCACAAATTAACTGATTTTGATTCATTTCAAATGTGAGAGTATAGCAATCGCTGCTTTTTCTGCTGTGTTTTGCTTTAACTGATAGTGAATATCAGTAAATTCTTTTTTTATCTCAGCCAGTTTTTCTTTATCGTTGACAAGATCAAGCGTTGCTTGGGCAAGTCTTTCAGGGGTGGCATCATCTTGCAATAGCTCTGGCACCACAAACTTCTCTGCCAAGATATTCGGTAATCCAACATATGGCTGCAAGCGCATGCGTTTGAGTAGCTGCCAACTCAAATTAGACATGCGATATGTAATTACCATTGGCTTTTTAAGTAACGCTGCCTCAAGTGTTGCTGTACCAGACGCAACAATCACTACGTCAGCCGCTTCCATTGCATCATGCGCGTGACCAAACAACAATTGGATAGGCAGTGGCTCTAGCTCGTTAAAAATAGCCAATTCAAAAATACGACGCGTTTCACGCGTAATCAATGGTACCAAAAACACAGCATTTGGTTGTTGTGCGTAAATATGCTTAGCTGTTTGTACAAATAAATCTGCATGTTGCTCCACTTCACTTTGACGACTGCCTGGAAGCATTGCGATGACTAACGAAGATGTTTCTAGTTTTAAAGTTTCCCGTGCACCAGCGACATCAGGCTCCATCGGCAGCATATCAGCTAAGGGATGCCCGACATAAGCAACAGGAACACCCTTTTCTTCATATAAGGCAGGCTCAAAAGGAAATAGTGCTAAAACCTGAGTGACAGCCTTCTTGATTTTTTTAATGCGATTATTACGCCATGCCCAAATAGAGGGGCTCACATAATGAATTGTTTTAATGCCTTTGCGCTTAAGTTTTGTTTCTAACCAGAAATTAAAATCAGGTGCATCGATGCCAATAAACAAGTCTGGTGGATTACTTAAAAAATGATTGAGTAATTCACGACGTAGTTTTAGAAGGCCCCATAAATGCTTAATTACCTCAAAATACCCACGTACAGAGAGTCTCTCTATTGGAAAAAGTGACTTAGCCCCTTCGCTTATCATTTTAGGGCCTGCAATTCCAACAAACTCTATATCGGGCTGCTTCTGTTTAAGTGCTTGAATAAGGTGACTACCAAGTAAATCACCAGAGGCTTCTCCAGCCACAATGCCAATTCTAACCATATCGTGCGATTAACGGACAATGCCGCGAGTAGATACATTCAGAAAATCAGTCAAAAGTCCGATTTCTGGTGTTTTTGATAACATGGCTTCTAGCTCAACTTTAGACTCTTCTAAAGTTAAGCCTTTGCGATATAACGTTTTATAGGCGCGTTTAATTTGCAAAATACTCTCTGGCGAAAAACCACGACGTTTTAGACCTTCTGAATTAATACCATGGGGTTTGGCATCATACCCTGCGGCTGTTACATATGGCGGGATGTCTTTAAACACAACAGAGCCTACCGCAGTAATCACATGAGAGCCTATCTTACAGAACTGATGCACAAGCGTGAAGCCACCTAAAATTGCATAATCATACATATCAACATGACCAGCAAGAGAGGAGTTATTCGCTAAAATGGTATGATTGCCAACTTGGCAATCATGTGCAATATGCACATAAGCCATAATCCAATTATCGTTACCAATTTTTGTTGTGCCTTTATCTTGGACTGTACCACGATTAAAAGTGCAAAATTCTCGAATGGTATTGTTATCACCAATCTCCAATAAGGTCGGCTCACCTTTGTACTTTTTATCCTGCGGAGCCTCACCTAGTGATGAGAATTGGAAAATTTGGTTATTCTTACCAATAGTCGTTGGGCCGTTAATCGCAACATGGCTGGCGATACGGGTACCTGCATCAATTTTTACATGCGGCCCAATCACAGAAAATGCGCCTACTTCAACGCTAGAATCAAGTTCCGCTGAAGCATCGATGATGGCTGTTGGATGAATTTTTACATTCTGCATTTTAACTTCACTTATTCTTTGCGCGCGACGTGACGCTAACTAAACTATTTATTTCTCAATTGCTTTTAAGATGCACATCATTTGTGCTTCAGCAACAACAGTACCATCAACAGTAGCAACTCCTGAATACTTCCAAATTCCTTTTAGAATACGGTCAATTTTCACATTCAGTACAATTTGGTCGCCTGGGGACACTGGCTTTTTAAAGCGTGCGCTATCAATACCTGCAAAATAGTAGACAGAGTCATCAGTAGGCTTAGTGTCCATTGTCTTGAATGATAATATTGCAGCAGCTTGTGCCATTGCCTCAACAATCAAAACGCCCGGCATCACTGGATGGTATGGAAAATGGCCAGGGAAATAAGGCTCATTCACACTTACATTTTTAATCGCTGTAATTTCTTTACCTAACTCCATAGACAACACTCGATCAACCAATACGAATGGATAACGATGTGGCAAGTGCTCTAGAATTTCATGAATATCCATACTAGTAGTAGAGGTTGCATTATTAGTCATATTAATCTCGGTTTGCTTCTTATAAAGAGTTTTTCGTTAATCCTTGAAGTCTTCATTACTTTGCTTTAAGCAAGGCAATCTCATTTTCAAGTTGTTTAATTTTATCTGCAAAATCATCTAAGTGACGAATCCTCGCAGCCGTACTTAACCATGCCTTATGTGTTTGAAAGGGCATTAGTGCAGTGTATGTGTCCGCAGTCATCAACGAACGAGTAATCATACTGCCAGGTGAAATAGTGATATTGTCTGCTATTTCTAAATGCCCAAGTATCATTGCAGCACCACCAATTTTACAGTGCTGACCAATACGCGCACTACCCGCGACACCAACACAGCCCGCAATAACGGTATGTGCGCCAATCACACAGTTGTGACCTATTTGAATTAAATTGTCGAGCTTTACACCCTCTTCGATAATAGTGTCATCAATAGCTCCACGGTCAACAGTAGTATTGGCCCCAATATCTACATTGGCATGAATAACAACACGCCCAACTTGTGGTATTTTAAGCCATCGCCCTGCTTCTTCTGCGTAACCAAATCCATCTGAACCAATAATCACACCTGAGAAAAAATGACAGTATTCACCAATCTCACAATGATGCTTAATCACCACATTGGGTTCTAATCGAGTTCCATCTGCGATTGTTACATCGTTTTCGATTACGCAGCCACCTGTAATGACAACACTTTCACCAAGCGTAACATTTTCACCAATATAAACCAGTGGGCCAATGCTACATGAATTTGGAATATAAGCTGTTGGATGGATGACAGCAGTTTCATGAATGCCTTGAGGCATTGTAGCTAGTGGATTTAAAAAAGCAGACAGTTTCGCAAAATAAGCATAAGGATTATCTACAACAATCTTGGGTTGCGTGCTTAAATTACTATGCGCTTCTTTCATAATAAAAGCGCTAGCTTCACTTGTAACCAGCGCTTTCTGATACTTAGTATCATTAAAAAAACTAATAGAGCCTGCTTTTGCATTTGCAATAGAAGAAACTCTATTGATCAACACATCACCATCACCAATTACATGACCACCTAGCGCACTAACAATATCGTTAAGTGAGTATTGCTGATTCATACTTTAACTCGAAAAATGTAAGGTTATCAGACAAACTACTTATTTTTTACCTAACATTTTTAACACTTTGTCTGTGATGTCAATTTTCTTACTTGCGTAAGCAACTCCGCTATAGACTACTAAATCATAACCCTCTGCTTCAGAAACTGACTGAACAGCTTTGTTAATACGATCTTGCAATGAACCTAACTCTTCATTTTTACGTAAATTAATATCTTCACGTAACTCACGTTGTTTACGTTGAAATTCAATTTTAATGTTTTGTGCATCGCGTTCTTTTGTGCGGCGCTCAGACTCTGAAAGAGTTAACCCTTCTTTATCTAAAATTGTTTCTAAATCTTTAATTTGTTTAGCCATGCGATCAAGTTCCTGTGAGCGTGGGCTAAATTCTTTTTCTAATTTTTTACCACTTTCAGCAGTTTGTGGGGCATCTTGTAGAATTTTATCTACTTGTACGTAACCAACCTTTAATTCTGCTGACTGTGCATTCATTGCACATGCCATCAAACTTGCAACTAATATACTTTTAAAAAAATGATTCACTTAATTTCTCCTTACCCTGCAATGCGAATATTGGCATCATTATGCCATAAGACACTCTATCGAATAAGTAACCAGCACTATATTTCGATGCGATTGCCCTGATGAAAACCTTTTTAGAACTGCTGACCTAACTGGAATTGGATTGCTTGTGTATTATCTCCAGTTTTGCTATTCAACGGTTTAGCAAATACTAACTTCAAAGGACCAAATGGTGATATCCAACTTAAGCCCAAGCCTGTTGAATATCTTAGCCCACCAAAATCATACGATTCGTCAGGGCCAAACACATTACCAGCGTCAATAAATGCACTCATCCTAAACTGCTTAGACTCTTTCAAACCTGGTATTGGTAGATACAATTCAGCGTTAGCTAACAAACGTTTAGTACCACCTAACGCAAAATCACGACCTGATAATGTGTCGGTAGTTCTAGGACCTAATGAGCCGTTATCATAACCCCTTACAGAGTTTACTCCACCCATATAAAAGTTTTTAAAGAATGGATAGTTCTTATTACCATAAGAGTCGGCGTAACCAATTTCACCGTTCAACATAAGGGTATACGAAGGAATAACTTCCTTAAACCATGCATGTTTATAGTCAATTTTATAATACTCAAGATCTAGTACAGGAAGCGCCAACTCTCCCGTTAGTCTTTGTAATACCCCTTTAGTCGTAAACATGATGCTGTCTCTTGAGTCATGCACCCACCCAGCACTAGCTACTACAGAATTACTTGTACAGCCAGTAGTGTTTCCACAAAAGTCTTGATATTGAATCGGGCTATTTGCTCTTAGCTCAACTTTAGTAAAGTCTGCAGAAAGGCCAAAATTGAGACCATCTCTTTCGTTTAAAGGAATACCAAACCTAACACCGCCACCATAAGAAGAGGTGTTATAGGTGCCGATATTGAGAGAGCTTGTATTAACATCACGACGATACACGTCAATGCCGCGACTCACACCATCTGGCGTGAAATACGGGTCTGTATATGAAAGAGAGTATACTGTGTTCACTTTACCAGTATTAACTTGAGCACTAACGCGATTACCAGTTCCCAGAAAGTTATTCTGGTTTACTGTAATACCGAAAACCACACCCTCGTTACTAGATAAACCCGCACCGAACTGAACGCTACCTGTAGATTTCTCTGTCACGCTAATATTTAAATCCACTTGGTCTGCAGTGCCTGGTACTGCTGGCGTTTCCACATTAACGTCTGAGAAAAAGTCAGTACGCACAATACGTTCTTTTGAACGATCAATTTTATTAGATGCATACCAAGCAGACTCAAGCTGGCGCACTTCACGTCGAATCACTTCATCACGCGTACGGGTATTGCCAACGACATTAATTCGTCTGACATAAACACGTTTACCTGGATCTACGAAAAAAGTAAATGCTGCGGTGTGCTGCTCTTTATTAATTTCAGGTACTGGATTGACGTTAGAAAAAGCATATCCGTCGTTACTTAATCGATCACTAATCGCTTTGCTTGTTTGCGTTACTTTCTCGCGGCTGAAAGTGTCACCAGCCTGCACTTGAATTAATTGACGTAACTCATCTTCAGGCACTAAAGTTTCACCTGCCAACTTCACTTCGGAGATAGTATATTTTTCACCTTCAGTAATATTGATTGTAATGTAGATGTCTTTTTTATCAGGGGTAATTGATACCTGCGTTGAATCAATATTAAATTCAAGATACCCTTTGTTCATATAAAAAGAACGTAAGGTTTCTAAGTCTGCATTTAATTTTTGCTTAGAATATTGGTCGTCTTTATTCCACCAACTCATCCAGTTTGGTGTCGTAAGCAGAAACTCTGCTCGAAGATCTTCTATCGAATAAGCTTTATTACCAACGATATTAATATCACGAATCTTGGAAACCGCACCCTCTTCGATATCGAACCTAACGGCAACACGATTACGTTCTAGTGGTGTTACGACTGTTTTCACAGAAGCGCCGTATTTACCTTGTGACAGGTATTGACGCTTGATTTCCTGCTCAGCACGATCTAACTGTGATTTATCGAAAATTTGGCTTTCTGAGATACCAACCTGCTTCAAACCCTCTTTCATTTTATCGGTAGGGAATGATTTATTACCACTAAAATCAATCTGAGCAATTGCGGCACGCTCTTGCACAGTGACAATTAGCACATCATTTTCAGCTTCAATGCGCACATCTTTGAAGAATCCTGTGCTATACAGCGACTTAATCGCTTGTGATGCTAGATCATCATCCATGATCTCACCGACTTTAACAGGTAAGTGGCTAAAAACCGTGCCAGCTTCTGTTCTCTGAATACCTTCTACTCGAATATCTTTAACTTGAAATGGTTCAAGCGCCATCACTGATCCAGCATATAAGCTAGAGACAAGTAACAACATAGACTTAAGTTTTAGTTTTGGGTGTTTCAAATTTTGAATTACCATTCAATTAGCCTGTTATCAATCTGTTTATATCATTATAAAGCGCTAAAATCATCATACACGCGAGTAGAAAAACGCCGATTCTTTGCCCTACATTCATTGCGGCTTCAGACACAGGTCGCCCTGTAAAAAATTCAACCATATAATACATCAAATGTCCGCCATCTAATACGGGAATCGGTAAGAGATTGAGCACACCGATACTAATACTAATTAGCGCCAAAAACCCTATAAAAACTTTCAGACCCATATCAGCGCTTTGCCCAGCATAGTTAGCGATAGTGACAGGCCCACTCATGCCTTTCCATGAAACATTACCCAACACCATGTTGCCCAACATTTTTAAACTAAAAGTTGCTGTGTCCCATGTTTTTTCTACCGCTTTTAAAAATGCGCCAGCCACTGTATAGTGAGTTGTAATGAAAAATTCATCTAACTCACTTTGCTGCATATTAAACCCAGCACCGATACGGCCTATCTTTTCATCTTTTTCAATGATAGCCTCTGGCGTAATACTAAGGTTAATTAACTGGCTGTCTCGTTCAACTAATAATGGCATCACCATTTCAGGACGCGACTTAATTTCTTTAACAAAGGCATCCCAGTCAGTCACTTTTGTTTGATTGAGTTCCAGCACAATATCATTGGTTTTTAATCCAGCCTGCTCTGCACGACTGCCTTTAATGACCTCTCCAATTTTAGGGGTGATTTTAGGCATTTCTACAATGAAGCCGATTTTTTCTAAAATATCCAGCTTCTCATCATCAAAATCAACCTTGGCTACATTGAGTTGATAAGATTTTATTTCCTGCTGAGGGGTTATCGTTTGTATTGCAACATCAGATTTCTTTAAACTCTCTTTCAATAATAGCCAGCGCACGTCTTGCCAGCTACTCACGCTTTGATTGCCAACTTTCTGAATGACTTCTCCAGCTTGTAGATTCATTAAAGCCGCGGGGCTATTGCCTATCAAATTACCTACGGTAGGTTTAATTCCCACAACACCTGTCATGAATAAAGCCCAGTAAAGGAAAATCGCGAGCAGGAGATTTGCAAACGGGCCTGCTAATACGATTGCTATCCGCTTGCCTACACTTTGCCTGTTCAGTGCACGCGACATATCTTCACCGCTCACATGCGACTCGCCAGTCAACGTATCTTCCCCAAGCATTTTCACGTAGCCGCCTAGAGGTATTACTGCAATCACATATTCTGTTTGATCTTTACCAAACTTTTTACGCCATAGCGGCTGGCCAAAACCGATAGAGAATTTCAGCACTTTTACACCGCACCACCTTGCAACTTGAAAATGACCATACTCATGGACAGTCACGACTATGCCGAGTGTCACTATAAAAGCGAGGGCTGTTAACATAGCAATTGGTATCGAGTAATCAGGAAATATGGCATAGCGTTAATTAACCCTTGATAGCGACTTAAGCCAAGACCTTGCAACACGTCTTGCGTTTGCATCGACATCGACTAATTGTGGTATTGACGTCACGGCATCTATACTAGATGCCGTTAAAACAGATTCAATTAAAGCTGGAATATCCATAAATCCAATCTGGTCAGCGAGGAATGCTTCAACAGCAATTTCATTGGCTGCATTCAAAATGGCTGGTGCGGTTCCACCTGCATCCAATGCTTCATAAGCGAGGCATAAACAAGGAAACATATTCTGATCAGGCGCACAAAAGTCTAATCGCCCAATTTTCAACAAATCCAAACTGCTTACGCCACTTGCCAACCTGTCAGGATAGCCTAATCCGTATGCAATTGGGGTGCGCATATCAGGGTTGCCTAGTTGCGCTAACACGCTACCATCATTATATTCAACCATCGAGTGTATGACGCTTTGAGGATGCACAACCACTTCAATTTGGGCGGAAGTTGCGTTAAATAGCCAATGCGCTTCAATCACCTCTAAGCCCTTATTCATCATCGTAGCTGAGTCAATCGTAATCTTTGGACCCATCACCCAGTTTGGATGATTCAATGCTTGTGCTCGTGTTACGTTACGTAACTGTTCAATACTGGCATTACGAAATGGGCCGCCAGATGCTGTTAACAAAATCCGCTTCACACCCATATCTGCTAAAACGCGGGTACGCTGATATGGCATGACCTGAAATATCGCATTATGCTCACTGTCAATTGGAAGCAAAGTCGCACCACCATCAATGACAGCTTGCATAAACAAATTGCCAGCCATCACTAATGTTTCTTTGTTCGCCAATAAAATACGTTTACCAGCGCGTGCAGCGGCCATCGCTGGATGCAAGCCCGCAGCACCAACAATTGCCGCCATAACCACATCGACATCCTGATGCGAAGCAACCTCACTAAGCGCATCCTCACCGTGCAACACTTCTGTCACTAAGCCAGCCTTTTTTAACTGACCAGATAAAGCCGAAGCAGCTTCTGACGACAACATTACTGCATAGCGCGGCTTATGCTTTACACACAGATCAAACAAGCTCTGCACATTTGTACTTGCTGTTAAAGCAAATACTATAAATCGCTCTGGATGTTGACTAATCACATCTAAAGTTTGTGTGCCTATCGTGCCAGTTGCACCAAGTATAGTCACTTGCTGTATCGCACATTGGGCAGATGCAACCTTACTATCTACTGCTGATGCATTAACCATGCACATTTAACCCTGAAAATTGTAAAACATAAATAAAGAGTAACACCATTGGCAATGTTGGGATAAAGCCGTCAATCCTATCTAAAACACCACCATGCCCTGGCAATAACTGACCACTGTCTTTTAATCCAGCTTGGCGTTTCATTAAAGACTCTACCAAATCTCCCATGATGCTAAATGCAACAAGTAACCACAATGCAGGTATTAACCACATATTTAGCTGTAGATAAAAACAAAGCAATCCACCATAAACAGTGACCGCAGCAAGTGCGCCTAACACGCCTTCCCATGTCTTGCCTGGGCTGATATTGGGCGCCAACTTATGGCGACCAAAACGCTTCCCTGCGAAATATGCAGCACTATCTGCCAAACTAACCGTGGCTAACACACCAAGCAACAACCAAGGATTAATTTCATGCAAACCAACCAGCGCAATCCATGTTGCGATAATCAATAAAATACCGACAACTCCCATCACCAAGCTATTTTGACAAGCTTTACGTTGCAGTAGCCATAAAGGCGCCACAATAATCCAAAACAAAGCAGAAAGACCTAACAAACATAAAATAATGGTATGCAGATATGACGCCAGAGCCGTATGGGGTAGCAACAACAGGAGTAGGCCAGCTAAAGTAGCCAACGCAACATAGATAAAAGACTGAGTACGGCTGAGCTTAATCAAATTAGCCCATTCAGCAACTGCAAATAATGAAATAGCAAGCATCAGTAGCGCCCATACCTGCTTAGATGCTAAAAATACAGTCAACAATAGACCTGTAACCAACAACATGGCGGTAATCACTCGAGTTTTTAGCATTTTTATATCATTATTATTAATTGAAATTCGACTAACTCTTAACGAGGTGTCTCTGAAAGTTGCTCGCTAGTGCGCCCAAAGCGACGCTCACGTTGCTGATAAGATTGAATAGCCGCATTAAATGCAGCCTCATTGAAGTCTGGCCATAGCGTATCTGTGAAATAAAGTTCTGTGTAGGCCAGTTGCCATAAAAGAAAGTTACTAATCCGCTTCTCACCACCAGTGCGTATAAATAAATCCGGCTCTGGCGCATAATTCATCGATAGATAAGGGGTAAGGTGATCTTCATTATAAGCGCCCGCTAGTACTGGTTCTGCGCTATGTAGCTTATTAACCGCCTGGAGCACATCCCAGCGACCACCGTAATTGGCTGCTATCGTTAACACCAAGCCTGTATTATTAGCTGTTAGTTGCTCTGATGCCTCAATTTTTTCAATCAATACTGCATCAAAGCGACTTCGATCACCAATCATTACAAGTTTAATATTATTCTGGTGTAGCTTATTGACTTCACGTTTAAGCGCTTCCATAAAGAGGCACATTAAAAAAGAAACCTCTTCTGGGGGGCGTCGCCAATTCTCACTACTAAAAGCAAATAAAGTAAGATATTTAACTTTAATTTCTATGCACTTTTTCACTAAATCGCGCACAGTCTCTACACCACGTTTGTGGCCAGCGATGCGTGGCAAAAAGCGCTTTCGCGCCCAACGACCATTACCATCCATGATGACCGCAACGTGTTTAGGCACCTCCGCTACTGGAGGAACTCGTTGTGTTGCACTTGAGAACAAAGCCAATTAATACCCCAAGTCTAAACAAATAGAATAACTACAATAGGAATGTGCCATAGACTTAACCATTTGCACTATTAAACCGCCATTAAATCTGTTTCTTTAACTTGCAACATTTTATCAACTTCAGCAACCGCTTTATCTGTTGCTTTCTGTATTTCATCTTGCGCACGACGCTCATCATCTTCAGAAATTGCTTTATCTTTGATTAGCTTTTTAAGCGCATCATTTGCATCACGACGAACATTGCGAATGGCCACTTTAGCGCCCTCGCCCTCTGTACGAACGATTTTTGTTAAATCACGACGACGCTCCTCTGTTAGCATCGGCATCGGCACACGAATCAAATCACCATTAGTGGCTGGATTTAAACCTAGGTCACTATCACGAATCGCTTTTTCTACTTTACCAATCATATTTTTTTCATATGGTTGTACATTAATGGTACGTGAGTCACCCAAGTTAACATTGGCCACTTGGTTAACGGCTACCATAGAGCCGTAATAATCAACCATCACATGATCCAACAAACCGACATGAGCGCGACCAGTACGCACTTTAGCCAAATCATTTTTTAGAGACTCTAATGACTTTTGCATTTTCAGTTCAGCATTTTTTTTAACATCTTCTAACATTTAGTTCTCCAACTCAGTTTCAATACTGTAAAACTGATTTATATATTAAACTTTACTTCAACTTATTAATGTATAAACATCACATTTACTACAAATCTGGTACAAGCATATATTTGATAATCCAAACATATGCAATATGCGCTTTATAGCAAGACGCTTTATGGTAAAACCCTTTATGGTAAAACCATAGTTCCCTCATCTTCACCCATTACCACCTTTTTCAAAGCACCTTGTTTAAAGATACTGAATACAGAAATAGGTAGCTTTTGATCACGGCATAGCGTTAACGCTGTTGCATCCATTACTTTAAGGTTTTTTGAAATTGCCTCATCAAAACTAATTGTTTTATAGCGCATCGCTTCTGGATTTGTTTTAGGATCATCGGTATATACACCATCTACCTTTGTAGCCTTTATCACGATTTCGGCATTGATTTCCATGCCACGCAAGGCGGCAGCTGTATCTGTTGTGAAAAATGGATTACCTGTTCCAGCACCAAATATCACCACACGACCTTCTTCTAAATAACGAATAGCTTTGCCGCGGATATAAGGTTCAGCTACCTGCTCGATACTCAAGGCTGACTGTACACGAGCATTTAAACCGATGTTTTTCATGGCATCTTGCAATGCCATCGCGTTCATGACGGTAGCCAACATCCCCATGTAATCAGCCGTTGCTCTATCCATGCCTTCCGCTGCAGGGGCTACTCCACGGAAAATGTTACCTCCACCGATTACCACTGCAACTTGCACGCCTAAATCTACTACTTCTTTGACTTCATTCACAATTCTGGTAATGGTTGCGCGATTGATGCCATATGCATCATCACCCATCAATGCCTCACCTGAAAGTTTAAGTAAAATGCGCTTGTAAGCTGGTACGGACACGAGGACTCCTCAAATTTTAAGTTTGCTTATTTAAGCATAAAATAAGGCATTTAGGCATAAAAATTAAACCTTAAAGACGTAAATTGAATGCTTATTTTTATTAAAAAAAATGGACTAAGCTATTTGCTTAATCCATTTTAATTTTCAAAGGTGTTTAACCTTATCGTTAATTACACTTTCGCTGCTGCTGCAACCTCTGCGGCATAATCAACAACTACTTTTTCAATGCCTTCACCAACTGTGTACATGGTGAATGAAGCGATTGTTGCACCTTTTGATTTAAGCAATTGCTCAATCGTCATTTTGTCATCTTTAACAAAAACTTGGCTTAACAAAGTCACTTCTTTTAAGAATTTTTGCACTGTACCATCTGCAATTTTTTCCAACATTGCTTCAGGTTTACCAGCTTCTTTCGCTTTTTCGATTGCAACACGACGCTCTGCTTCAATTAGGCTTGCATCAATACCGGATGCATCTAATGATTTAGGTTTTGCTGCAGCAATATGCATCGCTATATCTTTAGCTAAAGCATCATCACCACCAACGATATCTACTAAAACACCAATTCTACTCCCATGTACATAGCTTGTTAATTTGCCTTGCACTGATGGGCGAACAAAACGACGTGGTGTAATGTTTTCACCAATTTTACCAACTAACTGCGCACGTGTTTCTTCAGCTGTTGAGCCGCCCATTGCAAGTGCACCAGCTTCAGTAATGTCGCTTGCATTGCTAGTAGCAATCACACCAGCCAACTCGTTCACAAATTTCAAAAAGTCTTCGTTTTTAGCACAGAAGTCAGTTTCAGAGTTAACTTCAACCATCGCGCCAGATTTACCATCAGCACTGATAGAAATACCAACAGTACCTTCAGCAGCAACACGACCAGCAGCTTTGCTCGCCTTGTTACCAAAACGTACGCGCAAGATTTCTTCTGCACGCGTCATGTCGCCTTCTGCTTCAGTTAATGCTTTTTTACAATCCATCATTGGCGCATCTGTGCGCTCACGTAATTCTTTTACCATGCTTGCGGTAATTTCAGCCATTCTAAGCTCCTTAATATTCATATATTGCATTAATAATGCAAGCTAACTATTTGATATAATTGTATTTTTATATTTAAATTGTTAAAACTAAAAAGGGGCCAGAAGCCCCTTTTTCAAACAGAATTAATTATTCTGCAGCTGTTTCAGCAACTTCTTCAGTCGCTGATTTAACAATTTCAGTAATCACTGAACTACGACCTTCCAATACCGCATCAGCGATACCACGTGCATACAAGCGAATTGCACGGCTAGAGTCATCGTTACCAGGAATTACATAAGCCACGCCATCAGGTGAGTTGTTGGTATCAACAACACCAATGACTGGGATACCTAATTTAGCTGCTTCAGTAATCGCACCACTTTCATGGCCAACGTCTATGATAAAAATAGCGTCTGGCAAGCCACCCATCTCTTTAATACCACCGATAGAGCGCTCAAGTTTTTCAACTTCACGTTTGTAGCCTAACGCTTCTTTTTTGCCGAATTTTTCAATGCTGCCATCTTGCAGCATTGTTTCAAAGTCTTGCAAGCGCTTGATAGATTGTTTAACTGTTTTAAAGTTAGTTAACATACCACCTAACCAACGGTGATTTACGTAAGCACAACCTGCACGAGTCGCTTCTTCTTTTACGATGTCGCGTGCTTGGCGTTTAGTACCTACGAATAAAATACGGCCCTTGTTTGCAGCCAATGTGCGCACGTGTTTAAGTGCATCTTCAAACATTGGCAATGTTTTTTCAAGGTTTACGATATGGATTTTGTTGCGGTCACCGAAAATGAACGGTGCCATTTTTGGGTTCCAGTAACGAGTTTGATGGCCGAAGTGAACTCCAGCTTCCAGCATTTGACGCATGGTAACAGACATGTTAAATCTCTCTTCTAAAGGGTTATCAATTCACACAGCACCAGAAACACTCAGACAAAATCTAAGCACCCTAGAATGGGCTGTATGTAAATTAGTCATTTACTACTAAATTAATAGAAAATGTTTTGCAGAAAATGCAAAGGCGGAATGATAACACCAAATAGCTGAGTATACTAGAGTTTGTTGAAGATTATTTCAGAATCATTATGCGTCAGGTACGCCAACCACACGCATCACTCTATCTACATCTAAACGAAGTAGCTCCGCAATATCACGATAATCATCAGGTAACGCTGCATCACCCCAACCATTAGCTGAATGTCTTGCTAGATTCACCGCAAGCCTAACATTTTTGACGCGCTGTTCATCTGAAGCACCATCTTGCATAAGCTTGCCAAGTAATGGTGGCAACTGAAAGACGTCTACCAAATGGACTTGTAAATCATGCAGCACGAAACCTAGCACCTCCTGCTGTACAGCTTTGCTACGCAACGCCTTGTCAGCAACTTGCATGGTATGAATCAGATTCATCTTTTCTGGAGCGTAACACCACATCAGCATTTCAGATAGATCATGTAGCAATGCAGCAATAAGAACTTCTTCCGCGTGCAAATCATTTAAGTGCGCTGCCCACTCAACGGCAAAGTTGGCTGCCCTATGTGCTCGCTTAATCAACTTAAGCAGCTGCATTAATGCTGGTAAGTTAGCTTTAAGGGCATCCTCAACTAAAGGCACTGGTGGTATATTTCTAAAAAAAGTACCAGTCCCCATCATCATGATGGCTTGTTCCACCTGCGCAAGATCTTGCAACTGACTACGCGACCGATGTTTTTGGGCATAACTTAGCACTTTAAAAACCATCATAGGATCATTAAGCACGGTATTTGTGATTGCACGTGCACTAAGATTATCTTCATCTTCTTGCAGGCGTCCAATTTCACGGGCAGTTTGTTTAAGCACTGGGATTTCCGCAGCTCTCAAAAAGTTTACCCATGCATTTAAGTCTCTTGCCGCCAAATCTACAGGTATCGCTGCCATGTACCAACCTCCTTTTACTAATCTATAATACATCTTACATTTTTAATCTGAAACAGTATTTATAAAAAATAAAAGCAATAGTGCTTAATTGACGGATCTGAAAATATTAAACACCAAAGAATGTCTTGCAAAATGCAGGTAGCGCATCAGGCTAGATTTGATATGCTATGATAAAATGACACATTAGCAATCTCTAACAAAACCCCATGGCAATCTCAATTAAAAATCAACAAGACATTGAAAAAATGCGCATCGCTGGCAAGTTAGCCTCTGAAGTGCTAGATTTCATCACACCTCACGTCGTACATGGTATTACCACAGATGCACTTGATAAACTTTGCCATGATTATATTGTAGACGTACAAAAAGCGATTCCGGCGCCTTTAAATTATGCCCCAGATGGCCACAGACCTTACCCGAAGTCTATTTGCACTTCGATTAACCAGCAAATTTGCCACGGCGTTCCTAGTGACAAAGCCCTAAAAAATGGCGATATCGTCAATATTGACATTACCGTAATTAAAGATGGTTACCATGGTGATACTAGCCGCATGTTTTACGTGGGTGAAACTTCAATACAAGCAAAACGTTTATGCGAAATCACTTATCAGGCGATGTGGTTAGGTATTGATAAGGTTAAGCCTGGTGCAACTTTAGGCGACATAGGGTTTGCCATACAAACATTTGCTGAGAAAAGTGGTTACAGTGTCGTGCGTGAGTTCTGCGGCCATGGGATTGGCAAAGTATTTCATGAAGACCCTCAAGTGCTGCATTACGGAAGACCTGGTGCAGGTCTTAAATTGCAGACAGGTATGATGTTTACCATTGAACCCATGATTAATGCAGGAAAGCGCGATATCAAACAAATGCCTGACGGCTGGACTATCGTGACTAAAGATCGTAGTTTATCTGCGCAGTGGGAACACACTATTTTAGTCACAGATACAGGCTATGAAGTCATGACGCTATCTGCTGGCTCACCCCCTCTCCCAGCGTTTATTACCTATTGATAAAGTTTTTAATGCCAAATTTTTAAATTAACGTTTTAACCGCAAAGCGAAAATCTCGGGGGCTTGCCCCCGAGTTGGATAGCGTACAATGGCTGGGTTTGCCATTGTGAGGTATCCAGCTCATGGACATACGGAGAAATACCCATCATATATTCAGAATCATGTACCACTTTG
>JAUXNQ010000037.1 GCA_030682715.1 Methylotenera sp. | reverse complement strand
CTATAATTTGTTTATTATCAATAAGTTAGTTAATAAATCATGAGTTTTTCAGAATATGATGTAGACCGTCGCACACGCAAAGGAAACTTCTTAAAGCAAATGGATCTTTTGATTGACTGGGGTGGGCTTGCACAAGAAATTCAGAAATACTACCACCCCAAAACAGACGTGACCGGCAGACCTGCCTACGCAGGCATTCTACTGTTTAAAATGCTGCTAGTTGGCATCTGGTACAAGGGGCTCAGCGATGAAGCTGTTGAAGATATGGCGAACTCAAACCTACATGTGATGCGATTTTTAGGCATTAAACTAGAGGATGACGTCCCAGACCACTCTGTATTATCGCGTTTTCGCACCGCACTGACTAAAGTGCGCGCTTGGGATCCCTTGCTGGAATCTGTCAACCAACAATTAGTCAGCCTCAATGCCATGGTGTCTGATGGCTACCATGTGGATGCCAGCGTCACTATTTCACAACGTAAGCCCAAAGGCAAACCCACCTATGAAGTAAGTCAAGATCGTGCAGAACGTGACGACGAGCCTGATGCAAAGCAAGCCATGACCGTATTGACCGTAGCAGAAACTGGCGTAGACACGCAAGCGCGGTGGACTAAAAAAGGCGGTAAATATCTGTTCGGCTATAAACAACACACCCTTGTGGATAACGAAGGTCTTGTGCAAGGACTAGTCACTACCGCCGCGAATACCCACGATAGCAAGCCTTTCATCGGCTTGGTTGAACAGTGCGACATTCCAGTCGGTGCGCGTATCTGTGGTGATAAAGGCTACGCAAGTGCGACACACAGCGCACATCTTAAAACTAGGCAGCTTAAAAATGGTATCCAAGATAAAGCCGTCAGAGGAAAGCCGCTCAACGCGAGACAAAAAGTGCGCAACAAATGCATCACCAGAATACGCTTTGTGGTGGAAAGAACCTTTGGTGGACAAGCACTTTGGTTTGGCGGTAAGAACTTGCGGTATGTGGGGGTGGATAAAGCGCATGCATGGCACATTCTGCAGGCGATGGCTTATAACTTGAAACGGTTGCCTGTGCTATGGGTGAAGCGGAACCTCTCACCTAGGCAGTTTCTGTGCGCATAATGGAAGAAGTGGCAGGGGGGGAATCCGACCTACTACCCCACAAAACTGCGTCAAGCAGCGTGCAAACCATTCCAATAGGGACGAAAACACCAGCTAATCACGATATTCCAGGAGATTATGGGCAATCAAAGGGGCTTTTTTAATTTAGCTGCTTTTGCAAAGGTCTTAAGTAGATAACCTTTCAGGCAATATGATGAGAACTGTTTATTTACAGCTTTAATGAGCAATATGTTTAATATACGCCTGTGAGCTGGCCAATGTATATATCTAACGAATTTTAATCATTCAGGTGTTAACAGTGACTTGGATAATAAAAAACTGATTAATTTATCAAGCGTTTGACAAGCGTTTTATAAGTGCTAAACCAAATCCGACTCCAAATCCATTTATATCTGATTCTACAGCGCCCAATCCACCTTTACGGTTTGCTGATGAAAGGTCTGTGTGTATCCATGGAGTATCATTTTCAATAAACTTTCCTAGGAAGCGTGCAGCATGAAAATGGTCGGCATCGCCTTCGAGTGTGCATTGTTTAATATCTGCTATATCACTATCTAAGTCGCTGTCAAAGTCATCGTCATATGGAAATGTAACAATACGCTCCCCAGACTCTGAACCTGCATAGCTCGCCTTAGTAGTTAGCTCTGGTCTGTTCGTAATGACGCCACTCATGCGGTCGCTAACGGCGGTAATCATACTGCCTGTGAGTGTGGCAAAATCAATCATTACATCTGGTTTCTGACGAGATGCAAGTGTTAGTGTGTCGGCTAATACCATTCGTCCTTCTGCATCTGTATGTACAATTTCTATTGTCATTCCGTTTAATGCAGTAATGACATCATTCTGCTTGAATGCATTGGGGCCAATGTGATTTTGTGCGATGGCTAGCCAGCAATCTAGTTTGATAGGTAGCTGCATTTGCGATGCTGCAAGTAGAATACCTAGACTTACCGCAGAGCCATTCATGTCTTCATGCATTCCCAGCATGTATTTTGAAGGCTTAAGATTGTGTCCGCCAGTATCGAAGCAAATGCCTTTGCCAACAATAGCGATATGCTTTTGAGCATTAGCTGGATTGTAGGTTAAATGTACAATTGCAGCATCTTGCTGTTCTGATCCTTGCGCTACAGCGATAAAGGCGCCAGCACCCAGTTCTTTAAGTGTATGCATATCGACTCTTTATGATGCCAGCCATTTTCTAAGGCCAGTTTGGCAATCTTTTGACGGTATAGTGTAGGCGTTAAATCATTGGGTGGAGTGATGGTAAGTTCACGACATAGCGTATTGCCTGCAACCCGCGCGTTGACGTAGGCGTAGTCATGTGTAGCTTTGTAACCATGAATAGTTACGCATTTTAGAGCGTTTGGTTTATGTTCTTTTTTTCTAGACGGTAAATTGGCAACGTTAACAGTTACCACATAATAGGCTGCATATGCATGCGCTTCTTTTATGGCTTCGTCACCAAAAACGCAAATGTCGATGTTTTCTGTCTGCTCTGCGATAATAGGTTTGATTGCCTTGCGCAGTAAAGTATGGCGTTGAAACATATTTAATTGACGATCTAATATGACATAACTAGCGATCCCACCGTTAGGTAGCTCTATTGCTAAAGGGGTTTTATTTAAGTCATTGAACTCGGATTTGATACGTTTGAGTTTTGTGTCTAAATTGTCTTTAAAAGGAATGTTTTTGTCATCAATACTAGAAAGTACAAAGAGCATATGTTGGCTATCTTTTAATGTATTTTCATTTGCGATCTCTGCATTTTGTCGTAATTTAGCTGACATTCTTTTCCCTTGTAGTCTTGTATTAAATGTAGTGATTATATATAAGATATATGTGCGATTTTTTTTAAAAACGTTAGTAAACTTGACCAAAACCACTAAAAAAGCCACACTACTGTTTTATAAAAAATTAAATTGCAACGCATTTTAAATGCGCGGTATTTCAGACACGCTGTATTTGTTTTTGTTTCATTATTTCGATTGAACATTATACCTACTGCTGTAGGTGCAGACGATTAAATGGATTGGCAGATATGGTTACACGGAGCTACAACTGAATGTCATTGAACACACCTTTGAATAATCCCGATATTGATAGTCAAGAAACTCAAGAGTGGCTTGATGCACTAATGGCCGTTATTGAAAATGAAGGCACAGAACGTGCACATTTTTTATTAGAGGCGATGATTGATAAAGCGCGTCGCTCAGGTAGTAACTTACCTTATAAGGCAACTACTGCATATTTAAATACAATTCCTACACATTTGCAGGCAAAGTTACCTGGTGACCCTGAAATGGAGCGCAGAGTACGCGCATTAGTGCGCTGGAATGCGGTAATGACAGTATTACGTGCGAATGAGAAGTCGCCTGGTGTTGGTGGACATATTGCAAGCTTCCAATCAGCGGCAACTTTGTATGACACAGGGTTTAACTATTTCTTCCGTGCGCCGAATGAGAGCTTTGGTGGCGACTGTGTGTATTTCCAAGGGCACTCATCACCTGGTGTGTATGCCCGTGCATTTTTAGAAGGCCGTATTACAGAAGAGCAAATGGATAACTTCCGTCAGGAAACTGGTGGTAATGGTTTACCTAGTTATCCACATCCTTGGTTGATGCCAGACTTTTGGCAGTTCCCAACAGTCTCTATGGGTTTAGGACCTTTAGCTGGTATTTATCAAGCGCGTTTCCTGAAGTATATCCATGACCGTGGTATTGCAGATACAAGCGATCGTAAGGTGTGGGTGTTCTGTGGTGATGGCGAGATGGATGAGCCTGAATCATTAGGGGCGATTTCATTAGCGAGCCGTGAAAAACTAGATAACTTGATTTTCGTCATCAATTGTAACTTGCAACGTTTGGATGGCCCGGTACGTGGCAATGGCAAAATCATCCAGGAGTTAGAGTCTGACTTCCGTGGTTCTGGCTGGAATGTATTGAAAGTGGTGTGGGGTTCTTATTGGGATCCATTATTGGCGATGGATAAAGATGGCTTGCTGAAAAAACGCATGGAAGAATGCGTAGATGGTGAGTATCAGAACTTTAAACAAAAAGGTGGCGCATATACACGTGAGCATTTCTTTGGAAAATATCCAGAGTTGAAAGAAATGGTGGCGGCAATGAGCGATCAAGATATTTGGCGCTTAAACCGTGGTGGTCATGATCCACATAAAGTGTTTGCTGCTTACAATGCCGCAGTAAATCATAAAGGTCAGCCAACTGTTATTTTAGCTAAAACGGTTAAAGGTTATGGCATGGGTGACGCTGGTGAAGGTCAAAATACCACACACCAACAAAAAAGCATGGATATCGAGTCACTCAAGAAATTCCGTGATCGCTTTGACTTGCCATTAACTGATGAACAAGTTGAGAGCTTGAGTTTCTATAAACCAGCTGATGACTCACCTGAAATGAAATACATGACATCACGCCGTGAAGCGATGGGCGGTTTTGTACCGCAACGACGTCGTAAAGGTAATGAGCTGACTATACCTCCGCTATCTGCTTTTGATAATATGCTGACAGCGACTGGTGATCGTGAAATTTCTACGACCATGGCATTTGTACGTATTTTGTCTACGTTAGTGCGTGATAAGCAAATTGGTAAGTACGTTGTACCTATCGTGCCCGATGAAGCACGTACATTTGGTATGGAAGGCATGTTCCGCCAGTTGGGTATCTACGCGAGCCAAGGCCAGTTGTATGAGCCACAAGATTCTGATCAAGTGATGTACTATAAAGAGTCAAAAGATGGTCAGATTTTAGAAGAGGGTATTAACGAGGCGGGTTCATTCTCTAGCTGGTTAGCTGCGGCAACGTCATACTCTGTGACGGGTGTGCAAATGATCCCTTTCTACATCTACTACTCAATGTTTGGTTTCCAACGTGTTGGCGACTTAGCGTGGATGGCTGGTGACTCTCGTGCGCGTGGGTTCTTATTAGGTGCAACGGCTGGCCGTACTACTTTAAATGGTGAAGGTTTACAGCACGAAGATGGCCATAGTCATTTGATGTCTGCAACCATTCCAAATTGTATTTCTTATGACCCAACCTTTGCTTATGAATTAGCTGTGATTATTCAAGAAGGTTTGCGTCGTATGGTGCAAAATCAAGAAGATGTGTACTACTACATTACATTGATGAATGAGAACTACACCCACCCAGCGATGCCAGAAGGCAGTGCTGAAGGCATTCTTAAAGGGATGTATAATTTTAGTAAATCTAAAGCAAAAGGCGAGAAAGTACAGTTGATGGGTAGCGGTGTGATTCTGCGTGAAGTGATTGCTGCTGCTGAATTGTTGGAAAAAGATTGGGGCATCTCTGCGGACGTATGGAGTGTACCTAGCTTTACTGAGCTTCGTCGTGAAGGCTTAGAGTGTGATCGCTGGAATATGTTGAATCCAGAGAAAACACAAAAAGTAAGTTATGTTGCCTCTTGCTTGAAAGATGCTAAAGGGCCTGTCGTTGCATCGACTGATTACATGAAGAGCTTTGCTGAGCAGATTCAACGTTTTGTACCTAACAAGTTTGTTGCACTTGGTACAGATGGTTTTGGGCGCTCAGATAGCCGCGAAGCTTTGCGCGACTTCTTTGAAGTGAATCGTTATTATGTAGTTGTTGCTGCGCTAAAAGCTTTGAGTGATGAAGGTAAATTGCCAGTTGCTAAAGTGGCTGAAGCGGTTAAAAAATACAGTTTGGACGCTAACAAGCCAAACCCAACGACAGTTTAAGGATATACATAGATGGCAGTTCAAGATATTTTTGTCCCTGATATCGGTAATTTCGATAGTGTGGATGTAATTGAAGTATTAATCAAAGCTGGTGACGTGATTGCTAAAGATGACTCGTTAATCACGGTTGAGTCGGATAAAGCTTCTATGGATATTCCTGCACCGTTTGCTGGTGTGGTGAAGGAAGTAAAAATCAAGGTTGGTGACAAGGCTGCTCAAGGTACTTTGTTAATGACGATGGATGTGACTGATTCAGTCGCTGCGCCTGTAGTCGAAGCTAGGCCTGTTGCAGTTGCCGTGGAAGAGGCGCCTAATGTTGCGATTCCAGAGCCTACAAGGCCTGCACCAGAGCCGCCGAAGCCAGTACAACCAACACAACAACCTGCACCTGTGGGTGAGAGTGTTGTCGTTGTGTCGGGCAAACTTTCACATGCAAGTCCTTCGATTCGTAAGTTTGCGCGTGAATTAGGCGTTAATTTGGCATTAGTCACTGGGTTAGGTGCTAAAAACCGTATTTTACAAAGTGATGTGCAGTCTTATGTGAAAGGTGAGTTGGCAAAACCTCGTACCGAAAATATGGGTGCTGGTGTAAGTAGTTTAGCTGCATTGCCAATGCCTGTGATTGATTTTAGTAAGTTTGGTGCAGTGGAAACTAAGCCGCTTTCAAGAATTAAGAAACTTTCAGGCGCAAATTTACACCGCAATTGGGTGACTGCACCGCATGTGACGCAATTTGATGAAGCTGACATTACAGATTTAGAGGATTTCCGTAAGTCTATGCAGGCTGATGCTGAGAAGCGTGGCGTTAAACTTACGATGCTAGCATTCTTAATTAAAGCATCAGTGAATGCGCTTAAAGCATATCCAAACTTTAATGCTTCACTTTCTCCTGATGGCGATAATTTGATATTGAAAAATTATTTCAATATCGGTTTTGCTTGCGATACACCAGATGGTTTGGTGGTGCCAGTAGTCCGTGATGTGCACCAAAAAGACGTGCTAGATATTGCGCGTGATTTGATGGATTTATCTGCAAAAGCACGTGAGCGTAAGTTGAAAGTGGAAGAAATGCAGGGTGGATGCTTCACGATTTCTAGCTTGGGCGGTATCGGTGGCACCATGTTTACACCAATTATCAATTGCCCTGAAGTTGCAATTTTGGGTGTTTCACGTTCATCTATGCAGCCAGTGTATAACAAAGACACGAACGGTTTTGAACCACGTTTGATTTTGCCGATGTCATTGTCATATGATCATCGAGTGATTGATGGTGCTGACGGTGCTCGATTTACAAGTCATATGCGCATGATGTTAAGTGATGTGCGTAGATTGTTGCTTTAGTTTGATGAGCCAATCGTTGAGTTTGATTGGTTAAGCGGTTTGATATTTGGCTTGACCTAAATATTTAACTTAACCCAGAAAAGGGCTGATTTCTGTATGCATAGAAATCAGCCCTTTTTTATTTTTCAGCACTATGTTGTCTCTATTTTGCTATGTTGCAGTAAGGTTATTGCATGTTAGTAGGCGATAAAATACGAGGTTTGATGTTAAAATTGCAACAAATAACCAAAGTTTACAAAGGGTATGCATGAGTAATTTAGTTGAAGTATTGGTGCCGGATATCGGTAACTTTGATAGTGTTGATGTGATTGAAGTGCTGGTTAAAGCTGGCGACACAATTGCTAAAGAAGATTCTTTGATTACAGTTGAATCTGATAAAGCTTCTATGGATATTCCATCTGCACATGCTGGGGTTGTAAAAGAAATTAAAGTTAAAGTGGGTGACAAGGTAGCAAAAGGGTCACTAATGTTATTAGTTGAGGCTGAAGCCGTGGCGCAAGTGAAAATTGACACGCCAGCTCCAGCGGCCTCTCCAGTTGCTGCGCCAGATGTAAAGCCCGCGGTTGCTCCTATCGCTGTAGCGGTAGTTAGCAATAGTGATATCAATACGCAAGTGGTGGTGTTAGGTAGTGGCCCTGGTGGCTACACTGCGGCTTTCCGTGCAGCAGATTTAGGTAAGCAAGTGGTCTTAATTGAACGTTACGCTACATTAGGTGGCGTGTGTCTTAATGTAGGCTGTATTCCATCTAAGGCTTTGTTGCATACTGCAAAAGTCATTACTGAGGCTGAAGAATCTAGTCATCACGGTGTCAGTTTTGGTGTGCCGCAAGTGGATTTAGAGCAACTGCGTAATTGGAAAGCCAATGATGTCGTCGGTAAGCTGACGGGTGGTTTATCTGCGATGGCAAAACAGCGCAACGTGACTGTGGTACAAGGGGTCGGTAAGTTTACTGGTCTTAATCAGATTACTGTGACAGCCGCTAACGGTAAAGTGACTACGGTTGGTTTTGAGAATGCAATTATTGCCGCAGGCTCACAAGCGACAAAATTCCCAGGGGTTGAAGCAGATGAACGTATTATGGACTCTACTGGCGCATTGGCGCTGGCAGATGTGCCTAAACGTATGCTAGTGATTGGCGGCGGGATTATTGGTCTTGAAATGGGTACCGTATACGATGCATTAGGTTCAAAGGTAAGTGTCGTTGAGTTTACTGATGGTCTGATTCAAGGTTGTGACCGTGATCTTGTGCGTCCATTACAAAAGCGTATGGAAAAACGTTTTGAAGCGATCATGCTTAATACCAAAGTGGCGAAGATGGAGCCTAAAAAAGACGGTATTCATGTCACATTTGAAGGTGTGAATGGCAATGCAGATGCACCAAAAGGTGTTGAAGTCTATGACCGTGTGTTGGTGTCAATTGGTCGCCGTCCAAATGGTAAAAACATCGGTGCAGAAAATGCAGGTGTGGCTGTCGATGATTATGGCTTTATCAACGTAGATAAACAAATGCGTACGAATGTGCCGCACATTTTTGCGATTGGCGATATTGTCGGCCAGCCAATGTTAGCGCACAAAGCTACACATGAAGCCAAAGTGGCAGCTGAAGTGATTGCAGGTGAAAAAGTGGAGTTTGTTGCTTCAGTAATTCCATCGGTTGCCTATACCGACCCTGAAGTGGCGTGGGTAGGTTTAACGGAAACTGAAGCCAAGGCCAAAGGTATTGCTATTGATAAGGCAAGCTTCCCATGGGTGGCTAGCGGTCGCGCGTTATCGATTGCACGAACTGAAGGCGCAACTAAGCTGATTTTTGATAAAGAAACACATCGTTTGATTGGTGCTGGTATCGTGGGTGTTAATGCTGGCGAGTTGTTAGCAGAGGCTGTGTTGGCAATTGAAATGGGCGCTGATGCACATGATTTAGGGTTAACGATTCATGCACACCCAACTTTATCTGAAACCGTGTGTTTTGCGGCCGAGATGAAAGAGGGCACCATTACCGATTTATATATCAAAAAACGCTAAAATATTAAGCCCTAGAATACTTAACTCCAGAAGATTTGACCTGAGTACTTTAATAGTTCCAACGCTTAACTAGCCTGACATACCCAATATGCAGGCTAGTTTTAATTCAAGAAGGCCGTGCCAATGAAGAAGTTATTGCAATATAGTTCTCTAGCGCTGACTGTCATGATGTTTAGTGGCTGTGCATCACTCACTAAAGATACTTATCAGCGTATGCAGATTGAGACTTATTCAAAGAATAACTCTTTTGTTAGTGGTGCCAAATGTAGAGCTAGAAATGAGTATGGTGATTGGGTTGCGTTTACTTCTGGGACTCTTACCGTACATCGTTCAGACCAGAATTTATTAGTGACTTGCGAGAAAGACGGTGAATTGACTGGATATGCAACAGTCATTTCTCGTGCAAACGATGGGATGATTGGTAATGTGTTTTTTGGAGGTGGCATTGGTGCGCTCTTAGATCATCACAATGGTAATGCTTATAGTTACCCTGATTGGATAAGAATCATCATGGGTGAGAACTTGGTGTTTGATCGCTGGGTAGTAAAAGTGGCCAAGTGGCGCTCGGTAAACCTGTGGTAGAGACACCTTCACCAAACGATAAAACAACTATCGTAGATAATATTCGAAACTTTCTTCCATGATTAACACTTTGCAAAAGACTTTCTTAGCTGAGCTAAATAGCTTGCTCCCCCAAGAAAGAGTCTACACCGACCCTGTTGACTGCTACGCGTATGCTTACGATAACTCGCGTAATTATCATAGCCCTATCGCTGTTGTTTTTCCGCTCACTATAGAAGAAGTACAAAGTATCATCTTACTTTGTAATGCACATAAAGTGCCAGTGGTGCCTCGTGGGCGTGGAACAGGTACAGCGGGCGGCAGTGTGCCAGAAGTGGGTGGTGTTGCCCTTTCACTGGAGCGGATGGATAAAATTATCAGTATCGACCCCGATAATCGCATGGCGATTGTTGAGCCAGGTGTGTTAAACCAAGTATTACAAGATGAAATTAAACCAGCAGGTTTCTTTTGGCCGCCAGACCCATCAAGTGCTGCTTATTGCAGTATTGGCGGTAATTTAGCGACTTGTGCCGCAGGGCCGCATGCGGTGAAGTATGGTGTGGCGCGTGACCATATCCTAGGCTTAAAAGCAGTGACAGGAAATGGCGATATTATTAAAACAGGCTGCTATACCAGTAAGGGTGTTGTTGGTTACGATTTAACGCGTTTGTTAGTTGGCTCTGAGGGCACGTTGGCGGTAATTTGTGAGGCAACCCTTAAATTGACGCCACTGCCTAAGTATACAGGCGGTATTACTGCCGAGTTTGTTGATACTGAAAGTTGTGCCAAAGCGATTGCTGCCATTATGGCTCAGCCCTACACACCAAGTGCATTGGAGTTTTTAGATAACGGAGCGCTCACACTCATTCGCAGTCGGCATCAAAATTTACTGCCTGAGAATGCGCGTGCATACTTAATGATTGAGGTTGATGGATCGCAGCAAGAGATCATTGAGGCGACAGATGCAATAGTGCAAGCATGCCAAGTGGCAGGGTTGATTGAAGCAAAGCCAGCGCATGATACTAAAGCATTATGGGCTGCACGTAAGGCTTTGTCGCCTTTATTAAAAGACATTGCGCCTAAGAAGATTAACGAAGATATTGCCGTACCAGTCTCTCATCTACCTGCGCTACTCACTGGTTTAGAGAAGCTTGCGGCGCTACACCAAATCTCAAATGTGAATTTTGGTCATGCGGGTAATGGAAATATTCACGTTAATTTGCTGGTAAACCCAGACAATGCAGATGAAATGAAACGTGCTTATCAGTGCTTAGACGAGGTGTTTAGTCTGGTGTTATCTTTGCAAGGAACGCTGTCGGGTGAGCATGGAGTAGGCATGGCAAAGCGTCCATTTGTGCCGCGTGAGATTGATGCCACTACGATGAACTTAATGAAATCACTCAAATTAACGTTTGACCCAAATAACGTCCTAAACCCAGGAAAGCTGTTTCCTGCTTAACTATATTTAGTAGATTTGGATTTAGTAAGTTTTGGTTTAGTAAGTTTTGGTT
This sequence comes from Methylotenera sp., assembly GCA_030682715.1. GTDB lineage: Bacteria > Pseudomonadota > Gammaproteobacteria > Burkholderiales > Methylophilaceae > Methylotenera. Next base: position 119,417 of record JAUXNQ010000037.1, on the reverse strand, counting down.
TTGTGAATTAAAGTGCGTCGCAGCTAACTTCTTTAAGTTCGGCTGCTGGGAAATCTGGGTTGAGTTTTTTGATTTCAGCAATTTCGTTTTCAGTCAGGTTTTTCAGCAATAAGCTGGAATAACTTTTACCTTGGCTGCGTAAAGATTTTTCAACGTTCTTAATCCCTTTGGCTTGTAGTTCGTTTTGTAAGTTAATCGCCAATTGCTCATCACTGAAAATCCCAAAAGAAATTGCATTTTTCCATCTAGGTTCTTGTACTACAAAGACATCAGTAACGCCAAGTGATCTTAATTCTGCGGCTTTTTTAATTGCCTCAGCTGTCGATTTTAAAGGGGAACGGTACACCCAAAAGCGCTTAGACGCTTGCACGGTTTGCTCTTTGACTGTTGCTTGCAGTGCTAATTTTTCTAGCGCAGTTTGTGCGTTGATTAAATTAGTCTCGGAAAAAACACTCCATTCATAACAGGTATCAACCACTGCTGGTGGCTCTGTAACCGCTACTTTCTTTTTACTGGATGCGAGGGCGTCAACTTCTTGCGGTGACAAAACTTTTATTTTTTCAGGGGAAACTTCTGCCTGTTGTGTTTGCGCTGGCTTTGGTAGCACAGCATCAATATTGAAGTAGCCAAATAAACCAATATTGATGAATACGAGTAGCCAAAAGAAGTATTTCATGACGATGTGCTTTATGAGGTTTGTTTAACTGCAAGCTTTGTGAATAAGTACAAGCCTTGCAATACTAAATTTTCAGTAATCGTAACAGGTTTTTTTGCCTGATGAGTAGCGATGTCTGGTGAGTTTTCGTTTGTAAGATGTTGCTCTATCACTCTAGCGTTCCCGCCACTGATGATGAGTTCAGGTGTTTGCCTGTATTGTTGTTCAACAGCCTGACTCATTTGCTGAATTGCACCTAATGTCGCATTCATCGCGCCGCTGTAGATTGCATTGGTAGTGTTGGTGGCAAAGGGGTTAACGCTAGATTGTGGGCTATCAGTAGTTTGTGGGTTAGTAGAGGTTTCTGTTTTTATTTTAGGCAATTGCGCTGTGGCAACGCCTAAACTTTGTTGCATCAGGTCTATGCCTGGTAAGATCATGCCGCCAATAAACACGCCAAAAGTTTCGCCGTCAATTTGAGTGCTCACGATTGCATCTATTGTGGTTGCCGTGCCTGCATTTACCACTACGCATGTTTTATGTTGCATATACCATGTGGCGATTAGCGCAGCCCAGCGATCACTGCCTAGTGATTTTGGGATAGTGTAGTTGTTAATGACATAGCCTAATTGTTCGCTTGCTGTAAGCCAGTGTGTTGTCGCTTCATAAAGAGAGATGAGATGTTGCAGTTGTTTAGCATGGGCTTCACCTGCAACATTAGAAATCACAATTTGGTCACACGTTAGCGAGTTAGGCAGTACGTTGGCCGTGGAGATATGTGCATTTAGGCATGAGCCTTGATGACTGATTTTCCCGTCATCATCAAACAAAGCCCATTTTGTTTTTGTATTACCAGCATCAATTGTTAAAACCATTAGTATCCACGCGGGTGCGACAATATGCCACATTCCAGTCAATTGCCCAAAGCGTATAATTCGCGCAGTTCATCAATAGGGGCGCGGTTATGAAGCAGTTTGCATTAAAGAAAAAAACGATTATTGACGCTATTTTAACACCAAGTGTTTTTGTACCCAGTGTTTTAACGTCTTGTTTACTTGGTATTTCTCCAATGGCCGCATATGCGGAACATTTGGACTTGCCAAGTGTTGATGTTGTCGCTGAGAAGTTGGCAAATGAACCAGCCGACTCAGTGAATACCAGTGATACGGCCTCTTTGTTGGCTAATGAACCTGGCGTGAGCTTGTATCGTGCTGGTGGCGTTTCTAGTTTGCCTGTCATTCATGGATTAGCTGATGACCGTATTCGTATCAAAGTGGATGGGATGGATTTGATTTCCAGTTGTGCTAATCATATGAACCCAGCACTTTCATATATTGATCCTGCTAATGTGGCTGCAATAGAAGTGCTTGCAGGGATTACCCCAGTGAGTATGGGTGGAGATAGTATTGCAGGCGCGATAAAGGTGGATTCTAAGTCTCCTGAGTTTGCAGAAGCTGGGCATGGGTTGTTGGTAGAAGGCAAAATCAATACTTTTTATCGTAGTAATAATGCTGCACGTGGTGTAAATATTTCTACCAGTGTTGCTAATGATCAAGCCTATATGCGTTATACAGGTTCAACAGTGGAGGCCAATAACTATAAAGCGGGTGGCAAGTTTAAACCTGCTGGGCAATCTGCTGTGTTAAGAGGCTGGTTAAGTGGCGATGAGGTCGGGTCAACTGCTTATGAGTCACGTAATCATGCTTTAGCTTTTGGCCTGCAACATGAAAATCACTTGCTTGAGTTTAAATTAGGTTTGCAGGATATTCCATATCAAGGTTTTGTAAATCAGCGTATGGATATGACAGGTAATGATGCCGAGCAATATAACCTGAGCTACAAAGGTAAATATGGCTGGGGTAAGTTGGAAGCGCGTGCGTACCATGAAAGAACGCGTCATAGCATGCAGTTTGGTGACGATAAGCAATATTGGTACAGAGACAGTATGATGAGCCCATATAATATTCCAGGTATGCCAATGGATACCGAGGGTAAAACTACTGGTGTTACTGTAAAAGGTGATATTAATCTTTCATATCGCGATACCTTGCGTGTTGGCGCGGAGTATCAGCGTTATCGTTTGAATGACTGGTGGGATCCATCTCAGAGTCCATCAACCGTAGGTACGAATACGATGATGGGACCAAATGCTTTTTTGAATATCAATAAAGGTGAGCGTGATAAATATGATGTATTCGTTGAGTGGGATGCAAAATGGAGCGCGCAGTGGTTCTCTCAACTAGGTTTGCGCAGTAGCACAGTGAGAATGGACGCTGGCGATGTGGTCGGATACAACAACGCAGTTACGATTCCAATGGGCATGATGACAATGCCAGGGTACAAGCCTGCTGCCGATGCATTTAATGCGGCAGACCGTTCAAAAACTGATAATAATATTGATGTAACCGCACTGGCTCGGTTTACACCAGATGCAGAAAAAACCTTTGAGGCGGGCTATGCAATGAAGACTCGCTCGCCAAATGTGTATGAGCGCTTTGCTTGGTCGAATACTAACGCCATGGTCATGAACATGAATAACCTGTATGGCGATGGTAATGGCTATGTGGGTAATTTGAATTTAAAACCAGAAACTGCTCATAAATTAAGCGCTTCAGGCAATTGGCATGATGCAGCTCAGCAGCATTGGCATTTAAAGGTAACACCGCATTTTGCTTATGTGAGTGATTATATCGATGCAGTGGCTTGCGCTGAGGTTGGGAGGACATGTCCAAGTCGTGCAGATATGATGGGTAACACCGATGGTTTTGTGAGTCTAAGTCTGGGCAATCAATCTGCAAGAATTTATGGTGTGGATGTGTCAGGAAAAATGCTTTTGGCGCAGAACACTGGCATAGGTAGGTTTGATGCAACAGGTACTTTAAGTTATTTGCGTGGTAAGAACAATAAGTCAGGTGATGACCTGTATAACATCATGCCGCTCAATGCGACTTTGTCTGTAGAGCATCAGTTTGGTCAATGGTCTAACAAGATTCAAGCGAAATTAGTGGATAGTAAAGACGATGTTCAAGCGATACGTAAAGAATTAAAAACATCAGGTTTTGCATTGCTGAACTTTTATACTAGTTATGACTGGAAGCATGCACGCCTAGACCTTGGCGTGGAAAATATCTTTGATAAGTTCTATTTTGACCCACTAGGCGGTGCATATCTCGGGCAAGGTGCAACAATGGGAACAGGTGTACTACATGGTACACAAGTGCCTGGCATGGGTCGTTCTGTGAACGTAGGGCTTACACTTAAATATTAGTTAAGTAATAGTTGTTCAGGCTTGCGTAGTACCAGCATCGGTGTTGGCACTGCGCAAGCTAATTTCACCCGACATAAATTTTTGCACGCCATTGGTTGTTTCTACCATCAGTGAGCCGTTCTCGCTAATCGCTTGTACAACACCAGCGACTTCGCTGCCATTAGGCATCAGCATACGTACAGGCTGTTGGTGGTAAGCATGATGCGCGGTCCACTCGTCACGCAGTTCGTCAAAACCAGTTTTCTCAAATGTTAACAGCACATCTACTAGATGTTTTAGTAGCGTTGCCATCAGTGCGTTAGGGTTGATGGTGTGTGCTAATGTTTGGTGTAAATCGGTGGCTGGCTGGTCTATTTTTTGTAACACGCTCTCGGGTAATTGCAAATTAATGCCTATGCCAATCACCGCGGTGCTGGGGCCTTCCATGTCGCCTTGTAGCTCAATTAATATGCCTGCCAGTTTTTTCTGATTGATCAATATGTCATTAGGCCATTTAAGCTTAGCCTCGGTTGCGCCTAGCTCATGCAAGCTACGGATGAGCGCCACACCTACCGCAAGGCTTAGGCCAGAGAGTGCAGCAGCCCCACACTGAAAGCGCCATAAAAGCGAGAAAGTTAAACTTGCGCCTAGGCTGGCTTGCCACTCGCGGCCACGTCTGCCGCGACCACTGGTTTGTAAATTGGTGACGACGCATGTGCCGTGCGTTTTTGCGCCCATATTTTGCATCAAGTAACTGTTGGTGGAAGGCAGGGTGTCAAACACTTCTACATTAAGCCAATTAAGTTGTGGGCTCATCTTGTTTACAATAGATTGCTTGTCTATCAGCGTGAGCGTTTGTGGCAATTTGTAGCCTCGGCCCCGCACTGAAAAAACCTCTATGCCCAAGCTTTCTGCATGTTGTATGGCGTTCCAAACCGTGGCGCGGCTTACATTAAAATGTTGCGCAATGGCCTCGCCCGAGTGAAATTTACCATCTGCGAGCAATTTTAATATGGGGAAAGTTAAGCTGTTCATCATGGGCTAAGTTTAGCATAGGCATGTTGATAAGCTTCGTTTGACGATATCTCACGCTGATTTATTCAATAATTCGTTAGGATTAATGTGGAGTATATCGTTTGGATTGAGTCGCATCGAATCAATTTCTACAGGTACTCATACAAGCGAGTAAGCTGGTGTAAAATAGCGACAACTTAAATTGAATTTGTTGCTATGTCATCTGAAAAAACACCGATTCCTGCTGGCTCTAACTTTATCCGCGCGATTATTGAAAAAGACCTCTCTCAAAATAAATACGCCACCAAAAAATGGGCAGGTAGCCCAGGCGATGCGGCACATCAAGACACGGGTGTTGTCGATGTTGCTAAAATCCGCACGCGCTTTCCGCCAGAGCCTAATGGCTATTTGCATATTGGGCATGCGAAGTCTATTTTCTTAAACTTTGGCTTAGCCCGTGATTTTGACGGTATTTGTCATTTGCGTTTTGATGACACCAATCCAGAGAAAGAAAGCCAAGAGTACGTAGATAGTATTTCAGACGCAGTGCAATGGTTAGGATTTGGTTGGGATAATACTAACGAAACCAACTTATACTTTGCCAGCAACTATTTTGATTTAATGTACCGCGCGGCTGAAAGCCTAATTGAAACTGGTCATGCTTATGTAGATGAGCAAAGTGCAGACGAGATGCGCATTAATCGCGGCACGTTAACCGAAGCAGGTAAAGATTCACCTTATCGTAGCCGTAGCGTTGCCGACAATTTGGCACGCTTCCGTGAAATGCGTGATGGTAAACATGCCGATGGCAGCATGGTGCTACGCGCTAAAATCGACATGGCATCGCCTAACATCAATATGCGCGACCCCGCGATTTACCGCGTCAGACGTGCGCATCACCATAATACTGGTGACAAATGGTGTATTTACCCAATGTACACATTTGCCCACCCAATTGAAGATGCACTAGAGCGCATTACCCATTCTATTTGTACACTGGAGTTTGAAGACCAACGTCCATTTTACGATTGGCTGTTAGAGCGCTTAGCAGAAGCTGGTCTTTTAGCACATCCGTTACCAAAACAATACGAATTTGCGCGTTTAAACCTCACCTACGTGGTGCTTTCAAAACGTAAATTGATTCAATTAGTAGAAGAAAAACATGTCAGCGGCTGGGATGATCCACGCTTACCAACGCTAGCGGGTGCACGCCGCCGTGGCTATACGCCAGCAGGCTTTAAATTGTTTACCGACCGTATTGGCGTAAGCAAGGCAGATTCATGGATTGAATACACGATTCTTGAAGACTGCATGCGCGAAGTGTTAAACGTGGATGCAGAGCGCCGTATTGCCGTGTTAGACCCAATCAAACTGGTGATTGATAACTACCCAGCAGACCAAAGCGAAGACTGCTTTGCGCCTAACCATCCACTCAAACCAGAGTTGGGTAAGCGCACGGTACAACTCACCAAAGAACTTTGGATTGAACGTGAAGACTTTATGGAAGTACCAAGCAAAGGTTTCTTTAGGTTAACGCCAGATGGCATGGTGCGCCTGCGTTACGGCTATGTTGTGAAATGCACAGGCTGCGAAAAAGATGCTGATGGCAACGTCACTGTGGTGCATTGCGAATATCTGCCAGATACTAAATCAGGTACCCCAGGCTCTGACTCGGTAAAAGTAAAAGGCAATATTCACTGGGTAAGCGTTGCCCATGCTTACGAAGCTGAAGTACGTCTATATGACCGCTTATTTAAAGAAGCACACCCTGGCGAAGGGAAACATGAAGATGGTCGTGAGCGTGATTTCTTAGATGATATCAATCAAGACTCTGTGCAAGTGATTACCACGCAGTTAGAGCTAAGCCTGAAAGACGCAAAACCAGAAGAAAGCTTCCAGTTTGAACGTCATGGTTATTTTGTGGCAGATAAGAAAGACAGTGTGGCGGGTAAGCCTGTGTTTAATCGCACTGTGACATTGCGGGATGCTTGGCAAAAATAATGCAAACGGGCAAAAAGATTATCATTATTGCAGGGCCAAACGGCGCAGGTAAGACCACGTTTGCCCGCGAGTTTTTACCTAATGAAGCGAATTGCCCAATTTTTATTAATGCAGATTTGATTGCTGCTGGATTAGCGCCTTTTGCTCCAGAGACTGCTGCAATTAAAGCAGCGCGCTTAATGCTTCATGAGATTGCCGATAATGTAAAAGCAGGTAATAGCTTTGCTTTTGAAACTACACTTTCAGGTAAAGTATATGCAAAGCACATAATGGACTGGAAAAAACGTGGCTATCATATTGCTCTTGTTTTTCTGAGCTTACCAAGCGCTGAGTTTGCCATTGCTCGCGTTGCAGCCAGAGTCGCTGCAGGTGGGCACAATATTCCTGAAACGACCATACGCCGAAGATTTGAAACAGGTATTAATAACTTTCATAGTTTATATAAAGCACTAGCGGACTCTTGGGCTTTGTATGACAATTCACATCCACAACCTATTTTGCTAGAAACAGAGGTGAAATAATGCCCAAAGAAATAACACCAGCAAGTAAAGAGCTACAAGACGCTGATACAGCATTGCGCCGCGCCGCACAAACTGCCAAAAAACTCGCAGAGCAAAATGGTACGCCTTATGTGGTGGCTGAAACAAAAACGACAAATCAGTTGCAACAGTATGCGGTTGTTAATCACAAACAATAATATATGGAACGCTGTAAGCGAGTGCGTCCTACGTAAGCTGCATGCTTAATCCTAAAGCTATTTCAGAATTACAACTTTCCGTCTGTGCATTGGGCCTAAGGAGAGTTGATTCAGAACAGCATAAAGCGGAGCCAACGGCACCGCATTTCGAAATTATTGGAACTGGCTTTGCAGTAAGCCCTGAGTTAATAGTTACAAATAGACATGTACTAGAGAGTATTAAAGCTAAATTAGCATGTGATATATATGAGCATGATTCTTTCTTGGCGCAATTTCTTACTCTTAAACCTGATGGGTGGTCTCTGCATTTTTGTAAGATAGGCGACGTTGGTTCTTGTAACTCACCAGATGAAGATATAGGGCTTCTTCATGTGCCAGGGCTTGTTTCTTTGGGTGATAGAGCCGTTACATTTGGCTCCCCTGAAGAATTAGTTTAGGGGAGAGTTTAGCAATGTTGGGATATGCTGACGGTAGTCAGCTTCTCCAAGCTAATCATGGGAAAGTTTTTGATGAGGAGCTTTACAGATTTGGTCCTGTGCTACAGCAAGGATATCTATCAGCTACAGCACCAGTATTTGGTTGTGGCGTTGTGACGCGATTGCTTTTGGATATTCGAACGACAAGTGGGCTTAGTGGTTCTCCCGTTTTTAAACCAGATACTGGTGAAGTAATAGGAATACATTTCGCTAGTAATAAGACAACAACAGCATTTGCAGTGCCACTGGATAGTTTACGAGTGCAAACATATATAAATAATTTTCTGCATAGCTTGAATTTGCTTTAAAGATGAACTGTTTCGTAGAGATTAAAAACTCTTATCGCCTCCTAAACCACGGCCCCACCGTACTCATTTCCTCTGCCCACAATGGCAAACAAAACATTATGGCGGCGGCATGGGTAACACCGCTAGATTTTGATCCACCCAAAATCACTGTAGTGATTGATAAAAATACCTATACCCGCGAGTTGATTGAGGCCTCTGGTACTTTTGCGATTAATGTGCCGTGTGTTGCGCAAATTGAGGTGGTGCAAAAAGTAGGCACTAACTCTGGGCGAGATTTACAAGGTGCGGATAAATTTACCGAATATGGTTTAGATGCTTTTGCTTCAACGCACATCACCGCACCATTGCTTCAAGGCTGTGTGGCATGGTTGGAGTGTAAAATCATCCCAGAGCTGCATATTCAAAACACTTATGATTTATTTGTTGCCGAAGTGGTGGCGGCTTATGCGGATGAACGTGTGTTTTCGGATGGTAGGTGGCATTTTGAGGGGTATCCTGATTTACGCACGATTCACCATGTGGCAGGCGGCCATTTTTTTGCGACTGGTGAAAGCCATGAGGCTGGTCATGAGGGTTAAATTTTGTTACGGTAGCTGTATTCACTTTGCATAGATAGCGACTGATGAAAAAGCCACGCCTAAATAAACGAAAAAAACAGCATGCCAAAAAGAGTGGCTTACCGCCAGGTTCGCTAGTCTATGTAGGGCAGAGTGATGAGGATATTGCAAGCTTAGGTGTGCCTAAACTCACGCTGATAAGTTACGACGAAGCTGGCCTGCAAGAACAAGTGATTGCTGTAGATGCCTTGGCGGGGCTAAATTTTGATGCCTCAAAAAAATTGTGGTTAAATGTACATGGGATTCATGATGTTGAACTGATTAAGCAAATTGGCCTTGTATTTAACTTGCATCCATTGGTGCTGGAAGATATTTTGAATACCGAGCAACGCCCTAAGCTTGATGAGTTTAGTGATTATTTGTTTTTCGAAACGCGTTATTTTTATTACGAACAAGCCACAATGTCTGTTAGCTCAGAGCAAATTAGCTTGGTGCTAGGGCGCAATTTCCTTCTTACTTTTCAAGAGCGATCTACTGGTGCGTTCGCGCCTGTACGTGAACGTTTGCGCGCTGAGCATTCACCAATGCGAGCGCTTGGTATCGATTATCTGGCTTATTCGTTACTGGATAGCATTGTTGATAAATACTTTAACGTACTAGAAGAAATGAGCGACGATAGCGAGCAGCTTGAAGATGCTTTGTTAGCAAAACCTAGTATTACGCAATTGCACAGTATTCATCAATTAAAGCGTGCCAGTATTGAGTTACGCCGTGTCGTCTGGCCGTTGAGAGAAGTGATTAATCACCTTACGCGCAATGAAAGTGGTTTTTTTAGCGCAACGACCATCCCTTATTTGCGAGATGTCTATGACCACACCGTTAACTTTATTGAGTCTTTAGAGTCGATTCGTGACGGGCTTGGTGGGCTGATGGATATTTACATGACGGGCGTCAGTAACCGTGTCAATCTGGAATTGCGGGCATTAACGGTGGTGGCTATGCTGTTTATGCCAGCCACGTTGATTGCTGGTATTTTTGGCATGAACTTTCAGTATATGCCGTGGATAGCCGAGCATAATGGGTTCTGGTGGGCGTTGGCAATAATGGGTGGTATTGCCTTAGTAATGTTATTGATTTTCTGGCGTAGGCAATGGCTCACTAGCCAAACGCAACCTTAGAATCAAGCTTAACGCTTTGTGCGATGAGTAAAGTGCGGCTAGTTTCATGCGTTTAATATGGTTACTGTTGCCCAAAGCATTTTCCAGTTTTTGCGCTTAGGTGGTTGGCCGTATCTCTACATGTGATTGAGATTGAAAATATCTTCATTAATTTGCCTGCTAGATTAGCGACTTAACAGGCGCTAATCTGTTAAAATCTTGGTTTATTTATGTCCTTGATATTTAGCTGAGTTTAATGAGCCAATCTAATCCAAACCCACAAATGATTAGCCTGCGTGGCAGTGCTGCTTTATCACCTTTTAGAATTGAAAAAATTCAAAATAAACTAAGTGAAATTTGCCCGAACATTGGGCATGTTTACGCTGAATTTTGGCATTTTATATGGGTGGATGGTGAGCTATCAGCCCAGCAAGAAAACACGCTGAACCAAATTTTAACGTATGGCCCTAGCATGCAGGCAGAAGAGCCTAGCGGCGAGTTTATTTTAGTGTTGCCGCGCGTGGGTACGATTTCTCCTTGGGCTTCGCGCGCCACAGACATTGTGCAACATTGTGGGTTGCCAGCCACTCAGCGCGTAGAGCGCGGCATTGCTTACTATGTGCAAACAAAAAATGGTCAAGCATTAACAACAGATGAACGTAAGTTATTGTTGCCACTGCTTCATGACCGCATGACAGAATCAGTGTTTGATAACAAGCAAGATGCGGGCAAGTTGTTCCATACCGATACACCTAAACCTTTAAGCACTGTTGATGTGTTGCAAGGTGGTAAGGCAGCACTTGATCAAGCCAATAACGAGATGGGTTTGGCATTGTCGCCTGATGAAGTGGATTATCTGTTCGATAATTTCACCAGAATGCAGCGTAACCCAACTGACGTTGAACTGATGATGTTTGCACAGGCAAACTCTGAGCATTGCCGTCATAAAATCTTTAATGCAGATTGGGTGATCGATGGCGCGCAACAAGAGATGTCTCTATTTGCGATGATTCGCAATACGCACAAATTAAACCCAGGTAAAACAGTGGTGGCGTACTCTGATAACGCTTCAATTGTGGCGGGTCAGCAAGCGAACGAACCAACCAAACGTTTTTACCCAGCTGAAGATGGCGCATATCGCTTTATTGAAGAAGACATGCACTTCTTAATGAAAGTGGAAACACATAACCACCCAACGGCAATCTCTCCATTTGCAGGTGCTGCCACTGGCGCGGGTGGTGAAATTCGTGATGAAGGTGCAACAGGTAGCGGCTCTAAACCTAAAGCAGGGTTGGCTGGCTTCTCAGTATCTAACTTGAATATTCCAAACTTTACGCAACCTTGGGAATCAGCCGCTTACGGTAAACCAAACCGTATTGCTTCACCATTGCAAATTATGGTGGATGGCCCATTAGGTGGTGCGGCTTATAACAACGAGTTTGGTCGCCCTAACATTACTGGCTATTTCCGTACCTTGGAGATTGAAGCGCCAAGTGCTAATGGTAATACTGAGGTGCGTGGCTATCACAAACCCATTATGTTAGCGGGTGGTATTGGTAATATCTCAGCACAACACTCTAAAAAGAATCCAATTCCAGCGGGTGCTGCACTGATTCAACTTGGTGGCCCAGCAATGTTGATTGGCTTGGGTGGCGGGGCTGCATCCAGTATGGATACAGGTAGCAACGTTGAAAATTTGGACTTCGATTCTGTACAACGCGGTAACCCTGAGTTGGAGCGTAGAGCACAAGAAGTGATTGACCGTTGCTGGCAGTTGGCTGAAAACAATCCAATTTTAAGTATTCATGACGTAGGCGCAGGTGGTATTTCAAATGCATTCCCAGAGCTAGTGAACGATGCTGGTGTAGGTGCCGTGTTCCAATTGCGCGATGTGAATAACGAAGAGCCAGGCATGTCACCACGCGAGCTGTGGAGCAATGAGGCGCAAGAGCGCTATGTGATGGCGATTGCGCAAGAAGACTTACCACGCTTTAAAGAGATTTGTGAGCGTGAGCGCTGTCCTTATGCAGTGGTGGGTTACGCCACAGAAGAACGCCACTTAACGGTCGCTGATAGTCATTTTGATAACAAGCCAGTAGATATGGATTTATCTGTATTGCTAGGCAAACCGCCAAAAATGACGCGTGACGTGAAAAGCACGGTGCAAACACTGAAAGCATTTGATACCAGCAAAATCGACTTAAAAGACGCGGCAGCGCGTGTGTTGCGCTTACCAGGCGTTGCAGATAAAACATTCTTGATTACCATTGGCGACCGCTCTGTGACTGGCTTGGTAGCGCGTGAGCAAATGGTTGGCCCATGGCAAGTGCCAGTGGCTGACGTTGGCGTTACCTTAGCAGGCTATGAAACTTACCGTGGCGAGGCTTTTGCCATTGGTGAAAAAGCACCACTCGCATTGGTCAATGCACCAGCATCTGGCCGCATGGCGATTGGTGAATCTATCACCAATATCGCCGCAAGCTTGATTGACGACATCAGCGATTTAAAACTTTCAGCTAACTGGATGGCACCAGCTGGACATGCTGGTGAAGATGCTGCCCTGTTTGAAACAGTAAGAGCAGTGGGGATGGAGCTATGCCCACAATTGGGGGTAAGCATCCCCGTTGGTAAAGACTCGATGAGCATGAAGACAGTTTGGAATGAAGACGGTCAGAATAAATCTGTGACCTCACCCATTTCATTAGTGGTAACAGCGTTTGCCGCAACACCTGATGCACGTAAAACACTCACGCCACAACTACAAACCAATGTTGCTTCTAAGTTGATTTTAATTGATTTAGGCGCTGGCAAAAACCGCATGGGTGGCTCAAGCCTAGCGCAGGTATATGGTGAAATTGGCAATGTAGCGCCTGATGTTGATGATGCTAAGCAATTAAAACACTTCTTCAATACGATTCAGCAGTTGAATAAGTATGGCAAGATTTTGGCGTACCATGACCGTTCTGATGGTGGCTTATTTACGACCTTGATTGAGATGGCGTTTGCAGGCCATTGTGGTTTAAATGTGGATGTTTCGAGCTTGCAAGGCAGTGTGGTTGATGCACTGTATAACGAAGAGCTAGGTGCGGTGATTCAGGTGCGTGCAGAAGATGCACCAGCGATTGTTGCGCAGTTCAATGGTTTAGCACATGTGGTGGCTGAGGTGACAACGGCTAACCAAATTGAGATCAAACAAAATAACCAAGTAGTATTTGCTGATACGCGCGTTAACTTGCATCGTATGTGGTCTGAAACCACCTACCAAATGCAAAAATTGCGTGATAACCCAGTGAGTGCACAGCAAGAATACGACCGCTTGCTGAACGATGCAGACCGTGGTTTGTTCGCAGAACTCACTTACAACCCAAGTGAAAATATTGCGGCACCATACATTGCAACAGGTGCGCGTCCTAAAATGGCAATCCTGCGTGAGCAAGGCGTCAATGGCCATGTAGAAATGGCAGCTTCATTTGACCGTGCTGGCTTTGCCGCTTATGACGTTCATATGAGCGATATCATCAGCGGCCGTGTGTCACTGAGCGACTTTGCAGGGGTGGTTGCCTGTGGTGGCTTCTCTTACGGTGATGTGCTGGGTGCGGGTGAGGGCTGGGCTAAATCTATTTTATTTAATGCGCGTGCGCGTGATGAGTTCTCTACGTTCTTTAATCGCCAAGATAGCTTTGCGTTGGGTGTGTGTAACGGTTGCCAAATGATGAGTAATCTGCGCGAGTTGATTCCAGGTGCGGCACATTGGCCACATTTTGTGAAAAATAAATCAGAGCAATTTGAAGCACGCTTGAGCATGGTAGAGGTTTTAGCGTCTCCATCTATCTTCTTTAACGGCATGGCTGGCAGCAAAATGCCAATCGCGGTTGCACATGGTGAAGGTTTTGCGGAATTTTCTCAGACTAACGCTGTCAATGAACTGTTAGCACAGAAATTAGTGACGATGCGCTTTATTGATCATGCATCTACACCTACTGAGATGTATCCGTTTAATCCAAACGGTTCACCACGGGGTGTTACTGGATTAACCAGCACAGATGGACGTTTTAGTATTATGATGCCACATCCAGAACGTGTGATTCGCAATGTACAAAATACATGGCAACGTTCTGATGACACAGAAGATAGTGCTTGGATTCGCATGTTCCGCAATGCAAGAAAGTACATTGCTTAAACATACGTTTTGTTAACTAAAGCTTGTTAATCATGGCTTTAAATAAGCTTGGAAAGTAATCGTTTTAATTAGTATTGTTAGATAGTGACAGAAATAAATTTTAATAAATGACTTTGGAGAAAAGCAGCATGAATTTTTTTAGAACACTTGTTTTAGCATTAGCCTTTAGTTTTACTTTTATCTTTCCTTCAGCATCAATGGCACAATTGAACGATGATGACCATATGCGTTACACAGAAGCTTTACGTGATGGTAACGTGAAATTAGTTAAGAAATATTTGGACGGTGATGCAACAGCAAATGACAAGTTTTTTGGTTGGTCTGCATTACAAATTGCAGCCACTAAAGGTCAGCTTAAAGTGGTTCAGTTATTAGTTGAACGTGGTGCGGAGTTAGATTATCAACACCCAATCAGCAAAAATACAGCTTTTCACATGGCAGCATTTGGCGGCTATGATCCAGTGGTTAAATATCTAGCAACTAAAGGTGCTGACATTAATATTAAAATGCGTGCAGATGTTTCTATCGTTCGTGCAGTGCGAGATGAAGGCAACACTAAAATGGTTGAGTTGTTAACTTCACTTGGTGTTAAAGATGATGGTTGTTTAGAAGATAAATGTTTCTAGTCTTAGTCATTTATTAGTTCTTGGCAATTTATTAGACACATGATTTAGTCATTTGAATTAGATTAAGTCATGAGCAGATTTAATGATTACCAGATTCAATAATTAGTAGTGGAGTTTCTCAATTAACTAAGACCCCATGAACAAACTCCTTTTAAATCTTATGCTTATATCCTCAGTTATTTTGCCTAGTCAGGGCAAAGCAGCTGAGGATTTTGTTTATGCAGACCATGCATTGCATACCAGAACGTTAGCAGCATCTTGTGCGGCATGTCATGGCACGCAAGGCAATGCGGTGACGCTTAATGCTGAGTTTGATGCCACAACACTTGCTGGCTTGGATAAAGCTTATATTGTTCAGCGATTAATTGATTTTCGAAGCGGTGCGCGGCCTGCGACTGTCATGCATCGGCATGCTAACGGATTAAGCTTAGAAGAAATTAATCAACTAGCAGATTATTTCTCGCATCAGAAAAAAATAAAGCGCCATGTGCCAGCCACACAAACGCTTAAGGCGGTGCATGATGAGTAGCCTCACTGATTTTAATCGCCGTGATTTTATTAAGACAGCCTCCGCGTTAGGTGCATTATCGTTTGCACCACACGCAATCGCAATGGGTAAAAAACCGCCGATAGGGCGAGTAGTGATCATTGGCGGCGGCTATGCTGGCACGAGTGCGGCTAAGTATATTCGTATGTGGAGCATGGGCAGTATTGAGGTGGTGGTGATTGAACAATCGCCTCAGTTTATTTCGTGCCCGCTGAGCAATTTAGTATTAGGCGGTAGCCAACAGATTAACGACTTGACCTTTGGCTATGATTTATTAAAAAAGAATCATGGTATTAAATGGGTGCAAGATACTGTGACAGCTATCAACACTGATGCTAAAAAAGTAACGATGCAGCGTGGTGATATCACGTATGACCGTTTGATTGTTGCACCAGGCGTAGATTTTAATTATGACAGCTTGCCTCAGTTGCAAACAGGTGATGCGCAGAAGCAGATTCCGCATGCATGGAAAGCTGGCTGGCAAACCGTTTATTTGCGGCAACAGCTTGAAGCGATGCCTGACGGTGGTGTGTTTGTGATGACGATTCCCAAAGCGCCGTATCGCTGCCCGCCAGGCCCCTATGAGCGTGTTTGCCAAGTAGCGCATTATCTAAAAAACCATAAGCCAAACAGTAAGATTATTGTGCTGGATGCTAATGCTGAAATTGTGTCTAAGAAAGGGCTCTTTACCAAAGTTTGGGCTAATACGTACTCAGGCATGATTGATTATCGTCACGATAGCGCGGTTGTCTCCGTGGATGTGCCCACTAAAACTGTGAGTACCGAGTTTGAACAGGTAAAGGCAGATGTGTTGAATGTTATTCCACCACAGCATGCTGGTAAGCCAGCGCAAATGGCAGGTTTACTTGAATCAGATTACCCATGGTGCGAAGTTGATTTTTTAAGTTATGAGTCTAAACATGTGCGAGATGTTCATGTAATAGGTGATAGTGTTGCGTCTGGTTTGCCAAAGTCTGCGCATATGGCAACTTCTCAAGCCCGTGTATGTGCTAGTGCGATTGTTGAGTTGACGCAGGGGCGAGAACCAGACCCAGCGCCAGTGTTTGCGAATACTTGTTATAGTTTTGTGGATGATAAGCAAGCCATGCATGTTGCCAATGTTTATCGGTATGATGCTGCAAGAAAAATCATGTTGTCTGCTGAAGGTGGTGGCGTGTCTTTGGCGCCATCTGAAAAGGAAGGCGCCTATGCCAAAGCTTGGGCACACAATATATGGTCAGATGTATTGACTTAGTTTGTTTTCATCAAGCACTTTCATCGCAGTGCATCCATTACAGTGCTTGATGTTAAGGTGTTGTTGGGAAAAGGATATTCAATATGAATCAGGCTTTAAAACTTTCTATTTTTAAATCAAAAATACACATAGGGTTAATGGCGGGGCTTATCTTATTTGCCATGCAATCTGTTTCTGCTGCTGATTTGGCCGATATCAAACTACCCTCAGGCTTCAAGATTGAGGTGTTTGCAGATATGAATACCAAAAATGGTGAGCAGTTATCTGGCCCTAGGATGATGGCTTTGGATGCAAAGGGTAACCTTTATGTGTCGGCTGTTGGTAGTCACCGTGTTGTCATGCTGCCTGATCATAATCATGATGGAGTTGCGGATGAGGTGCTTACCATCGCTCAGGGCTTGAATGCACCGCACGGAATTACTTTTGTTGGAGATGCATTGCTGATTGCTAACCAAGATGGTGTGGTGAAAGTTAGCCAAGTGCAAGGAAGCTGGACTAAACCGCAAGCATTTATTCCTAACCTACCGACTGGTGGGCATACGCTTAAGAATATTAAGTTAGGCCCTGATGGTTTTTTGTATATTAATGTAGGTTCTAGTTGCAATGTCTGCGTAGAGAATGAGCCAATGCGCGCAACCATTCTTAGATATACAATAGAAGGCAAGCCTGCGGGTGCATTAACCACGTTAGGGCGCCATCAGCAATCTGCGATATTGGCGCGTGGCTTGCGTAACTCACAAGGGTTTGCATGGCATCCACTTACAGGTGTAATGTTTGCAACTAATAATGGTGCGGATAATCGAAGTGGTAAGCTTGGTGGTGCTGTCAATGATGAGTTGCCCCCAGAACATTTAAACAAAATCGAGGCAGGTAAGCATTACGGTTGGCCTCATTGTTGGGGTGGTAGCAAGGAAATTGGCACGCAGGTTGAAGACCCTAACTTTAAGGGCGTTGCTGGTTTTTGTGAAACCACACAAGCACCAGCGATTAGCTTTAAGGCACATACCACACCAATTGGCATTAGCTTTTTAGATAAAACTAATTGGCCGTTAGCCTATAAAGCAGATGCGATTGTGGCGTTACATGGGTCATGGAACCGTAAACAGCCTGCTGGATATCAGTTAGTGAGAGTAAAATTTAAGGCCAATGAGCCGATTGAGGTGGAGGATTTTGCAACAGGTTGGCTACAAAATCAGCAAGCATGGGGCCGACCTGTTGATGTTGCGGTAGGCGCAGATGGTGCACTTTACGTGTCTGATGATCAAGCCAATATTATTTACCGTGTTAGTTATAAAATTAAGTAGGAAAGCTGAATGAAACTAAATATTATTAAATTAATCGCTTTATTAGCAATTGGTAGCAGTGTAAATGCATACGCAGCGGAGGAGGTTGATAACAAGGCCTCGCAACTGCTGATGTATATTCAGCCTGTTGACTATACAAACCCAATTAGACTATGGCATCCATATTACGATTATTGGATGTATCAAGGCCCTGTGGTTGAAAAAGTAGCCATGACAAAATTCACTGAAGCATATGGTGATGTAGGCATGTGCGAAGTTAGCCAGTCTGGTAAAGCATTGGTTTGGCTGCAGCCAAAATTGTTTTATAACCCACAAGTGCAGCTGTTTTATGGTGAAGTCGCAGCAGATGTTTATAAAGGCATAGGTGAGCACCTAGGCGAATATGTGGGTAAATCTCAAGTGCGTGGTTTTTTGAATATGCATGCTGAAGCCTCTATAGAGGAAGCCTATGCACTTGCTGTCGCAGACGTGGTCGCTAAAATGCAAGCTGATACTACTTTGCAAACGCGTATGAGCAACCAAGCTAAATCTAGCACAGCAGAAAGCACGCCTTGTGGCATGGTGACCTTGTTCCCGACTAAAAAAATTAGAGCAATGTCGTTTTAGATTTTGTTTGATGACAGTGATGCTGTCATTAAAATAATTAATGTTGTGAAATTTACAGTTAGGTTAGAAATGTTTAAAAAATATATCAAACTCAGTGCGTTAATGATAGTTGGAGCGTTAGTAGTTGGATGCCAATCTACCAAGCCGATGACGTATGCATCAAAAAAGATCACAGGCTTAAAAACGCCAGAATCTATTGTTCAGGCAAAAGATGGCAGGATTTTTATCTCAGAAATTAATGAATTTGGTAGAGATGGCGATGGGCAAATCACGGTTGTGAATCACGATGGTAGCGTTGCCGTTTTTGCGAGCGGCTTAGATGACCCTAAAGGGCTGGCAATCATTGGTGATTATCTGTATGTAGCCGATAACACCAAGATTCTTAAAATCACACCTAAAGGTCAGGTCAGTGTGTTTGTCCCTGCGACAGCATTTCCAAATGTGCCATATTTCTTAAATGATTTAGAGGCAGATTTGCAAGGTAACTTGTATGTGAGTGATAGTGGTGATGTATTTAATACAGGCAAAGGCGGCGCTATTTATAAAATCACACCAAGTGGCGAGGTTAAGCTGTTAATTAAAGACACACAAGACGCACGTGTGAAAGCCCCTAATGGTTTGCTTGCGGATGATACTGGTAACAATTTGATTTATGTGGATTTTACATCTGGCGTGTTGTACAGCTTAAATACATCAACAGGTGCGCTGACTGATCTTGCAGAGGGCTTGGGCGGGGGCGATGGCGTTGTTCACCATTCAAATGGCACGATGTATGTGAGTGACTGGAAAAATGGCAAAGTCTTTAGCGTGAATATGATGGGTGATGTTGTTTTGCTTAAGTCGGGGTATCAGGCTGCTGCAGATATTGCCATCACAAAGGATGAGCAATACCTGTTAGTGCCAGACATGAAAGCTGGTGAGTTGGATTTTATCCCGCTAACATCATCACGTCATTAAAAAGAAATGATAGTGTGTGACTGGTGTTTTCTAATCAATAGCATGCATAAAGGTAACAGGTTTTGATAAACGGAATGGATAGATGCAAGAGTTAAGGCAACAAGCATTGAATTGCTTAGCTGAATGCGGCCTTAATGATAAAGTTGAAAAAGTATCAGCGCTCTACCAGTCTTGGCAGTCGGGCTTATTGCAGCTTGATACTGAGATTGCGTTGGTTACTACGCAAGCAATCCCTGGTCATCCTGAAAAACCTACGCTGGTTTCACCATTGGAAGTAGGCAAACGCTCTATGCGTACGGTTGAGGGGCGTGCCGCGCTGATTCATGCATTGGCACATATTGAGTTTAATGCGATTAATTTGGCGCTTGATGCCATTTGGCGGTTTGCTGATATGCCTAGGGAATATTACGCAGATTGGTTAAAAGTGGCAGCCGAAGAGGCTTATCATTTTGGTATGCTGAATGCGTATTTAAAAACAATAGGCTACCAATACGGTGATTTCAATGGCCATAACAGCCTGTGGGAAATGACTGAACGGACTAAGGATGATGTGTTGGCAAGAATGGCGCTGGTTCCACGTACGATGGAAGCGCGTGGTTTAGACGCCAGCCCCGCATTACGTAATAAATTTGCGCAAGTCGGTGATGCCGAAGTTGCCGCTATCTTAGATATTATCCTGCGTGATGAAATCGGACATGTATTGACAGGTAATACTTGGTTTAATTGGCTATGCGCCCAACGTGGGCTTGAGCCAATCGCAGCTTATGCAGAATTGGCTCAGTGCTATAGCGCCCCAACTTTGCGTAAGCCATTTAATTTAGAGGCTAGACGCAAAGCTGGCTTTACTGAGGCTGAATTAGCGTTGCTCTATGCGCTAGCTGGCAAACAAATTGATGACACCATCTAAACCAACGTAATTAAGCGCATAAGTGGCTTGTGCTTGTGCCACTGGTTTTGCATGGTAAGCAACGCCCACCCCTGCAACGGACATCATTTTTAGGTCATTGGCGCCATCACCAATCGCAATGGTTTGTGATGCATTTAAACCTAAACGGTCGCGTAGTTTAATTAATTCGTCTGCTTTGGTTTGAGCATCAACAATATTGCCTAAAATCTTACCTGTTAGTTTACCGTCAATAATCTCTAACGTATTTGCTACTGCATAATCTAGCCCTAACATGGATTTTACACGGTCAGCAAAAAAGTTAAAGCCACCAGAAACCAGCAAGGTAGTGATATTGTTAGCTTTGCAGGTGTCTATCCATTGTTGCGCACCTGGGTTAAGTTGCAGGCGTTCGTTAAGTACGCGCATCAAGTCTGACTCTTGCAGGCCTTCCAGTAATGCCACACGCTCGCGTAGGCTTTGTGCAAAATCCAACTCACCTTGCATGGCGCGCTCTGTAATAGCGGCCACTTGTGGTTTTAAGCCGACCATATCTGCAATTTCATCAATACACTCAATACTGATGAGTGTTGAATCCATATCCATCACACATAAACCAAAATTTTGAATAAATTGATTGTTTTCTACGTAAGCGCAGTCAATTTTTTGATCAGCACAAAACTGCTGAATAGATGGATTTATTTCAGACTGATTGGCTAAATAGTAGCCATGTTGTGCAATTTGAATAAACTGGACGCTAGAGGCGCAAAGTTGATGAATATGAGCTAAATGTGCAAAAGTAATGGCTGAGCCTTGAACAACTAAACGCATAAGTAAGCAATCAGAACGTAAAGTTTTATTATACACTCGACTAACCACTTCATTAATGACATCAACTTACATTACTTTGCTAGCGCATTTCTCTGAATTGCGAGAAAATGTGCATAACCTTTAAATAGAGCTATTTTTATGAATTTGCATGAGTATCAAGCTAAAACGTTGCTTCAAAAATATGGTATTCCAGTACCTCGCGGTCAAGTGGTTGCCGTTGCGAAAGAAGCGGTAGGCGTTACTACCGAAATCGCTAGCGAGGGTTGGGTAGTTAAAGCACAAGTACACGCTGGCGGTCGCGGTAAAGCTGGTGGTGTGAAAGTGGTGAAATCGGCTACCGAGGCTCAAAATGTAGCGAATGAGTTATTAGGTAAAACGCTAGTCACTTATCAAAATGCGCCTGATGGTCAGCCAGTTAATCAGGTATTGATTGAAGAGACCTTACCTATTGCTCGTGAACTTTATTTATCGATGCTTGTGGATAGAACATTAGAGCGCATCGTGGTGGTGGCATCAGTGGCTGGTGGCATGGATATTGAAGAGATTGCGCAGACTAGCCCAGATAAAATCCTGCAAGAAGTCTGTGATCCACTCAATGGTTTGGTGGATTTTCAAGCACGTAATTTAGCCTTCAAGCTCGATTTAAGTGGCGATCAGATAGGCGCTTTTACTAAATTGTTAAAAGGCTTATACCGTTTATTCAAAGACAATGATTTGGCCTTGCTGGAAATTAACCCACTGGTGGTGACAACTGACGGCAAGCTTTTTGCGTTAGATTGCAAAATGAGCGTCGATGACAATGCCTTGTATCGTCAAAAAGCACTCGCTGAGCAACGTGACTGGAGTCAGGAAGATAGCAAAGAAGCCGTTGCGCATCATGCAGGTTTAAACTATATCGCGCTTAACGGTAATATTGGCTGTATGGTCAACGGTGCTGGCCTTGCGATGGCGACCATGGATTTGATTAAGTTACATGGCGGCATGCCAGCTAACTTTCTAGATGTGGGCGGTGGTGCCACTGCAGAAACGGTCGCTAAAGCGTTCAAAATTATTTTAGCTGATAGCAATGTGAAAGCAATTTTAGTGAATATTTTCGGCGGTATTATGCGTTGCGATATCATCGCAGAAGGCATTATTACTGCCGTGCGAGAAGTCGGTATGCAAATCCCTGTGATTGTGCGTTTAGAAGGTACTAATGTGGATTTAGGTAAAAAAATGTTACAAACAAGTGGGCTTAATATTATTTCTGCCGAGGGTTTAACAGATGCAGCACAGCAAGCTGTAAAGGCGGTGGTGGCATGAGTATCTTAGTTAATAAAAACACCAAAGTGTTATGCCAAGGCTTTACTGGTAAGCAAGGTACTTTTCACTCTGAGCAAGCGCTGGCTTATGGTACACAAATGGTTGGTGGTGTGACCCCAGGTAAGGGTGGCCAGTTACATCTAGGCTTACCCGTGTTCAACACCATGCGCGATGCAGTGCGTACAACAGGCGCAAACGCCAGTGTTATTTATGTGCCACCAGCGTTTGCCGCAGACTCTATCTTAGAAGCAAGCGATGCAGGCATTGAGCTGATTATTTGTATTACTGAAGGCATCCCTGTTTTAGATATGTTGAATGTAAAAGCGGCATTAAAAGCCAATGGTACGCGTTTAATTGGGCCAAACTGCCCAGGCGTAATTACGCCAGATGAATGCAAAATCGGCATTATGCCAGGCAGCATTCACTTGCGCGGAAAAGTGGGCGTAGTCTCCCGCTCTGGTACACTCACCTATGAGGCTGTGCATCAAACCACTGCATTGAACCTAGGACAAAGTACTTGTGTGGGCATTGGTGGAGACCCAATCAAGGGGCTTAACTTTATTGAATGTTTAGAAATGTTTGAAGCCGATGCCGAAACTGAAGTCATTATTATGGTGGGTGAAATCGGTGGGTCAGATGAAGAGGCCGCCGCTGAGTTTATTAAAAGTAATGTGAGCAAACCTGTAGCCGCTTATATTGCAGGGCAGACTGCGCCTGCTGGTAAGCGCATGGGGCATGCGGGTGCGATTATTTCTGGCGGTAGTGGTAAGGCGGCAGATAAGATTCGTGCATTGGAAATAGCTGGTGCGGTTGTTGCGAGTTCACCTGCGGGCTTGGGTGAAGCTGTTCTCGCTGCAATGCGTCAGAAAAATCTTTGATTAAGAGAGCGATAACTCAGTGAAACCTATGCAAACTTTGGCTATACGTTTATTTCCCTTGCTACTAGCAGCGCTGATGTCTGTTTCGCTGGCACACGCTGCAGAGGATGTCGCTTATCTCCTTACAGTGGCCTCAAAAGGCGATGTAGCAACGGTCAATGCAATGTTGGCAAGTGGCGCTAACCCTAATATTAAAGATGATGAAGGTATTACCGCTTTAATGTATGCCGCTCGTAAAGACAATGCCGATGTAGTTGCCGCGCTTGTGGCAAAAGGTGCAGACATTAACGCTAAGGATAATGATGCGTGGACAGCTTTAATGTTTGCCGCGAAAAAGAATCATGTCGCGAGTGTAAAAAAACTATTAGAGTTGGGTGCTGACTCTTCTGTCAGAGATGGTGCAGGCTGGAGCGCGTTTGGTCTTGCCGCTTCATCTGGATATGCAGAAACAGTTGCGTTGTTAGTGAAGCATGGCGCTGATGTCAACATTAAAAGTGATGATGGCAAAACTGTACTCATGCATGCAGCTAAAAGTGGTGATGTTGAAACGGTTAAAGTGTTAGTAGATAACAAAGTGGATTTGCATAAGCAAGATAGCGTTGGTGTGACAGCGATGATGATTGCTGGGCGTGAGGGACATGCACCAGTCGTAGATTATTTACTTAAGCGTGGTGCGCAGGTTAATCAAAAAGACACATCAAAATGGACAGCGCTCACGTGGGCTGTCAAAAAGAAGCAAATGGAAGTCGTCCGTGTGTTGGTGAGTGCTGGCGCTAACGTGAATAATCTAGATTCAGAAGGCACACCTTTACTACACGTTGCTGTAGATAACGGAGATACTGAGTTGGTGAAGTTGTTACTTGAGCATAAGGCAAAAGTGAAAGCCAAAGATCAGTATGGGTTAACGGCATTAGTTTATGCCCTTAAAGGGCAGCATACAGAAATCATCAAGTTGATTAAAGATGCGGGTGGTAGTTATTAAGCGTATCAGCTATTTGTTTCTATCTATTTAGAGTAGTCATTCATCAATGAAATATCAATGAAAATTGCAATCGCGCAAATGAACTGCATAGTCGGCGACCTAGCTGGCAATGCAAAAAAAATCGTCACCAATGCCATCTTAGCTAAAGCTCAGGGGGCAACCTTAATGGTGACCCCTGAGCTTTCTCTATGTGGCTACTCTCCTGAGGATTTGTTATTACGACCAGATTTCTTGTTGGCATGTGAAGTTGCGTTGCTTGCATTAGCCAAGCAATTGCCTGATATTGCTGTCATTGTTGGGCATCCGCACCAAGAAGGGGAGCAATGTTTTAATGCTGCGTCAGTGTTGGAAGGCGGCAATATTATTGCAACTTATCATAAACAGGAATTACCAAATTACGGCGTGTTTGATGAAGCGCGTTATTTTGAACCTGGGTCTGATGCGCTAGTTTTTAATCACGGTGGCGTTAAGGTGGGTGTTTTAATTTGCGCAGATGTGTGGGAACCAAAACCCGCATTGCTTGCGAAAATGGCAGGTGCAGAGTTGTTGATCGCCATGAATGGCTCACCGTATCACATGAAGAAGCAGAGTGCTCGGTTTGAGGTTTTAAAGCAACGCGCGGTAGAAAATAATTTGCCAATAGTCTATGTCAACATGGTTGGTGGACAAGATGAGTTGGTATTTGATGGTGCTTCTTTTGTATTAAATGCGCAGGGTGACCTCATGTGTGAGTTACCTGCATTTGAGCCCCAGTTGGAAATCGTTCATTTTGAACATGCTCAGCCAGCGTATGGAAAAATAACGCCAAATTTATCCCTTGAGGCGACTGTTTATCATGCATTAAAACTAGGGCTCGCTGATTATGTGAATAAAAATGGCTTTCCTGGCGTTGTGATTGGCCTATCAGGCGGTGTGGACTCTGCCTTAACGTTAGCTTTGGCAGTGGATGCCATTGGTGCTGATAAAGTACATGCCGTGATGATGCCATCGGAGTTTACCGCCGATATCAGTGTGAATGATGCGCGTGAGATGGCTGAAATTGTGGGTATTGAGTATAGCGAAATTGCAATTAAACCGTTATATGAAGCATATTTAACAGCATTATCACCACAATTCGGCGATATGCCATTTGACGCGACTGAAGAGAATTTACAAGCGCGTATACGTGGCATGTTGTTGATGGCAATATCAAACAAATTTGGCAGTATCGTCGTCACAACAGGTAACAAGAGTGAGATGGCTGTGGGCTACTGTACATTGTATGGTGACATGGCAGGTGGTTTTGCGTTGCTGAAAGATGTGCCTAAAACGTTGGTGTATCAGCTATGTGCGTATCGCAACCAACTTTCACGGGTGATTCCAGAACGTATTATCACACGCCCGCCATCTGCCGAGTTGAGAGCTAACCAGGTTGACCAAGATAGCCTGCCGCCATACGATGTGTTAGATGCCATTATTGAAGCCTATGTTGAAGATGATTTGTCTCGCACAGGCATTGTTGCATTAGGCTACCCGATTGAAGATATTAATCGTGTGATTGCCATGATTGACCGAAATGAGTATAAGCGTAGACAATCACCAGTAGGCGTGCGTATTACTGACAAAGGTTTTGGTAAGGACAGACGTTACCCCATTACTGCGAAGCTAAGCGAATATTGGAAAACTAGATTAAACTAAGCATCTAGACTTAAACTAAGCATGTTGATTTAAAATAAGGCCCCAAGATTAATATTTAGGGTAGTTGCCTAAATATATAAGCAAGAGCATTTTAAGTAATAAATTATAAATGATAGAAACTAAATACTTTTAGGAGTTTGCTGGTATGAAAAAAATCGAAGCGATTATTAAGCCATTTAAGTTAGATGAAGTGCGTGAAGCGCTTTCTGAAATTGGTGTAAATGGCTTAACAGTAACAGAGGTAAAAGGGTTTGGTCGCCAAAAAGGCCATACGGAACTATACCGTGGTGCCGAGTATGTTGTTGATTTTTTACCTAAAATTAAACTAGAGCTAGTGGTTTCAGATGCCATCGTGGAGCAAGCTGTGGATGCTATTATTAGCGCCGCGCATACTGGTAAAATTGGCGATGGTAAGATTTTTGTAAGCAATGTAGAGCAAGTTGTACGTATTAGAACTGGTGAAACAGGCGAAGCTGCGGTTTAGTTAGCGATTAGGCATGAGCGCTTTATAGATGCGACATTTCGCATAGTGGTTAGTTAACATGCCCTGTTAGGGTTAATTCCGATTAGGTGTTGCCAGCTATGCCAGTCATTTTTAAAACAATCTTATTACTTACCATTTCGAACGTATTTATGACGTTTGCATGGTATGCCCATTTAAAAAATATTAATAATAAACCGTGGATAATTGCAGCACTTGTTAGTTGGGGCGTTGCGCTCTTAGAATATTTATTTCAGGCGCCAGCAAACCGTATTGGATTTACTGTCATGTCACTCGCGCAGCTTAAGATGTTGCAAGAGGTGATTACTTTAAGCGTGTTTGTTCCATTTGCGGTTTTTATATGCAACAGCCAATGAAGCTTGATTTTTTATGGGCGGGGCTTTGTTTGATGCGGGCTGTTTATTTCATGATTAGAACATGATCGGCATTTGTGTAAACTGCGCCATATTAATAGTTAGGTAAATGCGGAATAAGTGCCTGCGCGAGCAAATTGCTGCGTTGCTCGGTTTTTTGGTTTCGGCCGCCACTTTCAGTGGCTTAACATCGCCTTGCGAGTTAGCCTACACCGCAACCAAAGGTTGTCGCAACCTCGCTGTATACCGCATACTATCTCGGCTTCTGCGTTTCCGTGCGCCTTTGGCGTTAAGCCGAGCTGCTTCAGCAGCCGTCTTAACGCCCCCCTAGCGGGCGCACTTTATCTCGCTCGGCGACTTATTCCGCGTTTCCTTAGTTTTTAACCAGTCTATTACGCCTAAGCCTGCGCTACGGCCAGATGCAAAGCACGCCGTGAGTAGATATCCGCCCGTGGGTGCTTCCCAATCTAGCATTTCTCCAGCACAGAATACGCCTGGCAATGCTTTTATCATCAGATGCTCATTTAAACATTCAAAATTAACACCACCAGCACTGCTAATTGCTTCGTCAATTGGGCGTGTTGAGGTTAGCTTTAGTGGGAGCGCTTTAATTGCGTTGCCCAGTTTAGTCGGGTTCTTATAGTCTTGAGCTGACACTAATTCTCTTAATAAAGCGGCTTTAATACCTTTGATGCCAAGCCTACTTTGGAGGTGGCTCGATAATGAGCGAGAGCCTCTAGGGTGCATCACGTCAGCAAGTACTTGTTCTAATGATCTGTCAGGTAATAGATCTAAAAAAATAGTTGCCTCGCCATAGTTGTCGATAGTGTTACGAATGTTTGCAGAGAGGGCATAAATTAAGCCACCCTCGATACCATTCGCAGTCACCATGCATTCACCTTGTTTGCGGTGAGTTTGAGCGTGCTCATCAATGATGGATATCTCGATAGTTTTGAGCGGTGTTCCAGCAAAGCGAGAGGTGAGGTGTTCGCTCCAATGAGTATTGAAGCCGCAATTGGCTGGTTTTAATGGTGATACTGATATTTTAAGGTGGCTAAATAAGTTTACCCAAGCGCCGTCAGAGCCTAGCCGTGCCCAGCTACCACCACCTAAAGCGAACACAACTGCATCAGCATCAAAAGTGAGTTCTCCATCTGGGGTGCTGAACTTTAAATTGCGATTGTCCCAGCCTATCCATCGGTGACGCATATGGAAATGAACGCCAGCTTCACGTAGGCGGTGTAACCAAGCACGTAATAGTGGCGCGGCTTTCATGTCGGTTGGAAATACACGGCCAGAAGAGCCCACGAAAGTGTCAATGCCTAGCGCATGTATCCATTCACGTAATGCTTGTGGGCTCATTACATCGAGTAGCGGGGCAATATGTGCTTGATGTGCGCCATAACGTGACAGAAACGGTGTTAGCGCTTCTGAGTGGGTGATATTCATACCACCTTTACCTGCCATCAGAAATTTACGCCCTACTGTTGGCATTGCATCATATAAATCTACATGGATACCTGCGAGGCTTAAGGTTTCTGCTGCCATTAAGCCAGCAGGGCCACCGCCGATGATGGCAACTTTTGGAGCTTTAACGGTGTTGGATGGTTTTGTCACGATTTAATTTGGCTGAGGTTTAGGCTAAATGATGTGCTTATGTCACATTGTAAAGCTTGTTGTCAGGGGTGTTAAGTTTTGTTGGGTTGCAACCTTTCAATTGGACATCATTTTGACGACTAGTTGAAAGGTTAGTGGGCTTTAGAACCCAAGTAAGCGTGCGCCTTGGTAGAACGCAAAGCTGACGACCCACGCAAGACCTAAAGACCAAATGATGGATAGCCACATAAAGGCTGTACTTTTGGATTCATTTTTAATCGTTGCAATCGTAGATAGGCATGGGGTGTATATTAGAGTGAATAGCATAAAGCTCATGGCTTGTACCCAGTCAATTTGTGTTGCCATTTGAGCCATGAGTGCATCGCCTTGCAGGCCGTAAATCACGGCAAGTGCGCCAACTACAATTTCTTTAGCAACAAAACCAAAAATCAGGGCAATGGCAAGTTCGTGATTAATGCCGATTGGGTCCAATATTGGCGCAAAAAACACACCGATTTGTCCTGCGTAGGTCTCTACGCTCGCTGGCGCTACATTGCTTGGGAAGTTGGTCAACAACCATACAAGTACAACACCCAATACGATGAACTTACTTGCTCTGTTCAAAAAGTGTTTTACCTCATGCCAGCCTCGCAACACAATCTGGCGTGGTGTTGGGAAGCGGTAAGGCGGTAGTTCTAAAATAAATGGCTCTGTATTTTTATACTGGCTTTGAAATAAGACGGCTGTTAAGAACATGGTGAAAAAACTCATCACGTATAACGAAAATAATACCAATGGTGCGTGACTTGTGCTAAACAGTGCTGCAATCATAAAGATAAATACTTGCATCCTGGCTGAGCATAATGATAGCGGTATTACGAGCATGGTTAGTAAGCGCATGTTGCGTGAGCGCATGATTCTAGTCCCCATGATCGCTGGCACATTACACCCAAACCCCATGAGCATCATGACAAAACCACGTCCGTCTAAGCCCATTTTTGCCATGATGGCATCCATGAGAAAAGCTGCGCGTGATAAGTAGCCGCTGTCTTCTACCATCGACATGACTAAGAAAAATAAAATAATGATGGGCACGAACGCTGCAACAGTCGCTACGCCATTGTAAATACCATCTAACATCAGGCCGCTTAACCATTTAGGTGAGTTGGTAAAGAGCGGGTCTAATAGCTCAGTGCGTATGAGGTCTAGTAGCCAAGCTAGGCCATCTTGTATAGGCGCACCTACCGTAAAAATAAACTGAAACAGCAAAAACATGGCAGCAAAAAATAGCGGCAAACCGAACCATTTGTGTAATAACAGTTTATCTATTTTATCTGTGGTGTCGTCGTTAAGCGTTGCCGGGATCTGAACATGTTGCTCAATAAGCTCATGCATTTCATGTTCAATATCATGCTCTTCTTTTAGCAATAAGCTAATGCTTTGAGGATTAGTCGTTATATCTTGCTGATTGATAATGGATGTGGCTGCCTCTAATGCTTTTGGTAGGCCATCGCCATATTTTGCACTAATCTGAATAACTGGCAAGCCTAGGGTTTGACTTAAACTTTCTGTATCGATAGTAATGCCAGCGCGTTTTGCTTCGTCCGCCATATTGAGTGCAAGGACGATAGGAAAGCCAAGCTTTTTAATTTGTAGGAGTAGCGACAGCTGGCGGTCAATTTGCGTACTATTAAGCAATACCACCAGTAAATTGACTGGATTGTTTGTGATGAAGTGTCTAACCACTTGCTCATCTTCTGAAAAGCCGTGAAGATCATAAATGCCAGGTAAATCAATCAGCTCGACAATATTGCCGCCCAGCAGTATTTTGGCGCTCATTAAATCAACGGTAATCCCAGGCCAATTACCCACACGTGCAGATGCACCGCTAATGCGATTAAATAGCGTGGATTTTCCAGTATTCGGCATGCCGAGTAGCGCAATACGCTTCATTTTTTAACTTTATATTGCGTTGATTTGAATGCGGTCGGCTTCTGTGACACGCAGAATGACATCTGTTGTACCAAGACGCACATGCAAGGGGCCGTTGAAACTGGCGCGACGCATAATGCTTAAAGGCTTACCTACGCGAAAACCCAATGCCGAGAGACGATGAAACAATGATTCTTCAGCTTCTATGGCTGAGATAACCGCTTGTTGACCAGCTTTTAATTGTGATAAAAATTGCATAATAGTGTGAATGATGCATTTTGTAGATGATAACAATTCTTATTATCGCATAATTTAAAACTAAAGTGCAGGGAGTTACCTAAAAATAACTAAGCGTCTAGATTAAAGACAAATAGTAATAAAAAAGGCCCCATTGCTGGAGCCTTTGGCCTAACTTAATTTATTTGCTAATATCTATTTTTGCTTTCGCACGTAAATCACTCATGAGCTTTTCTAGGTTACGTTGTTGCAAGTTTTTTTGTAAACCATCTTTCAGTTTATCATAAGCAAGTGGCTGAGCAGCACGGGTGTCTACCAGCTTAATAACATGCCAGCCAAATTGAGTTTGCACTGGTGTGTTTGAGGTAGCACCTTTTTGTAAGTTAGCAACCACATCGCTAAATGGTTTTACCATCGTGGCTGGTGAGAACCAACCTAAGTCGCCACCTTTATCTTTAGAGCCAGGATCTAAAGATTTCTCTTTTGCAATTTTTGCAAAATCGCCACCCTTGCCAAGTTGCGCAATAATGTCTTTAGCTTCTGTTTCTGTTTTAACTAAGATGTGACGAGCACTGTATTCTTTGTCGCCATAGGCTGTTTTGTATTTTTCGTAGGCAGCTTTTGTGTCTGCATCTGAGATTGGGTTCTTTTTAACATAGTCTTGTAAAAACA
This sequence comes from Methylotenera sp., assembly GCA_030682715.1. Lineage (GTDB taxonomy): Bacteria > Pseudomonadota > Gammaproteobacteria > Burkholderiales > Methylophilaceae > Methylotenera. Next base: position 87,985 of record JAUXNQ010000037.1, on the reverse strand, counting down.
TGCTGGTCAGCAATTTACGACTAGCCAACTCATTACGGGCGGTAAAATCAGCCTGTTTATCTAAGCCCAACCTCTGCGCTTCTTGATATACAAGTTCAGAACTAACAAGCTCATCAATAATCGCTTCTTTTGTATTTGCATCAATTTTTTGGCCATTTGCAGTGACATCTTTTACGATGACATCATAGAGTGACTGTTTGATTTGTTTGCCATTGACGGTTGCTACTGCATCAGCTGCAAACGCTGATGGCGTCATCGATAAAATAGCAACGGCAATTAATGTTTGGGTAAATTTCATTAGTTAGTAATCCTCAGTATTAAATTTTAAGTATTAAGTTTAGTTAATAAACATGACATGTATTTTAAGCTTCATCTGTTGCAATTGCATGAATACTCAGTGCATGAATCTTGTGCGGCATTAAATCAGCAAGTGCCTGATAAACAAGGCGATGACGCATTATCTGTGATTTGCCACAAAAATGCGAGCTAGTGATATTGAGTTTGTAATGACCGCCACCACCGTTACCTTTGTGACCCGCATGCTGTGCGCTTTCATCTATTAAATCAATAGATGACGGTGCTAAAGCTTGTAGGCGGTTTTTAATTTCATCAATCATGGTAGGCGTTTATATACTAGATAACTTAATGCTGAATGTGGTTAGGGTAGTGTTTTTCTAAAAGGTTTCACGGTTACTTGTCCATAAACACCAGCCGCCACGAATGGGTCATTATTTGCCCATGTGGTTGCCTCTTCAATGCTGGTAAATTCAGCAACGATTAAACTGCCTGAGAACCCTGCTGGGCCTGGGTCGTTGCTATCTATGCTTGGGAACGGGCCTGCGAGTAGCAAGTGGCCTGCGTTTTGTAGTGCTTGTAGCCTGCTAAGGTGTTCTGGCCTAGCGGCTAATCTTTTTTCCAGGCTATTCGGTGTGTCTTCTGCAATAATTGCGTACCACATTATTCAGCATCTCCCTTGGTGGCTTCTTTTGAGTTGTCTTCTTTAGGTAGGTATTTACTAATCATGATGGTTTGCACAATAATAAAGCCGAACATGATGCCAGTAATGCCGAAAAGCTTAAAGTTTACCCATGTGTCTTGCGAATAGTTAAATGCTACATAAAGGTTAATAAAACCAAGTGCTGTGAAAAGTAGTGCCCAAGCAATGTTAAGTGTAGACCATACATTGTCTGGTAATTTAACCTGTTTTTCCATTAGGCTACGCATCGGGTTTTTATTAAAGATAAATTGAGATGCGAGCAAGCCAGCTGCGAACAGCCAGTATAAGATGCTTGGTTTCCATTGAATAAACGTTGGGTCTTTAAGTAGTAGCGTTGCGCCGCCAAATACGGTGATGATAACGCCGCTGAGTAATAGCATTTTTTCAACAACGCCATGTTTGATTTTGACATAAATAATTTGTGCGATTGTTGCAACAATCGCCACTGCTGTTGCAGTGAAAATGCCGAAAAATTTGAAAGCAACAAAAAACAAAATGACTGGAAATAAATCAAATAGAAACTTCATATTCACTCTTTAATAAAGGAAGGCTTAAATAAAAGAAAATTTAGCATGCCTAGGTGCTAAAACAAATCTAAAAACAATACTTTAGCCGAATGCACTATTTTGCTATTATAGTTACTCATCTGCAAGGCGTAATTTTAATTGATTGATTAAGGAAACGCGGAATAAGTTGCCGAGCGAGATAAAGTGCACCCGAAAGGGTTATGTCCGTTAAGACGGCTGCTGAAGCAGCTCGGCTTAACGCCAAAGGCGCACGGAACGCAGAAGCCGAGATAGTATGCGTTATACAGCGAGGTTGCGAGTGCCGCGCAACGCAGCAATTTTCTCGCGCAGGCACACTTACTTCCGCATTTCCTTAAAATACTTGATACGTCTTAGTGTTTGGTGTTTTCTTAAGGGGTTGAGCTGGCGCAAGTCGCTTATTACCAATGGTTTAATGATAGATTTACATTCACACTCCAATATTTCTGATGGTCTGTTTTCTCCAACTGAGCTAGTTGCGCATGCTGCCAAGCACGGCGTGAGTGTGTTAGCGTTGACTGACCATGATGACATCAGTGGCTTGTCTGAGGCAAGGCAAGCTGCGCGCTTGCATGATATCCAGTTGGTTAATGGTGTGGAGATTTCTGTCACATGGAAAAAACGCACATTGCATATTGTTGGTTTAAATATTGATGTAGATAATGAGGCGCTAAAGACGGAGTTGGCTTCAGTGCGGCAACATAGGCTGGATCGAGCAAGGCAGATGGCGGTGGGTTTAGAAAAATCTGGCATTCATGGCAGTTTTGAAGGGGCTTCTGCGTATGCTAAACAAAGCATACTGACGCGTATGCATTTTGCACGTTTTCTGGTGGAACATCAGTACGCTAAAGATCCTAAGTCTGTATTTAAAAAATATTTGGTAAAAGGCAAGCCTGGCTTTGTAGACCACCAATGGATGGATTTAGAATCAGCGGTTAGCCTAATTGTAAACGCTGGTGGTGTTGCTGTGTTAGCGCATCCTGGGCGCTATGATATACGTCGAACTAATATGTTATTGTTGCTAGAAGAGTTTAGAGGGTTAGGCGGATCAGCCATTGAAGTGGTCACTGGTAGTCATACTGCTGCACAATATGTTGAATATGCAAAATATGCGCAATTGTTTGGTTTGAAAGCATCGCAAGGGTCAGATTACCATGGTAAAGGCATCAGCTTTATGGAAATGGGGCGTTTGCCAGCCTTGCCCAGTGGCTGTGTTCCTGTGTGGCAAGATTGGGCTCATATTCAGGACTTGTCTAGTATTCATGGCTTGTCTAGTGTTCAAGATTTGCCAAATATACAGTGATCGTAACGCATAGACCGATAGAAAATAGGGATACATGTCGCAATTTTTTAATATTAATTTGAGTAACCCTCAGCCGCGTTTAATTGCACAAACTGCCGATATTTTGCGTAAAGGCGGTGTGATTGTTTACCCTACAGACTCTGGTTATGCGCTAGGATGCATGCTTGGGCATGCGGACGCACAAATGCGTATACGTCAAATTCGTGCGGTAGATGACAAACATTTATTTACCTTAATGTGTCGAAACTTAAGTGAGTTAGGCAATTATGCGGTGGTGAGCAATAGTCAGTTTCGCCTGCTTAAAGCGAATACGCCAGGTGCTTATACGTTTATTTTAAATGCTACGCGTGAAGTACCGCGTAAATTGCAGCATCCTAAGCGCAGTACAATAGGCATACGTGTGCCAGAGCATCATGTTGTACAGGCTTTGCTTGAGGCTATAGATACCCCCATGCTTAGTATGACGCTAAGCCTACCTAACGAGGAAGATATCTCGATGATGGTGCCGTGGGAGATGCGAGAGCGTCTGGAGCATATTGTGGATTTAGTGATTGAAGTAGAGCATTGTGAAGCAGGCGCTACTACAGTGATTGATTTAACAGGTGAAAATCCTGTACTGATACGTGAGGGCTTGGGTGACCTAAGCCCATTTTCTTTTTAAAGATGATTAAATTAGGCCTTAACTAAATAATTAAGCCTAATTGATTGAGTTGATAAATACCTGTTTTAAAACTAATTAATAGAGTAACTGATGGAATTAACGATAATACAAAAAATAGCGATTTATGCATTACCAGTGATTTTTGCAATCACGGTACATGAAGCCGCGCATGGGTACGTAGCAAAGCATTTCGGCGATATGACCGCCTTTAATGCGGGTCGTATTACGCTTAATCCGATTAAACATATTGATCCCTTTGGTACGATTTTACTGCCAGCCATCACTATTATGTTGGGCGGTATTTTATTCGGTTGGGCAAAACCTGTTCCCGTTGATTTTGGGCGCTTGCGTAACCCTAAAAAAGACATGCTCTGGGTAGCCGCTGCGGGGCCAGCTTCAAACTTTGTGATGGCTGTGTTTTGGGTGTTGGCGCTTAAGTATTCTGTGTTTGCACCAGAAGCACTTGCTTATCCTTTAGCGTTGATGGCTAAAGCGGGTATCGCGATTAATGTTATCCTTATGGTGCTTAATTTACTACCATTGCCGCCGTTAGACGGGGGCAGAATTGCGGTAAGTTTGCTCCCCTATCGTTATGCACAACCTCTCGCGAATATTGAGCCATATGGTTTTGTTATTTTGATTGTACTTTTATTTACAGGACTACTAGGGAGCATATTGCAGCCATTGATTGCTTTTGTTAATGGCTTGCTGGTGAGTATCTTGTAGGTTTTGTATGGTTGGTTTTGCAGGCATAGTTAGTATAATAAGCACATATTTATTTTAGGGTTTTTCATCACATGGCAATAGAACGCGTTTTATCGGGCATGCGCCCTACAGGCAATCTGCATTTAGGGCATTACAACGGTGTGTTGAAAAACTGGATACGCTTACAACATGAGCATGAATGCTTATTTTTTGTTGCTGATTGGCATGCTTTAACAACGCATTACGATACCCCTGAAGTGATTGAAGAAAGCGTGTGGGAAATGGTGATTGACTGGTTAGCCGCTGGGGTAGACCCTGCCAGTGCAACCATTTTTATTCAATCTCGCGTACCAGAACATGCTGAGTTGCATACATTGCTCTCGATGATTACTCCATTAAGCTGGCTAGAGCGCGTCCCTACTTATAAAGACCAGCAGGAGAAACTATCAAGCAAAGATTTATCAACCTATGGTTTTTTAGGTTACCCATTACTGCAAAGTGCCGATATCTTGATCTACAAGGCGACACAAGTGCCTGTGGGGGAAGACCAAATCCCGCATATTGAATTTACACGTGAGATTGCGCGCCGATTTAATCATATTTACGGCAAAGAAAAAGGCTTTGAAGAAAAAGCAGAAGCCGCTATTAAAAAACTAGGTAGCAAACGTGGTTCGCTATATCAGGAAATGCGTACGGCCTATCAACAAAGCGGTGATGAAGAGGCGTTAGAGACAGCGCGTGCCATGATTCAAGAGCAACAAGGTATGAGCATGGGCGATAAAGAACGTTTGCTTGGTTACCTTGAGGGTGGCGGCAAGATGATTCTGATTGAGCCAGATTACAAACTGACACCTGCATCAAAAATGCCAGGTTTAGATGGTCAGAAAATGTCTAAATCCTACAACAACACGATTTCATTGCGTGAAGATGTAGATAGCGTTGCTAAGAAAATTAAAACCATGCCGACTGACCCTGCACGTATTCGCCGTACAGACCCAGGCGACCCTGCAAAATGCCCTGTTTGGCAATTGCATGAGATTTACTCAGATAAGTCTACTCAAGATTGGGTGCAGGCTGGTTGCAAAGGCGCCAGCATTGGTTGTATTGAATGTAAAGGCCCTGTGATTGAAGGTGTGTTAAAAGAGTTGAAACCAATTCAAGAACGCGCAGCAGAATATGCTGAAGACCCAACAATAGTGAAAAATATCGTTGCAGATGGCTGTGAACGCGCTAGAAAACTAGCGCGTGAGACCATGCGAGATGTGCGTGATGCCATGGGCTTGAATTACAACTAATGATGAAGATTCACGGCAATAACAAAGTATTATGACGATGTAGCAGGCTATGTTTTTAATTGAAAGTAATTTTAGAAAGAAATAGCCAAAATGAATCATTGGGTGGCATTAACAATTGCAATTATTGCTGAAGTAATCGCGACGTCTACTTTGAAAATGACGGCAGAGTTTACGAAGCTTGTTCCATCTTTGGTTGTTGTAGTTGGAGTTGGGTACGCTGTAGCGTTTTATTTTATGACGATCAGTCTACGTGTGTTGCCAGTGGGTATCATGTATGCGATTTGGGCTGGATTAGGTGTCGTCTTGGTCACTGTTGTAGGTTGGGTGGTCTATAAGCAAGTGATGGATTTACCTGCAATACTTGGATTAATCTTAATTATTGCAGGCGTTGTGATTATTAATTTGTTTTCTAGTGCAATTAGGCACTAGATGGTTGCAATGCTCATTCAGTTTAAATGACAGAAACTATTTCTCAAGGTCTAGCCAAGATTAAGGGTGAAGCGTTTACAGCATTACCCCGTGACTTATATATACCGCCTGATGCATTGGAAGTCTATTTGGATGCCTTTGAGGGCCCTTTGGATTTACTGCTGTATTTAATCCGCAAGCACAATTTAGATATTCTTGATATTCCGATGGCGGATTTAACGCGCCAATATATGGTGTATGTAGAGAAGATGCGTGCCATCAAGCTAGAACTGGCTGGTGACTATTTGCTGATGTCTGCGATGCTGATTGAAATTAAATCGCGCATGTTGTTGCCCAAGCCTACAGAAATTGTGGAGGAGGATGATCCACGTGCTGAATTAGTAAGGCGCCTGATGGAGTATGAAGCGATTAAGCTTGTTGCACAGCGGCTTGATGAAATGCCTAAGGTCGGTGATGGCACCCATGTAGCTAGTGCTTATTTCCAGCATATCAGTTTGATAAAACCACCAGAAGTCAGTTTAAATGATCTTACCGAAGCATGGCGACATGTCCTTAAGCGGGCTAGTCATTTTCAGCATCACAAAGTAGGGCGCGCTGAACTTTCTGTGCGTGAGCATATGAGTATGATCTTACGGCGCCTTAAATCTGAGCGCATGCTGGAGTTTACCCAGTTGTTTGATGTAGCCAGTGATGGTATTCCAAAATTAGTGGTGTGTTTTCTGGCGATATTAGAGCTTGCGCGTGAGGGATTGTTACGGATTACGCAACAACAGGCTTTTTCACCTATTTATGTACAAATAAACGGCGATGAGTGAAACCAGTAATATTCGTGAATTGAAAAATGTACTCGAGGTAGCATTGCTTACCTCGCATCAGCCATTATCTTTAGATGATATGTTGCGCTTGTTTGCTGAACGCATGGAACGAGCAACCCTACGTATGCTGCTTGATGAGTTAAGGCAGGACTGGGCCGAGCGTACCATGGAGTTGGTGCAGGTGGCTTCTGGGTATCGATTTCAAGCGCGAGAAGAATATACGACTTATCTGATGCGGCTTAATCCTGAAAAGCAGGCTAAATATTCCCGTGCCGTGATGGAAACATTGGCAATTATTGCTTATCGCCAGCCAGTCACGCGCGGCGATATCGAAGAGATTCGTGGTGTGACGGTTAACCCTAACGTTATGCGGCAACTACAAGAGCGCGATTGGGTCGATGTGGTCGGTCAACGTGAAGTGCCTGGGCGACCATCTTTATACGCGACTACCAAACATTTTTTAGATGACTTTAACTTGCGTTCTTTAGCAGAACTACCGCCGATGGAAGCTTTTGTTCAGACTGAAATATAGCTTATATATAGCTGTTTCACCAAAGAGTCCGATGTTGCGCCCCATCGCACAAAATCGTCATACCGACGAAAAGTCGGTATCTAGAGTCTTTGAGTTACTGGGTTCCGTGTCAGACCGTGAGCCAGTGCTTGGCTTCCCCAATTTTCTATGCCAGTAAACTGGCAAGCAAAGTGTGAAAGGTTGCTTCACCGTGGAATATACCAGCTGAGCCAGCATTTGGCTTGCCCGTAGAATATATGCGCTGTACCAGTGTTTGGCATCACCGTTCCACTAAAGGGCTAAAGCCCTAAGTGGAAGCGCGAAATCGCATTATTCATACGGCACAGCTGGTTATTCACACACGAAAGCATGGAACGACTAAGTAGTAGGATTATTTAATGGAGTAACTATAGCGTTAAAGTAAGAGGCGCTTTAATCGTCACTGAAATTTGTGATTTTCTCCTGTTGTTATGAGTGATGCTAAACATAAGTACCAACTTAATAAGCCGTAGTCGTGATAAATCCATTTTATCTACTGCGATTCACTTTATCTGCGGTAAAATTGCAACATTCAATCAAATTAGCGAATTATCATGGCACGTCCTTTTAAGCAACAACGCGATCCGCAACGTCCCGCACGCAGACCAACCACTAACTTCACTCCACTACCAGTTGACCCTAATGCGCCTGCTGAACCAACGCAGCGGTTACATAAGTTGTTAGCGCTTGCGGGCTTAGGTTCGCGCCGCGATATGGAGGAGTTGATCGCTAGCGGACGTGTAACTGTTAATGGACAAATAGCGACTGTAGGTGTGGGTGTGACTGAGCATGATGTCGTGCGTTTGGATAGCCGACCACTACGTTTGCCATTTGAGGCCGAATTGCCGCAAGTGTTAATTTATCATAAACCAGAAGGTGAAATCGTTAGTCAGGATGACCCAGAAGGCCGTGCTAGTGTGTTTGATAAGTTACCAAAAGTGAAAAATGGTAAGTGGATTGCGATTGGCCGTTTAGATATGAACACTAGCGGCTTGTTAATATTTACCACTTCTGGTGAGTTGGCTAATCGTTTTATGCATCCACGTTATGAGGTTGAGCGTGAGTATGCAGTACGTATTTTTGGTGAGCTGACAGAAGGTCAAATCGCACAGCTTAAAGAAGGTATTGAGCTTGAAGATGGTCCAGCTAACTTTGATAGCATCATCCCACAAGGTGGTGAGGGCGCTAATCACTGGTATCAAGTGATTTTGCGTGAAGGCCGTAACCGTGAGGTGCGCAGACTGTTTGAAGCGTTCCAATTACCAGTAAGCCGATTAATGCGTGTGCGCTTTGGTCCAGTGAACTTGCCACCACGCGTTAAACGCGGAAAAATGCTTAAGTTAGAGCAAAAAGAAGTCGTTGGTTTGTTAGAGTGGGCAGATTTACCTCTACCAAAAGCACCATTAAGACAATTAACACAGCGCGAGAAATTGAAATCAACCGCGGTATTTACGCCTAAAGTACGTAGGCAGCGTATCAGTGCGTTAGACAGGCCACCTCGTGATGCCGCTGAAGGTGAGGATAAAGGATATCGTGGTAAACCAGATGCAACACGTAGTTCTGTCGCGAAAAAACCAGCATCAAGAAGGCCTGCTGCTAATCGTCGTGTACGTCAGACGAGTGATTTAAGTGCGCCACAGATGCAGAAGAAAAGTGACAGAAATCGTGGGCGTGGTTAGTTAATTTTATTTATAGCTTTGCTAAGGAAGTGGATCCGAAAAAGTTTTTTTTGACAAGAGGATTCTAGGCACTGTGCTTATTGTGGAGATAAACCTAAAACTCGTGACCATGTGCCATCGAAAGTTCTACTTGATGAACCTTATCCTATAAATTTAGCGGTGGTACCATCATGTGATAAATGTAACAACAGTTTTTCGCCTGATGAAACATTTTTAGCATGTTTACTTGAGTGTATTTGCAGTGACAGTTGTGACCCAGAGAAATTAACTCGAAATAAAATTCAAAGAATCCTAACGGAAAAGCCATTTCTTAATGAGCTACTAATTAACTGCCGTAAAACTAGTGGTGTAATCAAATTCATTGGCACTTTGATGAAAAAAGAATTACAAGTATTTTGTTAAACTTGCAAAAGGCCATGTTGCATATGATTACTGTGAGTTAATGTTAGATGACCTAGTAGGTTGATATTTAAAACTGTTCAAAGTATGACTCTAATTGAGTTAGGGTCTTTTGAAGAGTTGCCTCAAAATAACATATGGCCTGAGATTGGCAGTCGTGCATTTATCAAGGCTTTGAAATGAATAATGTTAATGTTTGGAATATAGATCAGCCAAGTCGTTATAGATATTCGGTTTTTTACAATAGAGCTATTGTTGTTAGGATAGTTATTGGTGAATACTTTGCTTGTGAAGTAGCATGGGGTTAGATAGTCGCTCTCGCGCGACTGGCGAGTTTCTTTCTTTTGCTTAGCCAAAAGAAAGAAACCAAAGAAAAGGCTACCCCCTACCGCTTTTCCCCTGAGCTACTTTCAAAAGTTAGGCAGCTGCGGAACTCGCTTCGCTCAGACAGTCCTCGCTGAAATCCCCTAACTTTTGAAAGCACCTCAGGCGCGGTAGCAGGGGAATCGATGCCGTCTGAAACTGAATGTAAGGTATTTCACACAACACTAATCTAAAGTTTACCTAATCGCCACAATGAGGTCACTTCTGCTTTTCTTGCGGCATGTAATGGGTCGCTGGCATCTAGTGTTTTGTTGTGTGATGCTTTGGTGTCCATTTTATCAATTACTTTTAAATCTGCTGCGCTTATCCATGCTAGCAATTCGTCGCGTGTTCTTAAGCCTAAGTGTTCAGCAAAGTCTGAAAGTATTAGCCAGCCTTCACCAGTGTCGTTTAAATGTGCTTTAAGGCCAGTTAAGAAGCCTTTTAGCATTTGGCTGTTTTCATCATAGATTGCAGATTCCAACACTGAGCTTGGTCTTGCTGGTAACCATGGTGGATTACATACAATTAAGTCAGCTTTGCCATAAGAATCATCTGGAAATAAGTTTGCGTTAAGTACTGTTACCGCATTTTTCATTTCAAGTTGATTGATGTTCTTTTGCGCACAATCTAAAGCGCGTGGCGCGTTGTCTGTTGCGATTACTTTTGCGACGCCACGGTTTGCTAATATTGCTGCTAGTACACCTGTGCCAGTGCCAATGTCAAAAGCTGTCGAGCATGGATTAGGCAAAGGGGCTGTATCAACTAGTGTTAAGTATTCACCTCGGATAGGTGAGAATACTCCGTAGCTTGGGTGGATTTTATGATTGATGACGCTGATCTCAACGCCATTTTTGCTCCATTCGTATGCACCGATTAGGCCTAAAATTTCACGCAGCGACACAACAAATGATTGAGTGCTCTTACCGTAAGCATGCTCACAGGCAGCTTTGATATCTGGCGCGCGGCGTAGGTTGATGTGATAGCCAACGCTCACTTCCAGTAATAGCATGCCTAGAATTCTAGCTTTTTGTGATTGAGCTTGGCGATGCAAGTGAAAAGCTTCTGTCATGTTGGCAGGTGCTTTTTTAGGCTTTTTACCTGGGCGGTCGATTCTGCGAGAGACTGCCTGCATCAACTGTTTTGCATTTTGAAAATCGCCTCGCCATAAAAGTGCCGTACCTTCGCAACATAGTTTGTAAGCTGCATCTGCATTAATCGTATCGTCTGCAATTTGCACTTTTTTAGGTGCAGGTGTTTCATTTTCAGAGTGCCAGATACTGGTTTTGGTTTTGCTAGCTTCTTGCCAGCTGATGGTTGGGGTGTTGTTCAAAATGGTATGGCCTTGGTGGTAGTTGTATATATACAGTTTTATAAATACAGTTTGCTGCTTGTTGAGTCGTGATTATGACTTACTTGAGCGTATTTTCTGCTTTATTTTGCTAATAAGCGTGGATGTAAGGGTGAATTATAAGCGTAATGTGACGATTCGTCGTATTTACTATATGAATGAGTTGTCTAGTTTCACTTTGTTATCTAGTTTTGTACTGCGCTATTTAACTTTGTACTGCTTGTGATGGAAGGTCTTCATCACAAGCATAGTGCTGTTAGCGAAAAGATTTGAGCGAGAGGTGTTTTAATTGATGGTTGTTTCTGCCGAGGCATGATTCTTAGCATCGCTAAGCGCAATGATGAAATTTTCAGCCTCAATTGCAGGAAGAGGGCGGCTGTACAGATAGCCTTGTGCAATGTCGCAATCATGCATTTTTAAGAACGCAAGTTGTGCTTCTGTTTCAACGCCTTCAGCCACTAGCTTCATTCCTAAATTTTTACCTAGCGCTATAATCGCTTGAGTGATGGCAACGTCATTGGTGTCATCAGGGAGGTCGGAAACAAAGCTGCGGTCAATTTTTAAAGTATCGATAGGATAGCGTTTGAGGTAACTCATTGAAGAGTAGCCAGTACCGAAATCATCAATAGAAATAGTGAAGCCTGATGCTGATAGTTTTTCAAGTTTATCAAGTGTTTCTTTTGTGTGATCCATCAGGATGCTTTCGGTTAACTCAATTGTTACTAAGTGGAGCGGTAGTTTTGTTGAGTTAACGATGTCAATGATACGCTCAACAATGTTAGCTTGTATTAATTGGCGGCCAGATAAATTGACGCTGATGGAGGTGTCAACTTGATAGTGTTCTCGCCACTGTTGAGACTGCAGGCATGCTTGATATAAAACAAATTCGCCAATTGGGATAATAAGGCCGATATCCTCTGCGAGGGGAATGAAGTCCACTGGGCTAATTAATCCTAGTTCAGGATTGCTCCAGCGCACCAATGCTTCAAATCCAGTGAGCTGGTTTGTTTGGATGTTAATCTGTGGTTGATAATGTAGAAACAGTTCTTTGTGATCTAATGCGCGGTGTAGCGCACTTTCCAGTGCAAAGCGCCGAATATTTTTGGCTTCCATTTCGGGTAAGTACATTTGGTAATAGTTTTTCCCCAGCCTTTTAGCGATATACATGGCGGTATCTGCGTTACGTAGTAAAACAGGGATGCTTGTTGCGTCATTTGGACAAAAGCTGATGCCCATGCTGGCACCAATAAACACTTCTCTGTCTTCTAGGATGAAAGGCAGTGCCATCAGTTGAATAATTTTTTGTGCGACATGTTGGGCTTGTTCTGTGCTGGTCAGATTGTCTAAAATTAAAGCAAACTCATCCCCACCAATGCGGCAGAGTATATCCTCTGTACGAATGTCGTGACAGAGGCGTTCGCCAACAGCAAACAGTAAATCATCACCAATATGATGCCCTAGTGTATCGTTCACTATTTTAAAGTCATCAAGATCTATGACCATGATGCAACAAAGCACGTTATTTTGGATAGATGATGCCACTACGCTTGTCATCTTTTCATTGAAATGATGGCGATTAGGAAGTTTTGTGACTTGATCATAATAGGCAAGTTGTTGAAGGCGGTTTTCAGCCTGATTGCGTAGTAATAGCTCAGCATCTAACTCTGCTTGGTGCGATTGAATGGTACTTAGCATCGTATTAAAGCCAGTTGCTAACTCACCAAGTTCATCTTTGCTCTCTAGCTTAAAACGCAATGCATAATTATCAGTGCTGGATACAAGCCGCATTGATCTTGTCAGGCCAATAATCGGTGTGGTTAAATATCTTTGTAAACGTCTAATCATGAAAGCACCTAGTACCCCTGCTAATAGCATTGCTAACATCATGAGTGCTAAAAATTGCTTTAATTGACTGTATATATGGTTAAGTGATGCATTAATTTGAATGTGTCCAACTTGCTGCTTGCCAATTTTAATCGGCAGCTGTATTGAAACGCTTGATAAATAGCTAGACAGCGTATCTTCTTGATTAAAGCTCTGCGTAGTATCCAAGGGGTATTTAGCAAAGGTTTTTTCTTGGCTATCCAATATGACTACTTGCTTAATATGGGGTGACCATCGTAGTGCCTCAAGCAGAGACTGTGCGGACTTAGTGTCGTTGAAAGCAAGTGATGCTGTTAAATTTTCACTTAAAATGTGGGCATCTGCATTAAGGTTGTGAACTAGGCTGGTTCTGTTGCTGTGAAAGGCGATAACTACGATACAAACCACTAGTATCATCATCGATACAGATGCTGCGATCAGGTTAATCAGCAGTAATTTATTTCCAATTTTTAAGTCGTTTAGTAACATAAATGATTGAATTACCTAATAGACTGACTTCGCTAAGCTCAGTAACTTTGAGCTTAAGTATAGATTAGATTTTTTTGCTGCCTGAGTGTCCACTTCAAATACGATACGTTTACTCTCGGTTTTGATGCCAATCATCACGCCTTTGCCAATTAGCTCAGGTACATCGGTAATTGTAAGTACTGGCGCATTCTCTAATAGTGCCAATATGACTGGCAGACGTTTTTTATCTTCCTCTGAAAGATAAAGTGCCTGGCACTCTTTGATTTTATCAAGATTGGATATTCTGCTGATGAGAAGTGTCGCACCATGCGGTTGATTATCTTTAAATTTTTCTAGCTCATGTTTTAAGGTATCTGACTCTAATGTGCATATTCTTAATGTGTTGTTTGGGAGCGTTGGCCATTGAGTAAAAAGCGTGAAATTATAAACAAATGCTGCTTTCATCGCGTATTCAGGTAAAGGCCCAGCAAAGCCAATGGATGTAAATGGTAAGCCGATAAGTGCAACAATGAAGCAAGCTAGTCGGCGCATCATTATTTAAACCCATAGGTTAATTGTAGCCAAAGATTTCGTCCATCTTGCGCGATCACAGAAATGGGCGTGGTGTAGTCAGGGGCAATATGCTCGTAATGTTTGTCAAATAAATTGCGCACTGTGAGCGCCGCATCAAGGTTCGGTAGTATTTGTTGAGCGCTAACGGTGAAATTGGTGAGTGCGTAGCCACTTGCTTTTGTGTTTAGCGCTGAGGTGCGGTGAGAAACTGCTTGTACTTCTAAGCCCGCCCTAAATAAATGATGAAACAATGGGGCTGATAAATTGAATTTAGCAAGGTGATGTGGAGAGTTGGCAGCCCACTCACCTTCTGCATCTCTTGAGTTCTGATAAGCATAGCTAGTGCGTAAGTGCACATCGTATTGCGCGTGGTGTTCAAGCTCAAACTCTATACCATTAGTATGAGTATTTTTGGCGTTGAAGTACTGTATGTTATCGTAAGGGGTGCTGCTAATCATATTGTCGGTAGATTGCTCATATATCGTAGCAAGCACACGTGATTGGTTACTCCAGCGACGTTCTATCACTAGCTCTGTGGCTGCAACCCTTTCTATCTTAAGGTTGTGGTTAGGTGATTGCGTGCTGCCGTCGGTGTAATACTTCTCAAAAGCAGTGGGCGTGCGGTGAGCTACGCTGTGTGATAGACGTAATGTGTAAGATGGGGCGGGTTCATAAATGAGCGCAACACGTGGTGATACTGAATCCCCATCATCAGTGAAGTAGTCATATCGGGCTCCTAAATTGAGCCATAAGTTGTTGCGTAAGGTGATCTCATCTTGGAGATACATGCTAGTGCTTTGACGTTCGCGATCAGATGAAACTTCAGGTGTTTTAATTTTTCGCTCGTAGTCATCTCGGTAGGCTATGCCAAATACTAGCTGGTGATGTGTAAACCAGTTGCCGACAAACTTTGCTTCAGTTCCCCATTTTCTGCCAGTGCTGTTTTCTAGCCATTCCGTGCCGCTATAGTATGCTTTGCCTTGATAGAAATAATCACTATAGTCCGTTTGTAATGAGAGTTTTAGGTGTTCTGAAAGGTTGGTATGATATTGACCAGAGATAAATTTACTGGTGTCACCATAAAAATATTGCCGATTAAAGTCAGCGCCATAAGGCGCCGTGGGAACTTCTTTACTTCGATGACTATAGCCTGTACTTAGTAACCAGTTACTACCTTGTATTTTTGCAAATAGTCGCTGGTTATGTTGTGCGTCCTGATTGCGAACCCGCCCATTTTGATGGGCTGGATCACCGTCATTAAATGCTGGAAAGTAAAAAGATTGACCTTCACTATTGAGTCCTGATGCGGAAATTAATAAATCAATATTATTTTCCAGCCGTTTGCCGTAGGTGAGTCTGGCTTTGCGGGTGTGATAGCTACCAGATGATAGTGCGAGCTCTGTGCCATCAAAATTAGCACCATTCTTTGTGATGACATTGATGATGCCGAAAAAAGCATTGTTGCCATAGGTGACAGAGCCAGGCCCTGAAACATACTCAACACGTTCAATAAGCTCTGTGTCAACGATACCGTCATTGCCTAGGTAAGATTGGTTGTATACATTATCATTCATTTGTATGCCATCTATCAGCAACATGATGCGACCACTGTAATCACCTGGGCTGCTGTAGCCACGACCCCCAAGAAAATCGTAGGCACGGTCATTGGTGATGTTTAAACCCCGCATGCTGCTCAAAATCTCTGCCAGTGTACGATAGCCATAAGTCTTGATATCTTCTGCCGTCACGATACTCACGGCTGAGGGTGCATCACTGATTTGACGTGCAATTTTAGATGCTGTGCTGATTTCTTGTGCTAGCAATTGTTCAAGTGAGGCTTGTGTTAAATCTAGGTTGCTAGTATCAGTAGGTTCAGCGTATGTGTTTGAACTGAATAAAAATGCCAATACCAAAGCCAACAATCTTTTGTTGGTGGAATTAGGCGGGGTAGGCATCTTGATGAACATACAGTTTGTTACTTATATGGCCACTAATTGGTCACGTGTGAGTAAAAATACAAACTCATCACCTGACGATACTTCTAGCCAAGTAAATGGTAAGTCGGGATAAGCTTCTATCAGTGCGTCGCGGTTATGACCAATTTCAACAATCAGTATGCCATCCTCAGTCATGTATTTAGCAGCTTCACGTAAAATGGTGTGCGTGTGGTCTAAGCCAGCATCACCGCTGCCAAGGGCGAGTTGTGGTTCATTGCGGTATTCTGCGGGTAATGCTGCCATTGATGGCGCATCTACATACGGCGGGTTGCTAATGATTAAGTCGTACTGCTTACCTGTAAGCTGACTAAACATGTCAGACTTGATTGCAGTGATGCGGTCTTGTAAACCATAGTTATTAATATTGATGTTGCACACGTCGATTGCATCTTGTGAAATATCAATCACATCGATAGTCGCTTCTGGATATGCATCTGCCAATAGAACACCCAAGCATCCACTACCTGTACAAATATCGGCAGCACTGTTAATAAGCTCTGGGAATTCAATCCAAGGTTGCAAACCATCGTTGACTAATAATTCAGCGATGAACGAGCGTGGAATTAAAACACGTTCATCTACGAAAAATTTAAAGCCTTGCAGCCAAGCTTCTTTTAGTAGATAAGCAGTGGGTGTATATTTGGTGACGCGTTGTTCAACAAAGCTAGCGAGTTTGCTACGCTCACTATTGGTGAGTTTTGCATCTAAGAAATTGTTCAGTGTGTCATGTGGTAAATGCAATGCCCCCATCACTAGCCACACCGCTTCATCATAACTGTTGTCAGTGCCGTGCCCGTAAAAAATATTGGAGGCTTCAAATTGGCTTACTGCAAATCTGAGCCAGTCACGGATGGTGAGGAGTTCAGTAGTTATTTGTTTTGAGATCATAATTTTAGCCACAGATTAACACGGATAAACACAGATTAAAAACCTAGTGCTACACGTTTAATTTCAACTTTTGGCTTTCCAAAATTGATAATTAAACCGAAGCGAATATTTGTTGCCTTGAGGTAATTTAGACATTGAGCTAAGTGGGTATCGTCAATGCATTTGCTTGCTTTTAACTCGATAAGGACTTTGGATTCAACAATGAGGTCACTTATATATTCGCCTACGATTATATCATCGTAGGTTACCTTAATAGGGTATTGTTGTTGGTAAGCTAGCTTGTTTTTACCAAGTTCTATAGCCAGTGCATTCTCATATACTTTTTCTAAAAAACCAGTGCCTAGCGTATTACTAACAGTAAAAGCACAGCCGATTATTGTATTCGTAAGATCATTATCTATTTGACTTTTATCTGTGTTCATCCGCGTTTATCCGTGGCTAATAAAAGCTTTTCCATTGTAATTTTATAGGTTTCTTTTAACGGCTCTATATCAGCAACGCCTACACATTCGTTTAATTTATGGATGGTTGCATTGAGCGGACCAAATTCAATGACTTGTTTGCAAATGTCAGCAATAAAGCGGCCGTCAGAGGTGCCGCCCGTTGTAGAAAGCTCTGGCGTAATGCCGTAGGCTTGCTCAATCGCACCTGAAATTGCTTCAACAAGATTGCCACGCGGCGTGATGTAAGGAGGTGAGTATTCCCACTCTAATGAGTAATCTAGTGCATGCTTGTCTAGTATGGCATGCACGCGGCTTTTTAGATTTTGTTCAGTGCTACCTGCACCATCAAGTTCTGGGCAGAATCTGAAGTTGAATAAAATCTCTACTTCGCCAGGCACAACATTAGTGGCACCAGTGCCACCGTTCATGTTGGATATCTGCCAAGAGGTCGGCGGAAAGTATTCATTACCGTTGTCCCATACAGTTTCTACCATGTCTTTAATCGCTGGTGCTACCATATGAATCGGATTTTTCACTAAATGCGGATAAGCAATGTGGCCTTGTATCCCTTTAACCACCAAATTGCCAGAGAGTGAACCACGACGACCATTTTTAATCATGTCACCCACTTTTTTATTACTGGTTGGTTCACCAACGATACAGTAATCAATCAGTTCACCATGTGCTTTTAGTGCTTCAACCACTTTGATAGTACCGTTAACCGCGATACCTTCTTCATCTGAAGTGATTAATAAGCCAATAGAACCTTGATGATTTGGGTTTTCAGCAACAAAAGCTTCAATGCTAGTGATAAATGCAGCTAAAGATGTCTTCATGTCAGCCGCACCGCGTGCGTATAGCATGCCATCTTTAATGGTTGGCTCAAACGGAGGGGTGTGCCATTTGTCTAATGGGCCTGTAGGTACCACGTCGGTATGGCCTGCAAATACGAGTAGCGGACCCGTTGTGCCACGGCGCGCATAAAAGTTATCAACGTCACCAAAGCGCATGCGCTCGATTTTGAAGCCCAATGGTTCCAAACGTGAAATCATCAGCTCTTGGCAGCCAGCATCTAGTGGCGTGTTAGATTGACGTTGTAGAAGGTCGATTGCTAACGCTAAAGTTGTGCTCATGATTTAAAGGTTTCTCTGTATATGTTTTCATCAAAGCCCAAGCAAATGACTTTGCTCTCTTTAACAAGTACTGGACGTTTGATGACTGAGGTTTTAGCTTGCATGAGTGCTGTGGCAGATGCGTTATCTGTAATGCTGGATTTTGTAGCTTCATCAAGGCCGCGCCAAGTAAGACCAGCGCGGTTGATAAGCTTTTCCCAAGGTTGTTGGGTCAGCCATTGTTGAATCGTTGCTTCATTAATGCCTGATTTTTTGAAATCATGAAACGTATAGGCAACACCGTTTTCATCAAGCCAAGTGCGGGCTTTTTTAACGGTGTTGCAATTTGGAATGCCGTAAAGCGTGAGCATTGTATTAGGGCTTTATTAAAGCTTAAATGCCACGAAGTAGTTCGTTAATGCCTACTTTACCTAATGTTTTAGCATCTACTTTTTTCACAATCACAGCGCAGTAAAGGCTGTAGCTACCATCTTTTGATGGTAAATTACCTGAAACAACTACTGAGCCCGCTGGTACGCGGCCGTAGAATACTTCACCAGTTTCGCGGTCGTAAATTTTGGTTGATTGACCAATGTAAACACCCATTGAAATCACACAGTTGTCTTCAACAATCACGCCTTCAACTACTTCAGAGCGAGCACCGATAAAGCAGTTGTCGCCAATAATGGTTGGACCAGCTTGAACCGGCTCTAATACGCCACCGATACCCACGCCACCACTTAAGTGTACGTTTTTACCAATTTGTGCGCATGAACCTACAGTAGCCCATGTATCTACCATTGTGCCTTCGCCTACGTAAGCACCAATGTTAACGTATGAAGGCATTAACACAGCATTTTTACCGATAAATGAGCCGCGACGTACAATGGCGTTAGGTACTACGCGGAAACCGCCAGCTTTGAAGTCTTCTTCTGAGTAATCTGCAAATTTTGGTGGTACTTTGTCAAAGTATTTAGTGACGCCATCATCCATCAATACGTTGTCATCCAAGCGGAATGAAAGCAATACTGCTTTTTTCAACCATTGATGTGTTTCCCATTGTTGTGTATCAGCAACACGGCTTGCGACACGTAGTTTTCCGCTATCTAAATCTGCAATCACAGAGGCTACTGTCGATTTTATTTCAGCAGATGCGTTACTAGGGTTGATGTTGGCGCGGTCTTCAAATGCGGCTTCGATAATGCTTTGACGTGGATCCATAAAAGTCTCTATTAATTTTGAGTAAGTTAGTAAATTGAATAATGCGACATTTTAACTCAAACAGGACGATAGCCCAAAAATAAAGCGCACAACTTACGCTGTACGCTTTAACAAAGACCATTTGAATCGTGATTATTTTTTTGCAGCGTCGTAAAGCGGCCTTACTTTAGGCGCAAGCGCGCGTAACTCTGCAATACGACTAGCACTTGCAGGGTGAGTGCTTAAAAACTCAGGCGGCTTTCCGCCACCTTGGGCCTCCATTTTTTGCCATAGTGTTACCGCTGCATCAGGGTTGTAGCCTGCACGGGCAGCGAGTTCGAGGCCGATTCTGTCAGATTCTCGCTCTTGCTCACGCCCATTAGGAAGTGCAAAAAATAGTTGTGAACCCATGCTTGCAGCTTGTACTGAAGCATTGCCAACAGCCGCACTGGTGCTTGAGGATAGCACTACGCCTAATGCTTGCAAGCCAAATTGCTGAACATACGCTTGAGACATGCGTTCGCGTCCATGCTCACGCAGTGCATGAGCGATTTCATGCCCGATGACCGCAGCCAGCTCATCATCTGTGGTTTTTAATTTATCAATCAAGCCAGAGTACACCATGATTTTGCCGCCTGGCATGCAATAGGCGTTAAGTTCATCGTTCTTCTCTACATTCACTTCCCATTTCCATTGGGTAGCATCTGGTCTAAATACGCCAACTTGTGCAATCAGTCTGTTAGAGATTTTGCGCACGCGATCAAGCTGTGCTTTGTTGGCATTGAGTGTTTTTTTCTTTTCAGCCTCTTTTAGTGTTTGGGTGTAGGCCTGAGCTGACATATCCGTGATTTGTGATTCTGGTAACAGCAGCAATTGTGATCGGCTTACGCCAGATACGCTGTCTTTAGTAGTGGTTGCGCAACTGCTTAAATGGGCAATTAGAACTGCGGCTACGACGAAGCCTAATTTTTTGATTTTAAATAGAGATGTCATTTTTTATTAATCCGTATAATTTATTCAAATGGTAACGCTTCAACAATGAATTTAAACATTTGGATTTGTTTAATGCTGTGCGGTAATTAACAAACTTTACATTTAACTTTAATGGTTTAAGGCTTAGAAAGTAACCTGCGTCCCAAGTTCAACCACGCGGTTAGGCGGAAGTTTAAATTGGTTGGTAATCGTTTCTGCGCTTCTAAATAAGCCGATAAATATTTTTTTACGCCAGTAAGCCATTTCAGATGACTCATGCGCAAGTAAAATTTCTTTACCAATAAAGTAAGAGGTATCCATTGCCTCTAACGCTAGGCCCTTTTCTGCGCATAAAGCCAAGTCTCTTGGTAAATCTGGCTCGTCTTTGAACCCATAATGCACGGTAACACGGTAAAACTCGTGCGGTAATACTTCAACCGTTACACGGTCTTCAACAGACGTACGTGGAAAATCTAAAAACTTTACCGTTAGTATGACCACTTTTTCATGCAGTACTTTGTTGTGCTTTAAATTATGAAGCATGGCGTGCGGTACACCCTCTGGGTTAGGCGTCATAAACAATGCAGTGCCAGATACACGTGTAGGTGGATGGGCGCTAATTGCTTCAATAAATGGGTCTAAGGCCATCGCTTCATTTTTAAGATGCTTGTAAAGCATGGTGCGCCCAGTTTTCCATGTAATCATTAAGGTGAAAATGATCACGCCAATGATGAGCGGTACCCAGCCACCATCTGGAATTTTAAGGACATTAGCACTAAAAAATGCGATATCAACTGTTAAGAATACGGCGATTAATGCGCCAGTACGTAGTTTGCTCCAGCCCCAAAGATTGTGGAACACAATACCAGCTAGCAATGTGGTGATAATCATGTCACCTGTGACCGCGATGCCATAAGCTGCGGCTAGGTCACCAGATGAGCCAAATCCAATCACTAACACCATGACTGCGAGCATCAGCCCCCAGTTGACTCTTGGCATATAGATTTGTCCTTGTTGGCTTTCTGATGTGTGTGATACATGCATGCGTGGTAAAAAGCCCAGTTGTAACGCTTGGCGTGACACAGAGAATGCGCCAGTGATGACGGCTTGTGAGGCGATCACTGCGGCCATGGTCGCTAAGATGATTAACGGAAACAGCATCCACTCAGGCGCGAGTAAATAAAATGGATTTTTAACGGTTTCTGGATGTTTTAGTATTAAAGCACCTTGCCCAAAGTAATTTAGGATAAGTGCAGGTAAGACAAAGCCAAACCAAGCCAGGCGGATAGGTGTGCGTCCAAAATGGCCCATGTCAGCATAAAGGGCTTCAGCACCAGTGACAGCCAGTACCACAGCACCTAACGCGACAAAAGCGATCCATGGACTTAATTGAAAAAAGTGAATGGCATAAATTGGATTAAGTGCATTGAGTATCGTCGGGTATTGCATGATGCCCTTAATGCCCAATATCGCTAATGTGCTAAACCAAAGTAGCATAATGGGCCCAAAAAAGGCGCCAACCAGCGCGGTGCCTTTGCTTTGTGCCCAGAATAGTAGAAACAGCACTACTAAGGTAATCGGTAATATTAGCGGGTGCAAAATCGGTGCAGCCACCTCTAAGCCTTCTACCGCAGATAACACTGAAATAGCGGGTGTAATGATGCCATCGGCATAAAACATGCAGGCACCTAGAATCCCTAGCAACATAATATTGCGCTGTTTTTTTGCGTTATCTGCTACGTTACGGCTGGCGAGTGCTAAGAGCGCCATAATGCCGCCTTCACCACGATTGTCTGCTCGCATAATAAACGCTACATATTTGATAGACACGACCAGAAATAGCGCCCAAACGATTAGCGATAAAATACCAAACATATTTATTTCAGTCAGCGGTACTGGGTGTACACCTACTGAAAAGACTTCCTTAAGTGTATAGAGCGGGCTAGTGCCGATGTCGCCAAACACTACGCCAAGTGCGGCGAGCGTGAGTGCAGAGCGTTTGGTGTTGCTACCAGAAGTTGATGACATTATGGAGTAATGAGCATTAATAATTAAGTTGGCTATTATCAGCCAATTTTCTTACGAAACCAATGATTATGTGTTGAGTAATGGGTTTTGGTTTATCGCACGGATGTTGAAAATAGCAAAAGGCTTTATGTGTGCAATCGTACAGATATAGATTAATTTTAAGTAGATGATTCAGTAAGTTTGGTAGGTTTAAGTGCGTAACTTTTGTTAAATACTGCCAATGTTTATGTTTGACATACTTAATTATCAATCTTTGTGATCAGTTTTGGGTTGGTTTAATAAGTTTGTATGACGAAATTTAATTGATAGGGAGAGATTGCGATGAAACAACTGAAATATATAGTGAACATTTTTCTTATTGCCGCACTAGTCGCTTTGGTAGGTTGTGCATCAACTAGTAAAAGTGAGGGTACTGGTGAGTACATTGATGATAGCGTGATTACTGCAAAGGTAAAAGCTGCAGTATTAAATGATACAAACTTAAAATCAGCAGAGATTAATGTTGAAACTTTTAAAGGTGTTGTTCAATTAAGTGGCTTCGTAAATTCAGAGGCTGATATTAGCAGAGCCGTTGATGTGGCACGAAAAGTTAATGGCGTAAAGTCAGTGAAAAATGATATGCGACTAAAGTCTAATTGATTGTTTATCAATAACTTTTGGTAGATTCTAACTGGAGCCGATATGCTTGAGAAAATTGCCATAGTCTTGGTTATTCTTTGGGCATTAGGTTTGGCTTCTTCTAACACTATGGGGGGTCTTATTCACCTACTACTTTTGATTGCAGTGGTGGTGATGGTGATACGGTTGCTTCAAAAAAGGCGGCTTTAGTAAGCGAAAGCAATTAATGCCAAGAGCTTTTTTAACTTATCTTTAATTAAGGTTTGTACCATAAGGTTTCTACCAAAAATAAAGGTTTATCTCAAAGATTACTCAATTATTAAAAGGTGAAAATTAAATGAAAGCAATTAGGTTATTAGCAATTGTCCTGCTGGTTGCAGGTGGATTAGCGTTAGCTTATGGTGGTTTTACTTATACTAAAAACACACAAAAAGCTAAAGTTGGCTCGATGGAGTTATCAGTAAAAGAGTCTGAAACAGTGAATATTCCAGTTTGGGCTGGGGTTTTGTCTATGGTAGTTGGTGCAGTTTTATTGATTTCACGTAAATAATCTTTAAATGTTATAGGAGTGGTATATGGATAATCTTTCTAGTCAGATTCATAAAAGTCAATTAGTTGGCGATATTAAAGAAGTCGTGCTTGATGCCGAGGCTTTATTAGCAGCAACAGTAGATACTGGTGATAAAAAGCTAGCGGAAATACGTGCTAAATCAGAACAGTCACTGAGCCGAGTGCGGGCAAAATTGGACGACCTACAAACTGATGCATTATTAAGTGTAAAAGCCGCTACTAAAGCAACGGATGTTTATGTGCATGAGAAGCCTTGGCGCGCTATTGGGTTTGCAGCTAGTTTAGGCGTTGTGATTGGTTTACTGATTGGGCGCCGTTAACTATTTCTGGGCAAAAGGTTGCTCCGTCTATCTGTGACGTTTCTTTACGTCATGGGTAGATACAAACAGTCTATAGGTTAACGTTAAAAAGCTACTAGTTTTAAAAGCTTTTTGATTTAAACACGCTCTGTCTAAAGACAATAGTTTAACTTGGCCATATTAATAATCATCCCTAAAATTTGTTGTTTTTTGGTTGTATACATATCTTAATACTCAACACTATTAGTTATTTTTAGCAATGTGAGGTTGTTCATAGACTTTAAATCGTTGACACCACATACTGAACTGACTGAGTTAAGCACTTTTCTGCGTTGATCAGATATAAAGTGTATTCAGTGACTGTTGATAAATTAAGATTATGTGGCCACTTGTTGAGTGAGATTTAATTTAATCACAGATTTAAACGGTTTTATATAACAATAATTCTTGTTATAAATGTAAGAAAAGAGGCTAAGTGATGAAGACAAAAAATAAGTATGTAACCCATTTAATGATGACCTTTGTTGTGTTAAGCGCGGTTGGATGTAGTAGCATGTCCGCACGTGATAAGAATACTGCAATTGGCGCTGGCGTTGGCGGTGTTGCAGGTGCAGTACTTACTGGAGGCAGTGCTTTGGGTACGGTCGGCGGTGCAGCAGTTGGTGGTGTGATTGGTAATCAAATCGGTAAGTAAGCTACTATCATAATATCGCTAAAATCTAGCGACAATTTAAAACGCACATAGGTGAAACTTTGTGCGTTTTCGCTTTATACCTAATGCATTGTATATAAAGAATAAATTAATCATTCCTAATTGTTTTAATCGTCGCGTCGGCAGAACCCACCCCTAATGTTAGCATCACTTCCTCCCCACTTTTTAATTGTGAGCTGTTGCTGACAATTGCCCCTGATTGAGTTTGTACTAGCGCATACCCTCTTGTAAGCACAGCTTTAGGGTTTAAATGTTGCAGGTTTTGTTGTAGGCGTAGCAAGGTTTGTTGTTTGCTTCGCAATTGCTGATTGATGCTGTTATTTAAACGGTAAGCCATTTGCGTGATTTGCGCTTTTTGTTGCGCAATTTGTTGCGATGGCGAGATTAATCTGCGTGCTAAATAGTCTAGTGCTTGATTTTGCTGGTTAAGCACGAACTGCATGTTCTTTGATAGTTGTAGTTTTAATTGATTAGTTCGGTTGAGCATTTCATCGCGTGAAGGTGTTGCAAGTTCTGCGGCGGCGGTTGGGGTCGCTGCGCGAACGTCCGCCACAAAATCACAAATAGTGAAATCTGTTTCATGACCAACGCCACTAATGGTTGGAATCGTACAGTTGGCAATGGCGCGTGCGACCACTTCTTCATTAAATTGCCATAAGTCCTCAATACTGCCACCACCGCGACAAATGATGAGTACATCACATTCTGCACGTTCATTAGCCATGTTAATGGCATTGGCGATGAGTTGAGCAACGCCTTTGCCTTGTACTGGTGTAGGGTAAATGATGATTGGAATATTAGGCATGCGGCGCTTGAGCGTGGTAAGCACGTCTCTTAATGCGGCTGCGTCTGCTGAGGTCACAATGCCAATTTTTTTAGGATGTTGAGGAATCGCACGTTTGATATTGGTATCAAACAGGCCTTCACTACTCAATTTTCTTTTGAGTTTTTCAAAGGCTTCAAATAAAGCACCTAACCCAGCGCGCTGTACAAACTCTACTGTGAGCTGAAAATCACCACGTGCTTCATACAAGGTAACGGTACAGCGAGCTTCAATTTTATCGCCTTCGCGCGGCGTAAAGTCAACATAGCTGTTGCGGCCTTTAAACATCACGCAGCGCACCTGTGCGCCTGCATCTTTTAATGAAAAGTACCAGTGCCCACTCGCTGCGCGTGTAAAGTTGGACACCTCGCCTGATACCCAAAATAGTGGGAAGCTTTGTTCCAGGATATTTTTTGCCAAACGATTCAGTTCGCTAACAGTCAATACTTTAGTGTTGAGTGCGTTTTCCTGAGATAAATTTGCAGCGAAGTCAGTCAAAATGGGCTTAATCCGTTAAAATGATTTTTTAAGATTATATCGTGATGGGCATCATGCTAAATAAAATTCTTACAGGTCGCACAGGTTATTTACTCGGTTTTGTTGGGTGCTTTGGATTGGTTGGCTTGGCATTGTGGATACAAACACAATACGGTCTTGAGCCATGTCCATTATGTATATCTCAGCGTATTGTTTTTATGTCCTTAGGGGTGCTGTTTTTATTAGCGGCATTATTGCCTAAATACCTAAAATTTCAGTCACTATTGCAAGTGTTAACCGCATTAGGTGGTGCAGGCGTTGCAGTGCGTCATTGGTGGGTACAAGCTCACAAAAACGAAATGATTGCGGATTGCGGCGTAGGTTTTGACTATATGTTTGAGAATTTCCCCCTAGAAAAAGCATTAACTTTGGTATTTAAAGGCACTGGCGATTGCGCCGCGATTGATTGGACGTTTCTAGGGCTTACTATCCCACAAATGTCGCTGATAGCATTTATTGGCTTTGGGGTGTATGCGATTTATTTAATGAAATTAAACACAAAAAAATAATTGCAATTAATCATCAATATTATCAAAAGTTAGAGAAATTATTTAATGTACAAAACGATAAACGACTTTGTTGGTAACACCCCATTAGTTAAGTTGCAACGAATGGCTGGCAATACCAGCAATACCATTTTATTGAAACTTGAGGGTAATAATCCAGCTGGTTCAGTGAAAGATAGACCTGCTTATTCGATGATTACGCGCGCAGAAGCCCGTGGCGATATTAAGCCAGGTGATACGCTAATTGAAGCAACCAGTGGTAATACTGGTATTGCGCTTGCAATGGTCGCTGCGATGCGTGGTTATAAAATGGTGTTGGTGATGCCTGAGAACCAAAGCATAGAGCGTCGCCAAAGTATGAAAGCGTATGGTGCAGAGTTGGTACTAACACCTAAAGATGGCAGTATGGAGTTAGCGCGTGATGTCGCCATGAAAATGCAGGCTGAGGGCGAGGGCATTGTGCTGGACCAGTTTGGTAATACTGATAACCCATTAGCGCATTATGAAGGCACAGGCCCTGAAATTTGGCGTGATACACAAGGTAAAATAACGCACTTTGTTTCTAGCATGGGCACGACAGGTACCATCATGGGCACCTCGCGTTTTTTGAAAGAACAAAACCCTGATATCCAGATTGTCGGTGTGCAACCTGAAGAGGGCGCACAAATTCCTGGTATTCGTAAATGGCCAGAAGAATACATGCCTAAAATTTACAATGCTAAATCAGTAGATGAACTAATTTATGTTAGCCAGAAAGATGCTGAAAATACGACACGAAAACTAGCCACCATGGAAGGAATATTTGCAGGTATCTCATCGGGAGGTGCTTTGTATGCGGCCTTACAATTATCTAAGCGAGTAGAAAATGCTGTGATTGTAAGCATTGTGTGTGATCGAGGTGATCGCTACCTTTCTACGGGTGTTTACCCATCGTAATTTAATCGTGAGATGAACGCTCTAAGCCGCCTTGTTAGTTTCTTTTGTTTAGTTAGTTATAGCGTTTTTGCATATGCGGTTTCTGAAATCTCCATCAGCGCAGCACGAGTTGAGCATGCGATGGGAGATGCCAAAGATATCGCCTTAATAGTTCGCCTGAATCAGCCCAAGCCTACGGTCAAGTTACATGCTGCATTCAAGCCTGCAAAGGCGAATGTACAGATTAAGCCTGAAGATTGGATGCAGTTTGATTTAGCTTGCGATTTACCCAAGAGCCTTAATCCCCAAAGCCTTAATGCAGTTGAAGCGCGTTGCATCAATGGGCGATTAAAAGGTACGCGCGTGGATTTGCCTTTTAATTTAGAAATCAATCGCTTATTTAATCGAAATCAACTGGATTTGAATGCAGTCCTTCACTTAAAAGGTGCGAGCTTTAGTGATGAGGCTGGATTACATGCAGCAGAAAAACTAAATGGCACACTCACTGTTGCGTTAAAGCAGGAAGCACAAGGTTGGCAATGGCAGACTTCTCTGGATTGGCAAACTGGCGAAGTATTCTGGCAGCCGTTTTATATAGAAAGTGGTGGCCATACGGTGGCTGCCAGCGGCACCCTGAAAGACGACATGCTACATGTTAACCATGCGCATTTAAAAATAAATCGGGTGGGCGAGTTAGATCTAGACGGGGTTATACGTCTAAGTGACGCTAAATTGCTTGATTTAAACGCCACGCTACCAAAACTAAATCTGAGTGCAGCTTATCCTTTACTGTTTAAGCCATTGTTAGGCAACACTGCTTTTAACAACGCCACGATTGAAGGTGATGCAGCATTGGCGCTTAAAATGAAAAATGCAGAGTTACAATCATTTGCACTAAAACTCAATCATGTTGATATTGTAGATATTAATAACAAGTTTGCGTTTTATCAGCTAAATGCCAATATTCCATGGAGCTATGAGGCATCTAACCCTGTGCAGTTAAGTTACGATCACGGAAGCTTGCTCAACTTACCTTTAGGCAAAACTCAGATTAATGCTGAGGTGAATCGTTTCTCGCTGACGGCGCCTAATATACGGCTACCGTTGCTGGATGGCGCCTTGAGTTTATCTAACGTGTCCGCAGCACGTATTCGTGATGAGTGGTATTGGCATCTCAGCGCAAAGTTAGAGCCGATATCGATGTCGGACTTTACAACACAGCTCAAGCTGCCGCGTATGCTAGGTAAAGCCTCTGCTGAAATTCCCTTAGTGACGTATAGCGGAGGCATATTGACTACGGATGGCAGTATGGTGCTACATGTGTTTAACGGTACAGCAACAGTAACCCAGCTGACGATGCAGACGCCATTGGGAATCGCCCCAAAGTTGAATGCGGAGATAGCCCTTAGAAACCTGGATTTAGGTGAGCTAACGAGAACATTCTCGTTTGGCGCAATTGAAGGTAAGTTAGATGGTGATATTAAAGCCTTAGAACTACAAAACTGGAAGCCAGTGACTTTTGATGCCATCGTGCAAAGTAGCCCAGGAAAATATCCTAAAAAAATCTCACAACGTGCGGTAGAAAATATTTCAGCTTTAGGTGGCGGTGGTGCAGCCGCGGCTGTGCAACGCAGTTTTTTACGATTTTTTAAGCAGTTTAATTATGGAAAAATGGGATTAAGCTGTCGATTACGCAACGATATTTGTGAAATGGGCGGCGTTGAGTCAACCGCACAGGGGTATATCATCGTTAAAGGAAGTGGTATCCCTGCAATTACAGTGATGGGGTACAATCAAACAGTCGGCTGGAGTGAGTTGTTAGCGCGGGTGAAGCGTGTGACAGGTGGCAATAGTAAGGCTGTCATTGAGTAATTTATAAATTAAGTAATCTATTAAGATAGGTAAATCATAAACTAAGTAGACGATAACTAATAGACCATAGTTGTGTAGGTGTGGCACTTTAAGTGAACGCTAGCGCTAGGTGAGTTGGGGCTTTGTTTAATTTAAGTTGTTTAATTTAAACCTAATTGAGTTTAATGATTCACGAGGATAGTTTTACTCGAAATGAAATTGTAAGTTTTTAAGGTTAAACCTACTTTGTTTAAAGTTCTCACTAGGTTTAATTCGTTTTAAAGCAACACATTAAATCATAAAGGATTTGGTAATGAAAAATTGGACGATCGCTTTGGCGATGGCATGCGCCTTACCTGCTTGTGTCACTATTAATATTTATTTTCCTGCAGCTGCGGCAGAAAAAGCAGCAGATAAAATTATTGATGATGTTTGGCAACTTAAAAATGGTGCAGAGAAACCAAGCACCAATACGGTAGAGCCTAAGTAGATATAGCGCCTAAGAAATATAGCGCTTAAGCTAAGTTGCTTAGCTTGAAAAAACTCACTTTAAACATGAGTTTGAGCAAAATAAATAATCCAGTTAAAGGAATGATCATGAAAAGAATGTTATTCAGTTTGTTGTTAATAGGCGCAATGTTTGCAAGCCAGATGGTAGTTGCTGCGGCAGACCTTGAGGTTAATACGCCAGCGATTTCAGCCATTAAGGGCAGTATGCAATCTCGCCATACACAGCTTGCGCCACATTATGCAAGTGGGGCTGTTGGCTTAACCAAAGACGGCATGGTTGCTGTACGTGATGCTAACGCAGTGCCGTTAAAAGATCGCGCTTCACTCAATGGCGTAGTGACAGCTGAAAATGCTGACCGTGCCAAACTTTACAAAGAAATCGCCACAGCCAATGGTCATCCAGAGTGGCAAGCTGAAATTCAAAGCACTTTTGCGAGCCGTTGGATTGATAAAGCACAAGGCGGATGGTGGGTGCAGGGTGCAGGTGGATGGACGCAAAAATAGTTGAGATTCATTTATTCCGCGTCTCCTGAGATTTTAATAAAGCCCTAGCCATGACTCCTACTTTAGTTTTTGATATCGAAACCATTCCAGATACAGATGGTTTACGCACTTTACTAGACTTACCCGCGAACACCTCTGATGAAGATGTTGCCAATGTTGCACTGCATCAACGGCGCCAACAAAATGGTACTGAATTTTTGCCACTGCACCAGCATCGAATTTGTGCTATTTCATGCGCATTGCGTGAGGGTAAGCAGTTTAAAGTATGGACGCTTGGCGACCCTGATTCATCTGAGGCGGAAATTATCCAGCGTTTTTTTGATGGGATAGAAAAGTACACGCCACAGATTATCTCTTGGAATGGGAGTGGGTTTGATTTGCCAGTGTTGCATTATCGCGGGCTAATCCATGGGATTAACGCGAGCCGTTATTGGGATTTAGGCGAAGACGACAAAGAGTTTAAGTGGAACAATTATATTAGCCGTTATCACACCCGTCATTTAGATTTGATGGATGTAATGGCCATGTTTAATGCGCGTGCTAATGCGCCATTAGATGATTTGGCAAAACTGTGTGGATTCCCTGGTAAGTTAGGGATGGACGGCAGTAAAGTCTGGGATGCCTACAAGGCTGGGAAGATTGCGGAAATTAGAGATTATTGTGAAACAGACGTAGCCAACACGCATCTGGTTTTTTTACGTTTTCAGCTCATGCGCGGCCACTTGACGGCAGAAGCTTATGAAGCAGAAGTTAATTTAGTACGGGATACTTTATCAGGCTATATCGCGCCGCATTGGACAGAGTTCCTAGCGGCGTGGAAATAGCGCACCATGATAAAGCGTTAAGTAAGCCCTCATTACTACTTAACTTAGGGTTTACTTCTTTAACTCAGGACCTATTTCTTTAACCCAGGACCTATTTCTTTAACTCGGGATTTAGCGGAGCGCCTTTTTCAAGCTTTCCTTTAATTTCTTTCACAGTTTCTTCAATCGCGACAAACCGCTCAGGTGTTGTAGGGTGAGAAGATTTTGTGGTGATTGCTTGTGAGTTATTAATTGCCATTCTTCTCCAAAAGCCAGCAGCGTTATCGATATTAAAGCCAGCTTTTTGCATGATATATAAGCCAACGTAGTCGGCTTCTTGTTCAAACTCAACAGAGTATGCGTTGCCAGCCATGCCAGCGCCCAATCTGCTAAAGTCACCATTTGTGTTAACGCCAGCAGTGGCTGCGGCTATATCAAGCAGTAAACCAAATATCCCACCTACAGTAGCGTTCTTCTTTTTTGCATCAATGTGTTGCATGGCATTGTGAGCAAGCTCATGGCTAACGACTAATGCCATCTCTTCATCGGTTTTAAAGAAGTCCATTAGCCCTTTATAAACCACGATGTTTTTACCATCTGCATAAGCATTCTTAGTGTCGTCTGGCGCTAGATGTACTTGAAAGTCACAGGATTTTACTGGCGTGATAGATACTTTATGTTCTGTACCATCCCTTAATACTGACATTTCTACTGGGGATAGACTTTTCGCTTGTTCTGCTAGTTTTTGTGCTAATTGCTTATCTGCATCTTTGCCAATTGGCACCAGCCAGTGATTGATGGAAACTAAAACATCGCCTTCTTTTAGCGTAGCTCTTTCAGCAGGAGATCTTTCAACGACATGCAGAATTTTAAAACGCTCATCTAAACCAAATTTAGATTTAGTGACCTCTTTCCATGCGGGTTTAAAACCATCTTGATTCCAATAATTAAATCCATAATAACCTGAGGTTTTATTCCCACATAAGTCGCTACCGTTGGTAATAATCCGTGAAGCAACATTTTGTAGTTTTTTATAATTACTCATGTAATCTTCAACTACAAGTTCTTGTTGTTTCTTCGCCTCAGCGTTGGTGGTCTCGTTATTAGCAATCGGTGCTCGAGTTTGTGGTGCGGCACATCCAATAAGCATTAAAGCAGCGATGGTTAGCAATAATTTATTCAAAAACACGTTGATTTCCTTATGGTTTTTATTGATTTTTTGATAGTGCAGTTTAATTTCTATTTTACCTATAGTTAATCTCACAAATAACGTCATACCAGCGCAGGCTGGTATCCAGTCAAGGTGATGGTCACGAATGGTAGTTTATTGTAAAAAAACTAGTATTCACGCAGTCTGGATTCCCGCCTACGCACCACAGGCACTCCGATTCACTAAGTGCTAAAGCACATGTGAAGTCGTATGCGGGAATGACGATGGTGAGCGTTGAGGCTTCAATCTACAAATACTGCCATTATCTAGCGGACTAGCTATAGCAGGCAATAATTCTGACTTGGTTGTTTAAAGTTTTTCTTCAGGTATATTGCTTGGGCTCGCTTCTTTCCAGTTCAGGATAATTTTTTGATTATGGCTAGCGTCAATGGTTAATTGATGACGTAGTTTTTCGCCATTATTCGTTGCTAATATCGTATAAACCCCCGCTGGTAAATTAACGTAAAGCATAGGCTTGGCGCCTTTCAATCTAAAGACAAGCTCATTTTTATCATTGTAGATATTAATGTTAATCGCAGTGGCAGAATGTCCATCTTCACCTTCTGAGAATATTAAGTTCAGTGTAAATTTTTTCGCATGTGGCCGCATTTCAATCACTTCTTCATGACCAATGCCGCCAGTTAGGTATTGAATACCATTTTTTGTGGTGCGAACTTGCTGTTCAGATGCCTGTGCGAGTTGAAATGTAGCAGTTCCAGCCAATGCGATTAAGATAATGAAGCTTTTTAGATTCATGAGAGAAATCATTTCTTATTTATTTAAGTTTGATTGAAATTAAAGCATTAATATCAAGTTTATCAAAATAAGATCATTTCCTCTAATACAAGCTCTGCGGTAAAATTTAGCCTATGAGAAAAAGACGAAATAAAGCACAAGCTGAAAATACACCAGCACCGATTTTAACCGCGGTGATTGAATCATTGGACCAAGAAGGCCGTGGTGTTACCCATGTAGAAGGTAAAACGATTTTTGTTGATGGTGCATTGCCAGGCGAAAAGGTCAGTTTTCAATCGCATCGGATTAAACCGAGTTATGAAGTGGCAAACGTTGTGGAGGTGTTAAAACAATCCAATCAACGTGTTACACCAAAGTGCCCGCATTTTGGGTTGTGTGGAGGATGTAAGTTGCAGCATTTAGATTTTGCAGCGCAGGTCGCTACAAAGCAGCGTTTACTTGAGAATGATTTGTGGCATATTGGCAAGGTAAAAGCCGAAAATATGCTCCCCCCACTCTACGGCCCAACTTGGGGCTATCGCCATAAAGCGCGCTTAAGTGTTAAGTATGTGGAGAAGAAGCAACGTGTGTTGGTTGGTTTTAATGAAAAATCAACACGATTTGTGGCGGATATGAATAGTTGTGAAGTGCTAGTCCCTGAAGTTTCAGCCTTGATTGCACCGTTACAAGATTTGATTGTGCAATTAAGTATTCGAGATAAATTACCTCAAATCGAATTAGCGGTGGGTGAACCAGATGTTACTGAACCAGATGCTACTGAGCCAGATGAAAGTGTGCAAGCTGGTAAGTCTGTCATTGTGTTGATTCTGCGTATTATGGCGCCGTTAACAGAGCAGGATGAAATCCTGCTCAAAGCATTTGCTGATGATCATGCTGTTCAGGTTTGGACGCAAACCAAAGGGCCAGATACCATTAAGCCTTTTTACCCTTTAAATGGCTCAGCACTCAGTTATAGTCTGCCAGAATTTGATTTGAAATATCCGTTTAAACCTAATGAGTTTACGCAAGTTAACCCGCAGATTAATCAGGTCATGATTCGCCGTGCAATGCAATTGCTCTCGCCAAAAGCGGACGAGAAGATTGCTGACTTCTTCTGTGGGATTGGTAATTTCACGCTACCTATTGCACGTAGTGGCGCACAAGTGTTGGGTTTAGAAGGGCTTGCAAATTTAGTAGAGCGTGCAAACGAAAGTGCGCAGTTAAATAAGATTAATCACGTTAAATTTGGCGTGGCTGATTTGTTTAAAATGACACCAGAAGCCTTAACTGGTTTAGGGCGTTTTAACAAATGGTTGGTTGACCCACCACGTGATGGGGCGTTTGAGTTGGTTAAATCAATAGATGCCAGCAATCAGCCAGAATCTATTGTTTATGTATCTTGTAACCCCGCCACATTAGCGCGCGATGCTGGTGTGTTGGTCAATGAAAAAGGGTATCACTTAAAAGCAGCTGGCGTGATTAATATGTTCCCACACACCGCGCATGTGGAGTCTATTGCTTTATTCACACTAAATCACTAATGGCTGTTGTAAAAAAACAACAACTTTAATTTAGCACAGCTTCACTTGATGCAAATCAAATTGAATCTAAAATTAGCTCAATATAATTCACCCATCGAATTTGCATTAGTTAATTTATTTTTAAGTGGAGAGTGGAAGATGAAAAAATCAGTATTAGTTTTAGCAATGGCTGCTGTATTTGCCCCAATGTTAGCGCAAGCTGAAGCAGGTGATTGGGTGGTACGTTTACGTGCTACAAATATTAACCCATCTGAGAGTAGTAAGTTAGGTGAAAAGACAAATGCTGCTTATGGCAGTACAACTTTAGCAAATACTCTTTATGGTAGCAACACCGCAAATTTGGAAGTGGATAGTAATACTATTCCTGAGTTAGATATCTCATATTATTTCACCAAAAACATTGCTGTTGAGTTGATATTGGCACTAGGAACTAAGCATGATGTGAAATCATCTGGTAACGGTACTAAACATGATCTTGGTAAAGTTAATTTGTTGCCGCCTACATTGACAGCACAATGGCACTTCAACCCGGATCAAACTTTTGACCCATATGTGGGTGCTGGTGTTTCTTATGTGCGTGCAATGGATAATGGCTTAAATTATGAAGGTATTGCTCCAATCCGTATCGACCGTAATAGCTGGGGTCCAGCAATTCAAGCGGGTTTTGATGTGAATTTAAAAGATGGTTGGTTAGTTAACTTTGATGTAAAGAAAATTTGGTTTGATACTGATGTTAAACTAGATGGAGCAGTTCTTGGCGCTCCTGGCTACAGAAAAATCGATAACTTAGATATCGATCCATTAGTAGTAAGCGTTGGTTTTGGTAAAAAGTTCTAATTGCTAATCTTGCAATGCGTTAAAACTAAAACAATTTAATCAAAGATTTTAAGGCTCCACATTTGCCCCTGTTATCATAGTAGCAGGGGCTTTTTTTATCTATATTTCACATGAGTGGTTTTTTAATCAAACCGCTTTAACTTGTGTGAATTTGTTGTAGCACTGTTTAAGTGTTTATTAGCGTAGCGATTTTTGGAACTATACTTTAAGGGATTGTACTGAGTACCTATACTAATCCTCTAGATAATGGCAGTACTTGTAGATTAAGACCTCAGTACTCATGAGAATAATTCAAGAGCTTTGGATAGTGGTGCGTAAGCCGTACGAGCGCAATTCATTGCGCGAATGCTGTGTCACAAACAACAATCAATCATTTATTTATTCGAACAATGAATTGCGCTCCAAGCCATGCCTTTATTTTTGGGAGCAGCTATACTTTAGACATGGACTTAAGCTTATAGGGCGGCAATAATCCATTGTATTTAGCCTAGGTAAGCAAGTTATAAGTATTTACCAGAGTAAGGTTTGATGCGAGTGATGGCATTGTCACGGTGATATAGGGTGTGCAGGATTGACATCCTGCACACCAGCTTTAATGCTTAAGTTGTTATTTAGATGATTTTAGAGAACCGTGCACGGTTACGGTCGGTTTGTAAGTAACGGTCAAAAATCATGGCTACCGCACGTACAAAGAACCATCCAAAATCGGTGACTTGCAGACCTGCGTTTTCTAAGATAATCATGCCAGTTTTTTCTAGCTCTTTAAGCGACGCTAGTTCTGTAGCAAAGTACTCTTTAAAGTTAATCATGTAAGCAAGCTCAACAGACTCATATTGCAATTCTCCTTGGCACATAATTGCCATAATCACGGCACGGCGTACAAGGTCATCACGTGATAATGCTAAACCACGTACGATAGGGAATCTGCCTTGATTAAGAAAATCGTAGTAATCTTCTAGTGTTTTAGCATTTTGGCTGTAAGTTGCACCCACGCGACCAATGGCAGAAACGCCTAGGCTGATTAAGTCACAGTCTGGTTGTGTGCTATAGCCTTGGAAGTTACGATGTAATCGACCTTGGCGTTTTGCAATGGCTAGTGCGTCTGTAGGTAGGGCAAAGTGATCCATGCCTACATAAACATAGCCTGCATTCATGAATGCGGAAATTGCATTAGATAGCATGGTGATTTTGGCTGATGCCGCTGGTAGCTCGTATGTATCAATGCGTCGTTGAGGTTTGAATCGCTCAGGAAGGTGTGCATACGCATATAATGCGATTCTTTCAGGCCTTAGTTCTACAATTTGTGATAACGTTTTTGAGAATGATTCTGGCGATTGTTTTGGTAGCCCATAAATCAAATCAACATTGACTGAATCAAACTTGAAGCGTCTTGCTGCTTCTACTAGCGAGAATACTTGCTCTGCTGGCTGAATACGATGCACCGCTTTTTGTACTTCTGGATCAAAGTCTTGAACACCAAAGCTGAGGCGGTTAAATCCAAGTTCTGCTAAATGTTTCAAGCGCTGCTCATTAACCGTGCGTGGGTCAACCTCTATTGAGTATTCACCATGAGGCGCTAACACAAAACTACGGTGTATCATTGCCATCAGTTCAGCGAGTTCGTCATCGCTAAAGAATGTGGGAGAGCCGCCACCTAAGTGCAATTGTGAGATGGTTTGACCAGCCCCTAAGTGTTCAATGTGTAAATCAATCTCGCGGCTTAGATACCTTAAGTATTCCGCGCTGCGCTCGTGATGTTTAGTCACGATTTTGTTGCAAGCGCAAAAGAAGCAGAGTGACTCACAAAATGGGATATGCACATAAATAGATAATGGCAGTGTTAACCCGCCAATACGACGTTGTGCTAAAGTCTGCTTATAAGACTCTTCAGTAAATGCCTCAACAAAGCGGTCTGCAGTCGGGTAAGAGGTATATCTAGGACCTGAAACGTCAAACTTTTGTAAGGTTTCTGGTGTTAGCGTTGGTACGGTGCTATTCTCATTAACCTGACTGTTAGTCGGTGAATTGCTAGGAAAATTGATTGTATTGTTGGCAATCATGATTGCGACTCCTAAACCTGATGGTTTGTCCTGTAAATATGAAATACACTCTGCACTATGGCCTTTATTCCCTAACTTTAAGTCAGGGTAAATGCTGCAGTTCGCCTAGTTACAGAGCATTATTCTTGTTATTGCAAATATTTTAAATTTACAGGGCAAACTACAGGACTCTACTTTGCCACTTCTGTGGTTAAATAACTTTGATACACATCAAATGATAATTATGAATAATGATTCTTTAATTTACTGGCGACAAAATGCTGAAAGCGGTATCCTTAGAAAAATCGTATTAATGGGCGCATTATGCAACCTGCTCTAAATCTAGAAACTATTAAAGTCGCTTGCTCAAACTGTAATCTGCGCGAGCTTTGTATGCCTGCTGGGTTTAATGTCGATGAAATGAAAAAACTTGATGATATGGTGGAAAAGCGCCGCCGCGTGAAGCAAGGAGAGTTGTTATTTAACAGTGGTGATACGTTTACTTCCTTATATGCAATACGCACTGGTTTTTTTAAAACCTGTGTGACCATTGAAGATGGTCGTGAGCAAGTGACTGGCTTCCAAATGGCGGGTGAAATTATCGGCATGGATGGTATTGTGACTGATCGTCATAACTGTAATGCGATTGCGTTGGAAGATGCGGAAGTCTGTGTAATGCCTTTTGCAATGGTCGAAGACCTTTCACGTGAGCTGCCTGCGTTACAAAGGCACGTGCATAAAATTATGAGCCGTGAAATTGTGCGTGAGAACAGTGTAATGATGTTATTGGGAAATATGCGGGCAGAAGAGCGTTTAGCTGCATTCTTGCTCAATCTTTTACAGCGCTTGCATGCCCGAGGGTTGTCTCAATCTGAATTAGTGCTGAGGATGACGCGCGAAGAAATTGGCAGTTATTTAGGTCTTAAATTAGAAACAGTGAGCCGTGCTTTTTCTAAGTTTAGTGAAGAAGGTATTATCGAAGTAAAACAACGTTACGTCAAAATACTGGCACCAGAAGCGTTGAAAAAAATATTTAATCCGCAAACTTATTTTTAGTCAGTATTTTGGAGTATTAAGCATTTTAATGACGAGTTTCAAGTCAATCTACGATTTAAAACCTTAACACTTAGAATCTTAAGACGCCTTAAAACCTTAAGACTTAACGGTAATAATTCCTGCATGACCATAAAAATCCATCTAACCACCACAGACCATAATCGTGATGTAGTCGGGCTTAAGTATATTTACCCAGTGATTTCACGACGTGCTGGTGGTGTATCTGTTGGTATCAATCTTAATGTCAATAACGCCTGTAACTGGCGCTGTATCTATTGCAATGTGCCTAATCTTACTCGAGGGTCACCTCCTGCAATCGAACTGGATGTCTTAGAGCAAGAACTACGTGGGTTTCTTAATGACGTGTTGCATGGTGACTTTATGCAACGCCAGGTCAATGAAGAAGACCGCCAGCTTAAAGACATTGCATTTTCTGGTAACGGTGAGCCAACCAGTGCGAAAGAGTTTCCACAAGTGCTGACATTGGTAGAGCAAGTGCTGCGTGATTTTGACCTGCTTGGCAAAATTAAAGTGCGGCTTATCACCAATGGAAGTCTGATGGATAAGCCTTTGGTGCTTGAGAGCATAAAGCATCTGGCAAAACTGAATGGCGAGGTTTGGTTTAAGGTGGATGGCGGCTCTAAAGCTGCGATTGCACAAGTGAATGACGTGAACTTAAATCCAGAGAGCCATTTGCAACGCTTGAGACAGTGTGCAATGGCTTGTCCAACCTTTATACAAACCTGCATGTTCTCCTTAGATGGCGTACCGCCAAGTGAAACAGATATCAACGATTATCTGGATTTGGTTAATCAGGCGAAAGATGTGATTAAAGGTGTGCATCTTTATGGGCTTGCGCGTCGCTCGGAGCAGATTGAAGCCGATAGGCTGTCAAGATTACCTGCCGAATGGCTAGAGGCGATGGGGCAGCGTATCCGAGCATATGGCATCACGGTGCATGTTAGTCCATGATTTTATTACTTTATTAATAGATAAAATTACGTTCTATTTAGGTTCTGTTGTGATGATGCTGAAGTTTCCACTCATTTTATTTCATGGTTAGCGAGTAAAAAATGCGCGTTGCTGTATTTAGTACTAAATCTTACGATAAAGCTTATCTTGAAGCAGCCAATGCAGGTCGTCATCAATTGGTTTATTTAGAGCCTAGACTTGATGCAACCACTGTTTTTGCTGTAGAAGGTGCACAAGCTGTGTGTGTATTTGTGAATGATGTGCTTGATGCTGAAGTAATTGCAACCCTTGCAAAGCAACATGTGCAGTTAATTACTCTGCGTTGTGCTGGCTTTAATCATGTAGATTTAGAGGCTGCAAAATTGCACGGCATTACTGTGGCACGCGTGCCAGAATATTCACCACATTCAGTGGCTGAACATGCCGTTGCCTTAATGTTGACGTTAAACCGCAAAATTCATCGTGCTAGCGCTCGCGTGCGAGAAGCTAATTTTTCTTTAGATGGGCTACTCGGTTTTGATATGTATGGCAAAACTGTAGGTGTAGTTGGCACAGGAAAAATTGGCCAATGTGTGGCAAAAATCATGGTGGGTTTTGGTTGCAAAGTGTTGGCGTATGATCCATATCCCAATCAGCAGTGTATAGAGGCTGGTGCGAGTTATGTAACACTTGAAGAGTTATTAAGTAGTAGTGATATTGTTAGTTTGCATTGCCCGCTAACGCCTGAAACGCATCATTTAATTGATGAAAAAGCGATTAAGCTAATGAGGCGTGGTGTGATGTTGATTAACATTAGTCGAGGTGCTGTGATTGACACTCGAGCGATTATTCGTGGTCTGAAGTCTGGTGTGATTGGTAGCTTGGGGCTGGATGTATACGAAGAGGAAGAGAATTTATTTTTCAGGGATTTATCCAGCACGGTTATTCATGATGATGTATTTGCACGTTTATTGACGTTTCCAAATGTAGTGATTACTGGACATCAGGGATTTTTTACTGATGAGGCGTTGACCGAAATCGCCAAAACCACCATTGCAAATATTTCTGCGTATGAGCATGCGGGAAGCGCTGTGCATCCCGTTTCTGTGGAGCGACTTGTTTAATTGATTGTCGTCATCGCTTTAGTTTGTTACTCAGTATTTTTTAAGAAAACGCGGAATAAGTCGCCGAGCGAGATAAAGGCGCACGGAACCGCAGAAACCGATATAGTATGCGGTATACAGCGAGGTTGCGACAACCTTTGGTTGCGGTGTAGGCTAACTCGCAAGGCGATGTTAAGCCACTGAAAGTGGCGGCCGAAACCAAAAAACCGCGCAACGCAGCAATTTGCTCGCGCAGGCACTTATTCCGCATTTCCTTAATTAGTTAAAAGCACATCGCACGTTGCTGAATAAGCAACACCCTTACTTACACTGCCAAGTAACCAGTTTTCAATCCCGCTTTTCTCATTTTTACCTATTGTGATTAAATCAGCGCGCTGTGTTTTTGCATGATTGCAAATACTCTGTGATGGGTAGCCAGAAAGTATTGTTCTAGATACCTTTGTACCAAGTGCCTGTTCGTTAAAGATTGCACTGAGTTTGCTATCTGCATCTGCCAATGCTTGAGTACGGTATTGTTGTAATAGTGCTTCATTCATACCTGCTTTGTACATATGCGCTTCCTGATTGGTATCAAATATCAGTAAGCCTTCAATTTGAGCTTCGGGAGCAATCGTACGCGTCATGACAGGTACTTTCTCTGCACCAGCTGAGAAGTTCACTGCTGCGATGACGTGACGGTATGGTGGTGTCGCCACATCTTTATTTTTAACAATCAGGATTGAGCATTTTGAAACTGCCATAAGTCTTGAGCTGGTTGAGCCTAATAGCTTTTCAAGTAAGGAATGCTCGCCTTGAGCACCAGCAACAATCACCCCAGCATGGACTTGATCAGCATAATTGGAGATTTCAGTATGCGCACGGCCTATTCGGGTTGCCGCTTCTACGGCAATATTAAATTGCTCTCGCAGTTTAAATGCCAACGTGTCTATTTGCGTTTTGACAATCTCTTGTTGCGCTTGTTGATAGTGCGTTTGAAAGCTGAAGGAAAGCTCGGAGCCTGCGTATAAATCCAGCGGATGTACAACATGGATAAGATGCAGTTTCGCACCGAGTGCTTTGCTAATTAAGGCGGCACGATTGACGGCCAAATCTGCTTCCGCTGAAAAATCAGTACCTGCGACTACATGGGTAATGGGTTGCATATTACTCTCCTTAATAAAGCGGTGCCTAAATGCTGAAATTTTGGATGACTAAAGCTATAGATGGCTGAAACTATAGGCTAATCTAGCAATTTCTGCTTCCTCATCGGCTGGAATCATCAAAATAGGTTTTGAATCTGCGTTACTTAATAGTGTGGCATGTTGTTGGTTTTTTTCAACATCTAATTTGAATCCCATAAATTCAAGATGCTCACAAATCATCTTACGTACTAATGCCGAGTGTTCTCCAATACCACCTGTAAAGACAATGGCATCAAGGCCGCCCACTTTAGCTGCGTATGCGCCTATTGTAGCCCTAACTTGTCTTGTAAAAAAAGCAATCGCAAAC
This sequence comes from Methylotenera sp., assembly GCA_030682715.1. GTDB lineage: Bacteria > Pseudomonadota > Gammaproteobacteria > Burkholderiales > Methylophilaceae > Methylotenera. The sequence continues at coordinate 45,720 of JAUXNQ010000037.1, read as the reverse complement.
TTGGCGTGAGTGCTATTACTTGCAATCAGTGCCGACATATCGCTACTTTCGCCATTTGAAAGTGCCAATAAGCCCATTTTTTGATAAACAAGTTCAGACAGTGCATGATAGTCATGGTCTTTTGCCAGTTCTAGCATCACACCTGGGTCAATATCCCCACTACGTGTTCCCATTGGAATGCCGCCAGCAGGGGAGTAGCCCATACTGGTATCAATCGAGCGTAAATTTTTAATCAGGCATAAACTGGCACCACTACCAAGATGCGCAATTACAATATGACCATTGGAAGTTTTACCAAGGTGTTGGGTTAATTGTTGTGTAATATTTGCATAATTAAGCCCATGAAATCCATAACGTCGATAATCGAGTGCTTTAGGTATTGGTAGGCGATAGGCTAGTTCTGATAGCGTGTGATGAAAGGCTGTATCAAAACAGGCGACTTGAATTAGCTTAAATCGATGAGCAAAGGCTTGGGTACAAATATCCACACCTTGCAGGTTACTTGGCATGTGTAGCGGTGCTAAATGTGTGATGCTTTCAAGTCTGTTGAGTTCGTTCGCGTCAATGAGTCTGGCAGCCTCGGCGATATCACCACCGTGCACAAAGCGGTGACCAATTACCAGCGTACGTTTTTGTAAGGTGCTGTTATCGTTTGTAAGTGCTACTTTTAAGTCATCCAGCAATTGCTCAAAGGCTTTAGCATGGTAGTTGCCATGTTTTTGGTCTGGGGGTTGCCTGTAGCAATAATTAATACGTTGACCATCAGCCAGAAATAAACTGGCCTTGACGCTAGATGAGCCACAATTGATGGTCAGCGTGGTTAGTGTTTCCATGCCCACTGATCTTCTTCAGGTAGATCAACACCATGTTCATAGGCGTATCTACAACATTCAATTTGTCTGTTGCGTAGCTTTTCTTGAACATGCCCGCCAATTTTTTGTAGGGATGGGATGCGGTTAATGGCATCAATCGCTAAGCTGAATCGGTCAATCTGATTTTGTATGGCGAGCTCTAATGGCGTATTGATACTGCCTTTTTCTTTGTAGCCGCGTACATGCAAATTATCGTGGTTGGTTCTGCGGTAGGCAAGGCGATGTATCAGATATGGATAACCATGGAAGTTAAAGATGATAGGCTTGTCCGTAGTAAACAGGCTATCAAACTCACGATCAGATAAGCCGTGAGGGTGCTCGGTTTGAGGTGACAGCTTATACAGGTCCACGACGTTAATGAAGCGTACTTTAATTTGCGGAAAATGCTCACGTAATAAGGAAGTTGCCGCTAGTGCCTCTTTGGTGGGTATATCGCCTGCACACGCCATGACGAGATCGGGTTCTTCACCTTGGTCGTTACTTGCCCAATCCCATATACCTAGACCTTTGGTGCAATGCTCAATGGCTGCGTCCATATTTAAATATTGCAGATGTTTTTGTTTGTCGCAAACAATTACATTAATGTAATCTGTGCTGTTAAGGCAGTGGTTTGCCACTGATAGTAAGCAGTTCACATCGGGCGGTAGGTAAATACGTGTGACTTCTGGGCTTTTGTTGACCACAATGTCCAAAAAACCAGGGTCTTGATGCGTGAATCCGTTGTGATCTTGCCGCCATACGGTAGAGGTAATCAACAAATTTAAAGATGAAATAGGCGCACGCCACGGCACATCTTTAGACATTGCTAGCCATTTTGCGTGTTGGTTAAACATCGAGTCAATGACGTGTACAAAAGACTCGTAAGTTGAGAAGAAACCGTGGCGACCAGTGAGTAAATAGCCTTCTAACCAGCCTTCAACAGTATGTTCAGATAGCATCTCCATGACACGACCATCTGGAGATAGCTCACCGCCATCGGCATCTTCTGGCAAGTAGTCGGCTAGCCATGTTTTTTTACTTACCTCATAGATGTCATCAAGTTTATTTGAGCTGTTTTCATCTGGGCCAAATACGCGAAAATTATGCATATTTTTTTGCATGATATCGCGTAGAAATTTACCCAGTGGCTTTGTATTAGGTGCGGAAACCTTTCCAGGGGCTTCTAATGCAAGCGCATGATCGTTAAAGTTAGGCATACGCAATGCTTTGCGCAATAAGCCACCATTGCCGTGAGGGTTTGCGCTCATACGGCGTTCTTTTTGCGGGGCAAGGGTTTTTAGCTCGGCATTTAATTGGCCATTTTCGTCAAACAATTGTTCTGGTTGATAACTCCGTAACCAGCTTTCTAGTTGCGTCAGATGCTGAGGGTTGTCCTTAACGTTACTCATCGGCACCTGATGCGCGCGCCAGAAGCCTTCTACTTTGTGGCCATCAACTTCTTGAGGGCCTGTCCATCCTTTAGGGCTTCGTAACACGATCATTGGCCACAGTGGACGTTTGGGGTTGTTGCTATCGCGTGCTGTTTTTTGTATCGCTTTAATCTCTTGAATGCATTGTTCTAATGTGGCAGCCATCTTCTGGTGCATGATGTCAGGGTCGCTACCTTCTACAAAGTGCGGCGTCCATCCGTACCCCATGAATAGATGTTTAATTTCATCATGCGAAATACGCGAAAGAATACTGGGGTTATTAATTTTATAGCCATTCAAGTGCAGTATTGGCAACACAGCGCCATCACGAATGGGATTTAAAAATTTATTTGAATGCCAAGAGGTGGCAAGTGGGCCTGTTTCAGATTCACCATCGCCAACCATGACGGTAACCAGCAGGTCTGGGTTGTCGTAAGCCGCGCCAAACGCATGTGAAATACTGTAACCTAGCTCGCCTCCTTCATGGATAGAGCCTGGCATTTCAGGGGTGCAATGGCTACCAATCCCACCAGGAAATGAGAACTCTTTAAAAAAGAGTTTTAGGCCTTCTTCATTTTCACTTTTGTTTGGGTAAACCTCGCTGTAAGTACCTTCAAGGTAAATTGGACCTAGCACACCGGGTGCGCCATGTCCTGGGCCAGCTAGAAAGATGGCATTCAGATCAAATTTTTTGATGAGTCGATTGATGTGAACATAAGCAAAACTCAACCCTGGACTAGAGCCCCAATGCCCAAGTAAGCGTTGTTTGATATGCTCTGGTTTGAGTGGGTTTTTTAACAATACGTTATCGCGCAGATAAATCATGCCAGCAGATAAATAATTACAGGCTTGCCAATACTTGTGGGTGAGTTCTAACTCTTGGTCAGAAAGTGGGGGAGTAGTTTGCAGGTTGTTCATTAAATGGGCCTCTGCTCAATGTGTGCTGTTAAATCCAACGGTTATATATTATGACTGATTTGTACAGTTAAGTGTACAACGCTAAAGTAATGAGCAAAATAAGGTAGGCACTTAGCCATGCAACATTTTCTGGAGGAAAATGTTGCGCTTCAAAATTGAGCGCGCCCACCTCTAAAAATTCAAGTTTCTATACTATAGATACGCCACGGTGAAGTATCAACTTCTGTTCGACCTTCACACTTTACTTGCCACTTTAGTGGCTTATCGCACCAATCTTGTAGCTTTAGCTACTTAAGATTGGTGGTGATGCCCTTTACGGGTAGTAAATTGGGGACCTTTGGCGTGTGAATAATGCGGTTTATTGCATATATTCCACGGACAAGCCAAATGCTGGCTTACGGTCTGAGCCTGTTGAAATGTGAATGACTCAACGCATTTGATAGGCGAACGGTTGTTCTTAATGGGTAGTTGATATTTTTGCAAAAGCCTCTATCAATCAATACTATTTATTAGTTGCACAGGAGTTGATCGGTATCGATTAGAACAAGCAACTGTGACGCTGGCGTGGCTAAGCCGACAATATATTTAGTATCGATAGCGGTGGCTAGGGAGGATACGCCGCGCACTTCGTTATCCTCTATTGCAATGATATCCGAAACGTCATCTACTACGATGCTTGCAACTTGTCCATTCATATTAAGAATAATCACCACGGTGGATTCGTCATATTCAACTTTTCCAAGTTTAAATTTGATGCGTAGATCCACAATTGGCACAATCATGCCGCGTAAGTTGACAGAGCCGTTGATGAAGTCTGGTGTATTGGCGATTTGCGTCACAGCGTCATAACCGCGAATTTCCTGTACTTTCAATAACTCCAAGCCGAATATTTCAGTTCCTAATGCAAAAGTGAGGTATTCACTCCACGCACTTTCTTCTTTGTTTGTGATTGCTTCAGTAGCGGAAAAGTTATTAAGTGACCTGAACATTTTTACACATTCCTTTTCAGGAAAATCATCGTTTCTTTCCGTTATTGGCAAAGCCGTTTACGGAAAAACAAACGAGGCATGTTCAGGGCCTCAGAGGCTTGGTGCCAGGGTCATGGGCAACCAAAATTAAGTGCCAGGGTGGGGGCAAGCAGAATTAGGGTATAGCTTACAATGTATTCAAAGAATTGAATAGCGAAAAGGAATATTGGTTAAACCCAGATTTCTATTATCAGGCCATGCCTGTAAATATTACTGCTCATCAAAAGTCATGAAACTCATGGACGTAAGAGAACTTACATCACTCATTACTTGAGCATCATCAAAAACGATTAAAGTTGCCTCAGTAAAGCTTCAAACTGATCAATGGGTATCGGTCTGCCAAACAGATAGCCTTGATAAGCTTTGCAACCATTGTCAACAAGCAGTTGCCGCTGTCCTTCCGTCTCCACTCCCTCGGCAATAACGTTCAGGTTCAGCGTTTGTGCCATGGCGATGATGGTGCGCACAATGGCTTGATCACTGCTATCGATGGCGATGTCGCGCACGAAAGACTGGTCAATCTTGAGCTGATACAGTGGTAAGCGTTTAAGGTATTGCAGGGATGAATAGCCAGTACCAAAGTCATCCAATGAGAAGCGAATACCAATATCTTTCAATGCGTTCATGCTGGCAATGGTGTCTTCGATCTGTTCTAACAGGATACTTTCTGTCAATTCCAATTTAAGTAGCATTGGATTAATACCATGTCGTTTTACAGCCGCTTGTACTTGAGCCACAAAATCAGGTTGGTGAAATTGCTTGGCGCTAACATTGATAGATAGCGTAAGGTGACTTGTTAACTCATCATTCTCCCACGATTTAATCTGCGCACAAGCGCTCTCCAGCACCCATTGCCCGATTGGCAGAATCAATCCCATTTCTTCTGCCAGAGGAATAAAATGAAAAGGAGACACCAGACCACGTTCAGGGTGTAGCCAGCGGATCAATGCTTCAGCGCCAAATGGACGACCCCAGTCGTCAACCTGTACTTGATAATATAGCTGCAGTTGTTGTTTATTAAGGGCTTTGCGTAATTCCCCTTCCAGTGAGGCGCGTGCGTTTATGGTGTCCTGCATCTGCGGGTCAAAGAAGCGTAGCGTATTACGGCCAGCCTTCTTGGCTTGATACATAGCAATATCGGCTTGTTTCAGTAGCTCATCTATCCCCAATTTATGATCATTGAACAAAGAGGCACCTATGCTAGGGGTGATGAGGTATTCGTGCGTGACAAGCTGATAAGGATTATTGAGAGAGGTCAGAATTTTCTCACCAATGGCTACTGTCTGTGCGGCAGCCTCAAGTGCCTGCTCACTCAGATCTTCCAGCAAGACCACATACTCATCGCCACCCAAACGGGCAACGGTGTCACCTTCGCGCACACAGGCAGTCAGACGTTCGGCAACCTTTTGTAGTAGTAAGTCACCAGTATCATGACCGAGCGTGTCGTTTAGGTTTTTGAAATGGTCGAGATCTAAAAATAGCAACGCACCTTGCCGACCACTACGCGCACTGGCGACCAATGCCTGACTGAGACGATCCAAAAGAAGTCTCCGATTAGGCAAGTGTGTGAGCGTGTCGTAGAATGCCAGTTGATAGATTTCCTTTTCCGCAGCTTTGCTCAAGGTGGTATCAGTAAATGTAGCAACGTAATTTGTGACAATATCGTCTGTGCCTTTCACCGCGGTAATGGTGAGACGCTCTGGGTACACCTCGCCATTCTTGCGCCGATTCCAAACTTCACCTTCCCATGCCCCGGTGCCGTTGATACATTTCCACATAGCGGCATAAAAATCTACATCATGTTGCCCTGAACTAAGCAGTTTAGGGGTCTTACCGATGACTTCTTCAGCGGTGTACCCTGTGATGTCGGTAAATACACGATTCACGCGAAGAATGACATTCTTCGCGTCGGTAACCAGCATGCCTTCCTGAGATTCAAAAGCGGTAGCAGCAATGCGAGTTTCCGCCATTAGGTGCGTATTTTCTAACGAGATAGCCGCATGCGAAGTCAATAACTCGGTCATCACAATTTTATCGGGCGTAAAAATGCCATCGGACAATCGGTTTTCCAGGTACAACACGCCGATCATTTCTGCCTGCTTAATGACTGGCAGACACATGATCGAACGCAAGTTTAGATCCTTTACTTCGAACGCATTCTGAAAATCCCCTTCCGTGCGTGCATCACACAGCACCACTTTTTCTTTTGTATTTAATACATACCTGACGATTTCTTTGCAAATATCATGCGCATCTTCCAAAAAGTAATGAGGTTTGTTATTTAAATATTTTTTGCCAACATGTTTTTCCGCTTTGATAACCAGTTTATCTTGTTGTTTGATTAGCAGATAACCATGCTGCGCCCCGGAAGATTCCAGCACCACAGTTATAATCTTTTGCAGCAGTTGCGGCAAATCTATTTCCGCCGACAGTGCCAGTGCAGATTTCATCAGGTAATTGATATCGAGATTAGGTAGTGTGGCCAACTCGGCAGCTTCGGCGGTAGTTTCGGTGGCGTCCTCGCCACTGCGTAGCGCCTTATCCACTGGGACATAGCCACGGCGTGCCTGTAACAGGGAGTTTTTCCCATCGGCACGGCAAACACGGTAAAGCCGCCTAGCCTCGGCATAGTAGATTTCGGCATTGCCCAGCCCCGCATCTTTGATCAGTTCTCCCAGGCATTCATGCAGATGTCCGGCAAGCAACCCGTAGTCCTGCGCCTGTGCTTCAGTAATGGCATCCAGATACCGGACACGTGCTTCGCGCGCCTCGCCCTTGGCGCGGGCAATTTCGGCATAAATAAAAGCGAGATAAGGCCGTAGTAGCGGGCCGAGTTGCGCCCAAATTTCAATCTTTTGCAGTAATGGGGAGATTTCTGACTCGATCTCCGCCCACGCAATACCTTCGGAGAAACGCAGCCGATTCAAGATGCGGAACACATACCACATGCGTTTCAGCACATTGTCGGTAAGGCCGTGCAGGTAACGCTCGACGGCTTCTAGCGAAACTGCAGCAGCCACGTAATCTCCCATATAGTACTGGGAGAAACCAAGCATGGCGAAATAACTGCCGGAGGCAGCCACGTAATTGTCCTCGGCCCAACGTGCCAGTGTTGCCTCCATTTCCACGGGCCGGTAATTCTGTTTCATCGGTGCTACCCAACCCGCCAGCACAGCTTCTGCCAAGCCCACTGAAAACAAAAGCTGGTTCTTTTTAGAAAAACTGAGACACTCCTCGGCATATTCCTCGACCCATCGCAAGCTCTTGCCCTGTACCATTAGATTCCACATCAACGGACCGTATGAAAGCCCTGCGTTGTACAGGTCACCACAGTTTTTGCCGCACTGGATACCCTTCAGGCTGTAGTCGACAATTTCGGAAGGATGGCTGCGCGAGTGCATGTTGCACCAGACGATGCCGTTTATGCCTCTGGTTGCGCCGAAGGTATTGGGATACTTGGTGCAAAGGTCGTGCGCTAGATCCTGGTAGCGGAAAGCCTGCTCAAACTGTTCCTGCTCTCCTAGGTTCAGCCCCATGATGGAGAATGAGTAAATTACCGATTCGTCCATGCCTCCCTCCAGGCAATGCAGGGTAGACTGCGCGGCGGAAAGGTAAAGTTGCGGTACTAGCCCGGACATATAGAGATCGGGGATGAGTTCACTGTAGAACGCCAGTTCGATCTTGCTCTTACGATCCTCGGTGAAACGCATATGAAGGATTTTGTCCCACACATCGGCATGTTCCCCGATTTGCATCATTAGCGTTTGCATACGTTGCTTTGCCTCGAGGGCGTCTTCAGGAATGGCCTTTTCGAAATAAGCCAAGCCGCGGTTGGCAGTCTCTATTGCCTTGATAAAATTGCCGAAAGAGGACAGTGAGGTGGTTTGCTCGGCCAGCGCCTCGGCCTTATCCAGGTCGCTGATAGCATGCTCGATGAGTTGATTGAGCAGCGTCTCTGATTCTTCGTACCGTCCGCGCATCAGATTAGTTTTGGCTAGCCGCTGGTAGATACGAAAGGTCATCTCGTAGGCGGTCACCCAACTGTCGGCGGGTAGACCGTTGTGTGCCATGAGAAAGAATTCATTGGCAGCATCGCCCGCCAGTGCATCCAGTGCCTTGTTACCAGCGCGGAAGTTAATGTCCACTAAGCGGTAGGTAGTGGCTTCATCCAGTTTCTCCGGACGACCTTTGTTCAGATGTGCGGCGATAGTAAACAGATTGTCCAGACATTCCAGGTCGGTGTTTGCCGGCACAGCGTCCAGCAGTCGGTTGCCGATGCGCCAGTGGATGGCTGGGCGCGCCTGTTCATCTACTTGGCGTAGCACTGCTTCCTGCACGCGGTCATGCACGAACTGCAGGTCAGCCTTATTTTCCAGCAGTAGCCCCAGATTCAATACCGGCTTCAAATCTTCGAATAGCTGTTCGAGGCCAATATCGAGTACCCGCGCCACGTCCTCTGACGTGAAGCGGTTGCCCATACAGGCGCAGTGGTTAAGGATGTGCAGGGTTGCTGGTGGCAACTTGCTCATCTTGGAGCTGAATAGTTCAACTACCGTGGCTGGCATCTGCGTATCGCGGATTCTGCTCATATCCCATTGCCAGTGATGCCGCTCGTCGGTGTGCAAAAGATCCTCGCCGTAAAGCCAAGCCAGACTCTCGCTGACAAACAGCGGGTTGCCCTCGGTCAGTTGGGCAATGAAATGTGCAAGATGAGTGGTTGCATCCAGCGAGGAATCCAGAATATAGGCTACCATCTCGTGGCAATCGTCCTCGTTGAGTGCCTCCAGTCGGATTTCCTGCAACGGGCCATGACTTTCCAGGACGTTGCGAATCAGTTTTGTTAGTGGGTGTGCCGCGTCCACCTCGTTATGGCGGTAGGCGCCCATGAAAAACAGGTAGGGGTGATCTTTATGGTTGGCGAACCCGTTCTGCAGGAAATCAAAGGTGGCGCTGTCGCACCACTGCAGGTCATCGATAAACAGCACCAGCGGGTTCTCTTCGCTGGCGAGGCAGGTAAGAAAGCGGCCAAATAAATCATTGAAACGGTTGCGCGCTTCCACCGGTGGCAGGTGCGCCACTTCCGGTTGCTTGCCGATGATGAACTCCAGTTCCGGCACCACGTCGGTGATCACGCGACCATTGGCTTCCACTGCATCGAGAATTTTGCTTTTCCACTGAGCCACCTGAGCATCGCTCTCGGTCAAAAAAATGCGCATCAGGTTGCGTAGTGCCTGTATCAGCGAACTGTAGGGAATGTTCTTCTGGTACTGGTCAAACTTGCCAGAGGTGAAGTAGCCGCGATGCCGCACTAGCGGCTTCTGCAACTCCTGAATAAGCCGTGTCTTGCCGATACCAGACAAACCGGAAATAAACACGGAGCGAAATTTGCCGCGAGTCACCTCGTCATACTCACTTTGGATCAGTTCGCTTTCGGCAATACGCCCGACCATTTTAGAGATAAAAATGACACGCTTGGTCCGATCTCGCATCCCAACGGGAAATGGCGAAACCGTACCACTCTCGGCATATTCGACACGGCAGCGAATTAAGTCAGCCAGCAGGCCAGCAGCACTTTGATAGCGCTTCTCTGGCTGCTTGAGTATGAGTTTTGCAACAATCTCACTCAGCTGGTGCGGGATTTCCGGATTAACCTCATGCACCTTGGGCGCCTCTTCGGCGAGGTGCGAGTGAATCAGTTCCAGCGGATCGGTGGAGAAAAACGGCAGCTTGCCAGTGAGCAGTTCGTAAAACACGATGCCGAGAGAATACAGGTCAGTAGAAAAATCCACGCGGTAGTTAATGCGACCGGTCTGTTCCGGCGAGGTGTAAGCTAGCGTGCCACGCACAAACTCGGGGTCGTAGATGAAGTGGCTGACATCGCGGATATCCAGCGGCGTAATGAAGTCAGTGAGGCGCAGCGTCAGCGTACCTGGCTGTATCAATATATTGTGCGGCTTGACGCCGCCGTGGGTGATGCCAGCATCATGCACCACCTGCAAAATGTCGGTAATGGTACAGGCAATGAAAAAAAAGTCTTCCAGCCTAAGTTTCTGCTGCTGCGCGACCCATGCATCCAGCGGTTGCCCGGCAAACCAGGGTTGCACTATGATCTGTAGAGCTCCATCAGACTCCAGCGCCAGTGGTGTGCAGACGCGGGGGTCATGCAGCACCTTTAGGCGCTCTATCTTTTGCCGTAAATGGCGTGACTGGTCATCCCAACCTGATGGTAATTTAAGCGGCTTGAGCACTAACTGCTGCTCAGGTACAAGTTTATGATATCCCTTGTAAACATGAGCCTGCAGGCTTTCCCCAAGTTTCTCATTAATCACGTAGCGCTGTAGCTCTGGCATTATCTGCATTTAATAAGCCTATATAATTTTGTAATCAACACGTTATTCAACTGCGAAAGATTAAAACTCTTCCCAATCACCATCGTTCGAACCTGACTTTGCCTGTACCTTTACGAGTGCAGGTCTCGTAGTTGACTTGGCTGATCTTGCGACTGGACGTGCAGTTGGGCGATTTGCTACCGAGCGTAATGTTGATTTACCCGCTAAGTATAAAGAGCTACCTGTTGGTGAGTTGGCCGAACCCTGCAATTTGAATGCACTCACAGTTTCCACCAGATTCACGGCTTGGTCCACCAATGACTCTGCCGCCGCGGCCGCTTGCTCAACTAAGGCCGCATTTTGCTGGGTCACTTCATCCATGCTGGTAATGGCATTGTTGACTTGATCAATGCCAGTACTTTGTTCGCTGGATGCTGCAGATATTTCAGCCATGATGTCCGTTACGCGTTGTACGGAAGACACAATTTCACCCATGGTTTTACCCGCGTCTTCTACTAACTTGGTACCGTTTTGTACTTTGGAAGTAGAGTCAGAGATAAGCTCCTTGATTTCTTTGGCGGCACTGGCTGAGCGCTGTGCAAGACTGCGTACTTCACCTGCAACCACGGCAAAACCTCGGCCTTGCTCGCCCGCGCGGGCGGCTTCTACTGCTGCATTGAGCGCAAGGATATTGGTTTGGAAAGCAATGCCATCAATGACTGAGATGATGTCTTCAATTTTGCGTGAACTGGTATTGATGTCTACCATGGTGGTGATGACTTCACTGACAACCTCGCCACCTTTAACTGCAACGCCAGATGCAGCAACTGCGAGCTGATTGGCTTGTTTGGCGTTTTCAGCATTCTGTTTGACGGTGCTGGCGAGTTCTTCCATGCTGGAGGCGGTTTCTTCCAGTGAAGAAGCTTGCTGCTCGGTGCGGCTGGATAAATCAGTGTTACCTGAGGATATTTCACCTGCGGCAGTGTTGATGGTTTCACCGGCTTCTCGCACTTGAATAATGATTTCGGTCATTTTATCCATGAGTGCATTGACGCCATCACATAAACTGGCAATTGCGCCCGTTTTACCATCTAATGAGACGCGGCTGGTTAAATCACCAGCTTTTGCGCCTTCAATAATGCCTTGGGTTTCTGCTACCGCATCAGACAATACTTGTGCCTCTTGTGCTTTCTCGGCAGCATCAGCAGCATTTTTCTCCATCACGGTATCTAACGTGCCATTTACACCTTCAACCACTTTACGGTAGTCACCCCAATGTTTAGATACATCGGCGCGCGTATCAAGTCTGTTTTGTTGCGCGGCTTGGGCTAACATATTGGCATCTGCCACTAATAAATTCAGCGCATCTACACAGGCATTGAGGTTGTTTTTAATGATGTTGAAATCGCCGTTGTAACTGTCCGTAATCTTGGCTGGAATGTTGCCCTTGGCAAAGTGATCGACATAACCGGCAGCCACATTCAACGGGCCAATCACGGCGTCCAGCGTATTATTCACACCTTCAACAATTTTGCGGAAATCACCCTGATGTTGCGTCGCATCGGCGCGGGTTTCGAGTCGCCCTTCGACAGCGGCCTGAGACAACATCACGGCATCGGCGGCCATCTTGTTAACAGCCTCGATACAGGCATTAAGGTTGTTTTTAATCGTGTTGAAGTCACCGTTATAGCTATCGGTAATTTTGGCAGGGATATCACCTTTGGAGATGCGGTCTACATAATTGGCTGCCACATTCAGCGGGCCAATCACAGAGTCCAGCGTGGCATTCACGCCTTCTACCACTTTACGGAAGTCACCCTGATGTTTAGTCGCATCTGCGCGCGTCGACAGCTTTCCTTCAACGGCTGCTTTCGAGAGCGCTACCGCGTCAGAAATAAGTAATTTGACTTTATCCTGCATAGCGCTCATGGCCGCCATGGCACTGGTGTTGTCAGTTGTTGCAAGTGAAATAGTAAAGCTGAGGTCACCTGCAGCCATGCGAGTAGCCGCAGTGTTGATTTCCCTAGGCTCACCACCCAAAGCTCGGCCAATGGAGCGGACCAGAGCGAAGCCTAGCCAGATCAAAATAACAATGGCGCCAGTCAGCCCGGCGAATGTAAGTGCGCGAATATTTTCATAGTTTGTAACAGCGGCTTGATATTCCTGTTTTGCCACATCGCCTTGCAATTTAAGCAGCGCCGCTAAATCCGGGCCGGCAGCGGTATAAAGTTCACGCGCCTTGCCAGACAGTAATTTTGTTGCTTCATAATCATTTGCCCGCAATGTGTCCACAGCCGGCTTCAATGCCTCTTTAACGAACTTGCCGCGGCTTGCCGCAAATTTATCAGCCAGTATTTTTTCTTCTGGCGTCAGGTAAGTTGCCATGAAGCCTTTCCATAACCCGGTGATAACCTCTATGTTATGTTCAATGACATCAGCCGACTTTGTAGCCATTTCTGGGTTCATGACCAGCGTAGCTTCATGGTCTTTGTTACTAATGGCCACCTCGCTGAGCGCGATTCTTAAATATGTGCGGTTTTCCAGCATGAGGTTGGATATTTTGCCTAAATCCGCCACTGGTACCATGCGGTCTTCATACACGGTTTTAAGGCTGTTATTTGCCTTAGATAGCTCGTAAAGGCCCAACCCCGACTGCATCAACACCACCAGAACCGAAAACACGATCATGCCTGCCAAACGTTGGCTTACTTTCATAGCATTTACCTTCATTTTTAATTTATTAACCATTGTATTTTTGACAACTTTGCCATCGCTTATCATCAAACCTTTGGCCTTACCCTCTTTAAAGAGGCGGTAGGCATTGCCGGCTGCTTCAACCTGGCTCCGTGCAGGTTTCCTGCGCACAGATTCATAACCTGTCATCGTCCCGCCTTCAACAACTGGCGCCACATTCGCTTCTACCCAATAAAAATCACCCGCTTTGGTGCGGTTCTTCACCAGTCCAGTCCACGACCTGCCAGCTTTCAGGTTTGTCCACAGGTCCTTAAAGGCTTCTACTGGCATATCTGGGTGGCGCACAACATTGTGGTTATGCCCCACAAGCTCAGCTTCGCTAAAACCACTGACCTTGATAAAATCCTTGTTAGCGTACGTGATGATGCCCTTGACATCAGTTCTGGTCATCACTATCTCCGCATCATCAAGAATGATTTCATTGCTGGTGACTGGCAGATTGATTTTCATGATTGGCTTCTTTCCAACTTTTCAAAAATTCCAATATTTATGTTTCTACTGTTGTTTTTTGTTGTATCTACAATCTAACTTTTTACGAATGCCACTTGTAGATATTCAGGTTTTGGTGCGGATTATTCTCACGCGAAAGCAGATATGTTTACAGGAACCATTTTTGCGGTTGATGACCGCGAAAAAATAGACACTGATTTCACGTTGCTTTCGCGGTCACAAACCGCTCTTACAATTTTCTAATAGCTACTTTACATTGGGGAGGAGGGCGAATCTTGCACTGTCTTGCAACAGCTTGAAACTGGTTGGCAGGATGTGATAGTAAAGCTTGCTTATTGATTCGGCAGTGATTGTCCGTGAATCCATTCGCATTGAGCTTGTCGAAATGTGAGCGGATTCTTGTGCTTCGACAAACTCAGCACGAACGGCTATCAAGTTTAATTCGTGCCGAATCAATAAGACGGTTAAACGTTCAGAATCTGTAATGGCAGACACAATTGATAGCCTTGTCCACGCAATGCTTTGATACCAGGATTTTCGCCCAATATTGGCGCGAGTTTTTTCCGCAGGCGGCTAAAATGTACCTCTAGATTTTCTCTGTCCCATTCTGGATGCGAGAGCTGTATGCTTGACAACAGCATGTCATATTCCAGGATTCCGTTGGGCGCAATCGCAAGTTGTTTTAATGTCAACAGCTCCGATGCAGTCAGGCTAATACTCTCGCCATTAGGTGCGATGAGTCTATATCCTTTGATGTCAAGTTGAAAAGACGACGAAACAGTGCGAGCAAGCCGACGCGCCAAACTAACAATGGCAGCATTAATTTCCTTCATGCTTGCGGGTTTGGTAATGTAAATGTCGGCACCACTATTGTAACCTTCGAGTTTATCAGAGGTGCGTACGCGCACCGTATGTATGATGATGCCAATATGCGGAAATGCTTTGCGCACCCGCAGCGCGATGCTATTGCCGTCTTCTAGCGGCAGGTTGAGGTCCAATACAAGAATATCTAATGGTATAGACATCAGGAGTTGGTCCAGATCCTCACCGCAATCTACGCCATGCACTACATGCCCCTCGGCCTGCAGGTGAAGTACCAGTTGCTCACGCAGTATCTGGTAATCTTCTACAACAACAATGTGGAGTGGGGTCTGAGTCATTACTGCGGCAACCATACCTGGAATTCCGCCTTGTCATGAAGTGACACGTAGCCTGCTTGTCCGCCCAACCTGGCAGAAATGCACTTGACCAACCATAACCCCAGACCAGTGCCGCGCTGACGCTGGGCGGCGCTACTGCGATAGTATCTTTCAAATACTCGCGCTTCATCAGGCCGCCCCGCCTTGCCAACCTCGTTACAAATGCGGATCAACACGCCAGACTGGTTTGTTTCTGACAGTTGCAGGGTGGCATACATGTTCACCTTGCTCTCAGGTGGTGAGTATTTGAACGCGTTTTCCAGAAGGTTGCTTACAATGAGGCGAAACATCATGTCGTCGCTGGTAATTGACATCGACGCTGGGATATCTGTATCTAGACGCGTCAAGGCACCAAGGTTTCGGGCGATGTCGTTGACACACGGTGCCAGCAGAAATCTCGAAGTATTGATATGCAACACCCCCTGATCAACTTTGTCAGCCTGAATACAGCGATCAATGATGGCGTCCATGTCGCGTACTGCCAAACCAATATGCCCAAGGCTTACTTGGTCTACGTCATTGCTTTTATTGCCGCCGAGGGTGCTTACTGCAAGCTTGATGGTAGCAAGTGGCGTTATTAGCTCATGTGTCAGCATTGCCATAAACTGGCTCTGCTCCAACCGATGATTAAGCTCTTGCCTGGCAATCAATCGATACTTGCTTTCACTCTCACGAAGCAGGTTTTCAGTCACCTTGAATTCAGTAATATCCTGAACCGTGCCTTGGGATCGCAGTGGCTTGCCCGAAGCGTCATAATCCGACATGCCACGCTCATGCACCCATTTTATGCGCCCATCACTCATGAGTAGGCGGTGGGTAATATCGTAAGGCGTGCGATTAGCGAGCGATTCTGTGTAGGCTTGATTTACCGCATCGCGATCGAGAGGGTGAATAGTATTGAGAAAACCTTCGTAATTGGCGGAAAACTGGGTTGGATCAATTTCGAATAAATGGAAAATTTCATCGCTCCAAATCAATTCGCTATTCAACAAATCCAGTGCCCAGCTACCGATACGCGCAATTCTCTGCGTTTCTTTCAAACGGGTTGTGCTAGCGAGTAGGGAGCCCTCTAACTGGCGGCGCTCAAGTTCGTAAGCTTTTAACTTTGTTTGCATTTCAGACAATCCTGCGAGTATGTTTTGCCCCTGCCAGAGACAACCGTGATGGCTACTGAGAAATCATCACTGCTAATTCTGAGCAAAAGTATGTGTTGTAGCTGATGGGCTCGATCAATCTGTTTTCCAGAGCTTTAACTAGAGAGGGTGTTTAGGGCACTTCTATAAACCTATAAATCACAGAGGGTTCACACCATTAAAAATTAAAATACTCGAGCAAAGTTCTTAATATGCAGACTTATTCTTGTACGGGCTTGACACCAGTTGCCGCGTGATTGCGTCCTTGAATCGCCGGAACCAAACCATCGTGTCTACCTTCTAGTGTTTTGTTAATTTCAACCCCTTTGCGGTAGTAGTCTGCATCCACGACAGGGTCAGGTACTTTGATGGCAAAGTAAAGTGTAATAAATGATGCGACAACGACAGTTAATGGCCCGCCAACCACAAGCCACATATGGCCGTAATGCCACCATGCCTTTGATGTGGTTTCAGTACTTAAGTCATTGCTGTTTAGATTGCTCATATTTACCTCTGATTAAAACAATTCAGGTTATTCGGGTGTGATTTACGTTAATAAAGAATATTAACTTTACTTTGTCTAGTTGGTTTGTCTGGGTATTCGTTTTATTGGCGTTGCTTACCTCAATACCGTTATACCTTTTAGAGTTATGTGTCGTTTATTAAGGGGCCAGTTATCTAGGCACCAGAAAGATCGACTTTTCAGTGACAACTGCATTACTCTCGGTTGCTTTAATCTCAAATGTCACTGTATGAGAGCCAGATTTCATCGATCCATCTGGAATCTGCAACCTCACTGGAACCCCACGGGACTCAGCAGGGTTAACCGTTACCGTATGATTAGCATCTAATACATCTGATTGAATCACCAGTTGATCAAGCCCTGTGGCTTTCAATTGGTAATGCTGAGTAGATTCTGTAGCATTCATAATCTGCAAACGATATACATTTTCCAACATTCCACCTTCAGCTAAACGCGCCATGACGCCACGGTCACGAATGACGTCTACTTTAAATGGAGAGCGTAACCATAAACTCGTTAATAAAGTGACCACAAGCAAAATTAGCGCGGTTGCATAAATCATTACGCGCGGGCGTAAGATGCGTTTTAACATTTGTGCATGTGACCAACTATTAGTCATTGCGGTTTGCGTAGAGTATTTGACTAATCCACGTTCGTAACCCATTTTATCCATGACGGTGTCGCAAACATCTGCACATGCGCCGCAACCAATACATTCATATTGCAATCCCTTACGGATATCAATGCCAGTGGGGCACACTTGTACACACATACTGCAATCGATACATGAGCCTAATTTTTGATTGGTTAAATCCGCTTTACGTGAGCGACTGCCACGAGGTTCACCTCGTGCCTCATCATATGTGACGATTAACGTATCATCGTCGAACATCGCACTTTGGAACCTTGCGTAAGGGCACATATACTTACAAACTTGTTCACGCATAAATCCCGCGTTGCCGTATGTTGCAAACCCGTAAAATCCAATCCAGAATGTCTCCCAAGGCCCAAGTCCCATATTGACTACTGCAGTGCTTAATTCACGAATTGGGGTGAAATAGCCTACAAATGTAAAGCCAGTCCATAACGCAAATGCAATCCATACAAAATGCTTAGCCCCTTTTTTGACTAGCTTCTTGCTGGACATTCCAGCACCATCTAATTTCATACGCGCGGCGCGGTCACCCTCTATTTTTGCTTCAATCCAAAGAAATATTTCGGTATAGACGGTTTGTGGACAGGCGTAGCCACACCATAATCGCCCAGCAATGGCTGTGAATAAAAATAATGATAAGGCGGAGATAATGAGAATTGCAGTGAGGTAAATCAGGTCTTGCGGATATAGGACCAGGTTGAAGATATAAAAGCGTTTGGCTTCTAAATCAAATAATAGCGCTTGGCGGCTACCCCATTCAATCCAAGGGATG
The DNA here is from genome assembly GCA_030682715.1 of Methylotenera sp. Lineage (GTDB taxonomy): Bacteria > Pseudomonadota > Gammaproteobacteria > Burkholderiales > Methylophilaceae > Methylotenera. The sequence goes on along the minus strand of JAUXNQ010000037.1, from coordinate 27,678 downwards.
CCGTAAAAAACAATTTGTGTGAGCCAGATCAAGACCCAGCGCCATTTAGTAAAGAACCCGAAGGTGCTACGCGGATATATTTTTTCCGCAGCAGCGTACAAATTAATCACAGTTGTCTCGCTAGGCGCATTTAATGCGCTTGTTGAGGCCTTCGGGTCTGTACTGCTCATATTAAATGTGAATACCTTTATTGAGGGTTAGCGTTATTAGACAAACTCCAAACATAAGCAGTTAATACATGGATCTGCTCAGGTGAGAATTTAGCTGACTGCGCTGGCATTTGGTTAGTCACGCCAAGGTTGATACGTTTAATAATCGCTTCTTCACCAGCACCATGTAACCAAATGTGGTCTGTTAAGTTAAGCGCACCCAATGCTTGATTACCTGATCCATCTGCACCATGGCAAGCTGCACAAGTTGCAAACTTCTCTTTACCTAATGCTGCACGTGCGGTGTCGTGTTTGCTAGCAGAGAGGCTAAGTACATAGTGAGCTACATTCTTAACATCCTCATCATTGCCAACAGCAGCAGCCATCGGAGGCATCATTCCCATACGGCCATTGGTGATGGTTTCTGTGATTTTCTCAGGGCTACCGCCATAAATCCAATCATGATCCGTTAAGTTAGGAAAGCCTTTGCTACCGCGCGCATCAGAACCATGGCACAACGCACAGTTGTTCATAAATAAACGCTCGCCAATCGCTTGCGCTTCTTTATTGGTAGCGAGCTCTTCAATTGGCATTGCTGCAAATTTTGCATAAATCGGTGCAACTTTTGCATTTGCAGTGGCCATTTCCAGCTCATATTGACCTACTTGTGACCAGCCCAACTTGCCAGCGTAACTACCAAGAGCAGGGTAAGCTAAGAAGTAAAATAATGAAAACACAATCGTGATAATAAACATCCATACCCACCAACGAGGTAATGGGTTATTCATTTCACGTAGGTTTTCATCCCACACATGGCCGTTTGTATTGTCACCATTTGGACTATTAGCTTTAATTTTACTAGTCACCCATAGTAACAATGCACAACCAATTACACCAGCCAAAGATATCACCGTAATGAATATTGGCCAAAAACTACTGGTAAAGTCGCTCATTTTGTTTTCCTCTAAACTTCTAAATGAAGTTTTAAAAAGTGTTTATTTAGTCTTTTAAACTTTAATCATTAGTAAAGGGCAGGTTAGCTGCTTCTTTAAAATCTGATGTATTGCGGCGTTTCCAAACCCAACCTATGATGCCTAGAAACACGGCAAAGCTAGCAATCGTGGCAAGAATCCTTAGCGTATTAATATCCATGGTATTGCTCCCTAGTTTCTAAGATAAGTTATTTAAGATGCGTACCTAATACTTGCAAGTAAGCAATTACCGCATCTAACTCTGATACACCCTTGGCTTCCTCAGCCGCACCTGCAATTTGCTCATCAGTGTATGGCACACCTACAGCACGTAATGCACGCATATTTGGTGCAAGAGAAGCTGCATCTACTTTGGTTGTTTCCAACCAGGGGTAAGCTGGCATAATTGACTCAGGTACAAGGTCACGTGGGTTAATTAAGTGAATACGTTGCCACTCATCACTATATTTACCACCTACACGGTGTAGGTCTGGACCAGTACGTTTACTGCCCCATTGGAAGGGATGGTCATACACAAACTCACCTGCCACAGAATAATGCCCGTAACGCAGTGTTTCAGCACGGAATGGGCGAATCATTTGTGAGTGGCAGTTGTAGCAACCTTCACGGATGTAAATGTCGCGCCCAGCCAGTTGCACCGGCGTGTAAGGCTCTAAGCCTTTGATGGGTTCAGTGGTTGATTTTTGGAAGAACAACGGTACGATTTCTACCAGCCCACCAAACGCAACAACGACCAGTATCAGCACAATCATCAGAAAGTTATTGGTCTCAATTTTTTCGTGGCTGAAGCCAGGTTTTTTATCTTGATTTGACATGATGATTTTCCTTAAGCGTGAGCAACAACAGGTGGAATAGTCGCAACGGCAGCTTTACCACTGGTTGCAGTTTTAAGCACATTCCACAGCATGATAATCATGCCGCTGAGGTAGAGCAGGCCACCCAGCATACGAATAATGTAGTAGGGATGTTTTGCTTTAACGCTTTCTACAAAAGTGTAGGTGAGGGTGCCGTCAGTATTGATCGCGCGCCACATTAAGCCTTCCATCACACCAGCAATCCACAGTGCGGCGATATAAAGCACAATGCCTACGGTGGCTAACCAGAAATGCAATTCAATCGCTTTCATGCTGTGCATTTGTTTTTGACCAAACAGGCGTGGAATCATGTAGTAGATCGCACCCATTGAAACCAAACCAACCCAGCCTAACGCACCAGAGTGCACATGACCAACAGTCCAGTCTGTGTAATGTGATAATGAATTCACGGTTTTAATTGCCATCATTGGGCCTTCAAACGTACTCATACCGTAGAAAGATAATGAAACAATCATGAAGCGTAAAATTGGGTCGGTACGTAGTTTGTGCCATGCGCCTGATAAGGTCATCATGCCGTTAATCATACCGCCCCAGCTTGGTGCTAATAAAATCAATGAGAATGCCATGCCTAATGATTGTGTCCAGTCAGGCAATGCTGTGTAATGTAAGTGGTGAGGACCCGCCCACATGTAAGTAAAAATCAATGCCCAAAAGTGTACAATAGATAAGCTGTATGAGTATATCGGACGATCTGCTTGTTTAGGCACAAAGTAATACATAATGCCTAAGAAGCCAGCCGTTAAGAAAAACCCAACTGCGTTATGACCGTACCACCATTGCACCATTGCATCTTGTACACCAGCATAAGCTGAGTATGATTTCATCATGCTAGCTGGCATTGCCGCGCTGTTCACAATATGCAATAAAGCGACGGTAAGAATAAATGCACCAAAGAACCAGTTTGCTACATAAATATGTTTTACTTTACGTGTACCAATCGTGCCAAAGAACACAATGGCATAAGACACCCAAACAACCGCAATCAGCAAATCAATCGGCCACTCAAGTTCTGCATATTCTTTACCTTGAGTGAAACCTAATGGCAATGAAACCGCAGCAGCAACAATGACTAATTGCCATCCCCAGAATGTAAATTTGGCTAACGATGGCAGAAATAATGTCGTATGACAGGTTCTTTGTACTACATAATATGAGGTGGCAAATAACGTACAGCCACCAAATGCAAAAATTACCGCGTTAGTGTGCAATGGGCGAAGACGTCCAAAGCTGGTCCAAGGTAAACCTAGGTTAAGTTCAGGCCAAACAAGTTGAGCGGCGATAATTACGCCTACTAACATGCCGACCACGCCCCAAACCACGGCCATGATAGAAAATTGCCGTACAACGGAATCGTTATACGTAGTTGATTGCGAATTCGAGACTTGCATTTAGTTCTCCCCCAAGTGCTTTTAAAGTGCCATTAATAATTTATTGCGAGTTTTACACGTGGCATTTTGTCGCAGCTTTAGGTAATGACATTTGATGCATATCAAATCGTTTGCGATTCAAAAAAATTAAAAGTTGATGATGCGTGCAGAAAACTTATAGAAAAGATTATTTTCAGTTGCTTGTTTGAGTCCTAATTTATGTAAATCAAGTAAACTGACGCACATGAAATATTTGAGATTTTTATTAATAATCTATTTTTTACAGCTCAGTGCCTGTGATTTTGCAAGTAAAGATACAAACAGAGATGCCAGTGTGCATCAATCCACACCTATTCACTTTGCGCTATCTCAAGCGCCTTTGAGTTTAGACCCTAGAGTGGCGACAGATGCGGCATCTGAACGAGTGATTCGTTTAATTTATCAGCCCTTAGTCGATTTTGATCAAAACTTTAAGCCAACTCCAAAGTTAGCCGATTGGCAGATGGTCAGTGCAACTGAGTATCTTGTTTCTTTAAAGTCACCGCGCCCATTATTTCATAATCAACAGCCGCTTAATGCCGAGGACGTAAAGGCGACTTATGATGCGATTCTCCAATTGGCTAATTCACCACTCAGCGCTGAGTATGCCAATATTCAAAAAATCACCGTGCATGATGCTGAACATCTCACTTTTTATCTTAAACAGCCAGACCCCTATTTTGCAGCGAAATTGATTATCGGGATTATGCCGAAGCAGTTACTTGAACAGCAACATGACTTTGCGCGCTATCCAATAGGAAATGGCCCACTGGCGTTTGTTAAAAAAAATAACAAGTTAGTGTTACGTAGAGTTGCCGACGGGCAAATTATTACACTCAGTGAGGTTAAAGACCCGACTGTGCGCGTGTTGAAATTACTACGTGGTGAAACTGATTTATTGCAAGGCGAGCTACCTGCTGAGCTGGTAAAGTACCTGCAAACCAAGCCTGAGGTAACTGTAAAGACTAGCCCAGGGGCTAACTACTCATATTTGGGCTTGAATATGCAAGACCCTATGCTGAGCAGTCTTAAAGTAAGGCAAGCCATTGCACATGCGATTGATCGACAAGCTTTGATTGATAAAGTAATGGTTAATCACACGCGTATTGCAGGTGCGATTTTGCCACCAGAGCATTACGCAGGCAATCACAGTTTAAAAGCTTATGATTACAACCCCCAGCTTGCTAAACGCTTACTGACTGAAGCGGGGCTTAGTTTGCCAGTTAAGCTTATTTATAAAACTTCGACAGATGCACAGCGCGTGCGTATTGCAACGATACTGCAAGCGCAAATGCGCCCCGCGGGCATTGAGTTGGAAATTCGTAGTTTAGACTGGGGTACTTTTTTTGAAGATGTTAAACAGGGGAATTTCCAGTTGTTTGGCCTCACTTGGGTGGGTATCAAAACCCCCGAAATTTATACTAATGTTTTTGCTAGCAATCACTTCCCACCTAACGGGTTTAATCGTGGTCGGTTTTCAGATGCAACATTAGATAGCCTACTTGAGAAAGAAGACTGGCAGGCAGCTACCGACAGGATTCATGAACAATTACCTTATATTCCGCTGTGGTACGAGGGGCAGTTTGCTGTATCAAATAAAAAAATCACCAACTACTCACCAAAACCAGATGGCAACTGGGACGATTTAGCTACAATACGTAAATATGCACATTAATATTTCTATACAGCAGCAAACACTTACCTTGCTCGACAATATGGGCAATGTTAAAGCGCAATATGCGATATCTAGCGCGGCTAATGGCACAGGTTGCGAGAAAAATAGCGGCTGTACGCCATTGGGTGCACATACCATTCGCGCTAAAATCGGCGATAAGCAGCCTCTCAATACAGTATTTGTCGGGCGTAGGCCAACAGGTGAAATTTGTACACCAGCACTGATGGCTGAATTTCCTAACCGTGATTGGATACTGACACGTATTTTGTGGCTATCTGGCAACGTTCTGGGTAAAAATCGCTTAGGTAATGTGGATACAATGCAACGCTATATTTATATTCATGGCACCCCTGATAGTGTTGCCCTTGGTCAGCCTGAGTCACACGGATGCATTCGTATGCGCAATGCTGATATCGTTGAGTTGTTTAATATGGTGCCCGTAGGCACTTCTGTGATGATTGCTGATTAATGCTTATTTTTTTAAGGATTACAACGGCATATCAAGTACTGAAATATCATTGTTTAGTTCGTAAGTCATTAATCGACAATCACTATCGATATGGTGAGAAATGTCGATGAATATCATCAAACGTTTAACGAGCTTGTTTACAGTCATTTTCGGTGTATTGCTACTCACCTTTTTACTGATACATTTGGTACCAGGCGACCCTGTTGATGTTATGCTGGGTGAGTCGGCAAACATGGCAGATAGAGAAGCACTACGTGCGGATTTAGGGTTGGACCAGCCGCTGGTTAATCAGTTTGGAAGCTACTTGGCAAAGTTGATGTATGGTGATCTTGGTCAGTCTATTCATACGCAAACTCCGATTATTGATTTGATTAAAGTGCGTTACCCTGCCACCGTGAAACTGGCTTTGTTATCCTTATTGATTGGGATTGCGATTGGCGTGCCTCTTGGTATTTTTGCAGCGCTTAAAGCTGGGCACTGGCAAGACTTTGTGGTGACCATCGTTTCTGTACGTTTATCAGCCATGCCTGCATTCTGGCTCGGGCCAGTGCTGATGCTGATATTTGCAGTCTGGTTGGGCTGGCTGCCTGTGAGTGGGATGGATTCAGGTACATCCATTATTTTACCCGCCGTTACTTTAGGCTTTGGCTTAAGCGCAATTTTGACGCGGATGACACGCACCAGTTTACTGGAAGTGTTAAACGATGATTATATTCGTACCGCACGCGCCAAAGGCTTAAGTGAGCAAACGGTGATATTGCGCCATGCCTTGCGTGCAGCGTTATTGCCGATTATTACCATTGTTGGTTTGCAGATGGGTAGCTTACTGGCTGGTACCGTGATTACCGAAACCATTTTTAGTTGGGATGGTGTAGGGCGATTATTGGTAGAGAGTATAGAAAAACGGGATTATCCTGTCACGCAAGCATGTGTGCTCATTATTGCTTTAAGCTATGTGCTAGTGAATCTGGCTACGGATTTTTTATATAGAATAGCTGATCCTAGAATGCGCTATGCTTAGTGAGTGTGCCATATTTAATGAGTTCACCATGCCTAGTGAATGCGTAATGTTTAAGGTTATGCCAAACTTAGCAGACGTTAACCGTAAGACTATTCAATGAAATATACTTCCTATTTAATTTTAGCGTTTTGGCTAATCGCTGTGCTGCTTGGTAATGTGCTTCAGCTTAATCCAAATGCAATTGATTTAGAGGTGATTTTACAAGCGCCTACTGCCCAGCATTGGTTTGGTGCTGATGACTTAGGCCGTGATATTTTGGCGCGCGTGTTAAGTGGGGTTGAAGTGTCCTTCTTGGTTGCGCTTATTGTCACTGGCGTGACAATGACAATCGGCGTGTTTGTCGGGCTACTAGCTGGGTTTTATGGGGGCAGGGTAGATGCTGTGCTGATGCAAATTACCGATATTTTTTTAGCGTTCCCTGGCATTTTATTAGCCATCGCTTTTGCTGCCGTGCTGGGGCCTGGGCTTGGCAATTTAATCGTGGCTTTATGTCTAACAGGTTGGGTCAGTTACGCGCGATTAACGCGTGGGCAGACATTAAGTTTGCGTCATCGCCAGCACGTACAAGCCGCAGAGTCATTAGGCGCAGGGGTGCCGCGATTACTGTTTCGCCATATATTGCCTTTATTAGCTTCTATTTTAGTGGTAGAAGCCACCTATAGTTTAGCGAGCGTCATGATCGCAGAGGCTAGTCTGTCATTTCTTGGTTTAGGGATACAAGCGCCCGATGCCTCGTGGGGTGCAATGTTGCGCGATGCCGTGCGCTATATGTTAATTGCGCCGCATTATGTATTAATTGTAGGCGGATGCTTGATGAGTTTGATTTTAGCCATTAATCTAGGCGGTGACTATTTGCGCGACGCTTTAGACGTTAGAAAACCAGATTAAGAAAAGAGATTGCATGAGTTTAGGTCCAGTCATGTTAGATGTTGTCGGCACAGAATTAACCGATGATGACATAAGACGTTTAAAGCACCCACTTGTAGGTGGTGTGATTCTGTTTAAGCGTAATTATGAAAATAATGCGCAGCTTAAAGCGCTTACTGCAAGTATTCATGCGGTACGTCAGCCACCACTATTGATTGCAGTTGATCATGAAGGCGGACGTGTACAGCGTTTTAGAGATGGATTTACTAAAATCCCACCCATGCGCGAATTCGGTAAGATTTGGGACAAAAATCCTAAAAAAGCAAAAGAGCTTGCCACAGAAGCCGGTTGGATTTTAGCGGCAGAGCTACGTGCACATGGTGTCGATTTTAGTTTTACACCAGTGCTGGATATGGATTATGGCGATAGTTTAGTGATTGGCGACCGTGCTTTTCATCTAAATCCACAAGCAATTAGCGATTTAGCTTATGCGCTGATGCAAGGTTTAAAAAAAGGTGGCATGGCGGCTGTTGGTAAGCACTTCCCTGGGCACGGTTTTGTGGTGGCAGATTCGCATGTAAGTATGCCAGTGGATGAGCGTGAATTTGACCAGATTGCACAGCACGATATGCAACCGTTTAGAATGCTGATTGATGATGGCATTCAGGCGATTATGCCTGCCCATGTGATTTACGCCAAAGTTGATAATAAACCTGCTGGCTTTTCACCGCGCTGGTTGCAAAAAGTATTGCGTGAGCGCTTAGGCTTTAATGGCGTGATTTTTAGCGACGATTTAAGCATGGAAGCCGCAACGGCAGGAGGTGATGTGACCAGTCGTGCTTTAGATGCACTTAATGCAGGGTGTGATATGGTGTTGTTATGCAATCAGCCTGCTATGGCAGATGAGTTGTTAGCTAATCTTAGCTGGACAATATCTGCACAAAGCCTGAGCCGATTAGCACGTATGCATGGACATAAGCACCCATTAACGATGGATGCATTGCACGAAAGTGCTGAGTTTGTGCGTGCAGTACATCAGGTTGCTGAGGTAGGTGTAGTAGAAGGCGAATTGTTCGCGTAACAAAAGTACTTGAAACTTAATGATTAAATCGGTATCTTAGTACTAGTAGTTTGAGTTTTACTAGTAGTTTAAGTTTTAGATGTGTTTTTAATTAAGAGGAAATAAATAATGTTAGACAATACCCCAGTATTAGGTCGTTCAGAGTCAGCTCAGTTAGCGACGAACCGAGTCTTGCGTAATACTTACGCGCTGTTGGGTTTGACAATGATACCAACAGTCATTGGTGCTTTTATCGGCATGAGCATGAATTTTGCGATTGCCCAGCAACATCCATTTATTTTTGCAATTGGTGCCTTGGCTGTCATGTACGGTCTGTTTGCAGCAATTTCTGCTAACCGTAACAGCAGTTTCGGTGTGGTACTTTTATTAGGCCTAACATTCTTAATGGGGATGTTACTTGGCCCAATTCTACAACATGCACTTAATCTTAGTAACGGCGCACAAATCGTAGGCTTAGCGGCTGGCGGTACTGGCATTATTCTGATGACATTGGCTGGTATCGCAACGACTACCAAAAAAGACTTTAGCTTCATGGGCAAGTTCTTATTGGTTGGTATTATTTTACTAATCGTTGCTTCATTAGCTAATATCTTTTTACAAATTCCAGCGATGGCGCTTGCGTTATCAGCAGTTGGAGTCATCTTGTTCTCTGGCTTTATTTTGTACGATGTTAGCCGTATCGTTAACGGTGGTGAAACTAACTACGTCATGGCGACATTAGGACTTTATTTAAGCATCTATAACTTATTTACAAGCTTGTTACATTTGTTGATGGGTTTAATGGGTAGCAATGACTAATAACTATTAGGTCAATATCTACAGTTATAAAAAAACCCGCTTCGGCGGGTTTTTTTATACGAGCTATGCTTAATTAAGCTATAGTTATTTCACTAAATAATCCTACTACCTAGTCGTTCCGTGCTTTCGCGTGTGAATAACCAGCTGAAGCTGGTATATTCCACGGTGAAGACCTTTCACACTTTGCTTGCCAGTTTACTGGCATAGAAAATTGGGGAAGCCAAGCACTGGCTCACGGTCTGACACGGAATCCAGTGACTTAAAGACTCTAGATTTAGTGCGATGGGGCACAGCATCGGATTATTTGGTGGAACAGCTATATAAGAATTAAGCTATTGGAATTATTACTTGAAACCGCCAACTATTGGCGTTGTAATTTCGCTAATTTACGACGCTCCGAAAAGAAATTTGACAGTACTTTCCCACATTCGTCAGCAAGTATGCCGCTTACCACCTGTGTATGATGGTTAAGTTTTTGTTCTGCCATGAGGTTCACTACACTGCCACAAGCACCTGTTTTTAGGTCATTCGCACCATAGACTAGTCTGGTAATTCTGGCATGTTGTATTGCGCCCGCACACATTGCACAAGGTTCTAAAGTCACATAGAGTGTACAGTCTACCAAGCGATAGTTACCTAAGTATTTTGCCGCATCACGCATGGCCTGGATCTCAGCATGCGCACTAGGGTCATGTGAGCCGATGGGTGCATTGCTACCGCGACCTATAATTTCTCCATCTTTCACGATAATCGCCCCAACCGGAACCTCCCCTGCGAGGGCGGCCTGTTCAGCTAGTGCTAGTGCGATCGACATGAAAGTTTGGTCTTGTTCCAAGCTTTGGGCAGTTTTACTGATCATTTTTGAGGTAGTCTAATGTTTTTATGCAGTAAGTCAATAACTTAGTCTTCCTGCTTTTGACCCCAGCGAATTAATACATAAATTAAACCTAACACAAAAGCGCCACCTACCCACGTTGCAATCTCTTCTATGGTTGGTGAAAGATCCTGCACAGGCATCACAATTAATTTACGTAAAAATAGTACTAGGACGACTTCAACAAACGTTTCTACTAATAGTTTGCTACCTTGCAAATAACGTATTTCAGCAGAGATAAGCGCAGAAATTGACCAGAGCAACATCAGTGTACCAAGTGCATGTAAAAAGCCATGCACAAGATTATGCGCAGTAGCGGCTGCGTAGACGTCTTTAAAAAACAACCAAGTAAACATAATGACAGAGGTTGCAAGTGCAAGCCCAATGATGATATGGGCAAAGCCATTTAGCCATTGCATTGCTTTAATGGCTAAACTGTTAATTTTTGCGAAATTTCTTGGTAGTTGTTCTTGTGTCATGCCTTGCTACTTTCATTGTGCGGGTGATAATAAAATATCATTTATGTTTAATAATTGGAATTGTTTAATGAGCCATTGTTGTGCTTTGCCACCATCACTCCGCCAAGCCAGAAAAATAGTGACTTCATGTTTTGGTTCCGCGACCTGTTTAATGATTAGCAAGCCTTTGCTGGCGTACTGCTCTGCGAGTTGTTGTGGAATATAGCCCGCACCTAGGCCAGCGATTTGTGCTTGTAATTTTAAATGCATATTAGGTACTGATAGCATATCTTGCCCAGTTAAAATGCCAGATGTACGTGGCGGTAAATTACGTGAGGTGTCAGCAGCCGAAACTGAACGGTACTGAATGATGTCTTGATTCTGCAATGGCTCAGCTAACTTTGCAAGAGGGTGATGTGGTGCAACGGCATAGCTAAACATTAGCGAGCCAATTGCTTTTGACATAAACCCAGCGTTAGGCGGCGCATCGCCTGGAGCGCCTAGTGAAATATCTGCACGCCCGCTGATTAGTGCATCCCAACTGCCTCCATATACTTCCTGCGATAATCTTATTCTGGTGCCGAAATGTTGGGCATAGAATTTTTCTAATACGGGGTAGATGCTCGTGATATCAAGCAAATCGCTAACAGCGATGGTTAGTTCAGTTTCGACACCTTTTGCAACGCGCTTAACCCGCGACTCCAGCTCGCTGGCTGCATTAAGTAGGTTGCGACCTTCTTTAAGCAGCTCTGCACCAGCTAAAGTAAGCTCTGCACGGTGACCGCTGCGGTTAAACAGTTTTACGTTTAAGTCTTTTTCAAGCTTTCTTACCGTGTAAGTGATTGCAGAAGGTACACGGAATAATGACTCTGCCGCTGCTGCAAAGCTCCCTTTGCGGGCGATGGCATCTAAAACCTCAAGTGATTCTAAAGAAAGTTTTATCGACATAATTGGGCGCAATTCTTAATCAATTTTTTTGAACAAACCATGCAAAATTATTTGCTATTAGTATATTCGTATTAGTAATAACATGTTTTGAATTATTCAATAAACTTGAATGAAAAAGGTGGCTATGAAAGAGGTTCAGGTAAGAAAATCAAATGATAGAGGATACGTTAACCTTGGTTGGTTAAAAAGTTATCATTCTTTTTCATTTGGAGAGTACTTTGATCGCCATCACATGCATTTTTCTGTATTGCGTGTGATTAACGATGACATTGTAGCCGCAGGCATGGGGTTTGGTATGCATCCGCATCGCGATATGGAGATTGTGACTTATGTGTTAAGTGGTGAAATAAAGCACCATGATAGCATTGGCAACGGTTCGGTAATCAAGGCAGGTGATGTGCAACGTATGACGGCAGGTACAGGTGTGCTACATAGCGAATTTAATGCATCACAAGCACATGAAGCACACTTGCTACAGGTATGGCTATTACCTGAAAGTGATAACTTGCCACCAAGTTATGAGGAGAGACATTTCTCAGATGAGCAGAAGCTTAATCAATGGTGTTTGATTGCAACTAGAAATCCTGAGGGTAATGCATTAGATGGGGCTGCATTAAGAGTGCATCAGGATATGCAACTTTATGCCACGTTACTTAATCCTAACGCTATGCTTCATTATGCGTTAGATACTCAACGCAGTGCTTATTTGCACGTGGCAAGCGGAGAAGTTAAGGTTAATGGGCTCTTAATAATGACTGGCGATGCTTTAATGCTAAGTGGCGAAAATAGCATCGTAGTGGAGTCGCTTAGTCGTACCGAGTTGTTATTGTTTGATTTGCCACTACACACCGAGTTGCGTGAGGCCCATCACTAACCTGATAGGCATTAAAAAGACTTAGATCAAGAATTGATGATGGGTTAAGTGATTTTTATATGAATTAGGCTATTGAATTTAATAAAAATTGTTGTACATAAACCAAGTTTTAAAAAGGATAACGTATGAAATACACACATTTAAAAACGACAGCATTATTGTTAGGCGGACTGTTTTTAGGCATGAATGTAGCGGTTTCCGCACCAGTTGCTTACAAGATTGATGCAGCACATAGTTTTGCTAACTGGAGTGTGCGCCATGTTGTCGCAAAAGCTTCTGGTACTTTTAATGAAATTACAGGCAATATTTTGATAGATGCCGATAATTTAGCAAACTCATCAGTTGATGCAAAAATTAATGTGCTTAGCGTAAACAGTGGGTTGGCTAAGCGTGACGCACACATCAAAGAAAAAGATTATTTGAATGCAGGTCAGTTTGCAGAGATGCGTTTTGTTAGCACAAAAATTGAAGCGAAAAACGCGACAGAAGGCATGATGACTGGCAAGTTTACGATGAATGGCGTGACGAAAGAAATTGCTTTGCCATTTAAAGTGTTAGGGTTTGGTAATGACCCATGGGGCGGTGAGCGCAGTGGTTTTGAGGCTAAAACTTCTCTTAAAGCATCTGATTACGGTTTTGGTTGGGGTGTAAAACCTAATGCGCCAGTTGGTGATGACATTGAAATCACGCTATTGATTGAGGCAGTGAAACCTTCTGCGGAAAAACCAAAGAAATAATAAAAAATAAACTATTAACTAGATCTGGTTGTAAATACGAGAATATTAGGAGCAATGAATGACATTAGACTTATTTAGCCCAGCAACGCTGGGAAGTATGCAGTTGAGTAACCGAATTGTAATGGCTCCGTTAACAAGAAATAGAGCTGGTGAGCACGGCGTACCTCAACCTCTGAATGTGACGTATTATGAGCAGCGCGCAACTGCTGGGCTTATTGTGACTGAAGCAACCCCAATATCAGCGATGGCACATGGCTACCCAGCATTGCCAGGTATTTATACCGATGCTCAAGTCGCTGGCTGGAAAAAAATTACCGATGCGGTGCATGCAAAAGGTGGCAAGATTGTGATTCAATTATGGCATGTAGGCCGTATTTCTCATCCTACACTATTGCCTGATGGTGCGTTGCCTGTTGCGCCATCCGCAATTAAGCCAGCTGGCAAAGCATTCACTTATCAAGGTCTAGTCGACTACGTAGAGCCGCGTGCTTTAGATACACATGAGTTATCAGGCATTGTGACTGACTACGTGCATGCGACTAAATCTGCACTTGCGGCTGGTTTTGATGGTGTGGAGATTCATGCGGCTAACGGATATTTACTTGATCAGTTCTTACGCGATGGCACTAACAAACGTACAGATCAGTATGGTGGTAGCTTTGAGAACCGTGCGCGACTCTTGTTAGAGGTAACAAAAGCAGTAGTGGCTGTTGCTGGCTCAGATAAAGTCGGTGTACGCCTTTCTCCTGTGAATCCTTTCAATGATATGAAAGATAGTAACCCACAAGCATTATTTAACTATGTCACTGAGTCGTTAAATCAGTTTAATCTGGCTTACTTACACGTGGTAGAAGGTGGCATCCACGGTGGTGGTATTGCAGACCCATTTGACTTTGATGCGTTGCGCAAGTTGTTCAAAGGGCCTTACATGGCTAATTTAGCTTATGATAAAGCGCGTGGTAATACAGTGATTGCAAGTGGTCATGCAGATGTAGTAGCTTATGGTGTACCATTCATCGCTAATCCTGATTTAGTTGAACGTTTTAGAACGGATGCGCCATTAAATGATGCGGATTCATCATCATTCTATGGCGGCACTGAAAAAGGCTACACTGATTACCCATTTATTGAGGCTTAAATAACCATGCATAAACCTGCTATTACCCAAGTGCCGATTGATACTACGCTAGCTAATAGATGGAGTGGTCGCGCTTATGATGCCGCTAAAGGCGTTACCCACGCGCAAGTGATTGCATTGCTTGAGGCTGCGAGATGGGCACCATCTTGTTTTGGCGATCAACCTTGGCGTTTTATTGTCTGGAATAAAGGCTCAGATGCAGCCAGCTGGCAACAGGCATTTGATTGCCTTGTCCCTGGTAATCAAGCTTGGGTGAAAGATGCGCCCTTGTTATTGTTGATATGTGCAGATACACTATTTGGACATAATCAGCAGGCTAACCGCTGGGCACAATATGACACAGGTGCCGCCGCTGAGAACTTGAGTTTACAGGCATCGAGTATGGGTCTAATGGCACATCAGATGGGTGGTTTTGATGCGAATAAAGCACGAAGTGAATTTAAGATTCCTGAGCAATACACCTTAATGGCAATGGTTTCTGTTGGCTATCCAGCAGATATTGCAACTTTAGAAGGCGAGACTTTAGCGAAAGAGACTGCTGAGCGTGTTAGAAAACCTTTGACTGAACTTTTCTTTGAAACCACATGGGGTAAATCAGTAAAAGGTTTGAACGAGTAGTTGCATCGTTAACGTAAAACTTAACGAAATATATGGCTTCTGATAAACTGCTACCTTTAGGTGATACCTTACTCAATTAAAGGCAAAATTATGGCAGTTATTGCACTTACCAAAGATAATTTTAAAGAAACGATAGAAAACAATCCTTTTGTGATTGTTGATTTTTGGGCAAAATGGTGTGATCCATGTGTTGCTTTTACACCTACATTTGAAGCTGCATCAGAGAAAAACCCAGATATCGTATTTGGTATGGTAAACACAGAAACAGACCCAGAAATTGGCGAGTATTTTGAAGTAACGCAGATTCCAGGTATTTTGGTGATTCGTGAACAAGCTGGTATCCATGCACAAGTGGGTGAAATTGGCGCACCAGCATTTGATGAAATTATCAAATGGGCGCGTGATTTTGATATGACACCAGTGCGTGAATACTATAAAGAGCAAGCGAAAGCAGCTAATTAAAACTGATTAGTTATTTTCTATCGGTAGTAGCAATAAAAAAGTGGCTTAAAGCCACTTTTTTATTGTTTGCAAACTAACAACTTTTAGTTAAGTAAATTCTTAAGGTAAATGATTTAATCAATATTAACACTTTACTTCTATTGGCTTAGAAAGAGCCAGTCATGTAAAACCTGACTAAGAAGAAAGCACCAATCGCCATCATCACATACATGGGCAGGTCGCCACTCTTCTTGGTTTCTGATTTGTTGGGGGTGCTAATCCATCTGTTAATTAACCATAATGCAAAAATAATGACTGGAATCATTAGCATACTGGTGGTTGATTCAAACAGGTTGCGCATTAGTTTTGACAGCCAGCCATCTTCACGAAAAAGTTCTAAGGCGATGCCTACAATACCGATAATCATCAGTCCCATTCGTATGGTTGCAAAAAGTACACTCACTTTACTTTCTGGTTTGATGTCTTTATTTTTTAGATATTTATTAGGTTCAATTTTAGCCATGCATAGCTCCTTAGGTGCTAAACTTAATCTGCACTGAGAAATTTCATTGGATCTACTGATTTACCTTGTTGCCTGATTTCAAAGTGTAGTTTTACTGTGTTGCTGTCAGTATCGCCCATCTCTGCAATTTTTTGTCCACTACTCACTTGCTGGCCTTCTTTAACTAAAATTAGGCTGTTGTTAGCATACACGGATAGATAAGTCGCGCTGTGTTTTATGATGACTAACTTACCATAACCACGCAAATCAGAGCCGCTATAAATAACTTTTCCTGGGGCTGCAGCATGAATTGCTTGTCCCATTTTCCCTGAGATATCAATCCCTTTGTTCCCTGCATCGTTAAAGTTTGCAATCACCTTACCTTTAGTTGGCCATGCCCAGCTTATTTGGCTAATAGGTTCAAGCTTAGGTGTCGACTCTACTTTTGGTTCTGCGGTCTTAACTTCTTGTTTTGGTTCTATGGTGGGTTTTTCTGCTATTGGTTTCTTAGCCGTGTCACTAGTCGCAGATTGTGCGGTAGGGATGGCTCTTACCGTTGGCGGCGGTTTTTTATAAGCCTCATCACTATAAGGCTCACGTAGGGCTTTAGGTTCATTAATGGCAGCTGATATAGGAGGTGTTGTTATTGGAGCTGAGGATGATCTGGTTTCTTGGGGGCTTTCGTTACCTATTGGATAGGTGACCACGCCATTGCCATTATCTTTTGCTGGGCTGGCATCTGCATTGGCTGATGCTTCATTGAGCGTGGAGAACTTCAGTGTTTGGCCAATTTTAATGATGTAAGGGGCGCTAATGTTATTAGCTTGCGCGATTTCTTTGTAGTCATAACCATGCTCAAGGCCAATGCTATAAAGTGTGTCGCCTTTTTTTACGGTATAACTTGCTGGTCGCCAGTCAGTACCAACTTTTTGAATAGTGGGTGTGGTTTGTGATTTGTTGGATTTACCTTGTGGTAATCGGTCAATCACAGGTGCTGGGGTAGTGCTACATGCGAAGTTAAGTAATGAGATAAATAGGATGATAAAGCCGCGTATTACTTTCATTGTGAACTGGTACCGCCTAGTAATGGAACAAACTTTACAGGTTCTAATTGAGTTTGATGGTAATCATTTGCAGAAACGCGCTCTACTAGATGTAGCACTTGCTCATCGGTACCGACAGGGATGACCAAGCGGCCGCCAATTGTTAGCTGCGTCAATAGATCTTGTGGGATATGGCTTGCCGCTGCCGTAACGATAATGGCATCAAACGGCGCTAATTGAGCTAACCCCATATTACCATCGGCATGATCTAGCTTAACGTTGATACATTTCAGTTTGCGCAGATTGTCGCGTGCTTTTAAGACCAAAGGTCGGATACGTTCTACCGAGTAAACTTCTTTAGCCAGTTTTGATAATACTGCGGTTTGGTAGCCGCAGCCTGTACCTACTTCGAGCGCTTTTTCTATCGATTGGCCATTGCGTAGCAGTTCTGACATGCGGGCGACAATATAGGGTTGTGAAATCGTTTGACCAAACCCAATTGGTAAAGAAACGTCTTCATAAGCGCGGATGGATAGGGCTTCGTCTACAAAAATATGGCGAGGAATACTGCCAATCGCTGAGAGTACGACTTCATCTTTAATGCCTTGTTCACGTAATCGATTTAGCATGCGATCACGCGTACGTTGTGATGTCATGCCAATGCCTGCTTGTGATGATCTAATGAGAGCCAAGATTTTATTTCCAGTAGTGTTAGCTAGATAACCATTGTTTTACATCATTCAGTTGTGCGTGGCAGGTTAGATCAACTTGAATGGGAGAAATAGAAACTTGTTGGTTTGCAATGGCGTAAAAATCTGTACCTAAACCGCCATCATTAGGTTGGCCTGCGGCACCTACCCAGTATACGATTTCATTACGAGGTGTTTTAAGCTGTACAACTGGCTCTGCTTTGTGGCGTTTGCCTAAGCGCGTCACGGTACGACCTTGCAGTGCTTCATAAGGGATGTCAGGTACATTCACATTAAGTAAGGTTGGTGAACTGAATCCGTATTTTTGATAGTGCTGAATAAGTTCAACGGCAACTCTTGCTGCGGTTTCAAAGTGCGTCGAGTTGTGCTGGGACATTGATACTGCAATGGATGGGATGCCGAGTAAATAGCCTTCCATTGCCGCAGCAACGGTGCCTGAGTAAATGGTGTCATCACCCATGTTTGCACCATCATTAATGCCACTAATCACCATGTCTGGCATTGTATCCATTAGTCCTGTGAGTGCAATATGCACACAGTCTGTTGGTGTGCCGTTAACGTAAAAAAAGCCGTTAGGTGCTTTTTTTACGCTTAAAGGACGATCAAGCGTGAGAGAGTTACTTGCACCACTGCGATTTCTTTCAGGGGCTACGACTGTAATATCTGCAATTTTTGCAATATGTTCTGCCAGTATATTTAAACCTGGTGCGAAGTAGCCATCATCGTTTGAGAGCAGTATTTTCATGCGTAACTTGCTAATAGTGTTTTAATGACTAAATTATAGTAGAAGACGGCATGTTTGGCGCGGTATAGATGTAAAAACTTATGGTTGTTTATACGTTTTCTACGCTGACTTGCTTTGGTTGACGTGTGAGGCGTGCGTAAAAAATCGTACATGTAAAGAATAAGATTGTAAGGATGACCTCTATTAACGCAAGTTTGGCAGAAAGACCTACATCTGCCCAAGCGCGAACAGCACCTTCAGTGAAGTAAAATAAGATGAACATGCACGACCATTGATAGGTGTAGCGTTTGCCTTTTAAAATACCAAACAAAGGCAGTAAGAGCGGTAAAGTCTTGAGCATGAGTAGTGAGCCGCCAGGTTTTAATGGTGCTAAAACAGTTTCCCATGCGAGCGTGAGTAAAATAAGTGCGATGAGGCTAATCGAAGCTCCCAGTTGAAGTTTGTTAATGATGTTGATTTTATTCATGTTTTTTAAAGGTTAATTGATTTTGAGAGGTTCACTAATGCCGCTCTGGCCGATTGCGCATCATGGATTTTTGTTTCAAAGGTAATGCGTAAAATAGTTGTTTTGTCACCCACTGTGGCACTCACATCAAAGCCGTCGCAATCAATCCCCAGCATCGTAGCATTTGTGGCGTTGACGCCGTGAATATGCTGACAATAACGGATTAGACTGTCGGCATGGTCAGCATTCATGTGTGCAAGAATTTGTGCTTCCTGATCGGCTAATAATGCATCGGTTGGAATGTCATTGATTAAATCATCACCCGATATCCAGCCCATTTTCCCAAAACCAGCGATATAGCGCGCTGTTTCAATTTTTATACGATAAAAAGCAAAATCGTGCATATCAAAATAGCCACTCGCTTGCGGGAGGTAACGTAAATAACGCTCGCGTAAGTTAGTATCTTCGTTTTTGTTGATTACATTGGCGCTACCTAGCAACGTGAGCCTTGCGTTTGCTTGTAAGTCTTCAGCCCCTGCAAATACTAGTAATGATACTTTTGGGTTAGTGGCGATATTTTTGGTGTGCTCTGCAATGTTGCTAATCAATATAATGGGTTGGCATTGATGATCTAATACAAACGGTGCGACCGAGCCAAATGGATAGCCTTCAAACTTTGCCGAATGGGTTGAAAGTATAGCGGTTCGCGTGCTTCTTAAAAATTGTCTGGCATCTAGGTGTAAATTAGCCATTTTTTAAAGTGTTCTCGATAACTTTAACGCAGCCTCAGCGAGGCGTTTACCTAGTGCGAGACACAGTTTTTTTTCATCATCGCTGATGGGTTTGTCATCCATCGCACCGCCAATATGGCTTGCACCATAAGGCGTGCCGCCAGAGGTGGTGGCTGATAATGCAGGCTCTGAATACGGTAAGCCGACCATCATCATGCCGTGGTGCATTAATGGCAACATCATGGTGATAAGTGTAGTTTCGTTACCCCCATGCATTGAGCCGCTAGAAGTAAAGACAGCGGCCGCTTTGCCAGCCAGTGCGCCTTTTAACCAAAGTGCAGTGGTGCCATCAAGAAAGTACTTCATCGGTGCCGCCATATTGCCAAAGCGGGTAGGGCTGCCTAATGCTAATCCGATGCATTCTTCTAAATCTTGCAATTCAACGTATGGGTCACCTGTGTTGGGGATGTCAGACTCGGTGGCCTCGCAGGTTGCTGATACTTTAGGGACGCTGCGAATGCGTGCTTTGATGCCATCAACGGATTGCACACCACGAGCTATCAGTTGCGCCATTTCACGTACTGCGCCGCCTTGGGAATAGTATAGGATTAGGATCTCGTTCATTTTTTTCTTTTATCTTTAATACGTTGTTTTTTTGCATCTAGCTCGAACAAGCCAATTGTATTGATTAAGTCGCTGAATTTAGCATAGCCATAGTTGCGAGAATCAAAAGCGGAGTAATTTTTTACGATATGTTTTTTAACCTCACCAGTATTCGCAAAGCCATCATCATCTGAAAGAGATTCTATCGCGGAGCGAATTAATGATACTAGTTTTGTATCCATTGCTAGTTGTTGTGAGGTTTTCTTCACCACAGGAGCTAGAAGCGTATTATCGTTATTAGCAGGTATATTTGATTTTGTTTCAGCAGTTGATTTAGATTTTTCAGATTTAACACTCTGAGTATCTGGGCTAG
Organism: Methylotenera sp.; assembly: GCA_030682715.1. GTDB lineage: Bacteria > Pseudomonadota > Gammaproteobacteria > Burkholderiales > Methylophilaceae > Methylotenera. The sequence continues at coordinate 7,105 of JAUXNQ010000037.1, read as the reverse complement.
TTATGATGATTTCAGATGATTTATCTAAAGAAAGAATCTCGATGTAGATAAACTGGTTGCAGGCAGCCCTTAGGGATTCAGGTGTTTTTTGTTCACCAAATCCATAGACGAGTTTGCCAGACTCACGAAACCGGATTGCTAGACGAGTGAAGTCACTATCACTAGAAACAATGCAGAAGCCATCAAGCGGTGCAGTGTAGAGCAAATCCATTGCATCAATAATAAGTGCACTATCGGTTGCGTTTTTACCTTTGGTGTTAGCGTACTGCTGTATAGGTTGGATGGCGTGTTTGGGAAGAATTTCTTTCCAGCGGCTTAACTGATTTTGTGTCCAATCACCATAGATGCGCCTGACACTTGCATCACCAAATTTAGATATTTCTTCAAATAACTCATCAATAATAGGAATTACATTAAAGGTATTGTCTGCATCAATTAGTACTGCAAGTCTAGGATTGTTTTTATCAGTACTCATTATTGATGTCCAATCTTATTTGAAGCTGAAAGTATATAACACATCGACAGCACTTTCATTGCCAGCTTCTGCGCGTAATACCCAGCGTGGCGTGATGTTGAAGGTGAGTCTGGCGACATCTTGTAAACTGCTGATGCTTTTTGCGTAACTGAGATACAGTTGTGAGCTGAGTCGCTTACCTAGAGTGAGTGATGCATTTTCTGCATCGCCGCCGGCAAAGCTGAACTCATCTAGCCCAGCAGCGCGCGCTATTTGGCTTTGTAGTGGTACAGATTGTCCTTGTGAGAATAGTGCACCAGCGGCGAGTGAGAGCATGGCAAAATCGTTTTTCCCTGCTTGATCTGTGCCATGACCCAGCACTAGCCATGCGAGTTTATCTGTTTCTGGTACGTTGGGATCTGAGACTAGCTTCACTACTGGCATTGTTGCGCTACCTGTTATTTCAACGCCAGCATTGACGGGTTTGCTATTACGCATGGCACGGATATTTAAACCTGGATTATCCATCGGGCCATTAAACTTTAAAATGCCTCGATCAATCGTTAATATCTGGCCATATGCCATGAACGTGCCTTTTTCGACATTGATACTGCCTTCGGTGTAGGGTCTGTATTCGGTGAGGCCTGTCAGTGTTAGTGCGCCTGCTAGCTTCGCGTCTAGCCCACGTCCACGTAAGGTAAAGTCATTACCTAATTTGATCTGCAAACCATTGAGTAGAATTTGTAATGAGGTTTCTTTCTTTACAGCGGTTTGTCCTAAAATCACGACGTCATCACCCAGTGTAGGCGTGTCTTCTTGCGCCAGTTCCACCAGACCTTTGTTGACGGTGAAATCGCCCATCATGTTGAGTAAATTGTTAGCGAGTATGGTTTTACCTGCGCCACTTAATGTGAGCAGCCGATCAGCCCTGGATAGTATTGTAAATTGATCCGCTGTCCAAGCGAGGTTTATGGTTGGTTTTCCTTGATTTAGCTTTACCCAGCCGTTTGCACTTAGGTTGCCTGAGCCACCTTGCCAGATCATTTGTTCAATGTGTAGCTGGTCATTTTCAAAACGCGCTTGAAATGTACCATTGCTTAATTGAATGCCTTCTGAGGGCAGGCTAAAGCTGATTTTTTCGCCATTAACGTTACCGCTCAGGTTGGGGTGTTCAATGGTGCCGTCGGCATTTGCAGAGAGTGTTATTTTGCCATCAAGGTCTGCATCCATCATGGATGATGGCATAGGAAGCCACAGCAAAGTGTTGAGCTGAGCGTTGCTTGTTAATTTAAATGGTGCGTTGTTGTGTAAGCTAAACCCAGCTTCTGTTTTTGTAAGTCGAGTCGCTGTTTCTGCATCTAGTGTGCCAATATTTTTACCATTCAAACTGACCTTGGCGGCTAATTCATTGTTGATAACGTTAAGTACTAATTGCGTTTCTGATAAGCCCAACGGCAACAGTGAGCCATCTGATTTTTTGAAAGTGATATCGCCGCTATCACGCCACAGGCTAAAATGTGCATTGATTGCATCTTTAGTTTCAAGTGACCATTTTCCTGAAAAAACTGCATTACTGCTCAGCGTGTTTGGTAGTTGCAATATGTTAGGCGGTAGGTCATCTAAAGTTATCTTTTCAAGAGAACCCTTGCTATCTAATATGTTGTTACCGACATGTAGGTGTTCGATATTAATCGCGCCATTTTTCAGTGTGAGTAATGCTTGCTTGAGCGATATCTGGTCTAAATCCGCACTAAGTGGGGCAGGTGCTTTAAGTGTGACGGGAGTGCCTCCTGCAAAATCAAGTTGTTGTAGCAAACCTAACCATTGTTTTTTTGCTGATGATTGGTTTAATTGCACTCCACCTTTAAGCGTACTTTGCAATTGATGCTCTTCATTTTCTGCATTAATGGTGATGGTATGGTCAGCTTGCGTTCCCTTTAGTGTGATGGTGCTACTAATGGGCGCGTAGCTTCCGTATTTGATTGTTTGTGCTTCAATGTTTGCGGCTATCGTGCCGTTTTCACCCGCTGTAATGTTCGCTTCACCTGTTAAGTGCTCAATCTTTAAGTCTTTAGATAGTTGCAACTTTTGAGCGAGTAGTTTGAGTGTTGCTGATGGGTTATCAATCGCACCATCAATCGTACCGTTAGCATTTACTTGCCCAGCGTAGGCTTGATCAAGTTTGCTCATGTCAGGAAAATCTGCCTGCCATGCTAAGTGCATGTTTTCTTTATTAATGTTGCCAGTGCCTTTCATTTGATTATTGGCAATATTCACTGCAAACGTTAGTTGTTCTAGTGATTGGTCAATTAATTGTGCATTTATTGAGCCTGATACGGCCTGTTGTTGCCAAACGCTATCATGTGTTGTGATGGCGAGTGCTGCATTTAGTGATGGTTTTAGTACGCCCTCTAGATTTACATCTACATTGAGCAATGCTTCTGGATAATTGCCTAAACGGGCAGGGGATAGCTCCAGAAGTTGGCTACGTACATGCATTGCATAGTTTTTATTCAACTTAAGCTGTGCATCAATGATGATTTGCGCGCCAGCTTGATTAGTATTTGATTTTAATAAATTTATTTTCCCATCTTGTAGTGTTAACCAAGAGGTTGAATGGATATTGATGGTATTGAGGTCACCACTTAATTCTGTTTTTAAATCATAAGGGTAATCAGCATCAGTTTTTTTAAGGGAGAGATCACCTTTGAGCGTGAATGGCTTACTCGCGCTCATATTGATGTGTGCTGAAGCCTCTCCCCACGGCGTACTTGCATGCGAAAGATTCAGGTTGAGTGTTTTTGCATTGCCTTCAAAATTTAGTTTAACGTTGTAAAGTGTCTGACGGTCATCTCCGTTCACGATGATGACTTCGCTGATTTCTGACTGTTCGATAGCAATTGGGAAAGGGAGTTTGATACTGTTAGGTAATGGTGATTCCTTCGCTTCAGTTTCACTTTCTTTAAGCGTGATAATCAGACGTTTGGCTTTTAATTGCTCTACGCGTAAATCGCCTTCACCAAAAGGTGAAAGTTGCCAGCGTGCACTAAGTTTCTCTAGTTTTAGATGAATACTGTCTAGGTCATAGCTAAAAGTATCTAAGCTGGTGCTGACACTAATGGTTGATTCGCTGTGTGCGGAAGGTAATAGCAATAAGGCGATGCTCACCAGTAGAGTTTGCAAGTAGCGTGTCATTAGAATATCACCCCAATATTGAAATGCATACGGTACTCATCTGATTCTTGTCCGTAGGCAATGTCAGCGCCAATCGGGCCTACAGGGCTTTTCCATCTGGCGCCTAAGCCATATCCATAAACAGGTTTTAAGTCTTTAAAGGTGTTGGCGGCATTACCAAAGTCAGTAAAAATGGCGGCTCCCCACTCGGGCGTTAGCCATTGAATGATTTCAATACTGCCGGTGGCAAGGTAGCGCCCACCCACAATTGCATCACCTTCGTTGACGCCTAAGCTCTGGAAGCCATAACCACGTACCGATTGATCACCGCCTGCACGGAATAGAAAAGTGGCTGGTGCGCTATTTTTCCCATGCACCATCCCTAGTTCAGCACGCGCGATTAACTGGGTGCTTTTAGTGATTGGGTAATAGGCCTGTGTTTTAAAATAGCTTTGTAAGAAAGTACCATTGGAAAGTGATGCTAACGGTGCGCCATTAAACTGCGCGTTGAATAAATAGCCGCGCGAAGGGTTTAAGTTGTTGTCGGTACGTCTTAATGTGATGCCGTAGCTTAGTGTTGCTGCATAATTATCGGATGATTCTGCACCATCTAACTTAACTTGCTCGGACAGCACGTTAGCACCTACATATTGCTCGCGTTTAAGTGTTCCCCATGCGCGTTTTACACCTGTTTGTGTGACAGTGGTCGTTTGCCCTTCAATTTCAGTGCGGGTTGAGGAGGCATTGGCGCTATCGCGATAGCCATCCTCAGTGGTCGGTAGTCGAATAATGCCCGAGACAGATTGTAATCTTTGCTCCAGTCTAAGGCTGGAAGTCATTCTCCAGTTACGATTAAATAAGTTCAAATGATCTACTGTTAGTTGTGAACGTACGCCAGTATTTGTGCTGTAACCCACACCAGTGCTGAGTTTAATCGATTGATTTTCATCAACTTTCACTTTAATTGGCGCTAACTTATTTTCTTCAGAGGCTACTTTGGCATCTGAAGTGACTTCTACCGCACGGAAATAACCACTTTCTTGTAAACGTGTTTGAAAAGTGAGGAGCTGTGCCTGACTATAAACTTCATTTGGTTTAATCGGGTTAAGGTTGTGGATGATGCTTTCAGGATAGCGTTGCAAACCTTCAATCTGTATCTCGCCAAAGTGCACTGAGCTTCCGCTATTTACATTGATTTGCAAAGATGCAGTTTGTTGATTGGCATCAATCACGGCCTTGGTCTCAGTGACGGTAGCGTTTGGGTAACGATTAACCAGTAACTTGCTCAGTAAGCTACGTTTTGCATCTGACCAAGCGGCTTGGGTGAATATCATTCCAGATTTTAGCAACCATTCATCACGCATTTGCTGCTGACTTGGTTTCGCTTTATCAGATTGTTGGGTGATGTCGCCAGTGAAGTTGATCTCTACATTGTTGATGACAGTTGGTTTGCCTGGCTTAACCATAAATTTAGCGATGTATTCGCTATTGTTTTGTGTCGCTTGCAGGTTGATGTTTGGAGAAAAGTAACCTTCTGTCGCTAGTAAGTCTTTGATTTGTTGCGGTGCTTCTGTGGATAGGCGCTTCCACTCGCCAGGCGACATCCGCGGGTTTTTCCGCCATTTGATGATATCTAGATGATTCTCTAAGAGTGCTTCTAGAGGAGAGGGCGCTTCAATTTCTACTCGGTAGCTATTGGTGTCCGCATATGCGAGCCCGCTCCCACACAAAAAAAACACGTACAAAAAAAACACGTAGATGATAAGGCGCTTATTCAAGAGTAGGCCCCTTATCATTACAGGTTTTTAAATGCATTTAAACTCACTTAATCGTTTTAACAAGCTCCGCTGCTTTACCTGTGTAAGTTGCAGGTGTCAGTGCTAATAACGCTTGTTTAGCCTCTTCTGGAATAGTTAAACCGCTAATAAATGTGTGCAATGAGCTTTGGTTAATGCCACCTTTGCCACGAGTCAACTCTTTGAGCTGTTCATATGGGTTTTCGATACCATAACGGCGCATCACTGTTTGAATCGGCTCAGCCAACACTTCCCAGCTATTGTTTAAATCTTCATCTAAACGCGCAGGGTTTACTTCTAATTTATTTAAGCCACGTAAGCAAGAATCGTAGCCTAGCAATGTGTAGCCGAAAGCTACGCCCATATTACGCAACACCGTAGAGTCGGTTAAATCACGTTGCCAGCGAGAAATTGGTAATTTCTCTGCCATATGGCGTAACACTGCATTAGCTAAGCCTAAATTACCTTCACTGTTTTCAAAATCAATCGGGTTTACTTTATGTGGCATCGTAGATGAACCAATTTCGCCCGCTTTTACTTTTTGCTTAAAGTAACCTACAGAGATATAACCCCAAATATCGCGGTTGATATCAATTAAAATTGTATTAATACGTGCAAGTGTGTCGTAAAGCTCTGCCATGTAATCGTGTGGTTCAATTTGTATCGTCATTGGGTTATAAATCAGACCTAATGAGGATACAAAACGTTCTGCAAAGCTTTCCCAGTCAAAATCAGGGTATGCCGATAAGTGCGCATTAAAGTTACCAACCGCACCGTTAATTTTGCCTAGAATGTCATTGCTAGCCAATTGTTTTTGCTGACGTTGTAAGCGATATACCACGTTGGCTAATTCTTTACCCATGGTAGTTGGTGATGCAGTTTGGCCGTGAGTGCGTGATAGCATTGGTTGATTAGCCAATTGCTCTGATAATTCAGTTAAACGTGCGATTAAATTGTTCAGGAACGGCAACATTACGCTATCGCGCGCAGTTTTGAGCATTAAGCCATGAGATAAGTTGTTGATGTCTTCTGAAGTGCAAGCAAAGTGAATAAATTCGCTGGCTTTTTTAACTTCAGGATTGCTATCAAACTTTTCTTTTAACCAGTATTCAAGCGCTTTTACATCATGGTTGGTACGAGCTTCAATCGCTTTCACCTGTGATGCATCTGTTTCACTAAAGTTTGTAATCGCAGCGTCTAACTCTTGGATGGTTTCTGCGCTAAACGGTGAGATTTCCGCTAACTCTGTAGCGCCAGCTAATGCCTTAAGCCACTCTACTTCTACCCATGCACGGTGTTTAATCAGCGCATATTCACTAAAGTAAGGGCGTAATGCATCAAGTTTAGATTGGTAGCGGCCATCAAGAGGGGAGAGTGCGTTTAAAGTTGTAAGTGACATAGCAAAAAGAAATGAGCGTTTTATAAAAATGTTATTTTACCTTAGTAGCAGAGTGGGGCAAAAAGTTTTTATTTCCATATCAATTGATTACTAAGGAAATGCGGAATAAGTGCCTGCGCGAGCAAATTGCTGCGTTGCTCAGTTTTTTGGTTTCGGCCGCCACTTTCAGTGGCTTAACATCGCCTTGCGAGTTAGCCTACACCGCAACCAAAGGTTGTCACAACCTCACTGTATAATCGCATACTATCTTGGCTTCTGCATTCAGTGCGCCTTAGGCGTTAA
>JAUXNQ010000036.1 GCA_030682715.1 Methylotenera sp. | reverse complement strand
ACCCGCATATAAATGGTGATGGTCGATGCCTGTTTTTTTAGAGAGTGAAGTCCATGATTTATGCGCCACTTCGCCGTTGGTTTCAGGGGCTAAGCGCATTACAGAGTCACACACTTCAATATCTTCAGCTAACGATGGCATACCAAAAGAAATGCCAGCTTCTTTCACAGTGTTGTTATGTTTTTTAAGCTCTTCGTATTCTTGGTCGGTATTCCAATCAATGCCTTTGATGTTATTACCAAGTTTGTTCATCAATGGACCAAGCGCAATAAACTTACGGTAAGTATCCCCATAAACACGCTCAACCAGCTTGATAATCGCCATGGTTTTACCTGGAATAGGCTCACAATCGCCTTCTTTCCAGCTTTTCACCTCGCCAAAAGGCTGCGCCAACTCTGCTGCTGAGTCATGCTGCATAGGCAGCGCCACGACTTCTTTTTTCGTGCCTAGATGTTTTTCAGCCAATGGCGAGAATGTTTTAGCCAAAGTTTTGAAAATTTGCCAATCCGATTTAGATTCCCAACCTGGTGACACAGCTTCTGAGAGTGGATGAATAAACGGGTGCATATCCGTTGTGTTTAAATCGTTTTTTTCATACCAAGTGGCAGTTGGCAGAACAATGTCAGAATATGCACCTGTAGAGTTGAGGCGGAAGTTAATATCTACCATTAAATCTAGTTTGCCGATGGGTGCATCTTCATGCCATTTCACTTCTTTATTGTTATTGCCTGCGCCACCTTCTTGCAACACGCCATTTTGCGCACCGAGTAAATGTTTTAAGAAATATTCATGCCCTTTAGCAGATGTGCCTATTAAATTAGCACGCCATACAAATAAATTGCGCGGCCAATTTTCTGGGGCATCAGGGTCAGCATAAGCCACATCGAGCTTGCCATCTTTTAATTGCCCTGCCACATATTGTGCTACTGAGGCCTCATCAGTTGCGCCGCTTTGCATGGCATCTTCCGCGAGTTCAATCGGGTTGCGATTAAAGTTAGGCATTGATGGCAACCAACCCATGCGGGCAGCCTTAACGTTGTAATCAGCGATGGAATTACCTTTGTTTTTACCTTTACCTGCTGGACTTAGCAAGCTATCCGCATTGAGCGTTTCATAACGGAATTGGTCCGTATGGAAATACCAGTAAGACGTAGAGTTGGTATGGCGCGGTGGACGCATCCAGTCCAATGCAAAGGCAATCGGTGCCCAGCCAGCTTGTGGACGTAACTTTTCTTGCCCTACATAGTGCGCCCAACCACCGCCAGATTGCCCCACACATCCACACATGTGCAACAAATTCATAATAGAGCGATAGGCTAAATCGTTGTGATACCAGTGGTTAATGGCAGCGCCCATAATCACCATTGATTTACCTTTGGTTTTAGAAGCATTGTAAGCAAATTCACGGCCAGTACGCTCAATATCAGCGGCTTTCACACCTGTCACTTTCTCTGCCCAGGCCGGTGTATAAGCTACA
>JAUXNQ010000019.1 GCA_030682715.1 Methylotenera sp. | reverse complement strand
GCATCTCCTAGCTCGCCTTTCAGCCAATTTCTGCCGAGCCTTCCATCGCTCTTCATATGCCCAATCGCGGGTTCTATAGCACTACGCCGGTGAATGGCTTTTTTAACACTGGGGGTCACGCCACGCTTCTGTCCACTTCGCCAGATTGTCACATCAGGAATTTCAATGCCACGGTAGCCTCTGTCCACAAACACTGCTTTCGGTGCGCGATTGCTCAACTCGCCAATCTGCTTCACGGCCAAAGGTAAAGTATGTCCATCATACGGATTACCAGACATGCTCTTGATGCCCACCACCAAGCCTTCTTTGTGGGTCGTTGCTACGCTGACTTTCACACCAAACTCATAGGGGTGACGAGTCTTGCCTTTGGCGATGCATTCAACTTCAGGCGCATGCATACTGTAGCGCTTGTTTTTGTCGGTACGCTGCTGTGTGAGTAGGCGTTGCACTTTGGTCAATGTTGCTTTGACCACTTCAAGATTGCTTTGATCTACACTAAGCTTACGTTGCATATCTCGCCATACACGACCTAGTATGGTGCGCTGTGTCTTAAGTACCGCGCGCATCCTCCGAAACTGCTTGGCATGCGCGTAGCGTGCTACTTGGGCGGCAAGTCTGGGGGCTTCTCGGTTGTAGTTCTGCCTTAAGGTAATGCCTAAACTCAAATCTCCAGACAGTGGTGTATATAGATAATAATAAGTTATCTAAATTTTGTTATCTGTGTTACCTTGGATAAATGAATAAAACAATCTCATTATTACTACTCGTTTCCACTCTATTTATCAGTGGATGTCATCACTTTGGACATCATTGCCCACCAGGACAAGCAAAAAAGGGTAATTGCATCTAGCAGATAACATTAACGTTAGTGAGTATTAAGTAGCTTACTGCTTTTAGCTAGTTGATTTTATTTACTAACGGTTTTAGTTACCTAGTTGGTCTATCACGAACTGTTCGAATTTCTGCTCAGGTAAAGGCTTGCTGTAATAATAGCCTTGCAGTTCATCGCAGCCTATAGATTTTAAGTAATCATATTGGTATTGTGTTTCTACGCCTTCAGCAATAACTTCAATACCGAGGCTTTGCCCTAGAACAATAATCGCTTTTAGTATGGCCTTGTTTGCAGGATCTTCTTCAATACTACTTACAAAGACTTTGTCGATTTTCAATCGATCGATTGGAAAGTCTTTTAAATAAGCCAAGCTTGAGTAACCCGTACCAAAATCATCAATCGCTAGTTTTACGCCAATTTCCTTGAGTGAATGTAACGTTTCTATAAACTTAGTTGAGTCATCTATCAGTGTGTTTTCTGTAATTTCTAGCTCAAGATAGCTGGGGTCTAGCTGAGTAACAGTTAATATTTTTTTGATAGTGTTGGCTAAGTTAGCTTGTCTGAATTGTCGAGGGGAAACGTTGACTGCGATAGGAATATATTGACCAGTTTTTTCCTGTAAGGCTTTGGCTTTATAGCATGCTGTAGCGAGCACCCATTCACCGATTGTTTCTATTAAACCTGTTTCTTCGGCAATGTTGATAAACTTAAGTGGTGATATTAACTCGCCACTTTCAGGCTGCCAGCGTATTAAAGCCTCAGCACCACATATTTTACCTGTTGCAAAATTTACCTTGGGTTGATAGTGCAGTATAAACTCTTCTAGTTCAATGGCTTGGCGTAAATTGTATTCTAGTGTGACGCGTTCAGTTAATGCTATGTTCAGTGCTTGCGTGTAAATCTGGAAATTATTCCTACCCGCTTTCTTAGCCTTATACATTGCTGTATCAGCGTTACGAAGCAAGGCGTTTGCATCAAGTCCATCATCAGGGTAAATGCTAACACCGATGCTACAGGTGACTAAGTAATCTAGACTGTTTATCGTTAGTGGGACAGCAACAGCTTCAAGTACGCGTTGCATGCTAAGAAAAATATCATTGGTGTCATCAATATTGGTAAGTAATATCACGAACTCATCGCCGCCAAGTCTTACCACAGTGTCAATTTCACGGACTGCGCTGGACAGTCTTTTTGCCATGATAATGAGCAGCTCATCTCCGACCTCATGCCCCATGCTATCGTTAATGAGTTTAAATTGGTCTAAATCTAAAAATGCAACCGCCATTTTATTTTTATAGCGATTGGCAAAATTAATGCACAACTGGAGTCTATCATTAAGCATATTGCGGTTTGGTAAACCTGTTAAGCTGTCATGCATCGCTTGATATTCAAGTTTTTCTTCATAGCTCTTACGGGCAGTGATGTTTTCAACCGTTCCTTCGTAGTAGAGCAGATTGCCTGACTCATCGTGCACGACACGTGCATTTTCTGAGATCCAAATCGTACTTTTATCTTTTCGATACACTAATGATTCAAATTTTTCTACGCTATCGTTATCTTTTAGTAACTGTACAAACTCTTCACGGCGGCCAGGTTTTACATATAGCTGTTCTTGAATATTGTTGAATGCATGAATGAGCTCGTCAGGTGAGCTGTAACCGTACATGCTCGCAAGTGATTGATTAACGATTAAATAATGCCCATCAGCGGTTGTTTGAAAGATACCTTCAAGCGTGTTTTCGAAGATTGAACGGTATTTAAGCTCTGCTGCGAGAAGTGATTGTTCGATACTTTTGCGTTTTGCAATATTCTGAATGTAGCCTTCTAAGGCGATGATTGTTCCTGCATCGTTATAAATTGGGTTGCCGCGTTCTAATACCCAAATAACACTACCATTGGCATGTTTGATGCGATACTCAACTTCGTATCGATTACCTTCAATTAGTGCATTGTTGATGGTGTTGCGCACCATGATTCGATCATCGTCCAATGTCATGGCTTCATAAGAAATAAGTTTGTTGTGAAGCAGGTCATCAGAGTCATAACCAGTCAGCTCTTTGCAGCCATTACTGACAAAAACCATGGTCCAGTCTTCATCATAAAGACAGCAGTACAACATCCCTTCAAGATTGTGCATCAACGCATCATGCATGTGCTTATCATTCTTAAAAGCGACCATTGATGTCTCAGGTTGATGTGGTGCTGATGCAGGATTCATTGATTGATGTTATGCCAAAGTTGGTGCTTGCTACCAACTAAGCATTAACTATGCCAGATTATATTGAATGAATTTATTTATGTTAAATCATTCAAACTCTGCTTTTAAAAAGGACTTAATGAAAATGCTATCAATTATTAATTTCATTCGCTAAGACTTTGTGCACTTTTAAAGTGCGTTGTGTAGTGCGTTGCACCATCTTATTTTTTTATTTATAAGTTACTAAGTCACTAAAAGTTATATCAATATTAAAGGTTAGTAAATTGATGTTTTGTATTGGCCTATATATTGCTTATTTAATGCTCATACAAGTAATTAGACTAACTATCAATCATTGTCTGTGAGCTAATAATGAATCAGATTTCTTCGTTCCAAATCGATAATTACCTACCCTTTATGAGGGATGTTGTTCGTTGTGAACAGTCTTTACATGAACTAAATTTAATGTGGAGAATTATTGAATCATCAGCAAAAATGAACTGCCCAGTAGAGGCAAAGAGCATACTGCCTACCATGGCAGCAACCCGTGACGGCTTTAATCGGTTAGAAAAAGAGTTGGTTTTAAGCTTAGTGCAAGAAAAAGTTGCCACTGTGTTTAATGAGATTGGAACCAAGGCAAAATATGTCATTGATATTTTGGTGCGTAACCTTTATGAGCGTACGGCAGATGTTGGGTTTTTAGCAACAGACCGTGAGCTATGTAGTTTTGTAGCCGGTGTTGGTGGAAGTGTTGAAGATATACGTCTTCGCCTACGTGCTTACAGAAGTAAATATACGGTTTATGATGAAATTATTCTACTTGATGTTCATGGCAACGTTTTGGTGCAGATTAATCAAGAAACACCAATAGAGGGCAGTTTAGATTCTTTGATTCATGAAACTTTAACATCAGAAGACTACGTAGAAACTTATCGTCATACTGATTTGCGCCCCAAAAAAGATAAAGCGCTGGTTTATTCAAAACGTATGCTGCATCCTGAAACTGGTGCGGTAATTGGAATTTTATGTCTGTGTTTTAATTTTGTTGAAGAGATGGCTGGTATTTTCCAATCTCATCGTGACCCTAGCCTGCGTTCGGTAATGCTGTTGTTAGACCAGAATCAGCAGGTGATTGAAACCAGCGACGCACGCTGGATTCCTGTAGGGGCGGTAGTACCTGTGAATCATGATGCTAAATCAGGGTTAATGATATATGGTGGGCGTGAGTATTTAGTGGCGACTTTTAAAGCGAATGGTTACCAAGGTTACATGGGGCCAGACGGGTGGCAAGGTCAGGTGATGACGCCTGTAGATGTTGCATTTACTGGGCAGGAAACGAGTGCATTGAAGTCTTTAGATACAAAACTAGCCAGAGGGTTGTTGTCGCATGCACAGTCTTTTTGCCCACCACTTTATGAGGTGATGACAGCTGCTTCAACCATACGCAGGGTTGTTTGGAACGGCCAAGTCATGACCGTTGGGCAGACAGGTGAGCTGTTTAAACTTAAAACAATTTTAGATCAGATTAGTGAAACTGGTACACGCAGTAACGAGTTATTTGCGCAATCAATTAATGATCTTTATGAGACGGTGCTTGCCTCAAGACTGCAAGACTCTGAGTTTATGTCGCATTTGTTAGTAGACTTACTCGATCGTAATTTGTATGAACGCTCTGATGACTGCCGTTGGTGGGCAGTGACACCTGAACTTAGAGTGGCGCTTGCTTCTGAACACATGGATATTGCGAGTGTGTCGCGTATTACAGAGATATTGAACTATATTAATCAGTTGTATACTGTGTACACGCGTATTTTTGTCTATGATAAACAAGGTATTATCATTGCGAGTACTAACTCTGTAGATGAAAATGGTTCAATTATCGGGTCGTCTATTGATGATGTAACACTGAATGAAGTGTTATCTTTGCGTAATGAACAGCAGTACTATGTTTCACCATTCGAGCCAAGTTCAATCTATAAAAATAATCCCACCTATATTTATCATGCGGCCATTATGTCGCCTGATGGGGGTGATGTCGTTGGTGGTATTGGATTAGTCTTTGATTCAACGCCTGAGTTTAATGCGATGTTACTTGGTGGTATTGCCGACAATGAATCCATTAAGGCATTTTATATTGATAGACAGGCTAAGATTATCTCTAGTACCGACCCTTCTCGTCCAGTAGGTTCTGTTTTAGATGTAGACCCAGACTTACTTCAGTTGCCGAATGGTAAAAGTACTTCACGCATTGTGATACGCGATGGGCATTACTGCATTCTTGGGTGCAGTGTATCTAACGGCTACAGAGAGTTTAAAGTAACTGATGGATATAAAGAGGATGTGATTGCCGTTGTTTATGATGCATTTGGCGAGGTGAGAAACCACTTTAGTTCTGGTAATGACTCAGCCTCTATTATTCATTCTGAGTCTGTGCAGTCATCAGATCCTGAGTTTGCAACATTTTTTGTGGATGAGACACTATTTGCGCTTGAGGCGGAAATAGTTTTAGAGGCCTTGTCAGCATCAGAGATATCTTCAGTATCGATAGGTAGCCGTTCAGAGCGTGTTGGTGTAATTGCAGTTCAACATGAGGGTAATGGCGCTAATTATGTGTGGGTTTATGATCTCAGTTATTTATTGAGTGGCGTTCCATCAGTCGTTGATAGTAACAGTCAGGTGGTGGTGATTATGTGTGGCGAACATAAAATTGGCTTGCTTGTAGGGGCTTTGCACTCTGTCGCGCAGTTTAATCAGACTCAAATAAGTATGACACCGCTAGCGAATGATAAGCGAGGAAATTTAATTAAGTGGATTATTAAAGCGAATGAAGGCAATTTGTTTATTCAATGTGTGGATGTGGATTTCTTATTGAGAATGCTGACAAATCCGTTTGATCCAGTAAAGCAACAATAAATATGGTGAAATATTTTATTATGCGTTCACGAGTATTGGTAATAGTTAATGCATAAAGAGCAATGTGTCAGGTTTAATGTTCTGTTGGTATAGTTATCTGAGGCAGATAACCATAACTTATGTTTACAGGCTATTTGAACTATATATGTGAAACGAACTTTTTTGACTATAGCCCGATACCACCATTCCCATTGCGTGTTCCCTCAGCTGCGAAGCGAATTTTCAGTGATAAATCATTACGAGAGTCCGCGTAGGCAAGTGCATTATCTTCGTCTACTTTGCCATTAGCATGCAATTTAAATAAGGACTGATCAAAAGTGTGCATGCCAATGTCGCCATGTTCCGCCATGACTTCTTTGATTTCACCCATTTTTTGTTTTTGTATCAACTCACCCATGTATGGTGTGTTAATCAAAACCTCAGTGGCGGCTACACGTTTACTTTGCTTACCTGGGATCAAGCGTTGCGATACGATAGCAACTAGATTCATTGAAATTCCCAGTAGCAAACCATTTCTACCATCTTCTGAAAAGAATGAAATAACGCGCTCTAATGCTTGATTCGCATTGTTAGCATGCAATGTGGCTAAACACAGATGCCCAGTTTCAGCATAGGCAAGCGCGTTTTTCATGCCATCCATATCACGCACCTCACCAATCAAAATAACATCAGGTGCTTGGCGCATTGCATTTTTAAGACCATTTTCGAATGATAATGTGTCGATACCAATTTCGCGTTGGTCTACTACTGATTTCTTATGAGGGTGAATAAACTCAATAGGGTCTTCAAGCGTGAGAATATGGCCATTGCTTGTTTCATTACGATAATCAATCATGGATGCAAGCGTGGTTGATTTACCAGAGCCCGTTGCACCAACTATCAAAATAAGCCCACGTTTGCGAGTGATTAAATCCTTTAGCACAGGTGGTAGTCCTAGGCTTTCTAAGGATGGAATTTCCGTTTTAATATGGCGAATCACCATGCCGACTTCACCGCGTTGTTTAAATACATTGACGCGGAATCGTCCGATATCTTTTTTACTTAAGGCAAAATTACACTCTAGTTCTGATTCAAACTCTTTAGTTTGATCTACGTTCATCAGAGAGTAAGCAATATCTTTAATCATGCCAGGCTTCATGATTTGTGAGTTGATGGGTGTAGTTTCACCTTCAACCTCTATATGAATACTAGTGCCTGTGCTGAAGAATAAATCTGAACCACCTTTGTCCAGCATAAATTTCAATACAGGGGTGATGTCGATTGCTGCCATGGTTGTGTCCTGAACGTTCTCAAATTTGTTGTTTTTTATCATTTAGTGCAGTTGCACATGAAAGACTTTAGCATAATTTTAATTGAACTCATTAGCTTGTTGTGCGCCTTTATTTAGCTTGCCAATATGGGTTAATGAGCATGGTGCGCCATCATGGCCTTATATATTTCCTCAAGTGATTGTGTAAACATGGCCGTATCAAATATAGGCGATGTCATATTTTCAGCGCGTAATTTTTCTTTGATACTAGTGAGTACATCTTTATTTTGAGTAAGGCTCATCGCTATCTTTTCATATTCTTCCAGCGAGTAACTGATGAGTTGCGTTAAGCCAGCAGCTTGCAATAAGCTGCCTGCGACACGTGATGCGAATGTTTCGCCTACGCATGTTAATACGGGTACGCCCATCCATAACGCATCGCTGCAAGTGGTGTGTGCGTTGTATGGTTGCGTGTCTAAGAATAGATCGGCATGTGCATGCCTTGCAAGGTGCTCTGCTATCGTAACTCTAGGCGCGAAAATAATGCGTGCTGCTTCAACGCCTCTGATGTTAGCTTCACGCAATAAGTTTTGTTTGGCCCAAGGGTTGCAATCTAGCAACCACAACACACTGTTTGGTTCTGTTGTGAGCAGGCGCATCCACACACTAAAAACATCAGGCGTGATTTTGAATGATTGATTAAAGCTACAGAAGACAAAAGCATCTTCGGGCAGATTACATGCTTTGCGTGTAGGAGTTTTACCTACTGGACGTTTACGGTCATTCGGCTGGTAGCTGTATGGTAGTAAGGCCAGCTTTTCTGCATAATGTTGTGCTGATGTCGGCGGGGTAATAAAACTATCAGTTAATAGATAGTCGAATAATGGCGTACTTGACTCATTATTATGATGAACTTCACCCATCGTACCTGCAAATCCAAGCCAGTTAACGTTGATTTTTGCTGGTCGTAGTGCCGCAATGCCGCTGCGGCTAGTTTGTGTAAAGCCAGTCAAATCTACTAGGATATCAATACCAGCACTATGTATTTTTTTTGCAGCGTCAATTTCAGATAGTGTTCGAATATCATGGAAATGATCAAATGCTTTTTCCAGCCTTGTTCTTGCGCTGGTTTTATCATTGATTCCATAGGAAAAAGCATGAGTTTCAAATTGACTTTTATCATGCAGTTCGATGAGTTCACTAATTAAAAATGCCAGCGGGTGTAATCTGAAATCTGCAGATAAATAACCTATTTTAATTTTCTTGTTAGAGGCCGCTGCATGCGTAAAGCTTAGCTGTTTGCCATGTTGAATCAGCTGCGCGTAGCGACTATTGACCCAGTTGCTAGCACAAATCTTTTGTTCTTCTGCCGTGGTAGAAGGCATCGCCAAAAAGGCAAAGGGGGATATTTGAGCGCTTGGCTCATGCTTTACCCACTGGCGAATCTGCTGAATATCGTCTTCTAGCCCCTGCCAATCACACATATGTTGCTTTTGATGAACCAAATGCACTTTTGCGTGGTGTAGCTTGGGGTTGAGTGTAAGCGCTGTTTGATAACTTGCTACGGCTAAATCTAACTGGCCTAATTCGCGCTGTACGTTACCTAAGTTGTTATGCGTATCGGCATCATTAGGGGTTAACTGAATGGCTTTTAGGTATTGCTTAGCGGCGTCATTCGGTTTGCCTAATTCGCGTTGTGCGTTGCCTAGGTTATATAGCAGTGCTGCATCTTGTGGGTTAAATAGTAAGGCTTCCTGAAAACAGGCTTCCGCTTGAATGAAATTGCCAAGTGCATGTGCTTGATTACCTAGTGATGATAAACAGTGGCAAAGCGCCTCATGTATATCATCAGCTTGGGGCCTCACTTTTAACACACGGCGGTAGTATGCAGCGGCTTCTTCAAACCTGTTGGCGGCCAGCATGGTGTTGCCGAGATTAAGTTGGATGTCTAAGTCTTTAGGCTGCAATAAAATCGCTTGTTGAAAACTTTTGATAGCAGCATCCATTTGGCCGTTTTCGCGTAATGCCAAACCGTAGTGGTTTAGATATTCAACCTGTTTAGGGCTAATGGCGAGCGCTTGTTGAATATGTGACACTGCAAGTGCAGTCCGATTGCTTTGATAGTACACAAGGCCTAGCATATGGTGTGCGTCAGCATGCTTGGGTTGCATGGATAGCACTTGCTGATAAAGCGACTCTGCTTCTGCTAATTGGCCTACACGATGATGTTGAACTGCTGCTAGATAATGAGATTGCGTCATAAGCTCATTTTAACCTGAAATTTTATGATGAGAAGCGATGGCTTTTGCCAATTTCTTTAATCCTAACGCTTTGAGCAAGAATCGATTGGGGTTAAGTTGGCAAACTAGCTCGTTGCTAATGGGTAGAGGTAGACCGCAAATCATACTGGCTAGTAGTTCTGCACATAATGGCGCATTGGTGAACCCTTTGCTACCGTGTGCTGCATTGATATATAAACCTGATATCCACGGTAGTGATTCAGGTGAAGCACTTGGTCTTACAGGATTTTTTGTGAGATTAGCGCCATCGATTAACTCACCTACCAACGGCCAGTAGTCGCTGGTGGTACATCGGTAAGAAACACGACCCCCAGTCAGATTTTGTTTCAAGTCCTGATAGAGTGCTGGTGAGATGTTGTTGAGTTTATTTAAGTTGGAAATATGGTCTGCTTGTGTTGGTGTCACATCACGCAATTCGGTTGCGGAGGCTTCAGTGTCAGAAAATGAAGCCCCTAAGCAATGAGATTGTGCTGTATAAGCGGATGGACTTAAGTAGCCATCGCTACAAATAATCGTGTTCACTTTACGGCTATTGATGGTTGAATCAAGCACACTAACCTGCCCGCGTACTGCTTTAGTGTGTAGCGGTAAATCAGGTAGCAGCTGTTGTGCATCATTAGCATTCGCAATGATCAGTAAATCTGCAGTTGCGAGTAATTGTTTCTGACTGTAAACCTCGAAGCCGTGCGCTTGTTTAATAAATTGACTGACTTGCTGTGTATTGATAATCGTAATGTTTGGGTGCTGGGTTAAATGCTTACATAGGTTCTTTGGTTGTATCCACGCCGCGGTTGGGAAATATAATGCATCATGGTCAATAGGGATGCCAGCGATGGCGCTAGCTTCATCATGCGACACATATTGGAGCACGCTAGTAGGGTAGTTGTGCGCAGCTACTTTTTTAATGCGGGATAACTCCCTGGCGTTAAACACAGTTTGCAGCATGCCGCACATAGAGAAATCAGTGGTAGGCAGGTTGAGTGATTGATAAAACGCCAAGCTATAAAGGTAGCTATCAAGCGCAAATTGGCTACTTAAATCATCACCACTTAAGCGTGGATATAACATCGCGAGTGGGTTACCTGAAGCTGCGCTAGCAATTTCTGAATTACGCTCAATCAGTGTGACTTCAATATCGCGTTTAGCTAGTGCATAAGCACTACTACAGCCAGCGATACCGCCGCCGATAACGATTGCTGTATTAGCCATTTGACGTACCTATGAATTCCCCACAGAGCATTTCACGCTTTTTACCAAACCCTGAGCGCTTGTTCACCTTGAAACCTGCATTGATTAGCCCTCGCCTTACATCTCCCGCACTGGTGAATGTTGCAAATGTGGTTGATGGTCGAGCATGTTTTGCCATTTCTAAAAACAAACCGCTATGCCACATCTCTGGGTTCTTAGCAGGGGAGAACCCATCCAGAAACCATGCATCGGCGATATTAGTGATGCGTGTTAATTGTTCTGTGGCGTCACCTATGTGTACAGATAATTGAATTCTATAGTTGTACAGGCTAATAGATGTTGTATTCATCAAGGTATCGTATTGATGAATCAGAGGAGTACTTAATTCAGAGAGTTCTGGCCATAATATTAGTGCGGCTGAAATGTCATTTAAATTAAGTGGATATTTCTCTACGCTAATAAAATGCAATACAGCATGCTTAGGCGCGGTTGCGAGCCATAGCTTGGCCGCGCATAAAAAATTTAAGCCAGTGCCAAAGCCAGTTTCAATAATCGTAAAGTGTTTTAAATCAGCCTGTTTCCAGCGTGTGGGCAAGTCGTTACCTTGTAAAAAGACATATTCAGTTTCTAATAAACCGTTATCACTAGAAAAATAAACATCTTGAAACTTGGTAGAGTAGGGTAAACCATCTTGCCATACTAATTGTGCTGGCATGGTGCTATCTTCTGTGCCTGAATGAGGGTTACTGTTGTCTGACATGCGTTTTAATATAGATTTAGGGGCTGTAGTAGATTAGCTTAGATGATAAGCTAATCTACTACAGCCCCTAGATTTAAATTGAGGCCAAATAGCGTATTAGCAAGTTGACTCCAATTTTAAACCATAAAGGCAGCGCAAGTCAGACTACTATCAAGTCAGGTAACTATAAGTTAGGTAACTAAGAAGTGTTGAATACTAGTTCTAGTCTTTTGGTGTGAGCGTGTCTCTTTTATTGTTTGGCTTGGCCAGCAGCAGGTGCACATCGCCGAGCGCGCGCTCAATAAAGCCACCTTCACAGTAGCAGAGATAGAACTCCCACATTTTGATGAACTCTTCTGAATAACCTAAATCACGGACCTGGTTGATATTTTCAAAGAAATTCATGCGCCACATACGCAGTGTCGTCGCGTAGTCTGGACCAATATCTTCAAGATCGATAAGCCTCATGTCACTCATGCGTGTAATACTGTTAAGCATTGCCGTGTTAGACGGAATGCAAGACCCTGGGAAAATATAACGCTGAATAAAATCTACAGAAGATTTAGCAGATTCATAACGTTGGTCGGTAATCGTAATGGCCTGAATCAATGCCAGTCCGTCAGGTTTGAGTAATGCACCAACTTTGGCAAAGTAAGTGTCATAAAATTGATAGCCGACGGCTTCAATCATTTCAATCGACACTAACTT
Organism: Methylotenera sp.; assembly: GCA_030682715.1. Taxonomy (GTDB): domain Bacteria; phylum Pseudomonadota; class Gammaproteobacteria; order Burkholderiales; family Methylophilaceae; genus Methylotenera. Next base: position 75,670 of record JAUXNQ010000019.1, on the reverse strand, counting down.
ATCGAACTCACCATCTAAATGACGGTAATCTTCAAGTAATAATGTGATTTTGTCACTAAGTCCAGCAGCCTCCACGCGCAATTTTGCTAGAGCATATTGTTGCTTAGAGATCGTTGTTGTTGTGATTTTGCACCCGTAATGTTTTGCCGCATAGATCGCAAAACCACCCCAGCCAGTGCCAATTTCAACCACGTGGTCTGTAGGTTTTAAGTCGAGCTTATCGCAAATGGTTTTTAGTTTTAACTCAGACGCCTGTTGTAGCGTTTGTGTGTGGTGGTTAAATATCGCGCTGGAGTACATCATGGTTGGATCTAAAAACAACTGAAATAACTCATTACCCAAGTCGTAATGTGCTGCAATATTTTTACGGCTACCTTCAGTCGTATTGCTATTTAGCCAATGTAATATCTTAAGAATCGGCTTGGTTAAACATTGGTAGCCGCTTTCTAGTGCATCCATCACTTTTTGATTGATACACATAATCCTGACTAATTCAGTGAGGTGGTCAGTGGTCCAGTAACCGAGCATATAGGCTTCACCAGCACCGATACTGCCACCAAATGCAATTTCACCATAAAACCGACTATCATGAACCTTAATCACCGCATGCAATTCAGATGATGCTGGGCCAAAACTGTGCGTTTCTTCACCGTCTATCAAGGTTAATTGGCCAGTATGCAGATGCCTCAAACGTTGCAGAATTTTATGCTTTGCTAAATCAGCCACCCACTTTGCGCGATTCTTTGGACGTAGGCTGTTCGTTAGTTTTTCTTGTTGTAGTGTTGGTGTTGTCATGAAATTTTTAGAGCGTCAAGGTTTAGGGGTTGAGTTGGGGTGTGAATGAAACGGCACACGTTTCAGCCACAGTTTTAATGCGTTCCAGTAAATGGCTAGGACTACTTTTATGGTCATCAATGGATATTTAATGAGCAGTGTATTGAGTTTAGACGGGTTAAGTTCTGTTCGAGTCAGCGACAGTGTTGCATTAAAGATTAGATGGTCATCTTGCAGATTCTTCATGTGTATATGCAGTTGATCTTCTTGTAATTGAAAAGCCCAGTCATAATCAATATTCATTGGCATAAATGGCGACACATGAAATGCTTTATTAAATTTAAAAATAGAAAGTTCGCCATTGTTTGTAAATTTAACGATTCTGTTTTTTGAGTAATCATGCACATAGGCAAATGATTCATTCCAAGGCGTGTTGGTGATATGGCTGACGATGGCCTGTAATGTCTCTCCGTCTTCTTCAAAACAGTAATAAAATGTGACGGGGTTAAAACAATAACCAAAATAACGCATATTCGTTAACATGCAGATTGGGCCTTCTGGCTTCTTTCCTGTGTTGGCCTCAACGAGTTGACTGATTTCGTCTTTTAGTGATTTTGTAGGATCCCCAAAGTAATCGGCACGTTTAAACCATGCAATATTTCTAGATTCAAAAGACCAAAACGTATTATTTTTAAATAACGATGGCAGTTCATCTAAATTTAAAAACATCATAAATACCTGATAGCCAAAGCCATGCGACTTGGGTTTAAATCGCTGATGCGATACCCAACCCTCATAAATAGCGCTACGAGATAATTTATTTTGATGCATTTATGTACTGCTCAAAATGTTTAAGTGCTTCTAACGCGCTCACCACACCGTCCTCATGAAAACCATTCCGCCAGTAAGCACCAGCGTAAGCAGTACGATTTACACCACTTATTTCACTGTGTCTTGCCTGCGCAGCCGCACCTGCTAGGGTATAGACTGGGTGCATATAGCTTAAGCGTTTAATCACTTTGTCTGGATGAATATCGTGGGTATGGTTTAGCGTTACCAATAATGGCTCATTAGATTGTAAGTTTTGCAATATATTCATGTTGTAAGTCACTGCCACTTTGTTTGATGCTGGCGTCGTGACGTGATAATTCCATGCGGCCCATGCTGGCTTTCTTTTTGGCATCAAGTTAACGTCATGGTGCAAAAATATGGTGTTCTCTTGGTATGGAATTGCGCTAAGTATTTCTACTTCTGTTGATGTTTTATCTTGTAGTATCTTCAGCGCTTGGTCGCTATGACACGCAAAAAAGACAAAATCAAACTTTTCTTCTTCGCCGTTCATAGGTTTTACACGCACAGATGTATTTAAGCGACACACGCTTTCTACTGGTGTATTCAACCTAATGTTATGTTTAAACGGGGCGGTTAGCGCATGTACATAACTGGCTGACCCACCTGAAATAGTGCGCCATTCAGGCCTGTCATTGACGGTTAACATACCGTGATGATGGAAAAACCGCACAAAAAATCGTGCTGGAAACGAAAGCATTTGTTTTGCATCGGTTGACCAAATGGCAGCGCCCATCGGCACAATATATTGATCTATAAATGGTTGGCAATACTTGCCTTGCCTCAGGTAGTCACCAAGTTTTATTTCATTTCCATCCGCCAGTAGTTCTAATGATGTTTTATTGAACCGTAAAATGTCACGAATCATGCGATGAAACGAAGGTTTGAATAAGTTGATACGTTGTGCAAACAGGCTGTTCAGGCTGGTGCCGTTATATTCTAGGCCAGTCTTTTCACAACGCACACTAAAGCTCATGCTGCTCGGTTGCCACGCAACGTTTAGCTCATTCAATAGCTTAATGAAATTCGGATAGGTACGGTCATTAAATACAATAAAACCAGTATCGACATTAATCGTTTTACCTTCATGCTGAACTTGATGCGTGTGAGTGTGGCCGCCAATATGACTTTCTGCCTCAAACACAGTGATGTCATGTTTTGCATGCAGATGATGGGCGATTGTATTGCCCGCAATCCCGCTTCCTATAATCGCTATTTTCAAACTGAGGTCTTTCAAAGAGATTAAAACAAAAAGTCGTATTATTCTTAATTTAGCTGAGTGGTTATCGAACTATTAAATTTTGGGTTCTTGTTTAATTTTACGAGACTCTCTTATCGATGTAGGTACCATACGTAAATCCCATATCAGCCCACACATTGCCAATATCTTTAGGCCGTAATAGGTTAAATCCACTTCCCACCAGTAAAATCCTTGCTTGGCAGAACCTGGGTAATGGTGATGATTGTTGTGCCAGCCTTCACCAAGCGTAGCTAATGCAATCCAAAAATTATTTCTACTTTGGTCAGTCGTGGCATAACGACGTTTACCCCAGACATGTGACAGTGAGTTAACGGTAAATGTTGCGTGATAAAGCACCACTGTCGAAATCGCAAATCCCCAAACGAGCAATTGCATCCCGTTAGTATTTAAGCTTGGATAGGTACTTTCTAGCCAAGATCCTAATAGATAGATACCGATTGCCACCAGTACGGGGATAACAGCGTCAAAACGATCTAAAAAACGAAGTTCACTAAATTTAGACAATTCTTTTACGTTCTCTAGGTGAGCTGTAAAATTTTTTGATGATAAAAACCATCCGATATGGCTCCATAAAAATCCGTGTTGCACAGGTGAGTGCGCGTCTTCAGATTCATCCGAATACAAATGATGGTGCCGATGATGAGATGCCCACCAAATAGGACCGCGCTGCACTGCGGTAGCGCCAATTAGTGCCAGAATAAATTGAAAAAAACGGGTAGTGCAGAATGCTTTGTGTGAAAAGTAGCGATGATAGAAAGCGGTAATTGCGAACATCCGAATTAAATAAAACCCAATAGCAAAGCTTACTGCAAACCAACTTACCCCAACCCAAAATACAGCAAGGCAAGCGACATGAATCAAAATGAAAGGAATTACGCGTAACCAATCAATCGTTTGCCATTGATTTTTAACAACATCTCCATGAGTATGAAGTTGGACTGACTGATTATCAAACCACGAAATTAATTTTTTAAACATAATGATTACTACTTATTTGCTGATGTCTATTGTTACTTAACTGTATTAATTGTTGTGAGGTACTTGTCTAAGTTTACTCACGTCATAACCTAAATCTTTGACAAAGTTAGTCAGTTTTTTATGGTCATCTTCGCTTATCTTCGGAGATCTAGCCATAATCCAAACGTAATCTCTGGCATTTCGTGCAATCACAGTTTGTGTGTAATTTTCGTCAAGGTAAGCGATTAGGTATTCAGCTTTAATAGGCCAAACAAATTGCATGCCCCATGTTGCGTTACCTGTATCTTTCACTACAAAACCACGAGGTTCATATTTTTTCTGCGGCCCATTTAGACTACCTTTATTAAACGTAAATGTAGTAGCGATAGTGCCGTCTTTATCAATGTTGTAACTTTCAATCGCATTGTAAGACTCAGTCTCGATAGCTGTTGGAATGGCAGCAATCACATACCAATCCCCCATGAACTTAGGCAAATCTACTTGAGGCACCGTAGCGATAGGGTTTAGCTGTTTACCTGCACAAGCACTTATCAAGCTTGTTAATAGAGACATAATGACGAGCCTTTTACTGATATTCATCATATTGAAATTCATTTTAATTGGTAATAAATGTTATAACCTTCAGGCGTAACTGATTTTAAGCCCACCCATTCCTGTTGATCCGTTGTGTACCATAGCTCAATATTGAGCTTCGGTTTCCCATCTAAACTGCCATTCAGTTTATAGTGAAGCGTTTCTGTTGCTTTACCTTTGACATCTAATATCGCTTTGCCAAATTTTTTAAATGAGACATCTAAAAACTCTGCATTTTGCGGATCAAGTAATTTGGATTGTTCTAATATTTTTTGGTTCCAGTAGGCAAATGTCATGGTGCAAAAGGGCAGGTTTTGCATCTCTTTTCCATTATTTACTTCAAAATGGTCTGCATTGCACTGTCCTTTTACAATAGTTTTTGTTTTGTTTTCTAAGGTGTCGGCCTCTAAACTTTTAATGCAATTTTTATCCCAACTTTCTATTGCCTGATGGTCATATTGGTAAGCATTGATAAACAGTACTTTTACATTAAACTTTGCTTGGCTAATGAGCATTTTGTCTTCACTTAATTTGAATGTGTGTTCGCCGATTTTGGTTTTATCCAAGTACACATCAAAGGCCCACTCTTTGGTATAGGCACTGTTAGATGCTACTAAAAGTAGCAGTGTAAGCAGCATATGATTAAATAAAGGTAATCGTTTCATGTGTTTTCAGGCGCTATCGTATTTTGTGGGTGCTAACTTCTTGGTTTACCAGGTATAAATGCATTAGTCGTTTTGATGTAGTGCAGATATTGTGGGCGGCGTTCTGCAATATCTTTTTCTAATAGTGCAACACCGCTCACTTTAAGTAGAAGTAGTGTCATTAATATCGCTGAAGGAATGGACCACCAAGCACCGCCTGCAAGTGCAATCAGGAAGAATCCCCACCATACACAAGCTTCGCCAAAGTAATTGGGGTGTCGGGTGTAACGCCAAACCCCAGTATTAAGTACTTTATGCTTGTTGGTGGCATTTCGCTTAAATCTGCTTAATTGCCAGTCTGCTGTCGCTTCCCAAGCAATACCAAATATGGCTAATAGCATACCCACCATATCGATAATATTTAAAGGTGTTGTAGAGGTGACTCCGCCTAAAATTGGTAACGAAATAATCCAAGCCAATACGGCTTGTAAACCAAATACAATATAGATACTACTCCATTTGAAATGCGGCGCATTGTTTTTACGTATTGCAGCGTAGCGGTGATCCTCATGCGGGCCCCAGTTGCGCCATGTTAAATAAATGCACAAACGTAACGCCCAGATAGTCACTAAGCACGAAATGAGTATGCCTCTGTCACTTATTGTGCTGAACGGCGCTATATATGCGAAACCCGCAACGAGAAAAAATAAACTCCACATGCTATCAACATGTGTCACGTTGTTTCTGAATACACTTAATATCCAGCCGAATAAGCCAAATCCTAGCATTGCCCACAAACCGTTTATATAAATATCTAGTAAAGGCATCTCATCACCTATTAACCGCATTAACACGTCGAGCAATGTAAAGTAGGGTGGGAGTAATCATCGCCCAGCCAACCGCCAATACAACGAAAGATAATTGGCTGGCGATTGTTACTGCACCTAATTTTTCAGCCGCTAGATAAGCTAAAGGCCCGCCAATCATGCCAAAAATAAAGCCTACAAAATATCGCTTTTGCATCCATGCAAGACTCATATTCAACGTAGTCGCAAATGCCAACCAAAGCGCTAAAATCCATACTGGTACGATAGATTGATTCCAAGCATGAGATTGATGCCAACCATGATGTAAGTAATTGACTAAGTTAAATGAAACCAAGGCTTGATCTAAAAAAGCGCCAATCACTACTGTGTACATTAGTAGCTTTAGCTCATTAGTCAGATTTTTCGATTGGTATAAATGCCAAGCCAATATAACAGCTGTTATCAAAACACCTAACCATGGCTTTGCATTGGCAGCGCCTAGTACACAGGCAAACCATGCAATTTGAAATAGAATAAAATTAAGTACTAACATGCGTTATCTTTGCACTATATTAAGATAGACGTTCAAATTGGTAGTGCGATACCCACCATTCCTGACCATTTTTATAGCCAAACAATTCAGCACAAGCCATAAAGAAGATGCGCCAGCGGTTGCGCCACTGCTCAATATGCTCAGCTCCGTATGTATTTTCTAGTATGGCAGTCATCTCATCGTGATGCTTGTCCATGTTTTCAAGCCATGCATTGGCGGTTTTTTCATAATGTGTGCCATCCCAACGCCAGCGTTTGACTAATTGTAGGTCTGATTGAAAGTTCAATGGCAAGTCATCACTGGGCATCATCCCGCCAGAAAAGAAAAACTGGCTCATCCAGTCATCATCACCTTGAACTTCAAATAAGTAGGGGGTGCTTCTGTGCACAAAAATATGCATAAAGAATTTACCACCTGGGCTAAGCCAGTCATGAATCTTCTTATATAAGGCCTTGTGATTACGCATATGCTCAAACATCTCAATTGACACTACTCGGTCAAAGCCATTTTTTGGATGGAACTGCTCATTAGCGTAATCAGATGGATCAAAGCGATTCATGTCGCATGTAATCACGCGTATATTATTCAACCCTCTTTCTTTTGCACGCGCTGTAATGTATTCACGCTGAGAGTTTGAGTTGGAAACGGCTGTGATTTTACTGTTAGGATAACGAGCAGCCATCCATAGCGTAAGTGAACCCCAGCCACAACCCAGCTCTAATACTGCTTGCCCGTCTTTTAAATCTGCATGAGTACAACTTAAATCTAAAGCATTCGCCTCAGCTTCCGTTAGAGATTTTGTTTCTGGCAGCCAAAAGCAACTACTGTACTTTTTGTGTGTACCTAAGCATAAAGAAAAAAACTCAGATGGAACCTCATAATGTTGCGCGTTAGCCAGCTCTGGCACTAGCGCAAGTGGCGCTGCATTCATTGCCTCAATAAACATTGCTTGTATTTCAGCACTTTTTTCACAATCAGTCGCATTAATTTCAGCTAAGCGCTGTTTAGAAAGTTGTCGAATACCATATCGGATTAAGCTATCTGGAAATTTACCATTCTCTGCAAGATTAATGGCTAAGCTTGTAAGCTGCATAATGATCTTTCTTTGTTTTATTTTTGCAAGAAGCTACATATCGTTGGCTGTATAGAGATGCAGCTAATGTGTAGTTATTTTTATAGATACTTGACGATATTGGTCAAGTCTTGCTAGATAAAGTTCAATGAAATTTAACAGCTAAGAAAAGACTATTACTTGGGATAAAGTGAGTTGGGTGGTGTGTGCGTTAATGCTGATCGGCGTATCCAATGATGCCTAAAAATAAACGTACTAGGCCATATGCAATCCAAGAAAGAAAGCGTTTTGCACTATTGCCTTTGGCCCACTCATTTACTTTAATTTGATAAGCACCATTATGGATAGCTGTGTGAATGTCTTGATGCAGGGTTGTGGAAAAATGCTTATCTTTCACAAAGATATTGGCTTCTCTTGCCAAAAATAAGCTAAATGGGTCGATATTTGATGAACCTACAGTCGCCCATTCTTGGTCGATTACTGCGACTTTGCTATGCATGAAACTTTTTCGATACTCATAAATTTCAATGCCATTTTTCAAAAAAACATGATAAAAAGCATGCGTTGCAAACATTAAAAAGTACTCTTTACGGCCTTGCAGTAATAGTTTGACTTTAACGCCACGTTTAGCTGCGCTGATTAATGCCTTACGGAATCTTCGGCCAGGAATGAAATAAGCATTGGCAATAATGATTTCATGTTTAGCATTCTCAATAGCTCTTAAATAAGCAGTCTCAATATCTCTTCTGTGCAATATGTTGTCACGCGTTACAAAAGCAGCCCTAATACTTTCTTTTGTATAGTGCGTTGGCGTGCGAGGGTTAGGGGTCAATATGGGCTTGCTATGAAAGTGTAGCCATGCCAAACGTTGCCATAGTTTCTTTACGTTATTGGAAATAATAGGTAATAAGGCACCCTGTACGCGGACAGCGTAATCAATTCTAGGCGCAGTTTGATGCGGCACATTGTGGTCATCAATAATGTTGATTCCGCCAACAAATGCGACTATATCGTCTATGACTGCCACTTTTTGATGCAGTCTGCGGAGTCGGTTCTTTTTAAACGTCCATGGCGATATCTTTTGGCGATAAACCATCACATTAATGCCAGCGGTCCTTAGAGATTCAATGTACGGCTTTGGTAACATTTTTGAGCCGAACCCATCAATCAGTAAGTACACTGAAACTTTGCGGTTCACAGCGTTAATCATGGCATTGGCAATACGTGTTCCTACTTCATCTGCTTCGTAAATATAGGTTTGTAAATAGATGGTGTGTTGCGCATGGTCAATCGCATGCTCTAGCGCAGGAAAGTACTCAACACCGCTTCGTAACAGCTGAATATGATTTCCGCTGATGAAATGCATAATGCTTAATGACCTTTGATTAAGGTTGCAGACAACATTGCATGATCGGAGAGTTTAACAAAATGCGCACCAGAGTGAACTTCTACATGCTGAATTTTAAACCCGCGTGTATAAATACGATCCAACCTGAGAATTGGAAGCCAAGATGGAAAGCTGCGCGCAGGCTTGCCAGTGTGATGATCAAACACCTCCTGCAATCCAACTTGATGTGCAAAGTCTTTGCCAGAGCGCATGCCCCAATCGTTAAAATCACCTGCAACAATCAATGGGGAATGTAAGGGAATATGTTGTTGAATATACTCTTTAATTATCATAAGCTGCTGTTTGCGCCACCTTGCAAATAAGCCTAAATGTACACAGATGGTATGTAATGGCTCATTCCAATTTGGTATACTAATTTCAGTATGCAGCATGCCACGTTCTTCTGTGCTGTGTGCAGAAATGTCGATATTTGTTGTTTTGATAATTGGAAATTTAGACAATAAAGCATTGCCATGATGACCAGCGGGGTACACCGAGTTTTTGCCATAGGCGTAATCTTTCCATACGGAATCTGCTAAAAACTCGATTTGCCCCGCTGTTGGCCAGGCATCAAAACGCTTACTATGCTCATTATGTACATCACGCACCTCCTGTAGAAACACAACATCGGCGTGTAGTTTACGTAATAGGTCACGCTGCTGATGTAACGAGAAACTGGTATTAAAATGTGTTAATCCTTTATGGATGTTGAATGTGGCAATGCGGAGTGTGTTGTGCACGTTAATTTCACTTCATTGATTTTGATGCGGTTGAGATAATGCTTAGTTCCATCCTAGCACAGAGTGATGTTACTTTCTATTTGATACTTAACGGATTGGCACGCAACCAAGTGATCACATCATCAGCATTACGATCTGGCGGAAACACAGGGTAAAACACTTTTTCAATCTGTCCATTGTCAACAATCATGGTTAAACGTTTGTACAACGTTATACCGAGTATTGAGAAGGTTGGTAGCCTGAGTTGATCTCTCAGTTGTAGTGTATGGTCGCTTAACAACTGAAATGGAAGGTGTAACCGATTACGGGCTTCAAGTTGGTATTCTGTTGATTGGCTACTAAGACCGAATACATTAACATTGAGTGCTTGTAATTCAGCATAATGGTCGCGGAATGCACAGGATTGTGGTGTGCAGCCGCGCGCTCCAGGTATTTGATCCCAACCCTCTGGCAAGGGAATCTCTGGTCGTCCTGTCATTGGGTAAATGTAAATGACATATCTACCCTTTAGTTCACCTAGATTAACACTAACGTTGTCTGTGCCTGTCAATATTAGTGTTGGTAGGCGTATGCTTTCAAGGTGTTGTGCCGTGTTATCATCGGTTGGTGCGACAAGGTCTGCTGGTAGCGTTGATAGCTCAGTCATGATAGAGCTAGTCGATAAAAGTTACTTCAATACCATTGTCTGAGCCTAAATTGTTATCAGGGTTATCTATCCAATATTGATAAAATTCCCGGATGACTAGCAAAAATAGTTGCATATTTTCATCAATTTTAAATAAAGGCAAGGTTACATCAACGGCAACACGGTAAATCCTTGCATCTTCAGTTGGTGCGCCTCTCAATTGTAAAAGTAATATTTTCGCAAGGTTGAGGCGGTTATCCAGTAGTTGTTGGTTGGCACCTTTGTCTTTCAACGCCTGCGAATAAGTGTGCAAATGCCCAGTTTCTGTGATGTCGAATTTCGCAGTTTTTAATTGATCGGTAAGTGTTTTTAGTGAGGTAGGACGAGGTTGCCATTTAAGTGGCTGTATATCAAAACCACCTTGCCTGCTAAACGCTGCAATTGCTTTGATATCTTGCATCCAAAATGGGTAGAACTCTCTAGCCGCATTTAGGCTCTCATGCCAGTTATCAGCAGGAATAGTTTTAATTACTTTTTCAATGGCATTGCTGTAGCTTGAGCGATCAAGTGGTTGGTTTTTTAGTAAGGGGATAAATTGATCTAAAAATAATGAGCGCTTATAAAGCAAGCCACTTTTTGCGCCTTTTTTTTCAAGTAGCTTGAAGTAGGCGCTGATTGCTTCTTTTTCACGAGCAGTACTCATTTATTTTTGTTTTTCACCAATATGCGTTTCACCACGCTGTTTTGCTAAGGCAACTTGTTTTTGTCTTTCTGATAATCTAGCGCGCTTTTCCTCAGATACTTTATCGTAACAATGAGGGCAGGAAATACCAGCAACGTATTGTTCACTTTTCATTTCAGAAGGTGATAGCGGGTGCCGACAGGCATAGCACTGATCAAAATCCCCAACTTCTAAGTTGTGTTTAACCGCGACGCGTTGATCAAACACAAAGCATTCACCTTGCCACATGCTTTGCTCTTCTGGCACGGTTTCTAGGTATTTTAATATTCCGCCTTGCAAGTGATAAACCTCATCAAAACCTTGGTCGAGCATATAGGAGGATGCTTTTTCACAACGAATCCCACCAGTACAGAACATCGCTACTTTTTTATGTTTGGTTTTATCAAAGTTTTTTGCAATATATTCTGGAAACTCACGGAAAGTGGTTGTTTTTGGGTCAATTGCCCCTTTGAAGGTACCAATGTCAACCTCATAGTCATTACGCGTGTCAATTAATACAACATCTGGGTCTGAGATTAGTGCGTTCCAATCCTCAGGCTTCACATAAGACCCTACTTTCTTAGTAGGGCTGACGCCAGGCACACCTAGCGTAACAATTTCTTTTTTAAGCTTTACCTTCATGCGATAAAACGGATGTTCGTCGGCAAAAGACTCTTTATGTTCCAAATCTGAAAATTTATTTGCAAATAATGTGTCCGTGCGTAGATAGTTCAGTAAAAGATGAATGTCATCTGGTAAGCCTGCAATGGTGCCATTGATGCCTTCTTCCGCGAGCAGTAACGTGCCTTTGATGTGGTGAATTTTACAAGCAGCAAGAATAGGGGCTTGCAAAGTTTGGTATTCAGGCAAGCTAACAAATTTGTATAAAGCGGCGGTTAAGTACTTAGGCATGGCAGTTGCAGTGATATGTAATACGCTATTTTAACAGATGATTTTATAAAACAATGTTTATCTGGGAAAGGTAATATTCTGATTTAGCTTTAGGCCATCATGTTTAATCACTTGAGCAGTAAGTGCTAAATAGCTTAATCATTTGCAGTCTCAACACGATTTCTACCAAGCTCTTTTGCACGGTAAAGTGCTTGGTCTGCACGGCGAGTTAAGTCATCTAGATATTCTAGATTGCTCCAGTTTTCATGCTTATTTAATTCAGCCACGCCCATACTTGCTGTAATCTTTATGAGGTTGCCATCGTAATTTAACGCTAAACTCTCAAGCCCGAGACGTATGCGTTCTGCGATGTTAGTTGCGCTATTTTTTTCTGTTTCAGAGAGTAATATAAAAAATTCCTCACCACCCATTCTGCCAAGTAGGTCTTTCGGCCTAAGTGATTGCCGGATGGGCTCTGCGATTGACTGTAATACAAAATCGCCTGCGCCATGACCATACGTGTCGTTAACCCGCTTAAAGTAATCTAAATCGACTAAAATCATCGATGCAGTTTGGTTGTCTTGGTTCAAGCGATTAATTTCACGTTGCGCTTCAGCTCTAAAGTGTTGGCGATTTGCTATTCCAGTGAGTTCATCAACTGAGGCAATGTGTGCAAGTTGTATATTTGCTTCATGTAAAGCATTGTTAGCCTTTTCAAGCAGTAAGGTGCGTTCATAGACATGCAACTCTAATGTGATATTGTGCATTCTTAATGCATATTCTTTTTCTTCAAGTGCTCGGCGTTGGTTGTTAATTTCACGCATGAGAATGGCTAGCCCAACTGAAACAACCGAGATAAGTGCTAAATACTCTTGCGTTAGCCAAACCGCTTGTTGCACAGATGTAGTTGAGTATGGGTATATGTCGCGTGTGAGTTGATACACTGCCAGCGTAGCCACAATAGTCACGGTAAAAGTAGCACCTAGTACACCGAATCGAATAGCAGCGTAAATACCTAACGATAGTAATAGTAATGGGCTAATCAGAAACTGTAGCTGTTCATGTTTTCCAGAGAATGCATAAATGCCTATGAAAGTAAGCGTTAATGAAAATAGTGTAGCTTCAAAAATAGATTTATTAGGTATTTTAGGAATACCTTTTTCTAATAAACGCCAAACGACTACAATCATTGGTGTCAACAGAATTAAGCCTAGTGCATCGCCAAACCACCAAGCTAACCAAAATTTTGAATAGTCTAGGGCGGAATTTCCAAGCTTTATGTTAATAGTAGCGCCGATTAAGCCTGCAATAGCGCATGCAATGAAAGGCCCAAATAGTAAAAAGTAGCCACCACGTCTTAATTTATCAAAATCAAAGTTTTCGCCACTAACCCGGCGAATGAGTGTAGCGGCAAGTGTGACTTCAAGTATATTTACAAATCCAAATGACACGGCAGTCCACAATGGAAACGTGGGGATGTCAGCAGCAATTTCAGCGAGTAAGGTGCCCATTAAAATGAGCGGCCATTGGCGATAAGGAAGTATCAGAAGCGCTGATAAAATAACAGCATTTGCAAGCCACACAATCGCGATGCCTTGCGCACTCACTGTTTGATATACGCCTAATAACGCTAGTGCGTAGTATGCGCAACTAGTTAAAATTGCACTTTTTAAGTGGTTAAATGTAAAGCACCGATGCATAGTTTTATAGGGAGATGCTTCACTTATATAGAGTTTAATTGATACGATACCGCAAGCGGCTCAGTATAAAGCTCAAGTAATTTCATGTAGTGAATCAGCATGCTCTTGTACTTATTCTAAATGCTAGGCATTTAGAATAAGTATCTCACCGTTGCCTTTATAGGCAGCATCACCCACAAAGCGCTGTACACGTTGTGAGCTTAGTTGGCTAAACGGTGTGTTGTATTTTTTAAATGACTTAAATAATAAACTCAAATACGGCAATGTGTGTGTGCCACAGTCTTGAACCGTCGCGTGTAGGCTGGGTGTATTTTTAAGTAATAGTGTGCCACGGTGCATATTAAATGCGGTGTACGCACCAACATTACCTAACACGCCAATCGTACCTGCGATCATACGGCTACCGCAGTAATCTCCAGCATTGCCTTCAATCAAAATTAAGCCTCTGCGCATTTGGTCACCTACGCGGTCGCCAGCGTTGCCTTTAATAATAACAGTACCGCCACGCATGCCTTTACGCAGACCTTCGGAGCCTGCGCCTAAAAAGTCACCTACATTGGCATCTATTTTTAACAAACCACCCACCATATTGCATGCGGCATAGCTTTCAACACTGCCAGTGCAATGAATTTCACCATTTTTCATGGTGAACCCTAAATAGGCGCCTGCATTACCTTCAATCGTAATGTTGCCAGACGACATATGCGCGCCAATATAGTCCATCTTGTTTGAAGTATTCTTAAAGACGATATGGGTAGCGTCACTACCTGTAATGTCAAATAAATCAGTTACTGGCACAGAGTTGCTGCCATAAATCACTTTAATGTTAGCGATATCAGTGATGGATTTATTCTCTAAACTATTTGGGGTTAAAGCACTGCAATTCACTGAAAATTTAAGTATATTTTTTAATGTAAAGGTAAGTGCGTTCATGAGTTGCTGCCGTTTAAAATATCATGTAATTTAAAAAGATGAGGGCCAAGCTTGCCGCCATAGTTACCTGCTGAAATACGTTTAACGCCGCTATCAGCACCAAGGTTGCAAATCGCTTCAATACCCACTTTCATTGAGAGTGCGATGTCTTCAAACGTTAAACCATCAATCACAATTTCCATGACGCTTTCAATCTCTGGTGAAAGCTCGGTATTGGTAGCGCCTTTTAGTGTGGGGCAGAATGCATCATTAGTAGAGGCAAACATGGTTTTATATTTACTGCCAACTTTAGAGCCAGAGCGCACTACGCCGCCAGGGAATGGCATAATTACGTTAGGTACTTTTTTCATGGCTTCAATGGCTACTTCAGCTGCGGCTAAAGCGGCTGGTTGCGATGTTGCAAGAATCAAAAAGTTACCACCGCCGATTGCGCGTACCATGCCAGTCGTTTCTTCTGTAATAAACTCACCGTCCATCACAGGAATGCGCCAGTAGCGTTTACCATCAATCAGTTTAGAGGTTTGAAAGCCGTCACCAAAATAGCGTAGGTTCTTACCTAAGCTAATTTTGTCTTCACCTTCGATGCCTGAAAAAGCGGCAGCGGTTGGACATGTGAGGATACATTGACCCATCCGCGTCTCTAATTGCTGCATGAGCACTTTGCTACCCATTGCAAACATTAAGATGCTTACACCTGGTCTGCCGTCTGGCGTTTCTTCTGGTGATAGTTCACGCTCAATGCCAGCCTCAACACCGCAGCCAATTACTGAGGTTGCAAAGCCAGTCATGGCGTTGGCGGCATGGTATGCCCATTTTAGGTTCTGCGCGGTAATAATTACGCGTGTGCCGCGCATATTAAATGCTTCGGCAAAAGTATCGTCAATTTGTATAGTATTTAGCAACATCATCATTTAAGCCGTAGGGTCAGCAGTTTTAATTTTATCAATCCACTCTTCAATTTGAATGGTACCAAGTTCTTTTACTTTAGTGAGATCTGTTTCAGGCAGTACATCCTGAACCAAATCTAAGCGTTTCCATTCTGCGAGTGGTGTTTCACAATGCTCACGTGGCACATAGCGTGAATCACGTACTTTGGTGCGTTGATGAATGTAACGCGGGCAATTTTGCCATAATTCAGATAAAGTAACCCGAACAATGAAGTCAGCTTCTTTATATTCACTCATGAGCGGATCATGGCGAGAGATAGTAGCCGTGCCTTGTACACGGATGCGATGTGGCGCTTCAAATGAGATAAACAGCAAACCAACTTGAGGCTGTGTCGTGATATTTCCCATAGAGAAGAACATGCCGTTGCCATCGTAGCTTGGAAAAGCCAATGTTTTACTATCAACCACTTTAACAAAGCCAGCGTCACCACCTTTGTAAGATACAGTAGGGCGGCCTTCATGATCTACTGTAGATAAGAAGAACATATCCATGTGTTCGATAAAGCCTTTTGACTCTTCATCAAACTCAGTTTTACAAGCTAGCTCCTCAACGCGGTCTGCCATCTTTCGTGTGGCAAACTCATCTTGCAATTGACGGTGTTGCTCGCCATATAACCTACTCATATCGTTCCTTTTCAGTCATTAGCGTGTTGGTTCTTATTCACAACAACACTGCCTCTGCCGTCATCAAAAATTTCGGCATCGCTAATTTTGAAGTTATCTAAGCCGATGGTTTGATAACGGTCAAAGTAGTCTTTAAGGTCTTTTTCTACACCAATGTCAAACGCTGGTTTTGCAGTATGGGTAGCACCCCAGACGACTTTAACAACGCTGCCATTTTTAACGACTAATTCACCATTTTTAAATACGTAATCAGGCTTGGCGAACATGGCTTCGCGGTTTTCTTGGTCTGTGTAAACTGTGATGTCTGCATTTGCGCCCACACCTAAATGACCGCGGTCGTTCAGGCCAATTAGTTTACTTGCACCAGCGCGCGTCATAATCGCGATTTCGTATAGGCTGTATTCACGGTTCAAGCTGGTGAGGTTGCTCATGGATTGTGCGTCTAGGTTCAACTTGGCAAACGCTTCGTTTCTGAAAGTTTTATCCATCAGTAAGCGAATCAAATGAGGATAGCTGGTGAATGGCGCACCATTCGGATGGTCTGTGGTTAAGAAAATTCGCCATGGGTCTTCAACCGATAAGAATATCTCCAAACCGATAGCCCATTGCAATGCATTCACGTAGTTTTGATCGCGATATTTAAATGGCAATACACCACAGCCAGCATCGCACTCAATATCCATAATCACCGATTTTTTAGGATTAGCATGCTTAGCATTCAAGTGCTGCATCATAGAGTCACCAGAAGCGGTGACGGTTTGATTAAACAATATTTGACCAACGTCAGCACTGATGTTTTTGTTTTTGTTCAGTGCTTCAGCAATTTGTGCAGCCGCGGAAGAGAATTTTTTATCGCCCTCAGTACCGTAGCTATGAAATTGAATGTGCGTTAAGTGCATAGGCAAGCCATTGCTTGCGCCCATGGTGTTCAGTGTGGTTTCAAAGTTACCCGCTGCACCAAGGTTATTACAGTGCACATGTAGTGGTTTAGCAATGCCAAGCTCATGCACGGCACGACTTAGGCTTTGTAACACCTCACGTGGGCTCACTTGATAATGCTGATGATTTTCATCTAAGTTAAGCCTGCGCTGATTAAACTTAAACGCACTAATGCCGCCTGGATTCACGACTTTAATGCCGATTGCTTGTGTGGCATGTAGAATCCACGCAACGTAATCGTTAATGGCTTTTTGGTCTTTTTTGGCCGCCAGCATGCGTAAGAAATAATCATCATTACCCAACATTGCATAGCCACCCTTATCAATCATCGGGGTGTCGCCCATCTCTAAATGCGCTTGACGAGCATTAATAGGGGAGATTGCAGGCTCAAAAGCAGCCGTGTAGCCCATTTCTATATATCTAAACCCAGTATCAGTGGCAGTTGGTGTAGCGTGATGGCTGCAATAAGGCGTACAGATATGTGCTTCTGGTTCGCTCAGGTTTTTAATTTCCTGCATTTGTTTTTGTTGATACTCTGGCAACATCATACGGGCAATGTTGACCTTGCCGCCACCAATGTGGCTGTGCATGTCGATAGCACCAGCCATTACCACTTTTCCAGTTAAATCATAAGTTTGGGTGACTTTAGCGTGATCAAGCGGTTTCGGTACGATACGGCCCTGATAAATGTAAATGTCTTCTACTACACCATCTTTGTTGTGTGCTGGGTCGTAGATTTTGCCATTCTTGAGTAAAGTGATCATGCTAGTTCTGCCTCAATTCTATTTATTACCTCACTCAAGTTGGGTAATTCGTTATTACGTAATTTTTTTAGTGGTAGCGTGATAGAGCTATCCATACGGAACATAGCACCTGCATGGTCAACCCCAGGGATGCCAACAGGGATAAACACATCGGGTGTGCTATCGAGTTTGGTATCAGGGTGTCCAATCACGATGCTAGCTAATGTTGTTTGGGGTGGGCTTACTGGGTTAAATGTACTGACCCAAAGTAATGCATCACTATTTTGCAGTTGCTTCTGTGTTGAGAAGTGATAGTTATCATACTCAGGTTTGCCATTCACGAAGCGATTTCTGGTTGGATACCCACTTAACCATGCGCTCGTATTGTTCACTGAAGAGTCGCCATCACCAGAGTTTAGTGGCAGGCCAGCGGCGCGTGTGGTTTCGTTAAGCTGGTTAATCAGTTGCACAATGCTTTGAATGGTGAGTTCTGCGTGGCTGAATTTAAAGCTACTTGCAGACCATACAATCACGGCATATTGAGCGGTCTTTAATTTTTCGACTAATGCCTGAAGCGTTGCTACTGAAACACCGCCAATGGTTTCTGCGTTAATCTTTTTATTGATTAACATGGCATTGAGCGCGTTAATCATTTCAGGCACTTTGCTTGAATCGTTGCCGATTACGCTGGCCTGTTTGCCGTCAGGTGCAGTACCTGCTTTGGCTTTTTCTTCAGGTACGCCTAAGTAAATTACTTCAGGGCTTGGTTTACTGAACAGGCTCTCAGAATCCCATACGAGTTTTTCGAAAAAGCGAGGGTGACTGCTGCCAATGTCTGTCCCGATGGCTAAAATCACATCAGCACGATTTTTAATTTCTGAGAGGGTGGTTGTTAACCAGCCACCATTTTGCATGGTCAGCGTATTGCGCACGGTTGATTCACTGTGCATATGATCTAAGATGGCATTGCTTTTTGCGGCTAAGCGCATGATCGCGCGCATCCCTTGTACCTCAGTGCCAAGCCCAGCAATCAGCGGTGCTTGGCTTTTTGCTAAGATTTCGGCGGCGGCTTTAATCGCAGTGTTTAGGTCTGTTGGTTTGCCAGATACGCTTGGTGCATAGGCATTTGAGTTGCTTAAGTTAAATGACTGCTCAAAAAAAGAAATGCTTTTAGCACAACTGTTTTTAATCGATACTGGTGTTGTGTCGGTGAGTGATAAGTCATCACAAAGCATGCCACATGCAGGACAAGTGACGGAGATTGGAAGGGGTGAATTTAAATTGTTTTTCATAATAACGCCAATTCTGACACATCAAGACTGATTCTAAAACTCATTTAATTAACACCATAACATAAAATGTTGGTTTATTTTAAGTGCTAAAAATGGTATTTTAATGGTCTTTTCAATAAGTCTATTTAATGGAGTAATTATGGCAGTTCAACGTACGCTTTCTATCATCAAACCTGATGCAGTGGCAAAAAATGTAATCGGTAAAATTTACACGCGCTTTGAAAACGCTGGTTTAAAAGTGGTTGAAGCTAAAATGGCGCAATTAACACAAGCTGAAGCTGAAGGCTTTTACGCAGTACACAAAGAGCGTCCATTCTTTGCTGATTTAGTAAAATTCATGGTTTCAGGCCCAGTGATGATTCAAGCGTTAGAAGGCGAAAACGCAGTGCAAGTTAACCGTGACTTGATGGGTGCAACAAACCCTAAAGAAGCTGCTGCTGGTACTATCCGTGCTGATTTTGCTGAAAGCATCGACGCAAATGCAGTTCACGGTTCTGATTCTGCTGAAAACGCAGCAATCGAAATCGCTTACTTCTTCGGTAAGTAATTTAATTATTCGGGTTGCGTTACATTGGTTTGTATAACAAGTGCGTGTTTTGCAACCTAGAAATAATTAATTGAAAGTTAATATTAAGGCGTAAATAATTTTGGTCAATTTACTCAACTACAATCAATCACAGCTAGCGCAATGGTTTGCTGAAAGAGGTGAAAAACCTTTTCGTGCCAAGCAGTTAATGCGTTGGATGTACCACTTTGGTGTACATGATTTTGAGCAAATGACTGATATTGCTAAAAGCCTGCGTGAAAAACTCGCTGTCGATGCAGAGATTACTTTGCCGACAGTGCAGTTAGCACAGGTATCCAATGATGGCACACACAAGTGGCTAATCGGTACAGATACGGCAAACAGTATTGAAACTGTCTTTATCCCTGAGGATGATCGCGGTACTTTATGTGTTTCTAGCCAAGTAGGCTGTGCGCTTGAGTGCACATTTTGCTCTACTGGGCGTCAAGGTTTTAATCGCAACTTAAGTGTTGCAGAAATTATTGGTCAGCTTGCGATTGCAAACAAATCCTTGCGAGAAGAAACAGGTTACGACATGTTACCTGCCAATGATCGCATCATTAGTAATCTAGTGATGATGGGTATGGGCGAGCCTTTGGCTAACTACGATAACGTAGTGACTGCCATGCAAATCATGTTGGACGATAGTGCTTATGGCTTAAGTCGCCGCCGCGTGACTTTATCTACGAGTGGTTTAGTGCCAGCGATGGATCGTTTGAAAGAAGATTGTCCTGTTGCATTGGCCGTATCTTTGCATGCGCCAAATGATGCCTTGCGCGATGTGATCGTGCCAATCAATAAAAAGTACCCGCTTAAAGAGCTTATGGCGGCGTGTAATCGATATTTGGAAAAAGCACCACGCGATTTTGTAACGTTTGAATATGTGATGTTAGATGGTGTCAATGATACGGTTGAGCATGCGCATCAACTCTTAGCACTGGTAAAAAACGTTTCTTGTAAATTTAATTTAATACCATTTAATCCATTCCCTAATAGCGGTTATGATACGTCTAAACCAAGTCATGTTCGTGTTTTCCGTGATATTTTGATGCAAGCTGGGTATATCGTTACTGTACGTAAAACACGCGGTGAAGATATTGATGCTGCTTGTGGTCAGTTGGCAGGCAAAGTGTTAGATAAGACTAAACGAACAGCTAAACACATTCCTATAGAATCCATTGGCTAAAGAAGTGAGTGTTAAATGAACTTAATACAGTTATTAACTAGGCAATTTATAGCCTTTAAATTGTTTGACCGCCAGTTGATTTTGGTTTTCTTGGTTTCTGGTTTTTTAGTCGCATGTGTCAGTCAACAACAGCAATCATACGATATAGAAAATGCAAGAGCGCGCGCACGTGCGCACAACGACTTAGGTTCTGTTTATTTTCAACAGAGAAATTTTGAAGTGGCGTTGGAGGAGTTTACGATAGCCACTAAAATCGATCCAACTTTCGGCTTGGCTTATAACGGTTTAGGTATGGTGCACTCCGCCCTTGGTCAAGATGACTTAGCTGAAAAGAACTTTAAACAGTCTATACAGATTGAGCCTCATAACTCCGAGTCACATAATAATTTTGGTAGTTTCTTGTGCTCTCGTGGGCGAATCGATGAGTCGATTAAAGAGTTTATGGCTGCAGTAAAGAATCCATTATACGCAACGCCTGCAATGGCTTATACCAATGCAGGTATCTGTTCGTTACGTAAACAGGATATGCGTAATGCAGAAGCTTATTTTCAGCGCGCTCTACAAATTGAGCCTTTGTTTCACTCTGCAGCTTATCAGCTTGCGCTCATTCAATTTAACCGAAATGATGTGACTAGTGCAAAAACTACCTTGCAAAACGCAATGCTCAGTAGGCCTGGACCAGAGCTATTATGGCTGTCTGTCAGAATAGCACGACTACTGGGTGATCGAGATGATGAGTCAAGTTATGCACTTGAGTTGAGGCGTCAATATCCAGATTCAGAACAAGCTAAGTTGTTACAGAGTGGAAATTATTAATGACAGAGACACAGCAGGTTGAAGACGTAAGCGCAGAAATTCCAGTGGCTGCGTCATTAGGTGCTATTTTGCAGGCAGCTAGAAATGAAAAGAAACTGTCGCAGCAAGATGTGTCAGATAGTTTGCGTTACAGTGTGAAGCAAATTGATGCACTTGAGCGAGATGCCTTTGATTTGCTACCAGATGCAATGATTACACGTGGTTTTATCCGCAATTACGCACGGCTGTTAGAAATAGATGCTACACCCTTGTTAGATATCTATCGTCAACTATCACCAACACAAGCACCTAGCCAACTAGCCGTTAATTCTTCGATGCAGCCAGTGCCGCTTACTAAAGATAGTCAGCCTTGGCTTGTTTATATTATAGGTAGTATTGTAGTTCTATTCTTTTTACTCGCTTGGTTTGTGTATCTTGAGTATTTTCCAGACCAATTCAAGTTGTCAGATAATGAAGCGCAGCAATCGACTGCATTAACGGCAGATCAGCCTGTGGATGAACAACTCTCATTGGAAATTCCATTGCCCGAAGTCGCTTTGCCAGCCGCAGAGCGTCAAGTTGAAGAGGCGTCATATTCAACTGCTGATGCAGGTGTTACTAATCAGTCTGATAGTAATCAGCAATTGCAATTGACTCAATCAGCCGTGCCTGCGCAAACTATTTCCGCGATTGTTGCAGAGCCAGTAGCGCAAGCTAAACCTGAATCCGCAATAAGAGCAGAACCTCAAACCAAGTCTGAGCTTAAAGCTGCCGCTTTGTCTGCAAAAAAAGTGAGCATGGCAGTGACAGAGGAAACTTGGGTACGTGTGAGTGGTAAGGATGGTCAAGTGCTTTATGAAAGTACATTGAACGCAGGTGAAACGCAATTGCTTAGTTTCCAACCACCATTTAATGTGGTGATTGGTAATGCTAAAGCTGCAACAGTCAATGTTTCTGGGCAAGCTGTCGATTTGGTTGGTTACACTCGAAACAATATTGCACGTATTAGTTTGGAGTAATCATTGAGTTTGTTTATGCAAAATAAAGCGCGTAACACGTTGCAAGTGATGGTTGGTCATGTGCCAGTGGGTGGTGGTTTGTTCAACACATCACCTGCACCAGTCGTTGTACAAAGCATGACCAATACAGATACCGCAGATGCTGATGCGACTATCAAGCAAGTTTACGCCCTATGGCAAGCTGGTTCGGAGGTTGTGCGGATTACGGTTAACTCTCCAGAAGCTGCAGCACAAGTTGGCAATATTCGTCGTGGCTTGGATAAGTTAGGTTGCAATGTCCCATTGGTTGGAGATTTTCATTACAACGGCCATAAATTACTTGCTCAATACCCTGATTGTGCTGAATCTCTAGCAAAATATCGCATTAATCCTGGTAATGTAGGTAAGGGATCAAAGCGTGATGAGCAGTTTGCTGCAATGATTGAGGCTGCCATTAAGTACAAAAAATCAGTGCGTATCGGTGTTAACTGGGGCAGTCTAGATCAAGCAAAAATGGCGCAGATGATGGATGATAATGCCAAGCTGGCAGAGCCGCTAACTGCTGATGCTTTAATGCGTGAAGCTTTAATTCAGTCTGCGCTTGAGAGCGCTGAGCAAGCAGTAGTGTTAGGGTTGTCTCCTAATCAAATCATCATTTCATGCAAAGTCAGTGATGTGCAAGATTTAGTGAAAGTTTACACAGAGCTAGCAAGCCGTAGTGACTATCCCTTGCATTTGGGGCTGACTGAAGCGGGTATGGGCTCTAAAGGTATCGTTGCTTCAACGGCTGCTTTAGCTTTGTTGTTACAACAAGGTATTGGCAATACGATTAGAGTTTCATTAACGCCAGAGCCTAATGAGTCACGGACTAAAGAAGTAGTGGTTGCGCAAGAGATTTTGCAAACCATGGGTATTCGGTCGTTTACACCGTTGGTGACCGCTTGTCCAGGCTGTGGTCGTACCACTTCTACTTATTTCCAAGAACTTGCCATGCAAATTCAAACCTATCTGCGTAATCAAATGCCAATTTGGCGTGATCAGTATGCAGGGGTTGAGAACATGAGTGTAGCGGTGATGGGGTGTGTCGTTAATGGTCCTGGTGAGTCTAAATTAGCCAATGTTGGCATTAGCTTACCTGGCACAGGTGAAGTGCCAGTGGCACCCGTGTTTGTAGACGGTGAGAAAACTGTCACACTAAAAGGCGATCATATCGCAGAAGAGTTTCAATCGATTGTTGAAGCTTACGTGCAAAAAAACTATGCTGAAGGTGGCAAGCTACACTCAGTAAATGTGCAAAACTTGGCAGCTGCGCAAAAGACGATTCCAATACAAGTAGTCAATTAATAATAGGCAATAACAAAGTTCATGAGTAATAAATTTCAAAGCATCAAAGGTTTTTACGACATTCTGCCTGAGGCTACGCCTTTATGGTTCAAACTTGAAGACACTGCACGTCGCGTATTAGCACAGTATGGATATAAAAATATCCGCATGCCTCTAGTTGAGCCTACCGAGCTGTTTGTACGCAGTGTCGGTGAGCATACCGACATTGTAGAAAAAGAAATGTACGCATGGGAAGATGCGCTCAATGGTGACAAGCTTACCTTGCGCCCAGAAGGAACGGCAGGCTGTGTGCGTGCTGTTGTTGAGCATAATCTTACTTATAATGGCCCGCAGCGTTTATGGTACACAGGTGCAATGTTCCGCCATGAAAATGTACAAAAAGGCCGTCAGCGCCAATTTCATCAAATTGGTGTGGAAGCTTTTGGGTTTGATACACCAGAAGTGGATGCTGAACAAATCGTGTTGTTGGCTAGATTATGGCGTGAACTTGGGATTCAAGATGTAGAGCTCCAAATCAACAGCATAGGCGATGCGCATGAGCGTGCTGAATATCGTAATGTATTGATTGCTTACTTTGAGCAACATGCGGACTTGCTAGATGAAGATGCTAAACGCCGTTTGCATACGAACCCATTGCGTATTTTAGATACTAAAAATCCACGCATGCAAGCCATGTGTGAGGGTGCGCCAAAACTGATTGATTGCTTGGGTGTTGAAACTCGCGCACATTTTGAGGGTCTGTGTAAAAGACTTAACGACGCTGGCGTGGCTTACATAGTGAACCCGCGCTTAGTGCGTGGTTTAGATTACTATAACCGCACAGTATTTGAATGGGTGACAACAAAGCTAGGCGCACAAGGAACGATTGCTGGCGGTGGCCGTTATGACACTTTGGTTGAACGCTTAGGTGGCGATGCAACGCCTGCATGTGGCTTTGGTATTGGTCTAGAGCGTGTATTCTTGTTAATGCAAGAATACGGTATTCATGCAGATGACGCGCCTGATGTGTATCTTGTTAACGTAGGTGAGCAAGCTGAAAGTGCTGCATTTAGTATTGCTGAGTGCTTGCGCAATGCTAATATTCAAGTGGTATTACACGCTGGCGGTGGCAGCTTTAAGTCACAAATGAAAAAAGCAGATAGAAGTCGTGCTAAGTATGCGTTGATACTGGGCGATGATGAAGTGGTTAACAATCAGGTCACATTAAAGCCGATGTTAGCGACTGTGAAGGGTGAGCAACAGAGGCTTGGCGTCGAGGCCGCGATTGAGTATTTAACCACAAATTAAGCTCAATATTTAATAACTAATTTAGTTAAATAATTAATTAAAAGGTACGCCCAATGAATGAGCAAAATAATTTGTTTAAAGCGATGGTTGCATTGGGTATCTTTTTAGCAATCGGCATGTCTGCGGCCGCTTTTATCTTAGGCGTACAAGGTAAGCGGGCGATGTCTGGTCAACAATCGATTACAGTCAAAGGCTTGGCTGAAAAACCAATTAAAGCAGATAGCGCAGAGTGGGAATTAAGTATTGGCGTTACCCAAGCTACGCAGGCTGCGGCTTTGGAAAAACTGGCAGCAGAGCGTCAAGTTGTTGAGGCGTTTTTATTAAAGCAAGGGCTAGATGCTAACACTTGGAGTGCTGATATCGAAACCTTGAATCCGCATTATGATGAAGTGTTTATCAAAGACATTCCTCGACAAGTGCAAAATGGTTTCGATGCATATCAAACGATTCGTGTGGTTACTAAAGATTTAAACAAAATTACCAATGCAAATAAAGCTTTGTTGCAATTACGGGCAGAAAATCACCCTGTAGTTGCCAGAGCACCGTCATATTTGGTCAGTGATTTAGAAAATATTAAGATGTCGTTAATCGCTGCTGCTACAAAAAATGCACGTAGTCGCGCCACTGAATTTGTAAAGCAAGATGGTGTAAAAGTAGGGGTAATGAAATCTGCTTCGCAGGGCGCATTTTATATCTTACCTGTTGGCGGTGACGCAGGTGATGACAGTTACGGCGGTGTTTACGATAAGTCCACCATCGACAAAACTGCCCGCGTTGTTGTGACTATTGTTTATAGTATTGAATAAATGATGACTAATTCGATGAGTACAGCCCAACCTTTATTGCAACTTCAGCATGTCAGTATTTCACCCAAGAAATCACCATCACGTTTATTGGTCAATGATGTCAGTTTTTCGATTGAAGCAGGTAAGACTACTTGTGTCGTTGGTGAGTCTGGAAGTGGTAAAAGTCTTACCGCATTATCGGTCATGGGTTTGTTATCTCAGCAGTTGCAGCTTAATACTGGCAAAGTGCTATTTAACGATAAAGAGTCTGGTGTGCAAGATATAGCATTGCTAAGTGAGAAAGCACTGCAAAAAATCCGTGGCGCTAAGATCGCCATGATTTTTCAGGAGCCGATGACATCGCTTAATCCTGTATTGACAGTTGGTTATCAAATTGGCGAAAGCTTGACTACGCACTTGGGTTTAAAAGGCGAAGCATTAAAGGCTAAGATTGCAGCTTTACTAGAAATGGTCGGCATTCCGTCTAGCCGTGCTGGAAGTTACCCCGATGAGCTATCTGGCGGACAGCGCCAGCGCGTGATGATTGCCATGAGTATTGCCTGCGAGCCTCGCTTACTGATTGCAGATGAACCGACTACTGCGCTGGATGTGACGGTTCAGGCGCAGATATTGAAATTACTGGATGACCTTAAAGCACGCATGAATATGGGGATGCTGTTTATTACGCATGATTTTGGTGTGGTGGCAGATATTGCTGATAATGTTGTCGTGATGTTTAGAGGCGAAATTGTTGAAGCAGGAAGTAAAGCGCAGGTGCTAAGTAACCCTCAACACCCTTATACTAGAGCCTTACTTGCTTGTGTTCCTGACGCAGAAGGTAAAAAGGATTTAAAACCGATTGATTACGCTTGGTTGCCAGAAAATAACACTCAGTCTATTGGGGCAGTAAGATGAGCGAATATATTCTGGAAGCCAATCATTTAACTAAGACCTACACGCAGCGTAGTGGGCGGTTTGGTTTTGGTAAAAGCTCGGTAAAGGCTTTAAATGATGTCAGTATTAAGCTACGTACAGGTAAAACATTGGCTGTTGTAGGTGAATCTGGTAGTGGCAAATCCACCTTGGCGAGATGTCTGTTACAATTGCAATCCATTGATAGTGGCGAAGTGATTTTTTCTGGAAAAGATCTAGCTAAGCTGGACGCGGAATCGCTTCGATCTGTTCGTAAAGATTTACAGATGGTGTTTCAGGATCCTTTTGCCTCACTCAACCCACGTATGCGTGTGGGTGACTTAGTCGGTGAGGGGTTGCTGATTCATGGATTGGGTAATGCGGCTGAACGGCAAACAAAAGTGATTGCCATGTTAAATCGTGTTGGTTTAACTGAAGCAGATATGCAAAAATATCCGCATGAGTTTTCTGGTGGTCAAAGGCAACGTATTGGGATTGCACGAGCTTTAGTACTCCAACCTAAGGTCGTGGTGTGTGATGAGCCTGTATCTGCATTAGATGTGTCGATACAAGCGCAAATATTGTTGTTACTTAAAGAGTTGCAACAAGAAATGGCACTTAGCTATATCTTTATTAGCCATGACTTGCGCGTTGTGCGCCATATAGCGGACGATATTGTTGTGATGCATCAGGGGCAGGTAGTTGAGCAAGGAAAAGTTGCTGATATTTATGAGCAGCCCCAACATACATATACGCAGAATTTATTGGCAGCAATTCCTGGCAAAAAAGTGGTGAATGGTTGATTAAAAAAGCATAGGTTTTTGAGTTAAATATTAGGTTTGAATTAAATAAATTAGGACTAAGCATGGCATACGATTTAGAAGAACAAGAACAGATAGATGAGCTAAAAGCATGGTGGAAAACTTACGGAAAAATGGTAAGTAACCTTGTGATTGGTTTGTTAGTCGCTTACGCAGCTTACCAAGGCTGGACATACTACCAAACAAAACAAGCTGTTGATGCTTCTACAGAGTATCAGGCTTTACAAGTTGTTGATGCAAAAGATTTAAAAGCGATACAAATAAAATCTGCATTACTCATGGACAAATACAGCGCAACGCCATATGCAGGACGCGCAGCGGTATTTGCAGCTAAAGCAAATTACGAAGCAAATGAGATTAAAAGTGCAAAAGCACAGCTGGAGTGGGCGATTAGTAATGCGAAAGAAACATCTGTAAGTGCTATTGCTAGTTTGCAATTGGCAAATATTTTGTCAGAAGAAAATAACTTCGATGCCGCTTTAAAAGTGCTAGAGGCAAAACACGATGCCGGTTTTGATGGTTTGTTTTCTGATTTAAAGGGTGATGTATTACTTGGTATGGGTAAAACAGCCGAAGCCAAAGCCGCTTATGAACATGCGCTTACTAGGCTTGATGCACAAGGTAGATATCGTCATCTGACGCAACAAAAACTCGATTCGCTAGGTTAGTGATTAATGCGTTTTATTAAACAATCAAAAATACTATTGGTTTTATGTAGCTTAGTGCTATTGCCTGCTTGTACAGCAATTACCGATATCAAAACTGACTTGTCAGAACGTGTATTCGGTCGAGAGTTGGTAGATATAGAGCCTTTAACTGAGTTTGAGGCTAGTGCTACAGCAAAGGTAGTTTGGCAGACTAAGCTTGGCTCCGCTGGTAATTATGATTTCTCACCTTTAGTTGAGGCGGGCTTTGTATATGCAGCCAGTGCTGAAGGCGATCTTGTAAAACTAGATGTGACAAGCGGTAAAGAGCTATGGCACGTTAAGGTCGGAGAAAAGCTAACAGGTGGCGTTGGTGTTGGCGGCAGTTTAGTGCTGGTCGGCACCCAAAAAGGCGCAATCTATGCATATGATAATGCTGGTAAATTACAATGGGTGTCGAGACTTAGCAGTGAAATATTAAGTGCACCTAGGTATTACGATAGCATGGTCATTGTACGTACTGGGGATAGTCGTATTTATGGCATTAACGCAGATGACGGCAGTAGGAAGTGGGTTTATGACCGAACTAGTCCTGCACTTACCTTGCGTAGTAGTGCAGGTATAGTTGTTGATGGTGGTGCAGTCTATGCAGGTTTTGCTGGTGGGAAGTTAGCGGCTATTCGCGCTGATAATGGTAAGTTGCTATGGGAAGCTTCTGTTGCACAGCCTAAAGGCGTCACTGAGATTGAGCGCATTGCAGACATTACTAGCTTGCCTAAGGTTGACGGACCGTTGGTGTATGCGGTTGCTTATCAAGGTCGTATTGCCGCAGTAGATCGTGCAACTGGACGGGTTGTTTGGAACCGAGACATATCAAGCCTAGCTGGATTGAGCCATGAAGACGCACGTATTTACGTGTCTCATGCCATCGGCTCAATTTACGCACTTGATTACACGACAGGTAAAACTTTTTGGCGACAGGCCGCCCTTAAAAATAGACAGCTGACTGCACCTTTACCGATGGGCGATATTGTCGCGGTTGGGGATGTAGAAGGTTACGTTCATTTTCTCAAGCGTGAAGATGGTGCATTTTCTGCCAGAATTAAAACAGATGACACACCGATTATGCCGCAGATGGTTACTATTAATAGTGACACCTTGCTTGCGCAGTCTCGTGGTGGCGGATTGTATGCGATCCAAATTAAGTAAGATGATTTATTTGGTTTAATCGCTTTTCATTAGAATTAAAAATTAATTGAGCTAATTGATGATTGAATTTATCAATTAGCTTCAGTGCTTTATAGAAGGCTCACATGATACCTACCATTGTTTTGGTTGGTCGACCTAACGTCGGCAAATCAACATTATTTAATCGATTAACAAAAAGTCGTGATGCGCTTGTCGCTGATTTACCTGGCTTAACCCGTGATAGACACTATGGACGGGGTATTGGTGCAAGTCAGCCTTATTTAGTAGTAGATACGGGTGGCTTTGAGCCAAACACAGACAGTGGCATTCTTAAAGCCATGGCAAAACAAACGCTACAAGCGATTGATGAAGCTGACGCTATCATCTTTTTGGTTGATGGACGTCAGGGTGTTTCACCGCAAGACATGGAAATTGCTAATCGCTTACGTAAAACTAAGTGTCCAGTATTACTGGCAGTGAACAAAACCGAAGGCATGCAAAAAGCAATTGTTAGTGCTGATTTCCATGAACTAGGGTTAGGTTATCCGCTTTCAATCTCTTCTGCACACGGTGAAGGTGTACGTGACATTGTTGAGTTAGCTTTAGAGAACTTTAAAGTAGTAGAAGAAGAGCCTGTTACGGATTATACAGGCGATAGAATTCCTAAAGTAGCGATTGTTGGCCGTCCTAACGTGGGTAAGTCTACCTTGGTGAATGCATTGCTGGGTGAAGAGCGCGTGATTGCATTTGATGAGCCTGGTACTACGCGAGACTCTATTCATATTGATTTAGAAAAGAACGGTAAACACTACACACTGATTGATACCGCTGGTGTACGTAAACGTGGCCGTGTGTTTGAAGCCATCGAGAAGTTCTCTGTCATTAAAACCATACAAGCAATTGAAGAGGCTAATGTGGTGATTCTTGTGGTGGATGCCCAAGAAGGTATTACAGAGCAAGATGCGCACGTAGCCGCATACATTTTAGACGCTGGTCGTGCTTTAGTCGTTGCTATCAATAAATGGGACGGTTTGAAAGACGACGAGCGCGATTGGATTAAACGTGAAATTGACCGTAAGTTACAGTTCTTAGATTTTGCTGAGTTTCATTACATTTCAGCATTGCGTAAAAAAGGACTGCCTGAGTTATTTACATCCGTGGATGTGGCATATAAAGCAGCCTTTGCTAAGCTTGCAACGCCTCAACTTACACGTGTTCTGATCGATGCGATGCAACAGCATCAGCCGCCAATTAGTAAGGGTATTCGTCCAAAATTACGTTATGCGCATCAGGGTGGTAGCAACCCACCTATTGTGGTGATTCATGGCAGCCATGTTGATGGTGTTAAAGATGCGTACACTCGCTTTTTAGAGAAAACATTCCGTAGAACATTCCAATTATCAGGCACTCCATTACGCGTTCAGTATAAACAAGGCCATAATCCGTTTGCTGAAGAAGAGGATAAACGTAAGTCTGGTGAGGGTATTGTAAGCATGCGCCGACGTAAGACTGCTCAGCGTGCAGAGTTAAAAGCCAAAAAAGAAGTCGAAGACAAGGACCGCCGCGCCAAAAAACATTAATACGCTCTATTATGTTGTCGATATAAAATATGAACGCAATTATGTCACTGCATGAGTGACATAATTGCTAGCTCATGATGAGATTCACTTTCATTACCCGGCGTGATGTGAGTAGCTGATAATACTGCGACTACTGTTGGGAAGTGAAATTGATAATAAACCTAGATATTTATTTAGTCATTGAATGTTAAGAATGAGGGAGTTTTTCTAACCTTCTATTTTCTTGAGGTAACTCATAAGGATCTGCAACATATGCTGGGCCTTTCATAAGAATGACAATGATGCAGCCAATCGCTAACGTGCCAACAAAAAACCAGGCGCTGAATAAAACCCCTAGCAATTGGTATATTACCTGCTGATCGTCTCGACTAATAGCATCATGGCCGTAATATATCGTTAACATTGATATGCAAGGTACTGCAGTACCAATAAGAAAGATGTGGGGTATTTTTTTAAATAAAATCCACTCTAGCCCTGATGGCGTTTTAATGAAACCCGGTAATTTATTAAAGTACTTCATTAAAATAGTGGATAAACATAATGTGATTTAGTTCAATATAAGCTTTCCCAGAACTTCCACCAAATGCGTTCATCACTAGGTACGCCTTTACCCAGCATTGCACTGTCTGGATAATTGGTTTTTAAGATTCTCAGGGTGTCGTTTTTTAAGTCATCCATACTCATTAAATCATAAGCACTGATCATAATGACTAAGGCTTCTTCAATGTATGGCGATTGTGGGTAGTATTCCAGTACATACTTAGCGCGGTTAACTGCTGCTACGTATGCTTGTCGTTTCATGTAGTAACGAGCGACGTGAAGCTCATGGTCTGAAAGACTATTTGCAAGGTATATCATGCGTTGCGTTGAATCTTTCACATAACGGCTTTTAGGATACCGTGTGACTAGTTCCTTAAATGTAGCAAAAGAATCCTTCAAGGCGCGTGGGTCGCGATCGCTCACTTGTTGTTTAGTAAATTTTTCTATAATGCCACGTTCGTTAAATACCGCCAGTCCTTTTAGGTAGTATGCATAATCTACGTTTGGATGGTTCGGATGAAGTTTAATAAAACGGTCAGCTGCAGCGACTGCTGAAATAGGATCTTGTTTTTTATAATGCGCATAAGCGGTTTCAAGCTGTGCTTGAGTGGCAAACTTGCCATGCGGATAACGAGACTCAAGCTTTTGAAAATAAACGATGGCTTTGACGTAGTCTTTGTCTTGCATTTTTGCAGCACCTTCTTGATAGATGCGTTCAGCTGTCCAGCCTTTTGTATCGTCAAGTTCGGTTGGTGCACCAAAAATTGCACAGCCACTGACTAAGAAGGTAAAAGCTAAAATTGAGATATACTTCATGCAAAACCACCTTTAAGAATTTACACAATTATAACCGATGACAGACGCTACTCAACAATCTCTTAGTAACCTAATTTCACTGACCATTTCTTCCGAGTTAGGCGGCTTACGTCTAGATGTTGCTTTGCAACGTTTACTACCTGAACATTCACGCTCTAGGTTACAGGCTTGGATTAAATCTGGGTTAGTGACGGTGGATGGTAAGCCCAGTACTTCCAAAACCAAAGTGTGGGGAGGGGAGAAGGTGTTAGTAGATGTACAGGTTAAACCTGAGGTCTATGCATTTACTGCACAGGATATTCCACTTGATATTGTGTATGAAGATGATCACATTTTAGTTGTCAATAAACCTGCTGGTATGGTTGTACATCCAGCTGCTGGTAATTGGGAAGGCACTTTGCTGAATGCTTTATTATTTCATGCGCCGCAATTACATGATGTGCCGCGCGCAGGTATTGTGCATCGTTTAGACAAGGAAACGAGTGGCTTGCTTGTTGTAGCTAAAACCCTAAGTGCACAAACTAATTTGGTGCGCCAGTTACAAGCGCGCACAGTGAAGCGTGAGTATCGTGCGATTGTTTGGGGTCAATTGTGGCGTAATGGCGTAGTCGATCAGCCACTTGGTCGTGATCCACGCTCACGCACAAAAATGGCGATTAACAGAATGGGTAAGCCTGCTGTTACACGATATGAAATATTAGAGCGGTTTTCTGTGCAAACTTATCTACGTTGCAACTTGGAAACTGGCCGCACCCACCAGATTCGCGTGCATATGCAGCATCTAAAAGCCCCCTTGGTTGGCGACCCAGTTTATGGTTTCCGTGGCATTGTGCCGATTCGCGCGATGACACAAACGTTGCGTGATGCAGTGAGTCAGTTTAACCGTCAGGCTTTGCACGCAATCAAGCTGGGCTTGGTTCATCCCGCCACTAATGAGTTTATGGAGTGGCAAATCGAGCTGGCTGATGATATGAAAGTATTGTTAGAAGCGATGCGCCATGAAGATGTTCGTGATGATGAAGAAGATTTCGAGTTAAGCATGGAGCCTTATCTAGCGGATGAGGATTACGAATACGATGATGAAGACCTATTTGACGATGGCGATGAAGAAGATGATGATATAGAAGAAGATGTTTAATTCTAATCACGTTTAATTCTAGCCCTTCGATTGATAATGATAAATACTGCGCCTATTAAATTTATTACCCCGAATTGGCCCGCGCCAGCAAATGTGAGGGCATTACAAACTACTCGCCTTGGTGGTGTAAGTGTTGCTCCGTACGCTAATTTGAATTTGGGCGCTCATGTACAAGATGACCCACTCGCCGTTGCGAAAAATCGTCAATTATTGAGCCCATATTTACCAAGCGAGCCTGTTTGGGTAAATCAGGTCCATGGTGTGGATGTGATTGATGCTGCCACAAGCACTTGTGTGCAAAATGCGGATGCATCATTTACGACAAAAACAAATGTTGTGTGTGTCACGATGACGGCAGACTGTTTGCCTGTGTTACTTTGTGATAAAAATGGAACAGTGGTGGCTGCCGTACATGCTGGCTGGAGAGGCTTATGTGATGGTGTCATAGAGGCCGCCGTTAATAAAATGCAAGTATCGCCCAGTGATGTGTTGGTATGGTTAGGCCCTGCGATTGGCCCAGATGCGTTTGAAGTAGGTGCTGATGTTCGTGAACTGTTTATTGAAAAAGATAGCCATGCAGCGTTGGCTTTTAAATCGATCAATCATCAAGATTCAAATGGTAAATGGCTTTGTAATCTATATCTAATTGCACAGCAGCGACTTAATAACATTGGCGTGACGCAAGTATATGGTGCCAGTGTAAATGAAGACTTTTGTACTTACACAGATGAAGCTCGACTTTTCTCTTTTAGGCGCGATAACGTGACAGGGCGTATGGCAAGCATGATTTGGCTGGAATCAAACGCTGATATGACGGTAGCTCAGTTATAATAGCGCTCTTTCATATATAAAAAGTGTTGCATGACAATTCCAGAATTACCCATTCTTGCATGGATCATCATTTCTAGCTTTATCGGTGGGGTGTTAAGCGTATCTTTAGCGGCATTGTTTGCATTAAGCCTACGTACTGCTTGGATTCCTATGCTTGTTAGCTATGCAATTGGTGCAATGTTAGGGGCAGTTTTTCTAGAAATTCTTCCGCATGCTTTTAGTGAAGCGAGTAGTATAGAAAGTATCTCTGCAACCCTATTGTTCGGCTTGTTGCTATTCTTTGTGCTAGAAAAGTTGGTAATTTGGCGGCATTGTCATGGTGATCATTGCGAAGTGCACGCCATACATAGTGAAGAAAATTGTCCATTAACGCATCCACAACCTGATGCTGGCGGTACAAAGTACAAAGCTGTCTCTACAACAAAAACACCATCATTGGTGCATGTGCACGCGCAAGCCCATCATCAACACGACAGTGGTCGTAGCGGCATGATGATTATGATTGGCGACACATTTCATAACTTTGTGGATGGTGTGCTAATTGCAGCAGCATTTTTAGTGGATGTTAAATTAGGCGTGGTCACAGCGCTTGCGATTATTTCGCATGAGATTCCACAAGAAGTGGGTGATTTTTTAATATTGTTACATTCTGGTTATAGTAAAAAACAGGCGCTAATTTTTAATTTAGTGTCTAGCTTGGCAACCTTGGTAGGTGGCCTGATTGCTTATTTTGCACTGCAATATGTGATGAGTTGGATTCCTTATATATTAGGGTTGGCAGCTGCAAGTATGTTGTATGTGGCAGTGGCTGATTTAATTCCTAGCTTGCATAAACGCACTGAACTAAAAGCGACATTAAGTCAGGTACTACTCATCGCCTTGGGGGTTGGTACTATCCTGTTGGTGGGTTATTTCATCC
Organism: Methylotenera sp.; assembly: GCA_030682715.1. Lineage (GTDB taxonomy): Bacteria > Pseudomonadota > Gammaproteobacteria > Burkholderiales > Methylophilaceae > Methylotenera. The sequence continues at coordinate 40,269 of JAUXNQ010000019.1, read as the reverse complement.
ATTGATTGTTTGTTTTGTTGGTGGCGACGATGTTTTACACCAAGTAACCAAAGTAGTAGGGCACAGGGAAGTAATCCATAGAATGTAAACGTAAGTAAGCCTGCCGTCACTGACTTTTCAGTCGCGGCCATTAAAATAACAACATACATCCAAGCAATCGCAATAATATACATTTGAATTAATTTTTAAGATTTATAGGTTTTTATGACAATAAGTACTACACGCAAAAATTCCACGCCTAAAGTAGGCTTTGTATCGTTAGGCTGCCCTAAAGCTGGCTCAGACGCAGAACGTATTCTCACCCAATTACGGGCAGAAGGCTACGAAATTTCTGGTAGTTATGATGAAGCCGATTTAGTGGTAGTCAATACCTGTGGTTTTATTGATAGCGCCGTTGAAGAGTCATTGGATGCTATTGGTGAAGCGATTAATAAAAACGGTAAAGTGATTGTGACTGGTTGCTTAGGTGCCAAAAAAGGCGTGGTTGAAGCTGCTCACCCTAGCGTACTCGCAGTAACAGGCCCACATGCGTTAGAGGAGGTGATGACCGCAGTGCATGCAAACCTTCCTAAGCCGCATGAGCCGTTTATTGACTTAGTGCCACCACAAGGCGTAAGGCTGACCCCTCAGCATTATGCTTACCTTAAGATTTCAGAAGGCTGTAACCACCGTTGTAGCTTTTGTATTATCCCTAGCATGCGTGGTGACTTAGTCAGTCGCCCAATTGGAGACGTACTCAATGAGGCTGAGAATCTAGTTAATGCTGGTGTGAGTGAGATTCTAGTCATTTCTCAAGATACTTCAGCGTATGGTGTTGATGTTAAATATCGGCCAGGTTTCTGGAATGGTCGCCCAGTGAAAACGCGTATGACAGAACTAACGCAAGCTTTGAGTGAGCTGGGTGTTTGGGTGCGTCTACATTATGTATACCCATATCCGCATGTAGATGAAGTGATTCCACTGATGGCAGATGGTCTGATTCTGCCTTATTTGGACGTGCCATTTCAGCATGCCAGCCCACGTATCTTAAAAGCCATGAAGCGCCCAGCAAGTAGTGAAAATAACTTAGCACGAATTAAGGCATGGCGTGAAATCTGTCCAGATATTACGATCCGTAGCACATTTATCGCTGGGTTCCCAGGTGAAACTGAAGATGACTTTAAGCAGTTGTTAGACTTTATGGAAGAGGCGCAGTTAGATAGAGTAGGCTGTTTTGCTTATTCCGCCGTAGATGGTGCGGCAGCCAATGCTTTGCCAGATCAAGTGCCGGAAGAAGTTAAACAAGAGCGCCTAAGCCGCTTTATGGAAGTGCAGGAACGTATTAGTGCAGCTAAAGTACACGCCAAAATTGGTAGTATTCAAACCGTGCTAGTTGATGAGATCGTGACCGATGTTGAAGGTAACATTGAGGCAATCGGCCGCACTAAAGCAGACGCACCAGAGATTGATGGCGTTGTATATTTAGAAGATGCTGAAGGTTTAACACCAGGTGACTTTGTAGAAGTGGAAATTTACAGTGCAGACGGGCATGATCTAAGAGGCGGCCCTCCACGTAGCTAAAATGCTAGCTAAATAAGTCCTGCATAATAGGTGCAGGACGTTCACTATCCGCACGATCTTCTAAAAAATCAAAAGTAAGTGGGCAACGAGTTGGTTTTTTAGCCGCTTTACGACGTTTTGGCGTGGTTGACTCTAAGTCGATGAATGGTGTTTGGCTGACGCGGATGTAACCTGATGCGCTTAGTTTTTGTTCTGTTGTTTCAAAAAGACTCAGTGGGTTGTCTATATTTTGTAAGGTAACAAGTTGCTTGCTCACTTTTAGCACGTTGTACATCACAAACTTGCTTGCGGTTTGTTTACCGTAAATTTCACCAGTATAAATAGCCACAATGCCTCCAACGCTTAATATGTGCATATGGTATCTCTACAATAACTGAACCACAAGAATTTTCTCTAAGAAGAATTTTTTGTTAAATTTTTTCTATAGATTTCTTAATATTCTATTTTCTGCGTAAATTGATGTGCGATTTAATGAGGTCAATTGCTTGGTATCTAAATTTAGTACCATCAGCATCTTTAATCCACATGTGTAACAATCCGCCAAAAAACAGGTGTGTATCAAGTGCAAGCGCGCGAGGGGTAAGTTTGCTAGCTAGCTGATTTTTCGATTGTGCGCGCTCGTAAGCCACTTCTATTTTTTCAATCAAGCTTGAGCAGTTATTTAATATTTGATGAAGCACTAGTGCAAACTCGTCGACATATTCGCATTTGATCATCATGATTTCATAAATCTCACGCATCTCAATATTGTCATTTAGTTCATGTATGGTATGGCATAGGCTTGCTTCAATTTGATCCAGCGGATTTTGTGAGTTGTCGCTACTAATCGCTAAAGTATCATCCATGCGGTCAATCAGCGGTAGAAATACTTGTTCACGAATAGCATGAAAAATTTCGGCTTTATTTTTAAAATGCCAGTACACAGCACCGCGTGTTACATTAGCTTGTGATGCAATATGTTCCAATGTAGATTTACTAACGCCTCGTGCAAGAAATACAGCGCGTGCTGCATCTACAATCTTTTGGCGAGTAAGTTCTGCATCTTCTTTGGTTTTTCTGACCATATTAATTCCATAGTTAAAAACTGTATTTAGTTCGTATTTTAAATCATTTAGGCATTTACATACATTCATGTTTGTATATAATATACATACAAACCTGTATGTAAGCAAGTGCGGATGGCTATTGCTTTCAATAAAAACATAGAATAATTAATAAGTTATAAAAATAAACGTGGAGTTTTCAATGGTAACTAAGACTGCAAATCACAATCAACAGCATATTCGCATACAGTCTATAAACGGACAGGGCGCTTATGTTAAACGAACCATGGTTACATCTGGGATGATGCTGGCACTTATTGGCGTTCTTGCCATGTCTATGCTTGCTGCTTGTAGTAAGCAGGAAAGCACTGCACCAGCACAAGGTATGCCGCCAATGCCAGTCAGTGTAGTTACTATGGAACCAACTAGTGTGCCGATGAGTGCTGAAGCAGTTGCCCAAACAGAAGGTGCTAAAGAAGTAGAGATTAGACCGCGGGTTGGCGGCATTCTGCTTAAAAAGCTATTTGAAGAAGGTGCCCCAATTAAAGCAGGTCAGGCGATGTTTTTGATTGACCCTGTGCCATATCAAATTGCGTTATCTAATGCAAAAGCTCAATTAGCACAACAAAAAGCAAGGTTGGATCAAGCGCAGCGTGAATCTCAACGTTTGCAGGCACTTGTTGCGACACAATCAGTAAGTCAGCGTGAGGCAGATAATGCCCGCTCAGATAGTGCATTGGCACTAGCTGGTTTGGCTCAATATGAGTCTGCTGTGCGTGAGGCTGAGTTGAACTTATCTTACACAACAGTAACATCGCCTTTATCTGGTGTAGCTGGCAGATTTGAGTTGTCAGAAGGTGCTTTAATTAGCGCTAATACAAGTCTATTAAGTATTGTTAGTCAGATTAGTCCAATTTGGGTAAGGTTTAGTTTGTCTGATGCTGAGCTGGCGCAGTTGGGAGGTCCGTTGACGCAAAAAGGCGTTAAGGACGTAAGGTTGATTTTGCCTAGCGGGGAAGAGTATCCAAAATCAGGTCAGTTAAACTTTGCGGCTAGTGGTATCGACCCACAATTAGGCACTCAGTTGCTACGTGCTACCTTTGAGAACGATGATAAACGTTTGTTACCTGGTCAGTTTGTTCGCATCAGAGTCATCACTGGGAAAAAAGATGGCGTGTTTGTTGTGCCACAAACGGCAGTCTTAAGTAATGATCAAGGCAAGTTTGTGTATGTGGCCAATGATAAAAATGAAGTGATGATTAAACCGATTGTTGCTGGTAATTGGGTTGGTAAAGACTGGGTAATCTTAAGTGGTCTTGAAACTGGAGATAAAGTAATCGTCGATAATATTATCAAGTTGCGTCCTGGTGCAACAGTATCTCCACACCCATTAAGCAATCCTAGTGCAAGCCCTGCACCAAAATCCAATGAATCAGCTGGTTCTAAATAAGTTTATTACTAATAGCTATAACAACAGGCTTAATCGAGAATCTATATGAGTAAATTTTTTATTACACGGCCTATTTTTGCGAGCGTACTGTCTATCATCATCGTGCTAGCGGGCTTGGCTGCAGCGTTAAAGTTGCCGATTGCACAGTATCCACAAATTGCGCCGCCAACGGTATTAATTACAGCAACTTACCCTGGTGCAAGTGCCGAAACCCTCTCTAAAACAGTGGCTGCTCCAATTGAGGAGCAGTTAAGTGGAGTTGAAGGTTTGCTATATTTCAACTCAAGTGCAGACTCTAGTGGCACTTTAACGATTACGGCTACGTTTGAAGTGGGTACTGATGTTAATCAAGCAACTTTTAACGTCAGTAATCGTGTGAACATCGCTCTGCCACGTTTACCTGATGAAGTGAGACGGACTGGTTTAGTTGTCCAGAAACGATCTAACGACATCTTGTTAGTAGTAATGCTGACAGATAAGCAGAAAAAGTACGATACTTTATTTTTAAGTAACTACGCTACATTGAATGTGCTTGATGAAATTAAGCGTATTAAAGGCGTTGGTGATGCAACTATTTTTGGCGCACAAGATTATTCAATGCGTATCTGGCTGCGTCCTGATCGTATGGCGCAATTAGGGGTGACAACCACTGATATTGCTGATGCGATTCTATCACAAAATGCGCAATACGCGGCAGGTAAGATTGGTCAGGATCCATCACCATCTAATCAGCAATTAGTGTATACCGTGACCGCAAAAGGCCGCTTAATTGACCCTGCTGAATTTGGCAATATTATTATTCGTGCTGATGGTCAGCGTGGTGTGCTTCATTTAAAGGATGTTGCACGTATTGAGCTTGGTTCGCAGAGCTATAACGTTCGCACCACTTTAGATGGTACACCAGGTGTAGGTATTCCTATTTTCTTGCAAACTGGTGCTAATGCCTTAGATACGGCAGAAGCAGTTAAAGCGCAAATGACGGAGTTGAAACAACGTTTCCCAGAAGGTATTGATTGGGAGGTACCTTATGACACTAGCGACTTTGTGAAAGCATCTATTCTAGAAGTGCTCAAAACATTGGGCGAAGCCATGTTGCTTGTGGTACTTGTGGTGTATTTATTTTTGCAAAGCTGGCGTGCGACACTGATTCCTATTATTGCGGTGCCTATTTCCTTAATTGGTACTTTTGCTGGTTTATGGTTGTTTGGGTTCTCCATTAACACGCTGACATTGTTCGCGATGGTGCTATCAATCGGGATTGTGGTGGATGATGCGATTGTGGTGTTGGAGAACGTAGAGCGGTTGATGGAAGAAGAAAATCTGTCACCGATTAAAGCTGCAGTGAAGTCAATGGAACAAGTGTCAGCGGCAGTTGTAGCGATTGTGCTCGTGCTGTGTGCAGTGTTTATCCCTGTTGCCTTCTTGGGTGGTATTGCAGGCGAAATGTACAGACAATTTGCGGTGACTGTTGCTGTAGCCGTTGTTATTTCAGGCGTTGTTGCATTGACGTTAACGCCTGCATTGTGTGCAGTACTGTTAAAGAAAACGCACGGAGAGTCAGCATTCTTTAAAGCGTTTAATCGTACTTTTTTACGTTTTACCCATCTGTACACCGCAACAGTCAATTTAACTTTACACCATAAAATAATCGGCACTATTGTGTTTGCTGCAATAATTGCTTTGGTGGCAGTGTTGCTTAAAGTGATACCAGGAAGTTTTGTGCCACCCGAGGATCAGGGTTATGTGATTTCTGCTGTGATCATGCCAGATGGTGCAACGTTAAGTCGCACAAGTCAAACGACAGAAAATGTAAGGGCTGCGATTGCTCAAGATCCTGCTGTTGCACATCAGTTTGCTGTAAATGGCTTCGATTTAATCGGGGGAGGTAATAAGACCAGTGCGGCTACCATGTTTGTACGACTAAAAGACTGGTCTGAGCGTGAGACTACGGCTGATGACATTGTTAAAAAGCTATTCGGTATTGGTATGCAACAGCCTGATGGAATGGCGATTGCATTTAATCCACCAGCAATTCGTGGTTTAGGTAGTTCTGGTGGTTTTGAGCTATATGTGCAGACACGAGGTGACTCTGACCCTGCACGATTGGCTGCTGTTGTGAATAACTTGATTGAGGAGCTTAAAAAAGAGCCAAGGTTGACTGAGATTAATACATTCTTCAGACCTACCGTACCGCAACTATTTTTAGAAGTAGATGAAGCAAAAGCGATTTCTCAGGGCGTACCAGTATCGAGTATTTACGATACCTTACAAAGCACGATGGGGTCGTTATATGTGAATGATTTTAATAAATCAGGTCGTACTTACCGAGTGCAGCTACAAGCAGAAGCAGATTACCGCATGAAAGCAGAGGACTTAGGTAAAGTTTATGTGCGTTCTGATAAAGGTTTGATGGTGCCATTATCTGCGCTGAGCAAAGTAAATTATATTGTTGGTGCTGAGCAACTAGAGCGTTACAACGGTTTGCTTTCAGCTAAAGTCTTAGGTAAAGGTGCGTCAGGGGTAAGCTCTGGTGATGCCATTGAGATGGTCGAAAAGATTGCAGAAGCAAGCTTACCAGATGGCTATCAAATTGCTTGGACAGGCCAAGCCTATCAAGAAAAAAGAACAGGCTCGGCTGCAGTATTTGCGTTTGGTTTTGCCATTATTATGGTGTTCTTGATTTTGGCTGCACAGTTTGAAACATGGGCTTTACCACTTGCTGTCATTATGGCAGTGCCTTTTGCTTTAGCTGGTGCGTTGCTATCTGTGTTGCTGAGAGGCATGCCAAATGATATTTACTTCCAAATTGGTTTAATTACACTCGTTGGTTTGGCTGCTAAAAACGCGATTTTGATTGTGGAGTTTGCAAGCCAGAAGATGGAAGAGGGTATGCCAGTGGCTGAAGCTGCGCTTGAGGCCGCAAGGTTGCGATTTAGGCCAATCGTGATGACTTCAATGGCGTTTGTGTTAGGTATTGTGCCATTGGTGATTGCAACTGGCGCTGGTGCGGCAGCTCGACAATCAATGGGTACAGGTGTATTTGGAGGTATGTTGCTTGCGACCTTTGTAGCCACGATTTTTATTCCACTGTTCTTTACGTGGTTAAGCAATAAGAATGTACATAGAAAACACCATGAAGTACCTGACGATGAGCCTGTAGTGGTGACTTCAGTAGATGACGACAACAAAGGTGCTGTATGAAACAGAAAAAAAATAACTATTTAATTAAACCAGTTTTCTATTTGGTTGGTAGCTTGATGTTGTCTGGATGTCAGTCTTTAGTATGGCCAGATTACCTAAGACCTAAAGTTGATACACCAGATCGTTATGTTGAAATGAGTCAAGATGCGGCACAGAACCAGATCGCAAAAGACTGGTGGACGCTATATCAAGATGAAACGCTTAATACCTTAATTGCTAATGCTTTAAAACATAATACTGATATTAAAGTAGCTGTCGCTAATATTGAGCAAGCTGATGCTGTGATGAAAGAGGCAGGTACGCTTCTGTTTCCTTCAGTTGATCTAGATGCTGGAGGCGCACGCTCACGAGTAACTGAGGCTGGTGCATTCCCTGTATTTGCTGACAATCCTCGTGAGAGCTACAACTTTAAATTGGGTACTAATTTCGAGCTGGATTTTTGGGGTAAATTGAGTCGAACTAAGGAGTCTGCGAGAGCCTCTGCTTTATCTACCCGTTATGCCAAAGACACCGTTGAGCTATCTCTAACGGGCTTGGTGGCGAATCAGTACCTGTCATTGCGAAGTTTAGAAAAGCAAATTCAGATTGCTGAACAAAATTTAGTCAGCCGCGACGAAAGTTTAGCGCTAACAAAACGACGTTTAGAAGGTGGAATTGTTTCAGCGCTAGATGTTTATCAAGCTGAAGCGGCCAGTGCTAATTTACGAGCACAAATTTCAGCTTTAAAGCTGTTACAGTCATTAAGCTTGAATCAATTGGCGCTACTGACTGGTGATTTGAATTTGGCTGTAAGTGGATTGGATCGGGCTAAAGCTCATGCGGACATGATGGCATTGCCGATACCGCCAGTTCCACCCATTGGTTTGCCTTCTAGTTTGTTGGAGTCACGTCCTGATGTGCGTCAAGCTGAGGCGCAAATGGTTGCTGCAAACGCCAATATTGCCGTGGCGAAAGCAGCCTTATATCCAAGCATTTCTCTTACTGCAAATTGGGGTGGTGAAAGCCTTGAATTGCAAGATGTATTAAAGTCTGCAGCACGCATTTGGACTGGTGGACTTAGTTTAAACCTGCCAATATTTAATGGTGGAAGGCTTAATGCAAGAGTTGACCAAGAGGCTGCTAAACAGAAAAAAACGCTAGCCACCTATGAGCGTACGATTCAAACGGCGTTTACTGAAGTGAATGATGCATTAATCAATTTGCGTCAACAAACACAACGCGAGCAGTCTTTGCTAACTAGTCAAGACTCTGCCAAAAAAATGCTAACTTTGTCTGAAAACAGGTACCAGTCTGGCTATTCTGCCTATATTGAAGTGTTAGATGCACAACGTACCTATAACGAAGCAAGCTTGGCTTTTGTGCAGGCGCGTCAAGCAAGGTTGAGTGCATCCGTAGATTTGTTCAAAGTGTTAGGTGGTGGTTGGCAAGCAGCAGAAGTTGATTAATCGCTGACGCGGTACTTTTGATTATTTGCTGATGTCAGTGGTAAATGTAACACGTACCCAGTTACCATGACGTTCAAAAGATTTGGTGAATCTTAAAAGTATCTCTTCACCCAGTATTTGTAATTTGAAAATATCATTCTTGTTGTATTGGAGCTTAGGAATAATCAACGTCTCTTGTTTAGACAATGATTGTTCCTTAGGTAAGAAAATACAGGTGAAATTGCCCGGGTCTGTGCCGAAACTGCTGTCTAAAAAGCTGCTTGTGTCAGCGAACACAGTGTTAGCAAAGTAGTTGTTTTTGATACTAGGTTCGCCTATCGTGATGGCTACTTTCTGTGTTTTCAAGCCCATATTTTCTGCTTGAGAGTAAAAGCCGATATTGCTTAACAAATCTACGCCTAAGTGCAACTCTCCATTTGCAATGGGTCTGATGTTTTTAATAACACCAAGCTTTGTATTGTTTCTTTGCTCTTTGGCAGAAATGCCGATTAGCATTCCCAAACTCACCTCATGCGCATGTTTGCTGACATGTAAACCTAAACCTTTATTGGATTGGTCTATGATGCTTGAGTGATCCGTAGTTAAATCCATATAAATAATATTGGGTTCGTTGCGATTAATGTTGTGAGACGCCAATCTTTCTTCAAACGATTTTTCACCTAGATAACCACGCTCACCACGTTGTATCTTAATATTTTCAATCTGCTTGAGTTGTTCACAAATTTCTTTATAACCAAAAAATACTGTTGCAACCGATGCGGTACTATTGCGCTCCTCCGTTCTACGTTGGCGGCTGCAATCAACCCTTGACCACTCAGTGCTGAGGGTTTCAAATGTCGTGAAGGCATCTTTATGAGAAACCAGTTCTTTCATAAAAGGTTGCTTGGGTGAAATGTTGAATTCAATCAGAGACATGCAAAGCTCTATTTTTGAAATGACACTATCGAAATTCCAGTAGCGATAAGTGCTAGCTGGTTTGAAAGTGCGGATACGTTTTGCGGGCTTGTTGCTAGTAGTATCTACATAAAAAAGATGCTGTTGCTCATCAAATACTTTATCTACAGTGGTTTTTGATGCCCATACAGTAAGCATTTTACAAACCAATTCAATTTGCTCACACTTTAAGCTAAGGCCTTCAAGAGTACCCAGCATGCAAACTTGAATGTAAGCGTTTGATATTGAGATAGGCTCAAGATCTGTATAAGGTTGAATTTTTGCGTTTAAAAGAGATAGGTTTTCAGCTAGTAAATATAGTTGAGATATCTGTAGCCAGACATTGGCTGGTGCGCTTTGGTAATTGTAATAGCGCCATTTAACCATTTGTGTTGCATTTCTAATTGCGCGCGCTAATAAAACATGTATATGCTTTTGGTATTGATCGTAAAAATGGTCAATTAACGAGAAGTGAATTAAGAATAACTGGCGGTGATAAAAAAACACAGCATTAGATACACGCTCCTCTAACCCAGCACTGATATGTTCAATATGAATAAAATGTGTTGTGATTCTTTCGACAATGATGTGTGTATTTTCGTCGATTGTGAAGAGTGCTTCTAAGTTGGCTGGGTTACTAAAAGCGTTAGTTTTGAATTCATCTCCTAATTTAGCTGTCGCGAACTCGATGGCCGAGATGTCGTCCATACCTTTGATTTGACTCATCCATGCCATCGATGTTTTCATCTTAGGTTGCGATGTATTCTTGAACAAGTTTTGGAGAAAAGCCATTTTTTAACTACATTCTTTCACTAGGTATAGTGCTAAAAGCAACTATTGTGCCATATTTTATTTAATTGGCGGTGTGTTCACAGTTTTATTAATACAGTGCTGTATAACAGCATATGTATAGATTGGCGTATTAATCTGTTTTTAATTTTTTAGACTCCTTGCGACCATGATAAAATATTGCCCTAACAATATAGATAGTAAAAAATCAATAAATATGAAAGTTCGCACACGTTTTGCTCCCAGTCCAACAGGCTTTCTTCACATCGGTGGTGCACGTACCGCTTTGTTCTCATGGGCTTTTGCTAAAAAGCACAAAGGTGATTTTATTCTGCGTATCGAAGATACCGATGTTGCCCGTAGTACGCCTGAGGCTGTGCAAGCTATTCTTGATGGTATGCAATGGCTAGGTTTGGATTATAACGAGGGGCCTTTTTATCAAATGCAGCGCATGAATCGTTATAAAGAAGTGATTCAAAAAATGCTGGATGAAGGCAGTGCTTACTATTGTTATTGCAGTAAAGAGGAGTTGGAAGCGCTACGTGAAATGCAGATGCAGCAAGGTGTTAAGCCTCGTTATGATGGGCGTTGGCGTCCAGAGGATGGCAAAGTTCTGCCAGCACCTCCGCAAGATATTCCTGCTGTCATCCGCTTTAAGAACCCGAAAGACGGTCATGTGGTGTGGAATGATTTGGTAAAAGGTGAAATTAGCATCGCCAACCAAGAGTTGGATGATTTGATCATCGCGCGCGCTGATGGTACGCCTACTTATAATTTTTGTGTTGTGGTAGATGATTGGGAAATGGGAATCACGCAAGTGATTCGCGGTGACGATCATGTGAACAACACGCCACGCCAGATTAATATGCTTAAAGCCCTGGGTGCAACCATTCCTCAATATGCGCATTTATCAATGATTCTAGGTGATGATGGCCAGAAGTTATCCAAACGTCATGGTGCTGTGAGCGTGATGCAGTATGATGATGAGGGTTATTTACCTGAAGCTGTGCTTAATTATTTAGCGCGATTAGGCTGGAGTCATGGCGATGAGGAAGTCTTTAGTATGCAACAGTTCTGTGAGTGGTTCGATTTAGATCGCATCACACCGTCTGCTGCACAATTTAATACTGAAAAGCTTAGATGGCTCAATGCGCACTATATTAAACAGGCAAGCTCCGATTACCTTGTGAATGATGTGACTAAGCGCCTTGCTAAATTAGGTGTGCAGGTTACGGCAACACCTAATTTAGCAGCAGTGATTGACCTATACAAAGAGCGTGCACACACCTTGAACGAGTTGGCTAATAGTATCGCCTATTTTTATCAGAAACCATTGGTTGATCAAGCGGCGGCAGAAAAGCATTTAACAGCAGAAATTAAACCAGCAATGCAGAAGCTTACCGATGTTTTAGTGTCGGTTGAGTGGCAGGCAGAGGCAATTCATCATGTCTTGAATGATGTGGTAACAGAGTTTCAATTAAAGTTTCCCAAAGTGGCAATGCCTTTACGGGTGATGCTAACTGGTATCGCGCAGTCTCCAAGTATTGACCAAGTGATGGTTTTACTTGGCAGGGATGAAGTCATGGCACGAATTAAAGACGCTAAATTTTAAATTTAATTAAATTAAAGAACGAATTTGGTTGTTCTATATCTTAACGAGAGTAAGATATTTGTATATGGCCTTAAATGGTCGCTAGTGGTTAATTTTATTTAACTCCAAACAATAGGAGACGTTATGAATCAAAAAGGGCAAATGTTACAAGACCCATTTCTCAATGCATTACGTAAAGAGCATGTGGCAGTATCTATTTATCTTGTGAATGGTATCAAGTTGCAAGGTCAAGTGGATTCCTTTGACCAATACGTTATTCTGCTTAAAAATACTGTGACGCAAATGGTATATAAGCATGCAATTTCAACGATTGTACCTGCGCGTGCGGTTAGTATTAGTATGTCTGAAGGTGATGATTAAGCGTTGAAAGATTTATTTGAAAGACCAAGTGGTGGCGAAGCTGCCATATTGGTCAGTGTTGATTTTGGCGAAAATGATTACGAAGAAAGCTTAGAAGAGCTTCGTCAATTGAGCTTGAGCGCAGGACTTGCTGTACTGGGTAAAGTGGAAGGGAAGCGGTCAGCCCCTGATGCTAAATTGTTTATTGGCAGTGGTAAAGCTGATGAATTGACGCAAATGATGCAGGCAACTGAATCCAATATTGCCGTCTTTAATCATGATTTAACACCGTCGCAACAACGTAACTTAGAGCGCTTGCTACAAGCGCGTGTCGTGGATAGAACTGGCTTGATTTTAGATATATTCAGCCAGCGAGCCCAGACGCATGAAGGTAAGTTGCAAGTTGAACTCGCACAGCTTGAGCATCTTTCCACACGTTTAGTGCGTGGCTGGACTCACTTAGAGCGCCAAAAAGGTGGTATCGGTGTGCGCGGCGGCCCAGGTGAAACACAGCTTGAGCTTGATCGCCGCATGTTGCGTGTGCGCGTTAAGCAGTTGCGAGAAAAATTGCTAAAGCTAAAAGCACAGCGCGGCATGCAACGTAGAGCACGTAAACGTTCTAATGTGATGACTGTGTCCTTGGTGGGGTATACCAATGCAGGAAAGTCTACGATTTTTAATCGGCTGACTAAAGCCAATATCTATGCCGCAGACCAGCTTTTCGCAACTTTAGATACAACAACGCATAAGATTTATATTCCAGATTGCGGTTCTGTGGTGCTTTCGGATACCGTTGGGTTCATTAAGCATTTGCCGCATGCGTTAGTTGAGGCTTTTGGCGCGACGCTGGAAGAAGCTGTGCAGGCTGATTTACTATTACATATTGTAGACACTGCTAGTACTAATCGTGATGAGCAGATTACCCAAGTGAATAAGGTGTTACATGAGATTGGCGCTTCTGAAGTACCGCAGATTTTAGTGTATAACCAAATAGATCGCGTGGGTTTGGAGCCTGCTATTGACCGCGATGAGTATGGTAGAATTATAAGCTTACATGTTTCTGCAAAAACAGGCGAAGGGCTTGAGTTTCTGAGATTAGCCATGGCGGAACATTACCAGTATCTACAAAAGCAAAGTACTGAAGAAAGTGCTTTTGTTTAAGTACTTAAGTAAATGGCAAGATATAGTAAATGGCAAGATTTGAAGTTTGATGTGCTAATTTTTAATGAGCACATTGTTTAAATTAAGATTTTGGCTTGAAACCGAAGTTTAAAGTTTCAAAGTTTAAAGTAATTCAATTTTTAGTGTTGGAGTGATGAATGATTAAATTCCCTGGCTGGAGACAGCAAAATAATGAAGGGCCACCTGACCTTGATGAAGTGATGCGTGATTTAAGCCGCAAGATTAATGCGATGTTTGGAAAGAACGGCGGTAATCAATCAAACTCTCAGCCAAAACGTCCGTCATCTGGGGACATTAATTTGCCAATCGTGCCGATTATAGGGCTTGTCCTGCTTATTTGGCTTGGTTCTGGATTCTATATTGTTGACCAAGGTTCTACTGGCGTAGTGACACGTTTTGGTAAAGCGTTGGATGAAACGACTGAGCCTGGCCCTCGTTGGCACTTGCCTTATCCGATTGAGTCTGTACAAGTCGTCAACATGGAGCAGGTGCGTAGGCTTGAAGTTGGTTATAGAAGCAGTGCAGAAGGCACTGGAGGCGGCAAAACCAAGCTGCCTAAAGAAGCTTTAATGTTAACTGAAGATGAAAATATTATTGATCTACAATTTGCAGTGCAATATAACTTGAACAACGCCAAGTATTATTTATTCAATAACCGATCAACAGATACCGCTGTCATGTCTGCCGCTGAATCAGCTATTCGTGAAGTTGTAGGTAAAAACAAACTGGATGATTTGCTACAAAAAGGTTTGGCTGATACATCTGAACGTATGCAGTCGATCTTAGATAGTTATAAAACTGGTGTAAAGATTATCAGTGTATCGTTGCAAAGCGCTCAACCTCCAGAGCAAGTGCAAGAGGCTTTTGAAGACGTTAACCGTGCAAACCAAGATAACCAACGTCAAATTAACGAAGGTCAAGCCTACGCTAATGACGTAATTCCAAAAGCACGTGGTACGGCTTCACGTCTGTTATCTGAGGCAGCTGGTTATAAGTTAAAAGTTGAAAGTGAAGCAAGAGGTAATACTAGTCGATTCGATCAGATTCTGGCGCAATATAACAATGCACCAGAAGTCACACGTCAGCGTTTGTATTTAGATGCGCAAGAGCAGATTTTATCTAATACAAGTAAAGTGATTGTTGATCAAAAAGCTGGTAATAGCTTGTTGTATTTACCATTGGATAAATTAATCAATGCGACTGGTGCGTCTAACACTCCTCAGTCTCAATCCGTACAGTCATTAAATCCGCAAACTGAATCAGGCGCAGCCTTTGACTCAGCAGCAGCTACTACAGAGCGCTCGAGAGAAGCTTTCCGCAGCCGAGATAGAGAAAGTAGATAAGGAAAAAATAATGAACAAGGCAAAAAATATTATTATTTTGGTGATTGTGGGGTTGATGTTGCTATCAGCTTCAGCCTTCACAGTGAAGCAAACGCAGTATGTCATTGTACAAAGGTTAGGTGAGATTGTATCTGTTAAGAAAGATCCAGGTCTTTATTTTAAAGTCCCGTTTGTGGATAACCTTAAGTACTTTGATAATCGTATTTTGACACTGGATTGGGAACAGCCAGCAAAGTTTATTACTAGCGAAAACAAATACATGATGGTGGATTCGTTTGTTAAATGGCGCATTGTTGATCCTGTAAAATATTATGTATCCATCAAAGAGGGTGGCGAAGCTGCTGCGGAGGATAGGTTATCTAAAGTCGTGAATGCAGTTTTGCGTACTGAGTTTGGTAAACGTACAGTGCGTGACGTGATTGCTGGTGAACGTGGCGCAGTCATGGATAACTTACGTAAAACTGCCGATGCAGAAGCTCGTCAAATGGGTATTGCAGTGGTTGATGTACGATTGAAGCGTGTTGACTATGCTGAGGAAATCAGTAAGTCTGTATTTGATCGTATGATTGCAGAGCGTAAGCGTTTAGCTAATCAACTACGTTCAGAAGGTGCCGCCGCTTCAGAGAAAATTCGTGCAGATGCTGATAAACAGCGTGAAGTAATAATCGCAGAGGCTTATCGTGAAGCACAAAAAACCAAGGGTGAGGGTGATGCTAAAGCTGGTGAAATTTACAATCAGTCTTACAGCCGTAACCCAGAGTTCTATGCGTTTTATCGTAGTCAAGAAGCTTACAAAAACAGCTTCAAGAGTAAGAGTGACGTAATGGTGCTGGATCCTAGCTCAGACTTCTTTAAATATATGCGTAACCCAAACAGAAAATAGTAGGTTCTGGTGAGCGACTATTTGTTAGCTGCTTTAGGGTTGATGCTGATACTTGAGGGATTACTCCCGGTGCTAATGCCTCAAGTCTGGCGAGAAACCTTTATAAAAATGGTGACATTAAAAGATGGGCAACTCCGCTTCGTTGGTTTGATATCCATTGTAGGCGGCTTGCTCTTAATTTTTTTAAGTAAATGATTGATAAATATGCGTAATTGGTTGTTACCTGAATATATTGAAGATGTATTGCCCGCAGAGGCTATGCGAATAGAAGTCCTCCGCCGTAAATTGCTAGACCTGTTTAAAGTGCATGGCTATCAGTATGTGATTCCGCCAATGTTGGAGTACATGGAGTCATTAATTACTGGAGTAGGTCATGATTTAGATTTAGCCACATTTAAAGTGGTTGATCAATTAACAGGTCGGCTCATGGGTGTACGTGCTGACATGACACCACAGGCGGCCAGAATTGATGCACACCTGTTAAATCATCAAGGTGTTACTCGTTTGTGTTACGCAGGAAGCGTATTGCGCACTAAAC
This sequence comes from Methylotenera sp., assembly GCA_030682715.1. GTDB lineage: Bacteria > Pseudomonadota > Gammaproteobacteria > Burkholderiales > Methylophilaceae > Methylotenera. Next base: position 23,951 of record JAUXNQ010000019.1, on the reverse strand, counting down.
CTGATGGGCTAGCGTTGACCCGGGAGCCATTGCAAATTGGTGCTGAGCTATATGGTCATGCTGGCATCGAAAGTGATATCGAGATTCAACGCTTATTGATTAAAGCATTGCAGGCGATAGGTATTGATGAGATTCATCTTGATTTTAGCCACGTTAATGTATTTGGTAGCTTGATTGAAGCGAGTCAAATAGACCCACAATTAGAACAGGATTTATACGCGGCGTTGCAAAGTAAAGATCAGCCTGCAGTAGCATCGCTGACTAAAACGTTAGATCATACAACTAGAGAAGCGTTGCTAAACTTAACAGAGCTGAATGGCGATAAGGCGATTTTAGCTAAAGCATTTAATGTGTTACCTGCAACACCAGCCATTAAAAAGGCGTTAGATAGTTTGCAACAAGTTAGTCATGCGATTGATCAGCTCGGTGCTAGTGTTAGTTTTGATCTAAGCGAGTTGCGTGGATATCACTATCATAGTGGTATTGTATTTGCTGCGTATGCACAAGGGTACAAAGGCCCGCTGGCATTAGGTGGTCGTTATGATGAAGTTGGACAATCTTTCGGACGCGCTCGTCCAGCGACTGGATTTAGCCTTGATTTACGTGGTGTAGTAAGTGCTTTGCCTCCAGCAAAATCGGAGAACGCAATTTATGCACCAGCTTCAGAAGATACTTCACTTGCGAGTAAAATTGAAAGTCTACGAAATGAAGGTCATGTTGTGATTGAAGCGTTAGCTGGATCAGAAGCAGACTTAACTGAACTGAGTTGTAATCGGAAGCTAGAGCATTACAATTCAGGCTGGCATGTTGTTGATGTGGTGAAGAACTAGTCGTTGTAAACGGTTTGTCTTAGACAACATCTCTATTCTAAAAATTAATATTTAATCAAAGTAAACGTTATGGCAAATAAAGCAGCAAAAAATGTAGTCGTCATTGGTACGCAGTGGGGCGACGAAGGCAAAGGGAAGATCGTTGATTGGTTAACTGATCATGCACAAGGTGTTGTGCGTTTTCAAGGTGGCCATAATGCAGGACACACTTTAGTTGTTGGGCAAGGTGATGCGCAACGTATCTATAAGCTTAATCTAGTTCCTTCTGGCATCGTACGTGCAGGTGTTAATTGCTACATCGGCAATGGCGTAGTTTTAGATGCTGGGCATTTGCTCAAAGAAATTGCAGCTTTAGAAAAAGATGGTTTAGAAGTGAGTAATCGTCTAAAAGTAAGCCCAGGCTGTCCGTTGATTATGAGCCATCATGTGGCTGTGGATGTTGCGCGTGAAGCAAAACGCAGTGTCGATAAGAAAATTGGTACTACTGGTAAGGGAATTGGCCCAACTTATGAAGATAAAGTGGCTCGTCGCGCTTTACGTGTATATGACTTGTTTTATCCTGAGCGTTTTTCAGATAAATTACGCGAAGTAATGGATTATCATAACTTTGTGCTAACAAATTATCTTGACGCTAAACCTGTTGATTTTAATCAACAATATGATGCAAGTATGCAGCATGCAATTGCACTGAAACCGATGATTGCTGATGTGTCAGCAGAAATTTATACGGCTAATGCTAAAGGTGAAAATCTATTATTTGAAGGTGCACAAGGTACGTTATTAGATATCGACCACGGTACTTACCCGTATGTGACTTCAAGTAATTGCATTGCAGGTCAGGCATCGGCTGGTACAGGTGTGGGCGCGAATATGCTGCACTATGTATTGGGCATTACCAAAGCTTACACCACACGAGTTGGTGGCGGCCCTTTCCCTAGTGAATTGGATATTGAAACACAGGGCTTACCTGGTTATCAAATGTCGAATAAGGGTCAAGAGATTGGCACTGTGACTAAACGTAAACGTCGTTGTGGTTGGTTTGATGCCGCGGCCTTGCGTCGTTCGGCGATGATTAATGGCCTCACTGGTTTATGTATCACTAAGTTAGACGTGTTAGACGGTATCAAAGAGCTTAATATCTGTACAGGTTATGAGCTAGACGGTAAAAAAATCGATTTGTTACCAATTGGCGCAGACGATGTTGCTGGATGTAAACCAATTTATGAAACTGTTCCAGGCTGGACTGAAACCACTTTTGGTGTAAAAACTTGGGATGGTTTGCCTAGAAATGCACAAAATTACCTGAAACGTTTAGAAGCGTTATGTGGCGTACCGATTGCCATCGTTTCTACAGGCCCTGAACGTGACGAAACGATTGTTATTGAGCATCCTTTTGCTTAATAAATAATTGTTTGGTGCGAATGCAATTAAAGTTAATTAGCACCATATTTACACAATAAAAGCTGATAGTAATCAGTGCGTCAGATAATCTTTGTAAATGCTTTTGCAAAGAAGTAGTCTGGTGTTTTTTCTTGTGTAGTGATTGTCATGTGTTTTTCAAAGTATATGTTTGGTTAAAAATGATAGATAAGAAAAGTCAACGTTTGGCATGGGCGATTACAGGCTCTGGCCACTATTTACGTGAGTCAATTGCAATTTTAAACACATTAGAAAACGTTGATGTTTTTCTAAGCAGGGCTGGAGCTGAAATCATTCAGCAATATGGTTTTCATCAAGAGTTAAATGCTGCTGGTCATCGTATTTATCAGGATAAGACAGCGAGTAGTGTGCCTGTTGAGTTGTTTTATCAAGGTAAATATCATGGCTTAGTCATTGCGCCAGCCACTTCAAATACAATAGCTAAAATGGCTTATGGCTTTTCTGATAGTTTAGTGACTAACTTATTTGCGCAAGCAGGAAAAACACGTGTGCATAGTATTGTCTTTGCATGTGATACAGCGCCAGAGCTTGAGTCAGAAGCGCCACGTGATAATGTCGTTAAAGTTTATCCACGTAAGATTGATTTAGACAATATTACAAAACTTAAATCGTTTGAAATGACCAGTGTGGCTGAAGATATGGATAGCTTAAGTAAGTGCATTCAACAGCATTTGCAGTTGGCATTGCAAACTGACTAGCATGACGAAAAATCTACTTTTTTTAACGGGTAAGCTTGCCGAAAAAAGTCTGAATAAAGTGCTAAGTGAAGTGCAAAGCAATCCTAAAACCCCGCCTTTTAAGTACCGTGTGGAGCAAATAGGTGTTTCTGTTGCAGCGTTAATGACTCCAGATTTAATTGCGCGTAGAGTCAAAGAAACAGGTGATGCGGATAAAGTGATTGTGCCAGGTTTGTGCCAAGGTGATTTGACGATGCTTGAGGCTAAATATGGCGTTCCTGTAGAACGAGGTCCTGCAGATTTAAAAGATCTGCCACAGTATTTTGGACATCAAGGCGTGGTGCCAGATTTAAGCCAATATCAAGTAAAAATATTCGCTGAGATTGTAGACGCACCGTATTTAAGTGTTGAAGGCGTCCTACAAAAAGCGCTGCAATATCAGGCGCAGGGTGCAAATGTCATTGATCTTGGCTGTTTGCCAGCAGTGCCATTTCCTCACTTGGCAGAAACCATTCGGACATTAAAGCAGCAAGGGTTGAATGTAAGTGTTGATTCGTTAAATACAGATGACTTACTCACAGCAGGACATGCTGGTGCTGATTACCTGTTAAGTCTCACTGAAAAAACCCTTTGGATCGCACAAGAAGTGGCTTCTACGCCAATCTTGATTCCCGCAAAGCCGCATAGCTTACCCTCGCTGTATCGCGCGATTGAAGGATGTATTAAGTTAGGAAAACCCTTTATTGCTGATGCAATTCTGGACCCTATCCATTTTGGATTGACAGCCTCAATTGTCCGCTACCATCAGCTCCGTAAGAAATATCCTGATATAGAGATCATGATGGGAATCGGTAACTTAACGGAGCTTACCGATGCCGACACGACAGGAATCAATGCACTTTTATTTGGGATGATTAGTGAGCTTAATGTCAGTGCTGTGCTTGCAACCTCAGTAAGCCCTCACGCAATTAATGCAATTGCAGAAGCTGATATTGCCAGACGCACTATGTATGCTGCCAAACGTGATGACAGGTTGCCACGCGGCTATAGCAATAGTTTGCTAGGGCTGCATGATAGGCGGCCATTTACCTACAGTGCTGACGAGATTAAAGAAATTGCATCACAAATTAAAGACCCTAGCTTTCGTATTCAGGTGAGTGAGCAAGGGCTGCATGTTTACAACCGAGATGGCATCTATGATGCGCTTGACCCCTTTGTGCTGTACCCAGATTTAAAAGTGGATAACGATGCCTCGCATGCTTTTTACTTAGGCGTTGAGTTAGCTCGCGCGCAAATTGCATGGCAGTTGGGTAAACGTTACGTGCAAGATCAGGAATTAGACTGGGGTATCAATGCAAAGCGTACGGATGCCAGCGGTAAAGTAGCGCATCGTGAAGCTTCTATCAAAGAAAAGCGTGCCAAAAAAGATGTTTAGGAAATTTGCGAGTGAATTGCTGTTAGCGCTAAATGTGATAACACTCGCAGTAAAATGAAAGTTAAAGCATGATTTATGAAACCATCGTTAGCTCAGTAGACGCGCAAGGCGCTGTCCACGTCACGCCGTTTGGTATACGTATGCAAGATGGCTTGGTTGTTATTTCTCCATTTAAACCATCTACAACGTTATCGAATATATTAGCAACTGAGCATGCTGTTGTTAACTTAACCGATGATGTACGTGTGTTTGCTGCAACGTTGACTTCAAGGCCAGTTGGCAGTTTAACGCCAGCTACCAAAATTAATGGCGTTAGATTAACTGAGGTGTTGGCGCATAAAGAGCTGAAGTTAGTGAAATTTGAGGATGACGATATACGTCCGCAACTTTTTCTAGAAGTGGTTCATGAGGCTTACCATCAACCCTTTCAAGGATTTAACCGAGCGCAAGCAGCCGTGATTGAGCTGGCAGTTTTAGTCAGCCGATTAAAAAGACTGCCACTAGAAAAAATTTGCCAAGAAATGGATTATCTAACCATTGCCATTGAGAAAACGGCGGGTCCAAGAGAGCTAGAAGCTTGGGGTTGGTTGATTGAAGTGGTGGAAAATCATAAAGCAGCGCTTAACTCTGAAAATTTAGCTTAAATGAACTTGGTTTAATAGAGTTTGATTTAAAAATACCTAGCTTAAGAAAAGCTAGTTTAAAAAACTTGCCATAAGAATACTTAATCTTAAGAAAGCTCGGCCTAATTCATGAATAACATCGGTTTAAGAATTGCAATTGCATGACACAATTATTGATTAGCGTGACAGATATTGATGAAGCACAATTAGCTTTGATGCATGGTGCTGACTTGATTGATTTAAAAGACCCACATCAGGGCGCATTAGGTGCATTGCCTATTGCTACTATCCAAGAAGTCGTGAATTTTGTGAACACACACAGAACTCACCCACAGCAGCTGACTAGTGCAACTGTTGGTGACTTGCCTATGCAAGCAGATTTAATCTTGCAAGATGTGTTGGCCGTTGCCAGCACAAACGTTGATTTTGTTAAGATAGGCTTTTTTGAATCAGAAGACTATCAGCCATGTTTGGATGCGTTGGCCGAAGTTGCAAAAAATGGGGTCAAGTTAATTGCAGTTTTATTTGCTGAAACGACGTACCCAAAGCATTTGGTTGATCTAATTAAAAATGCAGGTTTTTATGGGGTAATGTTAGATACCTCACAGAAAAATGGTGCGACCTTCATGCATTATTATACTCATGAGCAAATAATGTCATTTTCTAGACAAGTTAAAGATCATGCAATGGTTTTTGGACTGGCGGGATCGCTAAACATACAACATCTAGAAAAAGTAGCTATTTATACCCCAACATATATTGGTTTTAGAGGTGGGGTGTGTGTGGGCGACCAACGTAAACAGAGCTTAGACGGTGACAAAATAAAATTAATTCGTAAACGGCTGTAGCTTTGTTGTATATAAACAACAAAATAGCTGAAAGCTAGTAAATACAACAGGTTGTAAGTTGCATTACACTGCCTATCTAGGTATCATTAGCAATAAAAGTTTGATTAACAAGGAGCAATAAGAATGAAAAAGAATATCTTAAATATCGCTGTTGTAGCGACATTAGGTTTAACAGCATTTGCTGTATCTGCAGAGGATATGTACCGCGGTGCTTGGTACGCACTACCAGGTATTAGTCACATGGATACAGATAACGACCTAGAAGCTAATAACGGCGGTGGCGCGTTTATCAAGCTTGGTAAAGAATTATCTGAGCATTGGGATATCCAAGGTGGAGTAGGTTATAACCGCGCAAGTGAAGATAGTGGTATTGCTGGTGTAGGTGGCCGTTATAAACAAACGACATTAGGTGTTGATGCTTTATACATGTTTAGTCGTGAAAAATTCCGTCCATTCTTGTTAGCTGGTTTAGGTGTAGCACGTAACGATGTTGACTATAACCACGCTTCAGCAGACGTTGATGCTAAAAAAACTTCATGGATGGCAAATGTTGGTTTAGGTGCACAGTATTTGTTTAGTGATTCATTTGGCTTGCAAGCTGATGTACGTCATCAATTGAGCCGTGCAAAAACAACGACAGATAACGGTGCGTTTGATAGAGACACAAGAACAATCGGTAACACGCTAGTAAGCTTAGGCGGTATCTTCCGCTTTGGCGCACCAGCAGTAATGCCAGTGGCTGCAGTTGAACCAGAGGCAGCGCCAGTTGCTCCTGCTCCGGCACCAGCGCCAGTTGCTGCTGCAGAGCCTGCACCAGCACCAGTATGTGAGCCACAATATGAAACAATCACGATTGAAGCTTCTAAATTGTTTGGTTTTGATGAAGCTAAGCTAAAAGACACTAGCGTTTTAGACAACGAAGTTGTGCCTAAAATGAAAGAAAACAAAATCTTTGCAACCGTTAAAGTGGTTGGTCACACAGATAAACTTGGTAGTGAAGCTTACAACCAAAAACTTTCTGAAAAACGTGCTAACCAAGTACGTGACTATTTGATTGCTAAAGGTGTTGAAGCTGATCGTCTAATTGCTGTTGGTAAAGGTGAGATGATTCCATTGGTTGATTGCGACGGCGTAAAAGGTCGTAAAGCATTAATCGAATGTTTAGCACCAAACCGCCGTGTTGAGATTGAAGCAACACGTTCATTGGAAACAGGTTGTAAATAATTTTTCTGGTTTTAAAAAGCCCCGCTCTGCGGGGCTTTTTTATTGGTAGAATGAGATGCTATGACAAAACAAGAACAATTGCCGTTACTTATTACCCAAGTTGAGCTGATGATAGAAGCTCGCTGGGTTGTTCCTGTAGACTCAAGTAATTCATTACATGAGTTTTACTCTGTTGTGATTAATCATCAAATCATTGTGGACGTGTTACCAACAGCCCAAGCTCGAGTGAAATATACAGCAAGTGAGTCAGTAGTTTTAGATGATCATGTTTTAATTCCAGGCTTGATTAATGGGCATACGCATGCTGCGATGACCTTAATGCGCGGGATAGCAGATGATCTGCCGCTAATGGTTTGGCTAAATGATCATATCTGGCCAGCTGAGCGTACAATCGTAACAGAGCGTTATGTCGAAGATGCCTCTTTGCTTGCTAGTGCTGAAATGTTGAGTGGCGGTACAACTTGTTTTAATGATATGTATTTTTACCCGCAGGCAACAGCAACGGCAGCGAGTAAAGCTGGTATTCGCGCGCATTTGGGGTTAACAGTGCTGGAGTTTCCAACAAACTATGCTGCTGATGCTGACGATTATTTGCAAAAAGGTTTTGAAGCGCATGATAGTTGGCGTGGTAATCCATTAATAAGCTCATCATTAGCGCCACACGCGCCTTATACAATATCAAACCAGACTTTTGAGAAAGTATTGACCTATGCTGAGCAATTGGGCTTGGGGATACATACACATTTACATGAAACCCGTGATGAGATTAGCCAGAGTGAGGCTAGCTATGGTGTGAGACCTATCCAAAGAATTGCTGATATTGGTTTGCTGGGGCCAGGTTTTATTGCTGCACATGGGGTGCATTTATTGCCACATGAAATTGATATGTTAGCCGAATATGGATGCCATATCGCACATTGCCCAGCGTCTAACTTAAAGTTAGGTAGTGGCATTGCGCCAGTAAGTGCTTTATTAAAAAATAATGTTAACGTGTGTATAGGGACAGATGGCGCTGCGAGTAATAATCGCCTTGATATGTTCAGTGAAATGCGTCTTGCTGCGCTATTGGCAAAAGGGGTTGATGAAGATGCCTCAGTACTGCCAGCTTACCAGGCGCTTAAAATGGTGACGATTAACGCAGCGCGAGCGATTGGGCTAGACAATAAGATAGGTAGTATAGAAATAGGGAAGCAAGCGGATTTAGTGGCCGTTAAATTGAGCGACTTTTCAATATCACCTTGTTATGATCCAGTCTCGCATTTGGTCTACAGCTGTGGTCGTGAACATGTGACCCATACTTGGGTGGCAGGTGAGTTACGCTACAGTAATGGGTCGTACGCGAATATAGAACCAGTAGAGTTAAAGGAAATTATCCAAACATGGCAACCGAAGCTAAGACAATACAAACATTAAACGCCGATGTACTAGAGTTACAGAAATTTGGCGAACTTGCCCATAAATGGTGGGATAAGAATAGCGAATTTAAACCGTTGCACGAAATTAACCCATTGCGTTTAAATTACATCGACAGCTTAGCTGGCTTGAGCGGTAAGCGTGTGCTTGATGTAGGTTGTGGCGGGGGGATTTTGTCTGAGTCCATGTATTTTAAAGGGGCTGATGTGACGGGCATTGATTTAGGTGAAAAAGCACTTAATGTCGCTAAATTACATCAGTTAGAAAGTGGTGCAAAAGTAAGCTACATTCTCACATCTGTAGAACAGTTGGCGCTTGAACAACCTGCTAGTTTTGATGTGGTGACTTGTATGGAAATGCTGGAGCATGTGCCTGACCCTGCCTCTATCGTGGCGGCGTGCGCAAAACTGGTAAAGCCTGGTGGATCAGTCTTTTTTTCAACGATTAACCGTAATCCTAAAGCTTATTTATTTGCAGTAGTGGGTGCTGAGTACATAATGAATATGTTGCCAAAAGGCACGCATGATTATGCAAAGTTTATTAAACCATCAGAACTATCAAGCTGGGCGAGGCAGTCTGGTTTAACGGTTGCTGGTATGCGTGGTATGAGTTACCAACCTTTTACAAAGCTTTATTCGTTAAGCGAAGATGTTTCTGTCAATTATCTATTACATACAGAGCTTAGTGATGATTAATCATGATTTTATTTGATTTAGACGGTACTTTAGTCGATACCGCACATGATCTCGCTTACGCGCTTAATTTGCAACGAGAGCGACATGGTTTAGCTGAGTTGTCACTAGATGTTATTAGGCCTTACGCCTCACATGGGTCTAAAGGTTTATTAGCGGTTGGATTTGATTTAACAATTGAAGATGACCTTTTTGCTGAGATGCGCGATGAGTATCTCGCTATCTATGACCAAGTATTAACAAGACAACCAATTCTTTTTAATGGTATTGCTGAGTTGCTGACTTCGCTAGAAGCTAAAAATATACCTTGGGGTGTGGTAACAAATAAGCCTCGCCGTTTTACACAGCCTTTAATGCAGAGTATCGGTTTGTTAACGCGTGCTGCCTGTGTGGTCAGTGGTGACGATGCACCACAATCTAAGCCTGCTCCTGATACTTTGTTAATGGCTTGTAAACAGGCTGATGTAAATCCAGCGCAATGTTGGTATGTAGGTGACGCTGAGCGTGATATTCAGGCAGGGAAGGCCGCAGGGATGCGAACTGTTGTGGCTTTATATGGATACTTGGCAGAGACAGATCAACCTGCCGCTTGGGGTGCAGATCGGACGATTAATGAACCGCTGGATTTGTTAGGCTTAATCTAGCGATTGTTAACATTGTTTTTGTCTAGGTGTTTTGATAGCTTCTACTGGCTTAAACTCGTTTTTGAGTCTTGGCTGTGTTGTTAGGCTGCTATCTGATTGAGCGTTATTTGAATACGCTTCTGCGCTCTAGCATGGCTTGTGCCAACGTTCCTGAGTCTACGTATTCAATTTCGCCGCCCATTGGCATGCCACGCGCAATACGGCTAACTTTTATGCCACGTACACGTAATAGCTCACTGATGTAATGGGCCGTTGCATCACCTTCTACGGTGTAGTTGGTTGCTAAAATGACTTCTTCTACAATGCCATCATGGGCACGTTTAATGAGTTTATCTAGATGAATCTCTTTAGGACCAATACCATCTAGGGGTGACAGTCTGCCCATCAGCACAAAATACATGCCTGTGTAGGCGCGTGTATTTTCTAGCATAATAAGGTCGGTTGGCATTTCTACAACACACAGCACCGTTTTGTCTCGTTGCGCTGATTCACATAAAGGACAAATAGCTTGCTCGCTAAATGTATTGCAGAGTTTACAGTGGTCAACGACCTGTAGTGCATTGTTTAAGGCTAAAGCTAAGCCATTTGCACCTTGCCTATCACGTTGTAAAAGGTAGTAGGCCATTCGCTGTGCCGATTTTGGTCCCACGCCAGGTAAACAACGTAAGCTCTCTATCAGTTGTTCAAGGGCAGGCGGGTTTTTCATCAAAATCTTAAATTTTGGCTGAAACTAAAATGGCAACTTCATGCCAGCAGGCATAAAGCTTGATAGGCGCGAAGAAGAGGTTGCTTCAGCTTTTGCTGTCGCATCTTTTAATGCGATGACTAATAAATCTTCTAAGGTTTCTTTGTCGTCCATGACGCTGTCATCCAAAGTAACGCGTTTCACTTCATTTTTGCAGGTCATTTGTACTTTAACCAGCCCGTTGGCTGCAATACCTTCAACTTCAATATTGGCGAGTTCTTCTTGCGCCTTTTGCATATTAGCTTGCATTTGCTGGGCTTGTTTCATTAAGTTGCCCATGCCACCTTTCATCATATTGTTCTCCTTAATTTGATTAAATTGGTTTGATACTATTGGGAATGATTGTTGCGCCAAAATCGTCAATCAGCGCTTGCACAAAGCTATCTTCTTCTATTGCACTTTCGGCATTAGCCTGAGCTTGTGCTTTTTCTTGAAAAATCTGTTTAGCAGGGGTGTTGCCTGTGCCGCCAATGCTAAATTGCAATTTTATTTTACGGTCAAAATGCTGACCAATGGCAGTTGCTAACTTTTCTTGATAATTAGGTGAAACTAAGTGTTTTTGGCTTTCTGGCACGCTCAGTGAAATGTTGTGTTCGTCATAGGCAATCAGTTCACAGTGCTTAGCTAACTCTCTGGCAAGCCCTAGCTTTAAGGCGTCTACTAATGTTCGCCAGTTACCGTTAAATGTGCTGTTGTTTGCGTGTGATGGTGTTGCAACATTTTCAGTAGGAATAGTCGCTGGTACGTTCGCTTCTAAACGATTACTTTCGCTAGTAGGTGAAGTGTTTTCAATCTCAACTTCAGTAACCACTTCTTGTTGTATTGGGCGTTCGGTTTGAGCGACTGGCGCTATTGCGACCGTGTTAGTAGCCTGTGCGTTGTTAATCGGGCTAGGTGTTTTAGGTTTGTTAACGGCGTTGCTATTTTCGTTTGGCGTAAATGCCAGCATGCGCAATAAGCTCATGGTGAAACCAGCAAACTCATCAGGCGCTAAGCCAATATCACGGCGACCTAATAAGGCGATTTGATAGTAAAGCTGTAAAGTCTCAGGCGAAATTCTTTGTGCTAGACTTAATAGTGCTTCGCGTTCAGGAAGGTCATTAGCAACGCTTTCTGGTACCGTTTGTGCGACAGCAATTTGATGTAGTAATTGTGCGAAATCATTAAGTGCAGCTTCAAATGAGATGCTGCGTTCTTCCATTGCTTTTGCTTGATTAATCAGGCTGTTGCCGTTGTTAGCGAGTAGCGCATCTAATAGTTGATATAAATAGCTTTGGTCAATTGCGCCTAGCATGGCGCGTACTTCTGACTCGTTGACTGTTTGGCCACCATAAGCAATGGCTTGGTCTGTGAGCGAGAGTGCGTCACGCATGCTACCAGCTGCTGCACGTGAAATTAAGTGCAATGCAGTTGGCTCAAATGCAATATTTTCTTGCGTGAGAATATTTTGCAAGTGCCCTGTAATTGAAGTGCCAGCCATTTGGCGTAAATTGAACTGCAAGCAACGTGACAACACTGTCACAGGTACTTTTTGAGGGTCTGTCGTGGCAAGGATAAACTTGACGTGAGCAGGAGGTTCTTCTAACGTTTTAAGCATCGCATTAAACGCGCTCTTAGAGAGCATTTGCACTTCATCGATGATATAGACTTTGAAACGACCTGCAGTTGGTGCATATTGTGCGTTGTCTAGTAAATCACGCATGGCATCTACCTGCGTATTGCTCGCGGCATCCACTTCAATTAAGTCAACAAACCGACCTTTATCAATTTCTGTACAGGCATTGCAAACGCCACATGGTTTTGCAGTGATACCTGTTTCGCAATTAAGCGATTTTGCCAGAATACGAGCGAGTGTAGTTTTGCCAACACCTCGCGTGCCAGTAAACAAGTAGGCATGGTGCAAACGATTTTGTTCAAGGGCATTGGTGAGCGCACGAACTACGTGGTCTTGACCGACTAGCGTTTCAAAAGATTTTGGGCGCCATTTACGCGCGAGCACTTGATATGACATAGCCTAAACTTTAGCTGAAAATTGTATTTTCGTCTTTAAATTGTTAGGAGATTCTTTAACTTTTAAATTGTGCTTTGGCTAAAGAGAGGAGGAGGCGAGCCTTGACCCCGGCACTTGCTTAATAGTTGTGGCTGCTTGCTTCCGCACCTGACCAGATTGGCTACTTCACAATGCGGGGAGGCCCGCCAGACATAATTTTACAATACTTTGCACTATTTACGTTAGTGCTTTGTTGATATTTGTTACTGTAAGGATGATTCAGAAATTACTGGTGTTTTTTTTGCTTAATGTGCTAATTCAAAATAGAACGTGGCTTCCATCTTCATGAATATCATCTAGGAAGGTATTTTTGATCTTGGCGATTTCATCAAAGTCACTGAAGAATGCATCAACACAGGATGGGTCGAAGTGTTTGCCACTTCCATCTCTAAGTAGTTGACAGGCATCCTCTACGGACCATGCTTTTTTATAGGGACGCTCTGAGGTAAGCGCATCAAATACGTCTGCGACTGCAACAATACGTCCGAACAAAGGAATGTTTTCACCAGTTAAACCATTGGGATAGCCGCTACCATCAAATTTTTCATGATGTGTCAGCGCGATTTCCGCAGCGATTTTAAGCAAAGGAGTGCTGTTTGCATTGAGTAATTCGTAACCAATAGCTGCATGCTGCTTCATGATTACAAACTCTTCTGGGGTTAGGCGGCCGGGTTTGAGTAAAATCGCATCAGGAATCCCAACTTTGCCAATGTCATGCATTGGCGCGGCTTCAAGCAGTAATTCCTGTTTTTGAAGTGATAAACCAAGTACATGTGCAATATGTTTAGAGTAATGTGCCATACGCTGAATGTGTGCACCAGTTTCTGGGTCGCGATATTCAGCGGCTTTTGCTAGGCAGAATATGGTTTCACGTTCTTGATTTTTAATTTTTGCAGTCGCTTTGCGCACTTCATCATCTAGCCATGCGGCACGATCTATTAGTGCTTTTTGGCTTTGGCGTAATGCGAGCATGTTTCTAGCGCGAGTAATAAATTCAATATTATCTAAAGGTTTGTTGAGAAAATCAGTCACTCCGCTAGCAAGTGCTTTTTGCCGTATTGACGTGTCACTGTTAGCTGTCACCATTAAGACTGGAATCTCAGCGTTGTTGACGAAACCTCTAAACTGTTGCGTGAATTGGATGCCGTCCATTTCGGGCATTCCATAGTTGACGACAACTAAATCAGGCTCATTATCTCTGCACCAGATAAGTGCCTTAACAGGATTAGTAAATGTAATGGGTTCGTATTCTGGAATCTTTTTAATGAGATGCTTCAGTAATGTGATGTTGAGTTCAGTGTTGTCAATTAACAATATGCGCATGTTTTCTCATCGGTTAGTTTTAAAACACCCCATAATTATGACTTAAAAATGGGTAAGAAAAAAAGTGTATAGGTGTTTTTTCTGAGATATACAATCAATCACTTTGAATGTAAAAATAAAAATCTAAGTATCAACTCAATAGTCAATAGTAGCACTTTGAGTCATACCTAGGTCTTTTGTATGAATACTTAAATGTATAATAAGTTTTATGCCTAAGCTTATTTTTGCAATTTGGTATTTTTCTCATTCATTGAAAATGTAAGGTTTAATCAAATGACTGTTTCGATTAAAGTGCCTCAAGAGTCTCTACCTATATTTTTAAATGAGAACCCACAACTCCTGAATGAACTATTTCATGCAATCGCGGATGAAGTTTATCTCCTAGATGCTTCGGATATGAAGCTTATTTATGCCAATCAAAGCGCGTTAAATAATACAAGTTGTGACTTGCATGAGTTGCAAGCACATAAGCTTTTAGATGTACTTGGTGTGAGTAAAACAACTTTGAGAGCACATTTGTACGCTCATCGAAATGACACAAAATTCTTACGATTGATGCAGGATCAGATGCCTGTAATCGGACACAAAGGCCATGATCAGTTACGTGTTAAGTTGATTGTGTTAGCGCAGAAAACATTTTTATTAATCATTAAAAATAATTTTTTGCCAATATCAGTGAGTGATTGTCGCGAGTGTAAAAGTAATTTTAATCAAGTTTTAATGGATAGTGAGTCTAGGGTAGAGGCTATTATTTCGAATACGCCAGGCTTGGTTTTTCAGTTACAGCTTGATCCTAAAGGTGATGTTGTTTTTAGCTACCTTAGTGACGCTTGTAAAGCATTGCTAGGTTTGAATGCATCTGATTTGATGCAGGAATCAAAGCTATTTTTTGCCATGATGAACCCAAGAGATAGAGCCTCATTAAGAAAGCGTTTAAAACTTTCTGCAGATGAGCTTACTCAGTTAGATTGGGAGGGGAGGGTATGGATTAATGATTGGCAGGATAATAAATGGATTAATCTGCGAGCAATCCCTAAAGTTTTAAATGATGGTGTCATTCAATGGGTTGGTATTATGATTAATATCACGCAAAGCAGAAATGAAAAGTATGAGCTACAAGAATCGCGCCATGAGTTGGCCCGACTCACTGTGCACATGAATCAAATTAAAGAGTTAGAGCGTACTAGAATCGCTCGAGAGATTCATGATGATTTAGGGGGTAATTTAACGGCCATTAAAATTAGTTTGGCATCTATCATTAATCGATTAACAGCAGGCCAGACAGTTTCTGTTGAGCAGGCAAAAGGTTTAGAGTCTATAGTAGATAATACATTTGAAGCTATCCATAAAATATCGAGTGATTTAAGGCCTAATATATTAGATTTAGGTATTGTTGCAGCGCTCGAGTGGCAGGCTAAAGAGTTTGAAAAGCAAGTGGGTGTGTCGTGTACTTTTACGACCAATCAATCAGAGATTATGGTGACGCCTGATCAGGCCATTACTTTGTTTCGGATTTGCCAAGAGTCGATGTCTAATATTGCGAAGCATGCTAATGCAACGGCTGTGAATGTAGAGTTGAATCTACATTATGGTGAAATAATCATGAAAATTAGTGATAATGGCGTTGGGATCGATTTTGCAGATACTTATAAACCTAACTCTTTTGGTTTAAGAGGGATGCAAGAGCGAGTTGCTGCCTTATATGGTAGCTTTGATATTGATAAACTTGCAGAAAAAGGCACTGCTATTACGGTCACATTGCCCATAGAGTAGTAGCTGAAGATTTTTTGCTAAAAATCTTATTACGTGTGTATGCAATGAGCTTTGCGTGAATTGTTGTTCAAAAATGAAACGATGGTGTGAGTGATGAGTAAAAAATCTAAAATAAAAGTCATTATCGCGGATGATCATGCAATTTTAAGAGCTGGCCTCAAGCAAATTCTGTCTGAAACGGATGACATATTAGTGATTGCAGAAGCCCAAAACGCTAATGAGGCAATCAAGTTGGGCTCGCAGCCTGATGCTGATGTTTTATTGCTGGATATTTCACTGCCAGATAGAAGTGGCATAGAGGCGCTTAAATACATAAAGCGTGAGAATAGTCATATCGCAGTATTGATGTTATCAATGCACCGAGAGGATGAATATGCTATTCGGGCTCTAAAGTCAGGTGCGGCAGGATATTTGTGTAAACAGAGTGCCTCTTCAGAGTTGGTGAATGCGATCCACACTGTGGCTAAGGGTAAAAAATACATTACACCTGAAGTGGCCGAGATATTAGCGAATCAGATTGGACGAGATGATCAAAAAGCACCGCATGAGTTGCTTTCTGATCGAGAATACCAAACATTTATCATGATTGCTTCTGGATTATCTGTGACAGATGTAGCAAATAAGCTCTCGCTTTCTGTGAAAACTGTCAGCATGTATCGCACACGATTGCTTGAAAAAATGCAGCTTAAGCATAATGCAGAACTAACGCATTATGCTTTTAAGCATAATTTAGTAAGTTAATAGTGCAAACGATGGGTATGATGTCATTGTAAGGGCAGCTTGTTTCTGTTGCTAGAAGTGAGCTACTTTTGTGTATTTGTTTTAAATATCAAGCGTGTTGTAGTTCATGAATAATGTATTCATCTAAAAACTAGCAGTTATCGCATGTTATATTGCTATTTTCTTGTTAAAACTATCGCTGACTGCCTGGGATAATGGTTAAAACTAAAAATAATACAAACCCTACTTTAGAAGAAATGGACGCGTTATTAGCGTTATTTAATCAAAGAAAATTTCCAGAAGCCTTGGCTTTAGCCTCAACGATGGCTGAGCATTATCCTAAGCATGGATTTGCTTGGAAAGTGCTTGGAGCAGTCTATCAAAATCAAGGCGCTGTCGATCAAGCACTTCAGGCATTAAAAAATGCCGCACTATTTTTACCCAATGATTATGAAGCTCAATATAACTTGGGTAACTGTTTCTATGACCAACAGCAGCTAGATTCAGCGGTTGTTTGCTATCAAAAGGCGATTCAGCTTAATCCTAGTTTTGCACAGGCCCATTACAACTTAGGTAATGTCCTAAAAAAACAGGACTTATTAGAAGAGGCCGAACAAAGCTATAAAAATGCATTACGTTTTGATGTTAATAATATTTGGATTTTAGATAACTTAGCGCATGTACTTTACGAGCAAAGCCACTTTGCTGAGGCAAAAGATTGCTATCAGAAAGTGTTGAAAATACAACCAGATTTTGTTGCGGCCCACATTGGATTAGGTGCTGTATCAAAAGCGCTAGGGCTGATGCAAGATGCAGAAGACAGTTTTAAGAGGGCGGTTGAAATTGGTGCGGAATTTGAGGCTTATAGTAATCTTGCCGATTTGTTACATGCGGCGGATAGATTGGCTGAGGTGGAAGCGTGTATACAAGCTGCCATTTTAGCATATCCTGATTCAGTGGATGCAACTGTCAAAATGGCAGTCTATTTAAGGACGTTGGGGAGGGTTCCAGAGTCGATTCCGTATTTTATTCAAGCACTATCGATTGATCAATCACGTAAAGATGTGCATGTGGACCTTGGTTTGGCAAAAGTTGATCAAGGTTTTTTTTCAGAAGCCGAAATATGTTATCGACGTGCTTTGGAGCTAGACCCAGACTATTGGTTGGCCTATAACAACTTAGGTCTTGCTTTACATAGAATGGAGCGTTACCAAGAGGCTGAACTTGCTTTTGATAAGTCGATAGCACTACATCCTAGCGAAGCTTTGCTTTATAGTAATTTAGGCCTGACTTTAGCTGCGCTTGGGCAAATTAAGAAGGCTGAGGTGTCGCTTAAGAAGGCTTTGGAGATTTCTCCTGAGTATGTGAATGCACATATTAATTTGTGTACAAACTATATTGCACAAGGTCGTTTGCAAGAAGCTGAGTATGAGTGCTTTGAAGCACTAAAATATGACCCTGCTTCAAACAAGGCGAGAAGTAACTTATTATTTGCCATGAATTACTCTGGTCACCATAGTGCCGAATATCGTTTACAACAGGCGCTTGAGTTCGACAATGTCGTCACCAGCAAGGTAGCGCAAGCGTACACCACTTGGCAATCTCATCCAAATAGTCCGCGATTACGTATTGGTTTAATGTCTGGTGATCTGCGCCAGCATCCAGTTGCTTACTTTCTGGAGAATTGGGTTCGAAATGTTGATTTCTCCCAGTTTGAGCTTACTGCATATTTAACGGATATCCGTGAAGATGCTTTTACTGGCAGACTTAAACCAAACTTTGCTCACTGGAAGTCTTTGGTTGGCTTAACAGATCAAGCAGCAGCTGAGTTGATTCATAATGATGGTATTGATATTTTATTGGATCTTTCGGGACATACCTCTGGCAATCGCTTACAAATTCTTGCTTGGAAGCCAGCCCCAATACAAGTGAGCTGGCTTGGGTATTTTGCGACTACGGGTATGAGTACCGTAGATTACTTTATTGCTGATGAAGTCGGTGTGCCAGCAGCGCATTATGCTCACTTTGTAGAAAAAGTTAAATATTTACCAGATACTCGGCTGTGCTTCACGGCACCTCATGTAGCGACTGATGTGTCAGCTTTGCCTGCCCTCACAAATGGCTATATCACTTTTGCCAGTTTCCAAACTTTGGCAAAAGCAGGTGACGATGTATTGGCGCTGTGGGCAGAGGTGATGCTTGCTTTGCCTGATGCTAAGCTACGTTGGCAATGTAAATCTTTTGGTGATGCTGATGTGACGGCGGATATGGTCGCCCGATTTGCTAAATTAGGGATTAGTGCAGATAGGCTGATATTTTTAGGTTCGGTATCCCGCGAGGCTTATTTTGTAGCGCATCATGAAGTGGATGTCATATTAGATACATTCCCTTACCCTGGGGGCACGACAACTTGCGAAGCTTTATGGATGGGCGTTCCTACCTTAACGCTTGCGGGAGATAGCTTAATTGCAAGGCAAGGTGCCAGTATGCTCAGTGCTGCAGGCCTTGCAGATTGGGTGGCTGAAACTAAAGTTGACTATTTGAATGCAGCCTTGGCACTTTGCAGTGACTTGAATCAGCTTGCTAATTTAAGAGCAAAACTCCGAGCACAAGTGCTTGCTTCACCCTTGTTTGATGCAGAGCGATTTGCAAAAAACATGGAAATTGCATTATGGGAAATGTGGCATGAGTATTATCCTGCGGCTGATGCTAGTAATGTAGTGCCAGACATTGTATCGCCGAATATTGAAGTACAGTACAAAGCCTTAACGAGAGAGGCTTATGAGCAGAAGATGAAAGCTCACCAAGGTCGTCATGTGCAAATTGTGAGCGCGACGCGATATTCAGAATCAGAATTTTGGAATAAATCCGCACTCGGCCTTTCATTGCAGCGCCATTTGAAACAAGATAGCGGTATGTCAGCAAGTATTGCTTTTAATAACACATTAGGGCTTTCTGACGTGTTTAATCAGGCGATTGAGCAAGCTGATGATAGCGCTATTCTTGTGTTTGTTCATGATGATGTATGGATCGATGAAGCTAACTTTGTCGATACACTAATTGCTGGGCTTGAGCGCTTTGATGTCATTGGTGTTGCAGGTAACAAGCGTAGATTACCTAACCAGCCTGCTTGGCTCTTTGTAGATACAGCGCTAAATTGGGATGAACCTGAATACTTAAGTGGAACCGTATGGCATGGCCTACATGCTTTTGGCGAAGATAAGTTTTACGGTGACGTACCAGCTGCATGTGAATTGCTAGACGGTGTATTTATTGCCACTACAAAATCAGCACTGAATGGAGCACATGTTCGATTTGACCATCAGTTTGACTTCCATCTTTACGATGTAGATTTTTGCAGAAGTGCTAGGGAAGCGGGTTTAAGCTTAGGTACCTGGTCAATAAAACTAACCCATCAAAGTAAAGGTGCATTTGGCTCGCCACATTGGGCGCAGAAATGCCAACTATATTTTAACAAGTGGGAAAGTGGAAGTTCACAACAAATTGCATTACAACATGCCATGCTTGAAGTGATGCAGATGGCGGAGCGCCATGAAGCAGCAGGCGAACTAGAGCAAGCCGCGCTTTTATATCAAGAGGTTTTGAATATCCAACCTGATAACGCAGAGGCTAATTATCATTTAGGGATTGTTGAGTTTAATCTGAATGGTGTTGATACAGCATTGCCGCATCTTGAAAAAGCGGTGCAATGTAAACCAGAAGACGAGCAATATTGGGTAACATACATTGATGCGCTCATGCAGTCTGCAGATGTTGCAACGATATTAGAAGCTCTGGAGTTGGGTCAGAAGTTTGGATTAACAACAGAAACTGCGCAAATCATTGCAGCAGATTTTTTAGAAAAAATTGAATCTCAAAAGATTGAATCTCCAAAAGTCGAATTTAAAGAACAGCCAGTTGCAATCAATCCATTGTGTTCAAACGAGGTAATCACACAATGTCTGACTGAAATGTTAAGCACTAATCTCAATGAGATTGACCTTCATAAGAATAGTGCGCAGTTAAAAAGTACTATTTCTCCGTACCTGGATTTATCGGCATTTGAAAAAACGATTGAGGTATTAAAAAGCGCTCAACAACAAAATGAGATTTTAGCGCTGATTTATAAGTCAATCAGTGCCATCAAACTTCAAAAAGAGTTTGTTGGCACTAAAGTATTTACGTCATATTTTGATCAAGTATTAGAAAATATCAATCTGGACATTACTGGTATTATTTCTCGGGATCGTAAGTTAGCAAATGTCGTGATTGCGTCGGAAGTTTACAATTACGGTGGCCATACTAAAGTCATTCAAGAGATTTTGGAGTCGGTAGAAAATCCAATTTTAATCATTACCGATGTCTATGACAGGTTTGCAAAGAATCGTTTGTTTGAACAGGTTTCATCGTCATTCATTAAATGTCCTGTATTGATATTGCCTAACGAGGCTTATTTAGATAAAGCTAAAAGATTGGCAGCCTTTATCAATAGTTGTGCAAAAAACGTATTTGTTTTATCTCACCATGAGGATGCAGTCGCAATAGCCGCGTGTCAAAAAACATTAGATACCCAGTATTATTTTGTGCACCATGCGGACCATAATCCAGCATTGGGGTGTACAGTGGCTCACTTTAATCATGTGGATCTGTTTGAGTCAATAGCTAAACTATGTGCTCAAGACCTGAATAAACCAGTTATTTTTCTACCTACGTCTTCAAATGATTTAGGTGTAAAAAAGTTTGTTTATCCTATTCAACAATTTTCTACCGTAACTGCTGGCTCAGCTGGTAAGTTTTCCATGACGGGAGAAGTGAGTTTAAGTCGAATTATCATTGAATCTTTGAAAGTTTGTGGTGGAAAGCATTACCATTTTGGTGAACTCTCGGTAGAGCAGATTCAAACGATTCAAAATGACTTACAACAAGCGGCGATAGATATTAATCTATTTGTGTATTTGGGTAATGTGCCATCTCTATGGGACGGTTTATGTAGTATTGATGCGCATATATTCTTAGGATCGGCACCAACCCCTGGTGGAAAGTCTAACTTAGAGGCATCAGGTGCAGCCTACCCCTTGTTAGCTTATGTGCCAGCAGATGCGCCACGATATTTATATGTTGGTGCAGAGGCGCAGATTGGCTTAAATTGGACAAATATTGCTGAGCTTACATCTGGTTTAAAGACCATGATGGCAAATCATGAGGAGTTTTCTCGGCAATCTAGACAGTTCTATTTATCAAACTGTTCGAGTGATGCTTTTAAACAGAAACTAACACAGCTTTGTGATGCGCTTTAAGTATCAGACTAAGTTGATTTATGCCAGTAACAATGTGCTGTAGTGATTAGGGTTTTATATGTCGAATAATATTCATCCGCTTGCCGACTGCCAATCTGAACATATCGGAGAGGGGGCACAAGTATGGCAATTCACAGTCATATTAGCTAATGCCAAAATAGGCAAACACAGCAACATTAATGCACATTGTTTCATAGAGAACGATGTAGTCATTGGTGATAATGTCACGATTAAATGCGGAAACTATCTATGGGATGGCATCACGATAGAAGATGATGCGTTCATTGGACCCAATGTCACTTTCACTAATGATCGATACCCAAAATCTAAAAACACCGCATTTACATTAGAAAAGACAATTGTTTGCAAAGGTGCATCTATCGGAGGAGGGGCCGTGCTATTGCCAGGCATTAGAGTTGGCGTCGGTGCAATTGTAGGTGCTGGTTCAGTGGTGACGAAAGACGTTGCTGATCATGTGGTCGTAGCTGGGAACCCTGCTAAGCTAATAAAAAAAGTAATGAATAATGAATGATGGTAAAAATGTAGAGGTATTCGAACTAGGTACAGTGAATGATGCTGTTCTTAAATTTGAGGGTGTTAAACTTCTTGATGAAGTGACATATACGACTCCAGCAATTCCTATATTTGGCGAGTTATCCGCTAATACGGCAGTTAAAAATAGCTATATCTTAAAGCATCCTGCGGTATATCTTACAAAAGTGACCGACTATAAAATTATAGGAGGCGTAGCTTTTCCTATTATCCAAAATAAGAGTGTCTGTCATCAATACTTTTCTCCAGATATTTGGGAACTTTGGGAACAAGCTGAGGGGGTTTGTTTAATTAAACCAGACCAAAATTTAATTGGTTATGGAAGCTTGAAGTCGCGCCAATCATATGATTGTAAAGTAATTGGTTTGATCGGTAATGGATCATATAACTATGCGCATTGGATGACGGAGTTTTTACCCCAACTGGTATTGATAAAAAAATGTGGTGTTGATTTTTCTGGATATAAAATAGCGATAGATGCTCGGGCTTATTCTAGTATGTTGGAAGCAATTTATCTGCTTGGGGTAAAGGATGAGCAACTTATTAAAATTGAAAGTTTATCGCTTAATTCCTTTCCAGAAGCCTTGTGGGTTAGCCCCGTAGCTAATGTTGTATATCAACGACCTAATGCAACTGGATCAGATGCATTAGATAAAATGGCTGCTCCTCAGCATGCTGTTTTTCACCCTGATGCTTTGAAAGCAACTAGAAACTATTTCCTTGAATTATTGGCACAGAGTGGTTGTGAAGACGCACCAGACAAAATTTTTATAAGAAGATTTACTGGCAGGCGATATCATGCACGCTCCGTCGTGAATGAGGTTGCAATACAGCAAAAGTTAGAGTCAGAGGGCTTTGTAAGTATTGACCCTAGTACGTTAAGTTTTACAGAACAAGTTAGAGTTTTTAGTAGAGCGAAAATTATTGTTGCCGCGTCAGGCGCTGCCTTATTAAACATGATGTGGGCACCAGAGGGTGCAAAAGTTATCGTACTGATGAATGATGCTAAGGTCGTCAATTATTGGTACTTTAGTAATATTGCTTTTGCCGTTGGGCATCAGCTTGTTTATGTGTTGGGTAAGGTCGTTGATACTGGCAACTGGAATGATATTAACCATGCCGATTTTGAAATTGATTTAGAGGCATTGGCAACTGCGCTTAAGTCATTTGGTACTAAATCGACAGAAGTGACTTTTAATAATCAGAAAACCCTTAGTAAAGTTCCATCAAAGAGTTTGAGAATATTGTTTGTGTTGCAGTATGCACCTATTTGGACATCATTGCGTTCGGTATTCCAATCACTTAAGGTGATTGATGGTGTTGAGGTTAAGGTAATTAAATCAGCCTTTATTCATGGGTCTGCTAGTGATGACAATATGGCGCAACTTGATATGTTGTGCCGTAACGAAAACATTGATGCAGATACAAATGTTGATTTGGTATTGCGTGAGTTTCAACCTCATGTCGCATTCTTGCAAAACCCATATGATTCAACTCGTGTTCCAGCGCTTCATAGTACTCAGCTGGCAACTATAGGTATAAAAGTTGCGTATGTTCCTTATGGAATTGAAATGGGTGGAGGGCTTGAGAATAATCAATACCAGTTCAATGCAGACGTACAACAGTTAGCTTGGCGTATTTTTGTAAGATCCTCACGTAATAAAG
>JAUXNQ010000010.1 GCA_030682715.1 Methylotenera sp. | reverse complement strand
CGTTCACACTCTTGACCCGCAGCACCGGTCGGTTCTGCGGCATACCCAGTGTCTTGGCGTCATCCCCTTGCGGGAGCACCGATGTCACCAGGCTTTCTGTTCGGCGCAACTTGCAGCCGTACACCGAACCCAGCAGCGCGTGCAGCGATCCGCTTTCAAAGCGCTCGAAGAGGTTCGGGAATTTTTCGGCGGGCACGAAGTGCGATATCAGGCACATGGGGCGCTGCTCCACCATGCGCAGCGTTTCGATCCAGTGCACCGCATCGCCCTCCTGGATGGACAGGCGCTGCGCCACGCGCGAAACCGCACCGATGGTCTGCTTGCGCAGGATGCGGTTCTCCGTCATGAACCCGAGTGCGGCCAGGTTTTCTGTAAAACGGGTGCCTTTGCCAATCTGGTAGTCCAGTTGGGTGTCGAGCACGAAGATGCCCAAACCATGACGGCGTTCCAGTAACCCGGCTTCAACCAGTTCGTCAACGGCCCGGCGCAGCGTGTGTCGGTTGACGCCAAATTGAACTGCCAGATCCCCTTCCGACGGCAAGCAATCGCCTGATGCGTATTGGGTGAGTACGACCTGCTCCAGTTGTTGAGCAATCTGTGCGTACAAGGCCAGACCAGAATCTCGATTGACAACGTAGAGGCTCATGTGTAGTTATCTAGATAAGTGAATGAGCACCAGCTTACCCGGCACATATGTCCGTTTAATGACGGTGTCAAAGGTGGACTGCATCAACAACTGAACCGCCCCGGGGATCGTGGATGAGTCCCATTCGGTTCTCCCACAGGGGACTTTCACCCCATAAGTTCGCGCCCATGCTGGGCGCACACCCTTTGCTGCAGCGGACGGCTGCGCCGCCCGCTGAGCGTTGACGTTGTGCGACAGCTTTCCCGTTTAACGACAGGCCGCTCCTGGCCGTTATGCACAGTTCCCAGTTATGAACAGTTCGGCCCTGCACGGTGCGGCGCTCCCTCGAACCAAAGGAGACGCCGCCTCCACGGGCTATACATATTTTCAAGGTTCTGAGGAAGTCGAAGAGCGAGTCATCTGTTCGGAACCGGCATGCGACGCCGCCGGGATACTACAGCCGTGACAGCGCTTTCTCCTTCATCGCGAGATCGGCTTCGATGTACCGCTGGGTCATCGTCTGACACCCGTGGCTGGGCCTCAGCGTGATCCCGCTGCTGTCCACGCCCGACTGCAACCAAGATGCATTGTTGTCGAGTGACGCACGGTGTGCTGTGATCTTCAAATATATGATCACCAGTCTTGCAGCATCACCGATGCTTATGTCCAGTTCACCAGGGCTGCCGCGGTCAGTGGCATAGACGAATCCAAGCACTCAGCTCGATCGACCTTTGCAACTGTTCATAACTGGGACCTGTGCATAACGGCCATTATGTACAGCTCTACATAACTGACGATACCCGCAGTTCAAACGCAGAGTGGGAAATGGTAGTCAACAGCCTGGGTGATCACGTCAGACCAGCAGACTGTCCAGGACACACCAGAACACCTGATCATTTCGACCGCAAACAGCACTTGACTTCCCCGTCGCATGAGCTGGTTACCGTGGGCTGCAAAAGAACGCGACCCGGGTCAGTAACCACTTATGGGGGGGCCGGTGAGCCTTTACGAGGGAGGCCCTGCTCGTGTCACAGCGTCGCGGGCATAGTTCAAGCGTGACGTTCGTAGCCAAAGGTGACCACTTATAGGGGGCCGGTGAGCCTTTAAGGGGGAGGCCCTGCTCGTGTCACAGCGTCGCGGGCATAGTTCAAGCGTGACGTTCGTAGCCAAAGGTGACCACTTATGGGGGGCGGTGAGCCTTTACGGGGAAGCCCTGCTCGTGTCACAGCGTCGCGGGCATAGTTTAAGCGTGACGTTCGTAGCCAAAGGTGA
>JAUXNQ010000008.1 GCA_030682715.1 Methylotenera sp. | reverse complement strand
CCTACTACCCCACAAAACTGCGTCAAGCAGCGTGCAAACCATTCCAATAGGGACGAAAACACCAGCTAATCACGATATTCCAGGAGATTATGGGCAATCAAAGGGGCTTTTTTAATTTAGCTGCTTTTGCAAAGGTCTTCTCTAGAATATAGAACTCGTCTAAATAGTATTTCTGCAAACATGTAAAAGATTGCACGGATGAGGTAGTCATTGCCACTAGTCGGCAGTTGTATGGCTAATTTAACTTAAATGATGGGATAAGTAAGTAATCAATATGTCAATGAAACATCCTTTTTTTGAATATCTTGGTGACAATTATCCGTATGCGCTTGAAAAGCGTTTTGAGCGTATTTTGATTAAGATTGAACAATTGTGGCATACACCACAAATTCACGATTACTTTAGTAGTTTAATTATTGACTCGCGCGGTGGGCGGCAGGGATTCCCTAAGGAGGTCATCGACGATATCCTGAGGCTTAGGCAAGCACGACAATCTCAATATATCCGTGAATCAGAAGGTGTTGATGCAGCCATAAACGAATTAAAGAGGCTGGGTATTGAACGAAGTAAAGAGCAGTTTTTGCTCGCTGTGAGTGATGGCGATCAAGCGACAGTAGATCTTTTTGTTCGCAGTAATTTTAATATACATATTAACGATGAAGAAGGCACGCCAGTTTTGCTTGTCGCCCTAAAAAAAGGCTACACAGTCATTGCTGGCATCTTGATTAATAAAGGTGCAGACGTCAATGCCTATGACAGAAGAGGCGTAACGCCACTTTTACTGGTGTGTGGTAAACAGATGCATGGCTATAAAACGATTGCCGAAATGTTGATTAAAAGGGGTGCTTATGTCAATGACAGAGATAGCCTTGGCTTCACACCTTTATTGCTCTCACTTTCTGGTGGTACCGCTGAGGTGGCAGAACTGTTGATTGAGCGGGGTGCTGATGTATTCGCTCGTGGTAAAAATGGAAAGTCTACATTAGCGCTAGCCAATAGTTCAGGCAACACCCACATTGCTGAGTTATTAAAAGTGAAAGGCGTCACAGAATAAACCCTGGTGTTAACTAAATAACCATTGATGAACTAATTTGGTATAACGTGGCATCACCACATACACCATCATCAATACTACAAGAAACGTAATACTTAACACCTTTAACTCATGACTCGGGTTGATTGGAATAGTCGTCGTGAGCCAATCAACTAGCGCTGATATGGTAAGCACTAATGGGAAGATAGCAGACCAAGTAATTAAAAATTGCTTCCACTTCGTGGGTATCTTAGCTTTTGCTTCTTCTGGCGTGAACCAAAAATCTAAGCCATTATGCACAAAAAACTGATCATCTTCTACAAGGGATAAAACTTTGCTGATATGCAAAGTTTTCTATAATGTATTGGCATATGTGTTTATGGGATGCTAGAAAGACAAAAGGCTTACAGTCGTTAAACTGTAAGCCTTTGTTTTATATGGTGCGCCCGAAGAGATTCGAACTCCTGACCCCTTGGTTCGTAGCCAAGTAGTAATACATTAATGAATATTAATATATATTCACGACTCTTTATCCCTATTGGTTCTTGAGCTATTATCTCTTTTCATTAATTAATAAAAATATATCATTTTTAATGAAAATGGTAGCACGAGGGTAACACTAAAATTTATATGGGAAAAGACAATCAATTCAATTTTACTAGGGCAGCGATTTTAGCTCTTTCAGTTCCATCTAAACGCACGCCATATAGGGATTTAAAAGTAAGGGCATTTCGACTTATACATCACCCAACAGGGAAAGTAACTTTTGAGGTTTATAGAAAAGTTAAGCGTAAGTCGGAAAGGGTGCCTCTGGGGACGTTTGATTCAAACTTGCCAGAGTCGCGAGAATTTGAGGTTGGGTTTGATCCGCTAACGTTGCTTCATAACAGCCCATCTCTTAACGTGAAAATGGCGCGTATATTTGCAAATGCAGTTAATTTGGAGCTTGATAAAGGAATTTCTATAGCTCAAGTTAAAAAAGAGGTAAGAAGAAAAGAGTTGGGTGAAATTAATCTCAGGCAAGCTTTTGATAAATACGTCAACCGACATTTGATTCCCAATGGTAAGAAAACAATAAATGATATAACTGATAACTTTGAGAGATATTTAGGTGCTATCCCACCAGACAATAAAAAGCCTCATGGGCTTCCTAGGTTGAAAAAACCTGGGTCAGTGAATTGGGAGAATAGGAAGCTTTCAAATATTACTAATGAAGACGTAAGAGAATTGATGCTTTCTTTAAATGAGGGCTTTGGTAAATATACAGCCAATAGAACTTATCAATCTCTGCGTGCAATTTATAACAAAGCAATCGAATGGGGCTATTTTTCTGGACCCAACCCATGCAATGGTATTGTTAAATTTAAGGAGGAAAAGAGAAGTCGATTTGTTCAGGCAAATGAACTTCCTAAATTATTTAAAGCTGTAAATGAGAGCAAGCGACAGTACGTTAAAGATTTTATATATTTAGCCTTGTTTACTGGAGCTAGACGAGAAAACGTTATTTCTATGAGATGGGAAGATTTGGACTTTTATCAAAGGATGTGGACGATCCCTGCGGATAAAGCAAAAAGCACTGAAGAGATGTACATACCATTAACGCAGAAGGCTATTGAAGTACTTGAGTCTAGGCAGGGTAATGAGAGTGAATGGGTATTCCCATCTGACTCAGTTACTGGACATATATGGAGTCCTAAAAAATACTGGAGTGAAATTAGAGTGGATGCTGGAATTCCAGATTTAAGAATTCATGACTTGAGAAGAAGCTTAGGTTCTTGGGCTGCAAATACCGGTGCAAGTTTACCAATTATAGGTGAGGCACTTGGACACAAATCTCAAGAATCTACAAAGATATATGCGAGATTAAGTAATGAGCCTGTTTTGATGGCAATGGAAAAAGCTACTGAAATGATGATTAAACTAGCAGAAGCTGATTCGCAGAATTCAAGGTCAGGCGATACCATTAAAACTGATACGCCTGATTGAGTTTAATTTCATAGTTGAATTTCTTTAGGTTATGCAGCTATGCCTCCAACTGAGCGGCTATTGATGAATGCATCGAGGTCGCTCAACTTATATTTAGCTAGACGCCCCATTTTTATAACGGGTAAGTTATATCGCCTAGTGCATGCCCAAACTGCAAGTGTCTGAGGTGTGACACCTAGATATTCAGCTGCCTCATTTCGTGTTAGTAGATTGCTTTTTGCTTTACTGATATGTACTACGTTATCTGTCATAAACTCTCCATTCTGTGGTTAAAAATTTGTCTTACAGAAATAGTATAGTCAGCTCGTCCACTATTTTTATAGGCAATTTCAAAATATTTTAATAAGTCATTGTTTACTAAAATTAAAAATTATTAAAAAGGCCAACCCAAGTAAACCAAAATCCATCCTTGAATAAATATTTGGTGCTTTGAAGCGAAAATAAGCAACCTGCTTACTATAATAAATTCAGTCACTAGTGACTTTTGAATTTATTAATTACACAGGAGGTTTATTTGCAAACGGATACGAATAAATATTTATATACAACAGTAATTGATTTTGTTGAGTTTAGATTTGTAACGAAGCAACCAACAAACGGATTCAGCATAAAACGAAACACTGGTTTTGTTTATGTTGAACCAGTAAACGAAGGTGCTGGAGGTGCTGCCACGATATTTAAAGTCAGATTCCATGATGTAACTTTTTGGAATGACCTTGAGCGAAGTATTAAAAAATTAAAATCGCTTTATGAATTAGAATCAGAGCCGGTTATTTCAACTTTGGAAGTTAGCTTTGATGCGTACTCTAAAGATTCTAACTTTGATGAGCTTGTTGAGCATGCCACCAATTTTAATACCATGTTGGCTAACCCAGTTAGTGATAATCGAAGAATTACTTTCGGAGTTAAAAATGAGCTAATTTTAATTCATTCAAAAGAACGCTTGCTTACTTTACTGCGTAGAGGCGGGACTATATGTATTGGAAAGCAAGAATCAGACGATGAATCAATGCGCATATACATTAAAACGATTGATAAAAAGAAACCAATCCCACAGGATCACTATCGAGCGAGGATTGAGATTACCCTCAGAGGTAATGCGTTGCCGTTTTCTAATCTTGATGATGCTAAGAATTATAAATTTACAGAGCTTTCCAGGTATTTCAAGTTTCGACAATTCAAGTCATATTCGACCGAAGGGTTAACCTTAATCGAGCGTACTTTTGCTATAATCGGTGAGAGAAAAAGACGTTATCGAAAAGGTGTTGGTGCTAGGATGTATAGCCTTAGTACGCTTGCGCATACGGCCTTAAATCGAATTGTTTATGACAATCTTAGAGGGATGAGAAGCCGTCTTAATACAGGGCGTAAACGGATATTGCGGTGAAATGCATAAGTTAAGTGATTGATATTTAATATTTCACCCAGTCAGTTCTATTAACTAATAATATATATAACACTTAACTCTACAGCATCACCATCTTACTCTTCATGTATGAATGCAAGCTGCCGGTCTAGGCAGCGACGCACTCTGTTCATTAATACTTCATCACCGCCTAGTTTCTCAATGATAGGCAATAACGCTTGTTCTGCTTTTTGTTCAACTTCATCAATGATTACTCTAGCGTCAGGTTCATTAATTCCAAAGTGTGGTGCCGCTTGAATGGCTAAACTTAGCTTTGAATTGTTATTACCTGGGACGATTGCTAATTCCTGGTAATAAGTATTCGTTAATTGCATCACTACATCAAACGCAGGCGCTAGTTTGTATTGATTGCCTTCTACATGAAGCATCCCGTGATTCTTCACATGGTCATCGGTGTTGTCGATTATCAGATTCAATATCATCCTGCGGTATAGCTGATCTAGGTCATGCGCAGGATCGGCAGCAATTCTTCTTATTACCTGAGCTAACTCAATATAGCTTCCATCATTTGAGTTGTACGGCACATTTAGCAACGGAGATGCAGAGAGGTAATGAATTCTTCTTTCGTCATCAACATCACCTAATCGGTCAAAGCGTCTAAGTAGTAGCGCATGCCCGTGATGGATCTTTTCAAGCTTGTACGGTGAGACCTCAATACCACATAATGTAGCTAACTCAAGCACCGCGGCTTCAAGTAACTCAACATCATGGTCATCAGCATTTGCTGGGAATTTAGCGATCCATCTTTGATTATCATGAATGAAATCTGCTTTCGGTCTTGCGCCACCTAAGCTGCCACCTCTATTGAGCAAGCGCCTCATGGCTAACGGGATATCCATTGCAAGCTCTAACCGTCTTACCGCATCCGACATTTCATCTAGTGAGAACAATTCATTATCGGATTGGCTGATTTGAATAGGTAAGGTTTCGGCAAAAGCCATTGCACCTACACGATTTGCGTTGGTGAGCAACAGCACATCAATATCATCTAATGTTCTACCTTGTTGCGCTTCCAGCACTTTCCGACCCCAGTCATCAGGCAAGGCGTCACTAAGCGTCAGTGGTAACGCACCACCGTCACGTATGCGACGCTCAGGAACGCTCATAGGCTCGTTTTTAAGTGGAAGATGCAAAGGATTAAGGGCGCATGCAATAGGCGAAGCTAGAAAGCCCTTCCCGTAAGCGAATTGGCTTGATTCAACAACACCTCGGCGAGCGAGCTTAAGGATGCCAGCAGAGATAATTGCCTCATCAGATTTAGAGGCTAGGCCAACATAAACAGTGCGATTAGAAATCACGCTCTTCCTCTGAGATTAATGAGGCATCAGTCGTGCCAACTTTCTTCCTTGCCCGTGTATTACGGTTTGTATTAATGGGTGCCGGTGCTACTCCATCAATCGTATCTAATTGCCCAAACAGCCAAAGGGCGTTTGTAATTATCCCAACGCTTGCGCTCGGTTTTCCTGCCTCGATAGCCCGGTAGGTGTTTTGCGAGCAGAGCAGGCGGCTTGCCATTTCTTTTACAGTCCAGCCTAAGGCTACGCGATTGGCGCGAATGCGCAGGCCAAGTGCTTCTAGCGACTTAAGCACTTCATCATTAGTGCTAACGAGTGAGTTTGTTTTTCTGGGCATTGATGAATAATTTATTCAATAAAATGATATTTAAATAACATAAAAGTTATTCTATTGCGTTTAATTATAAAATCAAGCGATATTTTCATATGCTCTAGGTAATGGTGTCTGTGATTGATGTTATTTTGGATCAAACCAATCAATCTTAAATGGTTTTGCCCTTTTATTACCTGCCAAACGTTTCGCCTCAAGCACTTTAAACTTCCGGTAATTGGTTAATAGGTTTTCCTCATCTGGCGATAGCGCCAATCCTTCCAGCAATGGCTTTAGAGCCTCAAACGTCTCCGGCATATACTCTTTCATCACCTTATAAAATAACTCGTCGGGCGCGATTCCTAGTGCGTTAGCAAGCGGCCAGATTTTCTCCAGCGGTAACTTCGTGAGACCTTGTTTGAACATGGTAATAATGTTCGGTTTTGTGTAGCCAATCTCAAGCGCAATCTGACGCTGTGTCTTCTCGCTGCTATTGATATGGAAGGTTAAGTATTGTGCAACGGTGTGTCTTTCGTGTGTTTTCATCATCATCCTCAAAGCTGTTATATAAAATGCGTTACGCGTTGTGCGTTGCGCTATATAAATATTTTAGCTAAGGGGTGACTAATTCTTTTAGGGTGTTTAACCGACCCAAGTTGGGTATCGGAAAATTAATGTATGGCTCGCTATTTGTATATGGACTTAGGAGATATATATGAGTAAGTAGTGGCGAGTGTCCATTTGTTGTCTTTGAGATGCCATCATAGTGCATTGGCGCCATCAGATGTTTCCAGTGGATGACGCAAGCTGTTACGGAATGGAAGTCCTAGAAAATAACGTAAAGATGGCAAGGCCATGCTTTAATCATTCCGCCCCCGCAAAGTTCATCCTTATACAGCCGCGCAAGCATCAAATATTCAGGCTTGAATGCTCTTGCCACTTGTATATCTTCTTTGCACGTAGCTCAGCAACATCGGCCCTATGACTTTTGAAATCTGGTGACGATACTTTGCAAACACGACGTAAAACTTCCCGTACATGAATCGAGCAACGGAAAAAGAGAAAATAAAATTGATAAGCCTTAGATTGGTGCGTTTGTAGGCTTCATAAAAGACATCGGGACCAACGATGATTGTGCGCTCACCGAGCTGCGCGTGAATGGTTTTGAAAGCCAGTTCGCAATTCACGCCATCAACGTTAGCATCCAACTCCTGCAAGCTTAAAAACTCAAGTAAGCCCATTTTATTGTGGTGTTTCAGAAAATGGATTTCTGCCAGACATAATGGACAGCTGCCATCGTAATAAATAGTTAATTTAGATGTGATGGCTTGAAGAGATTTCAAATACATACATTATCCTGCTTAAGTAGTATTTCTTAGTGAGTAATTGCAGTAATTAAGTTCTGTCAATCGTGACTAGAGCAAATTAATTATTTGCATCACGCTTAGCCTTCCTCCAATCCCAAGGAGCAATAGGATTAGAGTCCGCCCATAAGCCACGTCTGGACTTTCTAGCTTCTTCTTCAAGCGCGTACAAATGCCCGTATCCTTTGTCGTATTTGCGATAAACCCATGCCAAACCGGATTGAACCATCGCTTGATTGGCATTGATACCGGCACAATCAATATCACCAACCGTGCGACCATAACGATCCACACTGACAACTTTAACACTGGCGCTTTTGCCATAACAAAAATCCGATAACTGTTGTTTCCCGTGTTGACCAAATGGTTGTGCTTTTTCAGGGGCATCGATAGCGGCGAGCCTTATTTTAAATTGCGTATTGCTTGCGTCCAGAACAGTAAGCGTGTCGCCATCAGATATTCCAACAACACGTCCATTGATTGTTTCACCGTGAGCAAGAGCCGAGAAGGATAAGATTAAACTGAACAGTATTTTATGAATGATTTTGGTAGTCATTATTATTTTCGCGGTAGATAACTAAGCGTTAGTGTGATGGCTGCGCATCAAACCCTTGCACAATACCACCCAGCACCCCCACCATAGTTTCCATGCCGCTCGTCATTAAATCAATCTGTGCTTGATTAGGGGTTTCTGCATAGGCCATCTCAAGCGTTTCATCCAAAGGAAGGGCGCCATAGACTGACTGATAATGTGCGACATTGATGGCAAGCAATCTTGCACATTCCACCAAGTCTTCTTTAGTCGCTACATTTGCTAATTGATTAGCGAGTGTCAGGTATTGATTGAATCGGTTCATGTCAGTCATGGACAATACTTTCCGTTTGATATGTTTTTTGAATGATTCTAGGCCAGCGGTCATGAATATAACTAAATTCTGCCGGCGTATCAGTAGTGACGACATAAACTCTCGCTGCGCCATCATGCACAGTGAGCAATCCCTGCAATACTTCACCAGCTTTCATATCAAACCAGTGGCTGACTTTCTCAGCATCTTTTTCCATAAATGATTGAATAGGTAGCAACACCGGGCGTGGTTGATAGCGCTGCCATTTACCTTCCTTGATGGAATCTAGTCTCGCCCAGCCACCATTTGGGAACGCAGGTGCGTTCTCTTCCTTGCGCTTGCCCCAGATAACCCACTCTATCGTGCCATCTTTCTTTAGCACAGGCAAAGCCGCTTTAGTACTCGGAAAATAAACGGTCCAGGTCTTGTTCTGCTTGTCTGTATATTTCACGCCACCGCACATGATTGAAGTTTATCAGATGCAACAAGATTGATAATCAGTAGCTTAAATCAATTAATTGTTGTTACAATAATCTAATGGATAAAAACAATCTAGAAAATAAACGAGGTGGTCCCCGTGAAGGTGCTGGACGCAGAGTCGGGAGCGGCAAATTCCGCGAGCCAACCAGCGTAGTACGCATCCCCACCAGCCAGGAACCGGTCATCAAGGATTTCCTTGCTGCCTACCAGAAGAAGCGTCTCAATACTGACATGGATGCGGTGAGTGAATTTATGTTACCTAGTCTTAATCGCACACAAGTTTCCCTACCTCTGTTTTCATCAAAGGTATCGGCTGGTTTTCCCAGTCCAGCCGAAGAACATGTCGAGAAACGGCTGGATCCCAATGACTTTCTGATTGACCAGGAAGATGCAACCTTCTTCGTGACGATTCAGGGTTACTCCATGATGGATGTTGGGCTATTGCCAGGCGACAAAGCTGTTGTGGATCGTTCCAAGACACCCAATATCGGTGACATCGTGCTTGCCGTCCTCAATGGTGAATTTACGATTAAAACGTTGGGAAGACACAAGTCAGGTCCGCCAAGACTGTTGCCTGCCAACAAGGACTTTAAGCCTATCGAGATTACAGAAGAAATGCAGTTTGAGATATGGGGCGTGGTCACAGGTTCTTTCAGGCGTTTTAAATAGGGATCCTTTGGAATATGATACAAATTAACTTACGCAAGATTTTTGGTCTGATTTTATTAATCTTTACGGTGAATGCGATGGCAACGACTGAACCCAAATTCGATTTATTGGAAAAATCAGATGGATTTGAATTGAGGCAATATCACCCCATGATTATTGCAGAAGTGCTTGTTGAGGGCGATATGGAGCAAGCGTCAAATAAAGGCTTTCGTTTAATTGCCGATTATATCTTTGGCAATAATCAAAGAAAGTCTGGGCAGAGCGCCAAGATTGCCATGACCGCACCGGTGACTTTACAACCCAAGTCAGAAAAGATTGCAATGACGGCCCCAGTCACATTGGCTTCAGAGGCAGGGAAATGGCGTGTTAATTTCGTGATGCCAGCCCAATATACAATGGATACGCTACCTAGCCCAAATAACAGTCAAGTGATGCTGCGCCAGATCCCTGTGCGCAAAGTAGCGGTGCTGCGTTTTTCCGGCTTAGTCAATGCAGAAAAGACGGCGCAAAAAACCAAAGAGCTATTAACTTGGATGGCAGGAAAAAAGCTGGAAGCAAGCAGTGCAGAGCCTGAACTTGCACGCTATAACCCACCCTGGACATTGCCTTTTTTAAGGCGTAATGAAATCATGATTCAATATGAGTAAAACCCGTGCCAATAACTACCATCCAGAAGTAATATATTTGAAGCTTGCTATCAAAGCATTATTGTTTACACCTAATCTTAAAAAGCATTATCAAATTTCAGAGCGGTTTAGATAAATGCCATCCCGAGCAACCCATTCTGTGCAGTGGCCAGCCATCATAAAACTGTATGCCGACGATGAACTGTTATTTATCTCTGATGCAGCTCAGTTTGCCGGCGATGATGCGCTGCAACAAACGCATATTCAGGCTCAGGATATGTTGATTGATAGCAGCGGTGCTGTACATAGCATCAGTAAAGCTCAAACGCTAGAGCTGGTTCCCACGGACTCAACGTTATCGCTTCCTGATGTGGAGGCATTATTACGATTGCATCTTTCAAATAATGGTAGCTGTTGTGTATCCAAATTTTATGCGCCTTCAGTTCGCGAGGCATTGCTAAGTGTATTTGCCTGCCCCACAAATTTTAGGCAACTTTGATTGGGCGATGTTATCCAACTTTCATATTTATTGATTAGACGACAAGACTGATTACTTAATGTTACCAAGCTACGTACTACTGGATCTGGAGACCACAGGAGCTACACCACTGAAGGATCGCATTACTGAAATCGCACTCATCAAATATGAAGGCGGTCAGGAAGTATCGCGCTGGCAAACCCTCGTTAATCCGGAGGTTCAGATTTCCGGCTTCATTCAACAGCTCACCGGCATCAATAACGAGATGGTCGCCCATGCGCCAACCTTTAAGCAAATTGCCGGTGAGTTACTGGACTACCTGAAAGACACGGTGCTGTGCGCGCATAACGTGCGCTTTGACCATGGCTTCCTCAAGAACGAATTCAAGCGTATTGGCATCGATTTAAGGCAAAAGGTACTTTGTACCGTCAAGCTCTCCCGTAAGCTCTACCCACAGCATCGCAGTCATGGACTGGATGCCATTATTGCCAGGCATGAACTCGTCTGTGAATCCAGACATCGGGCGATGGGTGATGTGGAAATGATGGTGGGATTCTTACAGTCAGCAAGTCAGGAGCTGGGCAGTGTTGCAGTGCGCAATGCTGCTGAATCTCTGCTCAAGGGTTCTAAAAGTCTGCCATCACATATTGATGCACATTTGATTGACGACCTTCCGGAGACACCGGGCGTTTATCTGTTTTATGGTGATACCAGTTTGCCGCTGTATATCGGCAAGAGCATCAATATCAGGGAGCGTGTGCTGTCCCACTTCAGCAGTGACCATGCCTCTACTAAGGAGATGCGGATTAGCCAGGAAATCAAACATATCGAGTGGATTGAGACCGCCGGGGAATTCAGTGCCTTATTGCTTGAATCCAAACTCGTTAAAGAACGTCAGCCCATCTACAACCGTCAGTTGCGACGTGAAAGACAACTCTGCTCATGGCGTGTTTCTGAAGACCACACACAAATGCCTTTAGTCAGTTTAGTACAGGTAGATGAGATAGAACCGGCTAACATGGGACAACTGTTCGGAACTTTCAGGTCAAAACGACAGGCGACAGAAGTTCTGCGAGCAATTGGTGAACAGCATCAGTTGTGCCAGAAAGTATTAGGGCTGGAATCCGGCAAAGGTGCCTGCTTCGCGCACCAGTTAAAACGCTGCAAAGGCGTGTGTGCCGATAAAGAGCCAGCCGAACTGCATTACCTTCGGTTACGGCAAGCCATGACAGCTCATCAACTTAAAACATGGCCCTACAAAGGCAAGATAGGCATTCATGAAACACAGCGCTTCAATAGTAAATCAGCACTGCATGTCTTTGAACACTGGGTCTATCTGGGATCGGTTGAAGATGAATCCGAATTAGATGATATTGCAAACACCAAGTCGGGTCTGGTGTTTGACCTTGATACCTACAAGCTGTTACTGAAAGAACTGAACAAACCTAAGGTCAAGATTATTGAATTTGAATAAGCTTTCTGGAAGGATATGAAATCCTGCTTGTCTGGAAGTGAATACACAAAAAAGCGCCCCGATTCAGAAGACCAGAATGGGCAACGTTGGGGCGTAAAAGGGAGTTATATGTGACAACTTAAATATCGACCTAATCATTTAAGTTGTCTATCCGTGTTACCACTTACAAGCACAATAAAAAAGGGAGCCTAGGCTCCCTTGCCATTCACCGAAGTGAATTATTTGTTCATTACGTACATTGTTACTTCGAAACCGAAACGCATTTCAGTAGCTGCTGGTTTAGTCCACATAATAATCTCCTTTAGTTAAACTCAACGAGTTGTTTGTTGATGCGATTATCTTACGCCGTCAACAGAAACCAGCACTATTGCTGTTCATGAATACCGTATCAGTAAAATCATGAACCTAAAAACGGCAGTTGAAAATTTGACTGAAAATGGCTGAAACCTAGTGCTGCAGCGGATTTCAGGCTAATTAAGTCAACTGCTCCGCATTTGAAATAAAAACTCTGTAACCAAGTGCTGGCTCGGCTTACAGCTAATTTTCCCATATTCTGAATATTTCACCTACTTGGTGAGGTGTTAGTCAGCCTCAGAGGCTAGTGTTTATAAGGGTTCCGCAGGGTTACTATAGATTTGACTGCTTTTTATAGGATGAACAACTAGTGATGTTAATAACACTGATTATTGTTACAATAACCAAATGAAGACATTATCCGCTCTCACCCCAACCCGCCATATTGCGCTCGTCGATGTAAACAATTTCTACGTTAGCTGCGAGCGCGTGTTCAATCCAAAACTTAATGGCAGACCTGTTGTAGTGCTTAGCAATAACGATGGCTGCGCTGTTGCACGTAGTAACGAGGTTAAAGCACTTGGAATATCAATGGGGGTACCATGGTTCAAGATGAAGGATTTAGCCAAACAAAATGGAATCATCGCACTCTCCAGCAATTATGCCTTGTATGCCGATATGAGCAATCGCGTCATGAGCATTCTCAGGGAGTTCAGTCCAGATCAAGAGGTGTATTCGATTGATGAGTCATTTCTTGATTTAACCGGCTTTCAAAGTAGAGACCTGATTCGTTACGGACAAGACATGAAGAGTCGCATTATGCAATGGACAGGCTTGCCGGTATGTGTGGGTATCGGCGCTACCAAAACTCTAGCCAAGCTCGCTAACCATTGCGCTAAGAAGCGGAAGGTGTTTAGAGGTGTTTGCAACTTCAATACGATGGCGCAAGGCGAGCTGGATCAACTGTTATCTGAAATCCCAGTAGGTGAGATATGGGGTGTCGGCGGTAAGTTAGCGCCCAAGCTAGAAGCGCTAGGCTTCAAGTCAGTATATGACTTAAAGCACGCTAACCAAAAAATAATGCGTAGAGAGTTCAGTGTCGTCATGGAGAAGACGATTCGCGAACTGAACGGAGATGTATGTATTGAGCTTGAAGAAGCGCCAACTGCAAAGAAGCAGATACTTAGCTCAAGAAGCTTTGGGCAACCCGTACGCGACTACAATAGTCTTGCTGAATCAATTTCGCTATATATCAGCAGAGCTGCTGAAAAACTAAGACGACAAAAATCATTAGCGGGCTCTGTTCATGTCTATATTAGAACCAGTCCATTCAAACCCGATGATCCTTTCTACAGCAACGGTATGACAGTTTCTTTACCTAGCCCACTAGATGACAGCAGGCAACTTGCGAACGTGGCACTATGGGCCTTAAAACAGCTTTATAGGCCTAATTACAACTACGCAAAGGCAGGAGTGATGTTGAGTGAGCTTGTGCCGGCTGGTAACGCACAAATGGATATGTTCTCCAAGATAGAAACATCAGCCAAATCTGCTGAATTGATGAAAACAATAGACAGCATTAATCGTAAGATGGGTAAGGACTCAATCAAGCTTGCAAGTGAAGGATTCAAGAAACCATGGAAAATGCGGCAAGAAAATAAGAGTCCGGCATATACGACAGACTGGCAGCACATCATTAGAACGTCGGTAATCTAATATGACGATAAAGACGTTGACTTGAGCGAGAAAAAACTCATGAAAGAACTAAGAAATGCTAGTAGATGTTTAGTGAAAGATCGCCACAAAATCGATAAAAACACAATTTATTAGACTACTGTCGCGTTTGGTATGTAACCTTATGAATTAATTGAATATACAGTTATTTACACATAGAGTAAATGCAACCAAAACGCAACCAAAATGCAACCAAAATGCAACCGTATTTTTGAGTTTCAAAAGTAGGTGAATTGACTAAGTGGTTTGGGGTAAGGATGAGAAATATAAGAGTTAAAAAGCAATGTTTGTTAAATTTTTGCTTACATAAAATTTACCTTATAGAGCATTAATAGACAACAAGTGACTGATGTAAGTAGAATGGGATGGCTAGAGATAAATTAATATAAAAAGTTTATACTTTTCAAAATTATCGTAAAAATAAAAAGGAATAAGCGCGTATGCACGATAAATACGAAGCGACAATTGTAAATCCAAACGTTGCTAATTTGATTACATCACTTCGCGATATCGGATATAACTTTGAAATTGCCATAGCAGATATACTTGATAACAGCATATCTGCAGATGCTAGGAATATTGAAATTTTTGCAACTTCATATCCAGAACACAAAGTTTTCATATTGGATGATGGTATCGGTATGGATGAGCAAGAGCTAGTGGAAGCCATGAGGCTGGCAACACAGCACCCTTTGATAGAACGAACAGAAAAAGATTTAGGCCGTTTTGGGTTGGGACTTAAGACTGCTTCATTTTCTCAATGTAAAAAACTTACTGTTGCTTCTAAAAAAAGTAATCAACTTAACTTGAGGCAGTGGGATTTAGATTTTATATCTAAGAATAATCAATGGCTATTGCTAACCCCAAATTCATCTTATTTTGAAAATTCTCCAGCATTTGATTTGTTGAGCAAGTCAGAAAGTGGAACACTGGTTGTTTGGGAAGAGTTAGATAGGATTGGTGGCTATGAGTTTAGTACTTTAATTGATAGGCTAAGATCGCACCTCTCACTAGTTTTCCACAGATTTATGGAGATTTCTGGAAATAAAAAACTTAAAATTTCCATTAACAATCATCCTTTAGAAGCTTTCAACCCGTTTAATATATCTCATCAAGCGACGCAGCAAATTAACGAAGAAAAAATTAAGGTATTTGATGAGTTTATAACAATTCAACCTTACATACTGCCACACCACTCTAAGATATCTCAAAATGAGTTTGAAAGATATGCAACAGAAGACGGTTATACCAAATCACAAGGCTTCTATTTGTATAGGGGTAATCGGCTTTTGATTTATGGGACGTGGTGGGGACTTCATAAAATGAGTGATGCTCACAAACTCGTTCGTATTCGTATCGATATATCAAATACCCAAGATGCTTATTGGGGAATCGACATAAAGAAGTCAACTGCTAAGCCAGTTGGAATTATTCGAGACGATTTAAAAAGAATTATTGCTCAAGTCACAGAAAAAGGTTCGCGGCCGTTTACTGGAAGAGGTAAACGGATTGAAGATAAGACCAAAAAGAATTTTTGGCTACTAAAGCCAAATGTTGATTCAATAAGCTTCGTATTGGATTTAGAACATCCTATTCTTCAAAATATCCTAATTTCTCTTAATGAAGATGTGCGTCAATTACTAATTATATATTTAAAGGGCGTGCAGGCCTATCTCCCACTAGATGCTATCCA
Source organism: Methylotenera sp. (assembly GCA_030682715.1). Lineage (GTDB taxonomy): Bacteria > Pseudomonadota > Gammaproteobacteria > Burkholderiales > Methylophilaceae > Methylotenera. The sequence goes on along the minus strand of JAUXNQ010000008.1, from coordinate 33,427 downwards.
GGCACAATTGAATCAAAACCCGCACTCAATAAAACAAGATGAACTTGTCGCAGAAAATGACATTTACAAACTTGTTGAAATTATAAATGGAATGAATTTGGATCAAGATGCAATATCTTTATTACTAAAGACTGAAGTTTTTAAAATGCATAAAAATTTACTCGGTGGGAAAAAATGAATAACTCATACCAACGTATCAAAGATTTTATTTTTGGAAATTTAAGAAAACAACCCGCTCCTATTCCTGACAGTCTTATTCGAAATGAGATAGATTCAGTTCGAAAACTTATAAATCAACTCGGTCTAGAAGTTTTTGCAAGATTTCTAGCTGACAAATCTATTCTACTAGAGCTTTCTAATGGCGATTGGGAAAGGATGGAATATGAGCTTGAGACACAATTTGACGTCAAAATGGCTGAAGGGTTCTTGATAAAAGATACATCCCAAACAAACAGAGACCCTTATTGGTGGACAAGTAAGGTAAAGCAAACTTGTGATAGTTTTTATTGGGATCGTTATGAAAACTATCTTAATAACACCCTAAATGATGAGGTAATTAAGACTATAAATAAAGATACTGATGTTGTAATGGATAATATAGAGGACCCATCTATTGACACATTCAGTAGATATGGAATGGTTGTTGGGCATGTCCAATCAGGAAAAACTGGGAATTACTCAGCTTTAATCTGTAAAGCTGCTGACGCCGGATACAACTTTATTGTTGTAATTGCCGGTGGAATGAATAATCTACGCGACCAAACACAAGAGAGGCTCAATGAGTCTTTTGTTGGTCAAGACATGGGGCAGCAAGTAGGCGTTGGAATTGGTAATGTAAATAGAACAAAGTTACCAATTAGTCTAACGACTAAAGAGAAAGACTTTAATAAGCAAGATGCAGATAAAAATGCTCAAGGTTTAAATTTTGATAATATAAAAGCACCTATACTTTTGGTAATTAAAAAAAATACAAAAACATTATCTAATGTAATTGGATGGTTAGAAAAACAATATAAAAACCAAATTGCTAAGCATTCTATGTTGGTTATCGACGATGAATCAGATTACGCGTCTATAAACACAAAAGAAGAAAATGACCCTACAAAAATTAATGAGAGAATCAGAAAGCTCATTAGTTTATTCAAGAAAAGTGCATATGTGGCATATACCGCCACACCATATGCAAATATTTTTATTGACCATCAGGTAGGTCATGATGAATTGGGGAAGGACTTATTCCCACGAGATTTCATCTATGCACTAGATGCACCGACAAATTATTTTGGCGCTAGAAAAATATTTTTGGATCCAGAGAGAAAAAACTTAATTCCAATAGATGATTATTTAGAAACTTTCCCGCAAAAGCATAAAAAAGATTGGTATGTCATAGGGTTACCTGAAAGCTTAAAAGATGCTACTAGGCATTTCTTGTTGAATATTGCCATACGTTATTTACGTGGACAGGGAAGCATGCATAACAGTATGTTGGTTCATGCATCAAGATTCACCAATGTTCACCAACGCCTTAGTAGCTTAGTAGAGAGCTATTTGAATCAAATTAAACGGGAAGTTAAATCATACGGAAAATTGGCTGATGCTTCTCAACAAAGTTCATTAATCGCAGATATTAAAAAAACTTATGATATTTACCTAAGCAACCACGAGTTTGAGTGGGAAAAGGTATTAATAACGCTTACAAATTTAGTTTCAAATGTAGTTGTTCGTGAAGTGCATCAAAGTACAACGGTTCCGCTTGTATATAGAAAAGATATGCCAACGAATGCGATTGTGATTGGTGGAACTAGTTTGTCTCGGGGTTACACACTTGAAGGTTTGAGTATTAGCTATTTCCTCAGGAATACAGTTTTTTATGACACCCTGATGCAGATGGGTAGGTGGTTTGGTTACAGGACGGGTTATGAGGACTTGTGTAAGATTTATTTACCAGACTTTTCGATTGAAAGTTTTGGTCAAATTATAGAGGCAACTGAAGACTTAATAGATGACTTCAAACGAATGTCAGCAGAGCAAATGACCCCAGAGCAGTTTGGATTAGCTGTTAAATACCATCCTGACAGTGGTTTGCAGGTAACTGCCAGAAATAAACAAAAAAATGCCAAAGATATTTATTTTGAAATGAAATTAGACGGGCATTCTAAAGAAACCGCATGGCTGATAAAAAATGAAGAACAGTCAAAAGAGAACATAGAATTAATTGCATCCACTCTTAAAAAGATAAATCTTGAAACTGAATATCAAAATAAAGGAAAAAGTTATCTTTGGAAAAATGTTAGTAAGAGTTTAATTTTAGATTTTCTAACAAACTTTAATTTATACGATGTTAATGATGAGTTGGGTTTTCGGACAAGGATGCCTATTAAGTTTATTTTGAAATATGTAGAGGATGTAGATTCATATTGGGATGTTGCTTTGTATAGTGGGGAGGGAGATGAGTTTCAGGTCAATGAGTTTATAAAAATAAATAAAGAAAAGCGGCAGTTAAATATCAAAGGCGACCATTATGAAGTTCTGAATCGGCAAGTGTCATCAGGTTCTGCTGAATCAATTGTTCTTGACCCAGAGGTTGCAAAAAGTCTTGCTAGCAAGCGCAAAGATATTCGCATGAAAATGAATAAACCTCTGTTAATGATACATCTGCTACAAAATAGTAAAGAGGTGCCAGTTGATAACAGTAATACCTTTGCTGCGTTTGGTATTAGCTTCCCCGGAGGGATTAATAGTGGAACTGAAAAAACAGTAAAGTTAAAAATTAATAAAGTATATCTAGAAAATATTAATGACTTAATGGATGAGGATTCTGATGACTAGCCTTACATTACCCTGGGAGGATATGCCGGAATCTTCTCGTCGGAGAATCAGCACCATTACAAATCATAATGTCTATTGGATAACTGACTTAGAAGGCCGCTTCGGCATATTTATTAAATCAAGTTCTGAATTTGTTAATGTTAAGACGGCAATTAGCTTGAACGGAATCGATTTAATTAAAAGAAACTCAACTGGTACTGGTGAATTAATCTTATTGTTAAATGATATAAAAGATGCTCCAATTTTTAATAAAATTTGTGAGGATTTAATTTCGACAATGGAGCAACATGAAAATAATGATGCTATGGTTATTGGTGTTGAGGTTCGGTTACAAAGATGGCAGGAATTGTTAAGAAAAAGCCATAGCAACGGAATGTCTGTTGAATTGCAAATGGGGCTTTTTTCAGAATTAGTTTTTTTAAAAGATTATCTTTCGAGAGAACTCAATATTGAATCAGCTGTAATTTCTTGGGTTGGACCTGAATTTGATAAGCAAGATTTTTTATTTGACTCAGCAATTGTTGAAGTTAAATCCTACAGAACATCCAAAGGGCAGCTTGTTGATATATCTTCAAAACAGCAACTTTATTCTGAAAAGCAACCATTATTTTTAGTTACATTTGGTTTAACTCGGTCTGAGGCAGGGCAAACTGTTGAGGATGTTGTGTCTGAGATTTCTGAGCATCTTGCCTCTGTTTCTAAGTTAACTTTAGATATATTTAATACAAAACTTGTGAATTATGGATACATACCAGAGTTGGAAAATGAACCATACGTTGGTTTTATGATTGATAAAACTAGATTTTTTTCAATTAGAGAGGGATTCCCAAGGGTGCCATTAGATATACCGTTGGAAATTGTTAAGTTAAACTACACGATAGATTTATCTTTGTGTAATGATTTCGAAGTTACGTTCGAGAATATTTTTACTTAAGGCCTATTTGTGGATATTACACTTGAGGAGTTTCACCAAGATTTCATGCAACGAATTTACTCGGATGCTGATAGTAGAGGCTTGTTAAGGTCACAAGCATTTTATGAGAATGTTTGTGAGGAGCTGATTGAATCAGGTGATTTAACCAACAACTATACTGTTGCAGAGTATATTAAAAATAACATCCAAGTTTGTGGATTCGACTACGATGAGGAACGTGAAGTTCTTACTTTGTTAGGCCACAAGTTTTATCAAGAAGATGAATTGCAGACGATTTTAGTAAGTGAAGTTTCAACAAGTTTTAGAAATCTTAAATTGTATCTGTCAAATTGCAATAATCCCAATTTTTATAAGCAACTGGAAGAGACAACTCCCGCTTACTCTATGTCGTTTCAAATCACTAATTATCTTGCTACAAATGCTGTAAAAAAATTCAGATTAGTATTGTTAACAGATGCAAGAACGACTAAAAGTCTCACCCACTTAGAGTCCGAGTATATTTTTGATACGGAAGTGGAATTTAGAGTCATTGATATTAATTATTTATATCAATTATTTAAGTCTCAAAATTCAGGTGGAGATTTTGAAACAGACATTGATTTGCCATGTTTAGAAATTATTAATAACGATAAATACCAGTCATATCTTGCAGTGATTAAAGGTGCGGATTTGGTAAATATTTATAATAGATTTGGTCAGAAGCTATTCGAGCAAAATGTCAGAACTTTTTTACAGTTTAAGGGCGCGGTAAATAAGGGGTTAAGAAATACGATTCAGTATAATCCCGAGATGTTTTTTGCTTACAATAATGGCATTACGGCAACAGCTACTGAAGTCGAGATTGGTCAAGACGGCCATATAAAGAAGATTAAAAATCTTCAAATTGTTAATGGTGGTCAAACTACATCCGCAATTTATGCAGCTTGTAAAAATAGTAAATTAGACGTTAACAATGTTTCGGTGCAAATGAAACTTTCATTAGTTCGTAATCCCGATGACATTAATGACTTTGTAAGCAAAGTCTCTGAATATGCTAATACACAAAACAAAGTAAGTTCATCAGACTTTTACTCTAATAGTCCACTTCATAAAGAGTTTAAGGCTTATTCAAAAAGGATTCTTGCGCCTCAAATTGGTGGATCACAGCTTCAAACACATTGGTTTTATGAAAGAGTTCGGGGTGAATATCTGAATGAGCAAGCTTATCTAACTATTGCTAAAAGAGGCCAGTTTCTTTTGCAGTTTCCAAAGAATCAACTTTTTGATAAAACTTTTTTAGCAAAAGTAGAAGTTGCATGGATGCAAAAGCCAGATGTCGTTAGCAAGGGCGCCCAAGATAGTGCAAAAATATTCAAAAAAGAAATTGATGATATGCTTGAGAAAAATAGTTTAGCTATTACTGAAGCATATTTTAAAAATGCTGTTTCCAAAATAATTCTTTTTAGATTTATTGAAAAGCTGGTTTCACAGGCTGCTTGGTATAATCAGGCATATAGAGCGCAGGCTGTTGCATATACAGTAGCCTTATTGTCATACCGAGTAAAACAAACTGGTAAGGCTTTCAATTTTAATTCAATTTGGGAAAAACAAGCCCCTTCCAAAGCGCTTGAGAAGATACTTGATTTAATAGCAGAGCAGATTTACTCCTATATAACAACACCAAAAGATGGATATGGCAATCCGTCACAATGGTGCAAGCGTGAAAAATGTTGGGAAGAAATTAAATTGCTTCCTATAGATTTTGAAATAAGTACTGAACTTTTAATTGATGACGAAATTAAACTGTTTATGGCTAAAGATGAAAAGAAAACAAAGCTTTTAGACAATGGTATTGAGATTCAATCTTTTGTGGTTAAACAAGATGCAAATTTATGGAAAGAGTTACTTAAATACTTCAGAATTGATAACAATATTTCTCAAATGCAGATGGATATCCTTAATAAATATGCTACAGGAAGTCTGTCTTTACCCTCAGAGAAGCAAGCGAAGATTATCTATGATTTATACAATAAAGCTTTATCAGAGGGCTTTATCTACAATCCGTAATTTGCATTTACATTTCTTAGGTTCTTAGATGGATGTATCTATAAGTAACATTTTAAGGTATGCTGCACGTCTCATAAAATTTGTAATAAATAAACATGAATGAACTTAAAATTGGGGAGCTGTTTTGTGGTCCAGGAGGAATCGCATATGGTGCTGAGTTAGCAAATCATGAGTTGTTTGGGCATACAGCAACAACCCTAAAGCACGCATGGGCAGTTGATTATCATCAATCTACTGTTAAAACTTATTTGAGAAATATTAAAGGTGCAAATGAGCATACAACATTATGTTCTGATGTTCGTGATTTAAATATTTCAGAGTTAAGTAAGATTTCAGAAATTGATGGGTTTGCTTATGGTTTCCCATGCAATGATTTTAGTCGTATAGGTGAGCAAAAGGGGCTAAACGGTGAATTTGGTCCCCTCTACAAATATGGGGTGAAAGTACTGGATTCATTTAATCCTTCTTTTTTCATTGCAGAGAATGTTGGTGGTTTGAGAGGAGCGCATGAAGGGCTTGCATTAAAGAAAATAATTAGTGAGCTGTCTGAGGCAGGAAATGGTTACATAATCACTCCACATCTGTATAAGTTTGAAGAGTACGGCATTCCTCAATCTAGGCATAGGATCATATTGGTAGGCTTTAGAAAAGACTTAAATATAAAATTCGCACCGCCAGCGCCGACACACAAAGGCAGACCTAACATTTGTTCAGAGGCCATTCTAAATCCTCCAATTCCGTTCAATGCATACAATAATGCTTTAACCATACAACACCCTCATATTGTAGAGCGTTTAAAACATATTAAACCAGGTGAAAATGCTTGGAATGCTAATTTACCGGACCATCTTAAACTTAATGTTAAAGGGGCCAAATTAAGTCAAATCTATAAGCGACTAGATCCCAATAAGCCGGCTTACACTATCACTGGTTCTGGTGGCGGTGGAACTCATGTATATCATTGGTCTGAGAATAGAGCGTTAACCAATAGGGAAAGAGCTAGATTACAGACTTTTCCTGACCATTATGAGTTTTGCGGAAACAAAGAAGATGTTCGCCGACAGATTGGTATGGCAGTTCCTCCAGAGGCAGCAAAGTTATTGTTTAAAGCTATTATTAACTCTATTGATGGTGTTAAATATGACTCTGTTTCACAGAATATAAACATATAACAAACTTGCCTATTTTTAATCAAGAGCCACTTAATTATTGACGTAAAAACACAAAAGATTTCTGATAAAGAGCACATGGTTTACATAGAGCATAATGTATGTTTCTAAATTGAGTGACCTCGGAAGGCTTTTTACTCTTAATCACGGGTTTTGTAACACTAAATGGTTAGACACCGCATATTACTTTCCCCTTGGTAACTGTTAGCCAGCGCTTTTTGATGGCAATTGCCCGATGAAGCAAACGATGGCAGTTTGCGCAGAGTAGCGCTAAATCAGATAGGCGCGTTTTACGGACACCTGTATTTGATAGCGGAATAATGTGGTGGGCTTCAAAGTGAGCTTCCTGAAGCGCAATATTAGTAGAGAGCGGAGGAGCGCCACACATTTCGCAGAACAGACTTCCGCTAACACCCCGAGAGGAAAGTAGCCGCTCTCGCAGTTTTGGTTCAAGTTCCAGGCGAGTATGTAACTCAGTAATAACTAGCCCATCAGCAAACACGACATCTTCTTGGAGTGGCTCACTGGCCTCAGATGTGGCAACGCCTTCTCGGATAAGGTTTGCTAGTGAGATCGCTGTAACAACGGATTCGTATAGATATTTGTATAAAGGTAGCACGTGGGTAGCACGGCGTAGAAATGACAAAGGGTTAGCCTAAGCTAACCCTTTGTTTTTTATGGTGCGCCCGAAGAGATTCGAACTCCTGACCCCTTGGTTCGTAGCCAAGTACTCTATCCAGCTGAGCTACGGGCGCGAAAGCGTGCATTATACTTGAAGCTGGGATTTTTTCCAGCAATATTTCACACTTTTAAAACTTGGCGGGAGCGAGGGATTAATAAAACTCTTCCCAATGCTTATTCTAAGCCAATTTAGCTAAACTTAATATTCAGCATATACAAAAATATATACAGAATTTAAAGTTTGTTGAAAAAATACTATTTAATTCAACGGGGCGAATTATACATAAAAAATGAATTGCAGGTTATGTTTTTACAAGGTGCCAGTTAAATATAACCGCTTTTTTCACATGTTATGTTTAGCCATAGACTTGCATTTATTGGTTCAAAATAGAGCTACTTAGATTTGAGGAGGATGATATGGAAAAAAGTAAGTTGATGAAGTTAGATGAAGTCTTGAGTGATACAAAAATGGGTAAGACAAAGTTGTACAGACTTATTAAGCAAGGTCGATTCCCATCTCAGCTTCAGCATGGGGATGGCAGTGTAGTTTGGGCTAGGTTGCATGTTGAAGCATGGATTGATAATTTGATAGGAGAAGTAAATGGAATTGACTGAATTGCTGGGTGATGAAAATGTTAGGAAAGTAATAAATGAAAAACTGTTGGCTGGTGAAAAATTAAGCTTAGATGAGTTGAAGCAAAATATAATATAGCAAAAAGGTCTTTATATTTATCAGTAAGCTATTGATTTTAATGGTTTATATATGATAAGATACTTGACATTGCCATGTGATATTAGTGACAATATGGGTGTTGTGAGAGTGAGCTTCTGTACTCTTTAAAAGTTAAGCATTTCAAGTTTTAAGCCACTTTGAAGTGGTGGAAGTTGTAAAAAGGGCGGTTGAATTTCCAGACCGCATCAAATAAAGCCCTGCCCTTTACAGGACAGGGCTTTATCAAATGCCATTCGGCTAATCCGTGCTTTACAAGCCAAGCGTGGATTTTTCACTTTACTGAACAAAAGTGCTTTTTAAGCATTGGTTTTCGCGCGTCCAAAATTCAATCGCGCCGGCTTTTCCTGAGAGAAAAAGATGTCAATTTTTCTAAGAAAAAAACTGTCTAGCAACTTCACAACCCTACCTAATTCTTTAATCCGCGATCCCAATCTAAGTTGGAAGGCAACTGGCTTTTTAGCATATCTATTAAGCTGTGCAGACGGTTGGGAGTTGAACTTTGCAGATCTTTCAAAGCGAAAAAAAGATGGAGAGTCAGCAACTAGGGCTGCGGCGGTTGAATTAAAAGAGGCGGGCTACTTACAGATAAACAAAATGAGGGATGAGAGGGGGAGAATAATTGGGTATGAGTGGGTTGTAAGTAATCAGCCAGAACTTCAAACTCCAGATGTGGATTCTCCAAATGTTGATTTTCCACATCTGGAGAATCGAGGACAAAGAAAGAACAATTCAAAAAGTAACTCTTTTAATAAACAACAACCACAACAACACAAACCTGCTGAGCAGTCATGTGGTGGTGGTGATTTGATTTTTGATAAAAATATAAAAGAAGAATATAAAGTAGATCTTATAAAAGTTTTGGCTGGAGTCGAAAATGAAAAGGCCCAAGCTGCCTTGGATGAACTGGCAGCTGGGCTGTGCAATAAAACAGTTAAAATTCCAGCTGCATGGCTTCAGTTTGTAATCAAAAATGGTCTACAAAGGACACCAGAGGGACTAATTATTTCATCAAGAAGAAAAAATGAAAACAGAGAAATTGAAAAAAGAAGAGTTGAGAATGAAGCAACAAAGCAACCAAGAAACGTAGAACTGGCTGAAAAATACAAAGCCAAAAGAATCGCAATGGGAATTAAATAAAAAAAGAGACAGCTCATTGAGCTGTCTCTTTTTTATTCTTTTTACAATATTTTTTGAACCCCTAGCTTCATAAACAAAATTGGATACATAACTGGCCACAAGGCCAAGTATTTAAGTTTGTCTGAAGTAACATTATCAAGAGTGTTGTACATTTGATGCCATTCAATAAGATTTGCAAGAACCTTTTTACTTAAATAAATACCAGCACACAGGTAAAAAATAAAGCCAACAGTTCCTAAAGATTGAATATTAAAATATCCACCAATTAAAAAACATAAAATTAAAATAGCTAAACATATCAGCCAATACATAAAAGCTACTCTAAGTTTTATAACAGTATTGCTCTGCTCAATATTTGCATCCATGCTTTTTTCCTTTTTTTTTTAAGATAGTTTATTAAATCTCAGTCATGAGATTTAATAAACTATAGCAATTGTTACAGTAAAATTCACGATAAAAATTATTTTACGTAGATATTTTACTGTAACAATTGCGATACTACGCTTGTCATTCTGACAAGCTGCGCCTCCCACCTCGAACCGTTCCCGGCTTTGCTCCTGGACGTCGCGCCGGTCCCTATCCCCATGCGGTAGCTGGGGATTTCGGGCAGTCGTTGCGGGCCACACCGTCAACGCACCTGCGGCGCTTGACCACCCCTTAAAACTGATGTGCCAGAAAAGATTGGCACACCCGATAAAACTGGGCTCGCTGGACGCTCGTCTGTCTTAAGGGGTGGTCAAGCGCCGCAAAAGGCACGGCGTTGACGGTGTGGCGGGGCAAGCCCCCCACTAAGCCACCGCCATCTGGGGATGGCTAAATTTTCTTGGAAAAATTTTGGCTAAGTGGCTCCCCCCGCACCTGCGTGCCATTGCTTGGGCAATGACTCTCAGGTGGGCTAGCGTCCTGTGTGGACGCTCCCCATTTTTTATGAATAAAAAATGGCTCCCCGAAAAAACGGCGCGTTTAAGTGGCGTTCGTTATTGATCGCAATCTACATTGTGTCTTTTGGCGTCTTTTGAAGTCATTTTGAACAACGTCTTGTGATTATTTAAGTGAGTAATTAATAAGTGGCGTCTTTTGAAGTCATTCTAACGTCTTTTTGAACAGCATCTTGTGGGTGTTTAGGTGGGTGATTGTCAAGCGGTGTCTTTTGAAGTCATTTTGACGTCAAAATAGACATCATGTTTTTTTTATTTTTTACTAGCTAAATATAGCATAGCTGAATTGCTGTTATATCAGATTGCAGGTCGCAAAAACAATCGCCATCATTGTCGTAAATTTAAACAACAAGTTGGCCAGTATGAACTTATTATTTTCAATCTGTAATTTACTATTAAATTCACAGCCTTACATTAAATTAATTGCCCCTTTTTTGGCTGGTGTTGCGCTTTTTCACGCTACGCAGACTGAAAAAACAACAGGCCTGTGGCTAAGGCTTGGGCTGCTGTTAACATTCATTTTCCTGGGTACCTTTTTTGCTTTTAATTACCTAGTTCAGCCTACCTTTAAAAGCCAAGTTTCACCTTTTCCAATTAGTGACCTCTACATTTCTCTTCTTTTTTTTACAGCTGGGCTGGCTAGCTATTTTGTTTGGCTTCGCGAGGGCCAACCATGGCTGGATGCTCGCGCAGAGCGCATCACAAAGCGTTCAAGCCTAGAGCGGAACAAGAAGACGGACGTTCGTCAGATTGCTGACTTTCTGCCGCAAGTCGAAAAACAGTACGACCCCCGCGAACACTTTAACCAGAAAAAAGGTTTTTTTCTTGGTTTGACTGGCGATGGGCAGGCGTTCTGGCCAGCTTCCGTGCTGCCGCACGTGCAGGTGGTGGGCACCACTGGCGCAGGTAAGGGAGTAGTGCTGGGCAGCTTGGCTGCCCAATGCTTGATGGCTGGTGAGGCTGTTTTTTGGTTGGATCCAAAAGACGACGAGTGGGCACCGCACGTGCTGGCTGACGCTGCACATGCGGCTGGCAAACCCTTCCTCATTGTTGATCTTCGTCCTGCTGCGCCACCACAGCTGAATTTGTTCTTTGGAGCAACCAAAGAACAACGCGAAGAGTTGCTGCTAGCTGGATTTAGCCTCAGTGAAAAAGGCGCTGAAAGTGACTTCTACAGCATCGATGACCGCTGGGGCGCGGCCACAGTGGCGTCCGATTATCAGCCTGGCGACACTGCCGCCAGTCTTTTCAACCGCCACCGCGAGGCGTTGGAAGACAAAGCCAAGAAGTTCTTTGGCCTTTTCCGTGAGATGGCAGAAATGCCGGCAGTCAATGCCAAACAGGCATTGACCTCGCCAAGGTTGTGGAAGAAGGCGGAGCCGTTTATTTCGTGGGCTCAATGCGGAACGCAAAGGTCATACGCATGCAGCGTATGCTGCTTGTTCGCATCATCCAGTTATGTGAGCGTCGTGACAGGACGCAGGGGAAGCCTCGCCCAGTTTGTGCGGTCTTGGACGAAGCCAAATATCACATTTCAAAACCTTTCCTTGAAAGCCTAGGTGCCGCACGCGACAAAGGCCTGCACGTGGTGCTGGCGCACCAGTCGCAGGCTGACCTGCTCGATTGCCCGGCTGACCTGAACGGCCAAGCCGTACTGGGTGCGGTTATGGAAAACTGCAGTCTTAAACTAGTTTATAGGGTTGAAGATCCTAAAACAGCCGAATGGCTGGCCAGAAAATCTGGCCGCATCCAGGTGGATGATGAAGTGCGCCGCGTGAGCAAGAACGCAGCTTTATCCGAGGTGGTAGACAACGAGCGGCAGATTAGGCAAACAGAGCGTTTTCTGGTCGACGAGAACATGATCCTCAATCTACACAAAAGCCAAGCGGTGGTGTTCGGAAATGGCTTGCCTCACTTCATCACCACTTCACCAATCCCAACAACAAAAAGCCCTGAAAACCTTAAAACACAAGCGTTTAAAGGCGACGAAATCATTAAAGCTAAGGACCTAATTTAAATGGCAAACACCCAATTTCTCTTGAATGACAAGGCACAACAGGCAATGCGGATTGCCGAGAAGCGCCAGCTGATCATTGGCTGGATTAAAAGCGAAAGCTTTTCAACTTGCGAAATTCTGTCCACGGTCATTGGCCTCAAGGGTCAAGGCGCGCATAACACGCTTAAGGCGATGATGCGCGATGGTTTGCTGCGATCAGAAGAGCTCCCAACAGGCTCCAGAATGCAAATAATTTATGGCCTGACACCGCATGCTGCAGTGCTGGCCAGTGACTTTGAGAATGATGAAGTTGTTAATTACTTTGAGCCAGGCCGTGTTTCAGCTTGGACGCTTCAGCATTCTCTGGCGCTCCAAAAGCTACGCCTGCAGCTGGAATCTGCAGGCTGGACGGACTGGAAAACTGAGCGTGAATGCAGGCGTGAGGGTCAAGCGCAAGGCTGGCTGAAGGTGCCGGATTCAGTTGCCAGTAATCCTCAAGGTGAGCGCATCGCCATAGAGTGTGAGCGCTCCTATAAGTCCCTGAAGCGCTTCCCGCCAATCATGGCAAGCTATTTACAGATGATGAAGCAAAACAAAATTGAGAAAGTGCACTACTGGTGTACTGGCCAATGTGATTCACAAAAAATGCAGCAGATTTTTAAAAGCATAAAAGAAATAAACATCAAGGGGCAGGTGGTGCCCCTGCAGGATCACCACCATCAAATGTTCCATTTTTTTAATTTCTAAAAGGAGTCAAGCATGACAATAGAAAACCAAAGTTTTGAAGAACAAGATGAAATCACTCAGCAAGCTGAGACATTCCATCCAGCTGATGATAGTCAAAATCGCACTGTAGAAGAGCCACAGAGCGATTTTTCTGAGGCAGCTGAGGCGGATGCCCCAGCTGAGAAAAAAGAGAAGCGAGAAACTCCTGATAATTCTGGCAGCCTGTTTAAAAATGACCGAAAAACCAAAGAAGCGCACCCAGATGTCACCGGCAGCGTGATGATTTTTGGGCAGGAATTTTATGTGTCTGGATGGAGAAAGGCTGGAGCCAAAGGCGATTTTTACAGCTTGTCGTTTCGGGTGAAAGACCTTGCCGCGAAACCCACGGATCTAATTTAAACCGTGGGGGCTTTGCCGCCCCCACACCCTTGCAAGAGGAAAAGCGAACGTATGCGCAAAGCGCATCCTGTTTTTTTAGTCGCTGTAACTACAAAAGTCTGGTCTCGTAAAGTGGGCTTTCGCGGCATAAAGCCGCTCGCAAACCCAGCGAGCTTTTTATTCCACGATCCCACTTGACTAGCCCATTCTTTTACAGCGGTTCTGCAGTTATGCAGAGTGGCGACACCCAAACGCTAACGCGTTTAGCTGACACCACTTGCAAACTGAAACGCGAAAAGGAGATTGGAGATGGTACGACATTTTGATTTGATGGTTATCAGCACAACCAATTTTTTTGGTGATTCACCTGATTATGTGGAGCTGGATAGATGCACCGACAAGCAAATCCTTGGAGGCTTGACTAGAGAAAGCTTAAGAGAGCTTTCCGTTGGCGGGCGCTGGGTAACGCACTTTGACCGCATTGGTGGGTACGTCCAGTACTTCGATGGCAGGTTTATGTGCTCTGAAATTTAACAATTTAAAGATGGGAGGAGGAAATGATTAAACAAGACAAACTCACGCTGGAAATTAGCCGGTGGCAAAAGAAACAGCAGCGCAGGCGCAACCGCGCTGCCCGGTTGGGGCGTTTTTTTGATGCCGTTTGGAATAAATTTTTTTGGTTTCTTAAATGAAGGATATGTGATGAAAATTAAATTAATAACATTAAGTTTAATCTTGGCAGCTAGCTGCCAATCAGCAGTTGCAGACATTGTATTTGACCCTAAAAACTTCAGTAAAAACACAATAACTGCAGTGCAGCAAGTGAAACAAACTGGCCATCAAGCTGGGATTTTGGCAGAAGAGGTAAAGCAATACCAAGCGATGCTGCAGAATCTAAAACAACTGGACGGCGCAGTTATAAACATGGGTGTTTCAAGAGGTGTTCTGCCTCCTGGTCAATACAAGACGCCAGCAGAGGCTATTGCTGCAGCGGACGGTGTCTACAGGAGCTACCTTGGTGCTACACAAACAATGAATAGCCTTCTTAAAGTATACAAAGGATTTGATGAGGTGAATGGTGACTTGGTAAGAATTAGCAGCGTATCAAAGGTGCCAGTGCAGAAGATCTTGCAGCATGAAGCCAATCAAGCAGCAGCAGGTAAAGCACTGGCTGGTGGCGAACTGCAGAGGCTTAACGACTTGAACGGTGAGCTTCAGTATCACCAAAAACGTGCTGACTCACTGGCCAAAGAGATTCCTGCAGCAAGCGGTGCATTACATATGCTCCAGCTCGTAGGCACACAGAATCACCTAATGAGTGACCAGTTAACACAGTTAATTCAAACCACCTCTAGCAATGCTCTTGCTGCTCAAAATGAGGCATATCTTAGAGCTGAAGAGCGCCAGAAATCAGCAAAGATTGCTGAAGAAGCAGAGGATCGGAATACAAAACTTTACCAGGCCCCTAAAAAATGAGTGGCTTCATAGAGATTTTTGAGAAGGCTGGCAACATCGTGGATGGTGCCGTTGCATCCTATGATCTACACATTTTAACTGGGGTAGGCATGAATCTATTTTGGGCCATGGCAGCGTTTGTGGTAAGTTGGAGGGGTATCAAGCTAGCCATGGCAAGCGGAGAGGCCAGAGGCCTTAGTCCATTAATGAATCAATTCTTGAACACTATATTCGGCGTGACCATTGTTTTATTTTTGATGAGCAGTGGTTTTGATTTGGTATTCGTCGAGGGAATCAACGGATCGCTGCAGCAGGTTGCTGGAATACTACTGCCAGGCGGCATGAGTGGTAGTGTAGTCAATACATCGATATCATCTATGTACCAAGGCCTTAACTCTGTATCCCAGATGATGAGTGACTTATTCAAAGATGCAACTGTCCTTGACACACTGACTGTATTTTTTAAGAACTTGCCAACAATCCTGGTGATGGGGTTTGTCCAGTTGCTAATCATCATTGGGATATTGGCTTACTTTGCACTTGTGAGTCTCAGTTTTGTCTTGGTTAAAATAGCGCTAGTTCTAGCGCCTATCTTCATACCCTGGCTTCTATTGCCTGCAACATCTTTTATCTTTGTGGGATGGTTGAGATTTCTGATTAGTGCAGCACTGTATCAAGTGATAGGGGCTGCTGTGATTTTCTTCAGTCAGAATTTACTCACTAATACAGCCAAGTTGATTGCTGAGACTGGTGGCACTTTCCCAGAGAGCTTATTTGCTGCTATTGCAATGGCGGCATTGCAAGTAACGATTCTCGCGTTGATTATCAAGGTGCCAGAAATAGCTAGACAATTATCGATGGGGCAGAAATTGGATGTGTTTGAGTCGTTTAAAACCAAGTAAGTGCTGCTTATAAAAAATTATATCTTATGAATTATTATATGATATGTACGTAGGGTTATTTCTAATTAAAAACAATATGGAGGCAGTATGAGTTTTGTATTAAAGTCATTTTTATTATTAATGGTGTTATTTACCCAATCAGCTTCTGCAGGCTTTGCTGAAAAGATCACTTCAAAAAGTGGCGCGGAGCTACCATCACCGTCACTGAATTATGTCGCCAAGACCAGTTACAAAGAATCCCAGAAAAAGGTAATTGCGGCTATTCTGGATGCCATGTCTAAAAATAATATAGATGTACTTACGATTGATCGTGAAAGTGGCCGAGTTGCCTCAGATTATGTGGCTGGTCCTACTTATTCAGCAGCTTTTGGCCTTCTTGGATCCAATTCAACCAGGTATAAATTTAATGTTGTAGTATCTCGGGATGGCAATAAATCCGCGGTGAACGTTTCCGTTAAGCTGGAATCATCAGGTGATGAAGTAGAGTCTTGGCGTGATGTTTCTGCCGACAACAAAGAAACAGTCGCTAAGTTGCGTGATTGGATGTATGAAATCATAGAGAAGCAACTTAACTAATTAAGTCATAAGAAACCAATTAACCACTGAGCCACCTCATAAAGTGGCTCTATTTTTTGGTAAAGCTCATATACAGCCACTGCAAACCCAATCACTTTGTTCATTTCACCGCTCCTTTAAGATTATCATCGTTTATCGATGATAAAAACGCATTCGGCGTATAGACCAAACGCGCCTGTAGGGAGCCGCTGTCAATGGACCGTGGAATAAAAAGTGAGTGTAGCGAACGGCTTTATGCCGCGAAAGCCATTGATAGCATAGGTGAGTGAAAGGCGCTTAATGCACCCAGCCGAGTGTGTTGCTATTTCTTATTACTCAATGAATCCAAGTAATTGGACCAGTCTTGCATCATTTTTGACCGCTGCGAGATATACAAAGCATGGTTGTAAGCTGCCGAAACAGCATTTCTTTCAGTATGAGCAAGCTGCAGTTCAATATGGGCATGATCATATCCCTGTTCGTGAAGTATCGTGCTTGCTAGGCCTCTAAAACCATGCCCAGTCATCTTGCCTTTGTAGCCCATTCTTTCCAATGCTTTAAGAATTGTATTGTTGCTCATAGATTTTCCTTCGCCCTTTGTGCTTGGGAATAGCAATTCATTTTCTCCAGAAATAGCTCTAATGCGTTCTAATATTGATAGAACTTGTTTTGATAGAGGCACGATGTGGTCACTATCCATTTTCATGCCATAAATTTTATTACCATTTTCATCATCAATTCTGGCTGGGATCTTCCATTGTTTCTTTTCCATATCGAAGTCTTGCCAACGTGCGCCGATCAGCTCACTCGTCCTAACGAAAGTGTTGTACATAAGTAACATGGCTAATCTTGTAATTGGAGTGCCTGAGTAATCATGAATAGAGCGTATCAGTTCAGGTAAGTCGGCCTCATTTATCCTAGCGTAGTTTTCTTTTCTTCTAGGGGGAATAATGTCCCCTGGATTAATGTCGGTGGAAGGGTTACGTGTAGCTTTACCGTGCGCAATCGCAAATCTGAATATTTGCCCTATTGTTTGATGGCAGCGTTTGGCAATATCAAGTGCACCGCGGCCAGCAATAGCTTTTATGACAGCCACTATTTCAGGTGCCTGTATCTGGCTAATAGCCCTATTTCCTATGGCTGGAAATACGTCAGCTTCTAGCCTGCGCATTACATAATCTGCATGGCGCCCATGTTTATCTTGTTGCCAGTGTGCATACCACTCTTCTGACACCTGTTTGAATGAGTTGGCCTGCGCTTCGTTTCTGGCAGTTTTAACGTCTTTTCTATTCTGGCTGGGATCAACACCTATGGCAACCAACTTACGAGCCTCGTCGCGCCTTTCACGTGCCTGCAGAAGAGATATGTCAGGATATTTCCCGAGTGAAATTAATTTAGGCTTATTTTCAAATTGATAACGAAAACGCCAAAGTTTGGACCCAGTAGTCCCGACTTGTATAGAAAGCCCCAAACTATCTGTTACGTTGTATATCTTCTCTTTAGGCTTCAAAGCCTTTAGTTGCGTGTCATTGAGCATGGTTTGTATAGATTTTCAGAGTCGTTTTAAAAAGTATACAAAATCTATACAATAAATGTAAGGTTCTATACAAATCAGAAAAAACTTATTCATACTAAGAAAAACGCTAACTCGTTGAAAGTGCGCGTATAATGGGGACTTGTTAGGGCGGAAAAGGGCGAAAAAAATCCCCATAAATGGGGATGGTGGCGGAGAGCGAGGGATTCGAACCCTCGATACAGATTTAAGCCCGTATGCTTCCTTAGCAGGGAAGTGCCTTCGACCACTCGGCCAGCTCTCCGTTTACTTCAATTACGCTTCTTACGAGGGCGTGATAGTACGCTAAACGCTTTTAAAAATCAACGTTAACTTGCAATTATGCTGCTTCTAATTCAAATGCTTTGTGTAAAACACGTACAGCTAGCTCAAGATACTTTTCATCCACTACTACTGCAATCTTAATTTCAGAGGTTGAGATCATTTGAATGTTAATACCTTCTTCAGCCAGTGTGCGGAACATTTGGCTTGCAATGCCTACGTGTGAGCGCATACCTACGCCTACGATAGATACTTTAGCGATTTTATCGTCGCCACTAATTTCACGCGCGCCAATATGACCTTGCACTTTGTCGCGCAGGATACTTAGGGCTTTGTTCATTTCATTTTTATGAACAGTGAATGTAAAGTCAGTAGTACCATCAGCGCCTGTGTTTTGGATAATCATATCCACGTCAACGTTTGCTTCAGCAATAGGGCCAAGGATTTGGTAAGCAATACCAGGTTTGTCTGGCACACCTAATACAGTGATTTTGGCTTCATCGCGGTTAAAGGCAATGCCAGAAATAACGGGTTGTTCCATTGTATTTTCTTCCTCAAATGTGATTAGTGTGCCATCGCCTTCTTCTTCAAAGCTTGATAGCACGCGTAATTTAACTTTATATTTTCCTGCAAATTCAACCGAGCGGATTTGCAGCACTTTGCTACCTTGTGAGGCTAGCTCTAGCATTTCTTCAAACGTGATTTTGTTTAAGCGACGTGCCTCAGGTACAACACGAGGGTCCGTTGTGTAAACACCATCTACGTCTGTGTAGATTTGGCATTCATCAGCCTTTAACGCAGCGGCTAGCGCAACGCCAGTGGTGTCAGAACCACCGCGACCTAGTGTGGTGATGTTGCCATTAGCATCTACGCCCTGGAAGCCAGCGACCACGACCACATAGCCATCATCAAGGTCTTGTTTGATGTTGTGTTCATCAATGCTCAAGATACGAGCTTTAGTATGAGCATTGTCAGTTAAGATTTTGACCTGTGTACCAGTGTAACTTTTTGCTTTGATGCCTAGCTCCATCAGTGCGAGTGCAGTCATGCCGATAGTGACTTGCTCACCTGTAGAAACCATCACATCCAGTTCACGTGGATCAGGATCTGGCATGATTTCTTTAGCTAACGAGATAAGTCTGTTAGTCTCACCTGACATCGCAGAAACCACGACGACAATTTGGTGGCCTAGCGCTTTATAGCGAGCAACACGTGCTGCCAGACTTTTAATGCGCTCTGGGTTTGCGACTGAGGTGCCGCCGTATTTTTGTACAATAAGTGCCATAAAATATTCTTTTAACCTTATTAACTGTATTTAACTTTTAACTGTATTAACATTGTTTAATTTTTAACAGCAATAAGCTGTTAGGTAAAGCGGTCAGCGCATTTTCTAGTCATTGAACAGCTTTTTACTGATATCCAATTAACAAGCCAATGTTAGCTGACTTGATGCAAAATCTATCGTAATGTTCTGTGTAGACTGCTAAACAACACAAATACATTTGTTAGCTTCCTAGTGTTGGTTCTTATAAAAATTACCTACACTAGAAAAGCCTAAGTATCTATTTGCCAAGCATCTATTTTAAAATGCTTTAGTTTTAATCCAATCTGCTACGCTTGCCAGTGCTTGAGGTAATTTGCTTGCATCAGTGCCGCCCGCCATTGCCATATCTGGCTTACCGCCACCTTTGCCACCTACTTGGCCTGCAACAAAGTTGACTAGTTCGCCTGCTTTAATCTTGCTGATTAAGTCAGTAGTAACGCCAGCAGCTAAGCTTACTTTGCCATCGCTTACACTGGCTAACACGATAGCGGCTGATTTAAGTTTGTCTTTCAGCTTATCCATCGTTTCACGTAGCGCGTTAGCATCTGCACCATCTAATATTGCAGATAACACTTTGATACCCGCAACTTCAATGGCTTGTGTCGCTAAATCATCACCTTGTGAAGACGCTAGTTTTGATTTTAAACGAGCAAGTTCTTTTTCTAATGATTTCGCGTGGTCGCTTAGTTGAGCCACTTTAGCGGCTAACTCAGATACTGGTGCTTTTAGGTCACTAGCCAAGCTTGAGATAAGCGCTTGTTGTGCGTTGATGAACTTCAGAGCGCCTTCGCCAGTGGTCGCTTCAATACGGCGAACGCCAGCGGCTACGCCACCTTCAGACGTAATTTTGAATAGGCCAATATCACCAGTGCGGTTTACATGGGTGCCACCACATAATTCGCGGCTTGAGCCAATGTCCAGTACGCGAACTTCATCGCCATATTTCTCGCCAAACAGCATCATCGCGCCAGTTTTTTGGGCAGATTCTATGTCCATTACACGTGCTTGGCAGGCAGCGTTAGCTAATATCTCTGCGTTAACAATTTGCTCAACTTTTGCGATTTCATCATCGGTCATCGGTGCAGTGTGTACGAAGTCGAATCGCGTTTTATCTGTATCGACTAAGGACCCTTTTTGTTGCACGTGTTCACCTAACACTTTACGTAGTGCTTTATGCATTAAGTGTGTTGCTGAATGGTTACGCATCGTGCTGGTTCGCGCTTGTGTGTTGACACGCGCACTTACTTGGTCGCCAACATTTAATGACCCTGTTTTTAACACGCCATGATGACCAAATACTGCCGCTTGAATTTTTTGTGTATCTTCGGCTTCAAAAATACCATTTGCGCCACGTAACTCACCGCAATCACCGATTTGACCGCCAGACTCTGCGTAGAATGGCGTGTTGTCTAACACCACAACGCCAGTTTCGCCTTCTTTTAATGTAGACACTGCGGCGCCATCTTTATAAAGAGCGGTAATTTTTGCATTGGTTTCTAACTGGTCATAACCATGAAAGCTTGTGGCAACGCCATCATATTCAAGGTTAGTTGCCATTTTGAACTTGCCCGCAGCGCGCGCTTGTTCTTTTTGGCGAGCCATTGCTGCATTAAATGCATCGGTATCAACAGCAACGTTACGCTCACGGCAAATATCTGCGGTTAAGTCGAGTGGGAAGCCGTAAGTATCGTGAAGCTTAAATGCTGTTTCACCATTAAACACTGCAGTTGTATTGGCAAGCTCAGTTTCTAAAATCGCCATACCATTTTCAATGGTTTCAAAGAAGCGATCTTCTTCTTGTTTTAAAATCTCTGTAATACGTGCTTGGTTGCTTGTAAGCTCGGGATAAGCGCTACCCATTTCAGCCACTAGATCAGGTACGACTTTGTGGAAGAATGCACTGCGCACACCAAGCTTGTAGCCATGACGAATTGCACGGCGGATAATGCGGCGCAATACATAACCACGGCCTTCGTTACCTGCAATTACGCCATCTGCGATTAAGAAGCTACATGCGCGGATATGATCAGCCAGTACTTTAAGTGACGGGCTGCTTAAGTCTGCTGTTTTGGTTTCACGTGCGGCTGCCGCAATTAAAGTCTGGAATAAGTCAATTTCATAGTTGGCGTGTACGTGTTGTAGCACGGCCGAAATGCGCTCTAACCCCATGCCAGTATCAACAGATGGTTTGGGCAGCGGATGCATAACGCCAGCTTCATCGCGGTTGAACTGCATGAACACGTTGTTCCAAATTTCAATGTAACGGTCACCGTCTTCATCTGGGCTGCCTGGAGGGCCGCCAAAATGGTGTGCGCCATGGTCGTAGAAAATTTCAGTACATGGACCACAAGGGCCAGTATCACCCATCATCCAAAAGTTATCAGATGCGTAACGTGCACCTTTGTTATCGCCGATGCGAATGATGCGCTCTGCTGGTACACCGATCATGTTATGCCAGATAGCGTAAGCCTCGTCATCATCGGCGTATACCGTGACGGTTAGCTTATCTTTAGGTAATTTGAATACGTCTGTGAGTAGCTCCCATGCGTATTTGATGGCATCTTCTTTAAAGTAATCGCCAAAGCTAAAGTTACCTAGCATTTCAAAAAATGTATGGTGGCGTGCGGTGTAGCCTACGTTTTCGAGGTCGTTATGTTTGCCGCCAGCGCGTACACATTTTTGGCTTGAAGTTGCGCGTGTATATGGGCGTTTATCAAAGCCTAGAAAGATGTCTTTGAATTGGTTCATCCCAGCATTGGTAAATAACAGGGTAGGGTCGCCATGAGGCACTAGTGAGCTTGAGCTGACAATCTCGTGGCCTTTGGAGGCGAAGAAGTCAAGAAATGCTTGGCGAATTTCGTTGCTGCTTGGGGTGCTGCTAAGTTGTATGGTCATAAAGTTTAATTTTAATAGCTTGTTTAATCGTTATCATTAACGGTTAGTATTTTTTTAATCAGTTCGAAGCCAAAACCGCGGCTTTGTAAAAATCTTGCTTGTTTCGCCCATTCCTCACGACTTTGTGGGTGGGCCTTGAATTTCTTACGCCACACGTCAGTCGCGTTATCCAGCTCTGTTAGTTTTAGTGTTTCTACGGCATCCGTAATTAGTTGGTCTGCAACACCTTTTTCACGTAATTCATGCGCAATTTTGGCAGTGCCGAACTTTGCTTTTCTTGCGTGAATAATTTGCTCAGTAAATCGCTGGTCTGAAAGCCATCCTCTTGCTTTAAAGTCATCCAGTAAGGCAGGGACGTCATCATTTTCTTCTGCATAGGCTTTGAGTTTTTTGCCAAGCTCGATGTAAGAATACTCGCGCTTGGCCAAATAATCTAAAGCACGCTGACGCAGCGATTTAACTACAAAGGTTTTAGTCATCCTCGCTACGTGGTGCAGTCATTGCTTCACTCAGTGATTTAGCATTGGCGCGAATTTTTGCTTCTAAGTCCGCAGCAATTTCTGGGTGCTCACGCAAGAACTCTTTTGCATTTTCTTTACCTTGGCCAATTTTTTCGCCATTGTAGCTATACCAAGCGCCCGCTTTTTCAATCAGTTTGATATTTGCACCAAGCTCGATGATTTCACCAAAGCGAGAAATACCTTCGCCGTACATGATGTCAAACTCAGCTTGTTTGAACGGAGGTGCTACTTTGTTTTTAATCACTTTTACGCGTGTTTCTGAGCCTGTGACTTCATCACCTTTTTTAATCGCGCCAGTACGACGAATATCTAAGCGTACAGATGCGTAGAACTTAAGCGCATTGCCGCCTGTAGTTGTTTCTGGGTTGCCAAACATCACACCGATTTTCATACGGATTTGGTTAATGAAAATAACCAAGGTGTTAGTGCGCTTGATGTTACCTGTTAGCTTACGTAGCGCTTGGCTCATCAGGCGTGCTTGCAAGCCCATGTGTGAGTCACCCATTTCGCCTTCAATTTCCGCGCGTGGGGTGAGTGCTGCCACTGAGTCAACTACCACGATATCTACTGAGCCTGAGCGCACGAGCATGTCTGCAATTTCAAGGGCTTGTTCGCCAGTGTCTGGTTGTGAGATCAATAGATCAGGTACATTCACACCTAATTTAGCTGCGTACTGTGGGTCTAATGCATGCTCTGCATCAATAAATGCTGCCACGCCACCTAACTTTTGCATTTGTGCAATCACTGAAAGGGTTAGGGTGGTTTTACCTGAAGATTCAGGACCATATATTTCTACGATACGACCACGCGGTAGGCCGCCAATGCCTAAAGCAATATCAAGACCGAGAGAGCCTGTTGAAACGGCTTGGATATCTTCGCCAATGTCACTGTCTCCCATGCGCATGATAGACCCCTTGCCAAATTGTTTTTCAATTTGTGAAAGTGCGGCAGAGAGTGCTTTAGCTTTATTGTCATCCATTGGGTTTTTACCTTTATTTTGAAGTGCTTAAATTAGCTTTCAATTATTCCATATTTTACAGTTTAGCGTAAGTCTCATAGGTGCTTAACCATGGGTATTTATGGCAATCATGACGAATAAATCATAATCTT
The DNA here is from genome assembly GCA_030682715.1 of Methylotenera sp. Taxonomy (GTDB): domain Bacteria; phylum Pseudomonadota; class Gammaproteobacteria; order Burkholderiales; family Methylophilaceae; genus Methylotenera. The sequence continues at coordinate 9,264 of JAUXNQ010000008.1, read as the reverse complement.
ACTTGTGAAGTCAACGCGATGTTTTGTTATTCGTTAAATGTAAGCGTAGTTATGTAATTTTAAGGAGAGTGACAATGAAAGTATTTCGTTCATTATTGGTGGCATTAGCGATAGGTGCTGCTACTTTGTCTAGTGCTCAGGCACGTGATTCTGTGAATTTGTCTATTAATATTGGCGGCCCTGGCTATTATGCATATCCAGCGGTAACGCACTATGTCGCACCGCAAGTTGTGTATTATCCAACACACCGTGTTTATCATGCCGCACCATATGCTTATCAGCCTTATCCCGCAGTTGTGTACCGAGGTGGGCATTATTATTCAGGACATCATCACTACCGTGGACACAGTCATCGTCATGGTGGCCATCGTAGGTAATGTTAAGCTAGTCTTTCAATAAGACCTGTAAGCATAAAAGCGGTGGCTTGTTGTCTGATTTCTGTGCGGTTACCTGAAAATTGCTTGGTACAGGTGAACATGGGTAACTGAGTACCTACCCATGCGAAGCAAATTGTGCCAACTGGTTTTTCTGGGCTTTCTCCATCTGGCCCCGCGATACCAGTGATGCTAGCTGCAATATGGGCATGGCTACTTTTTAAAGCGCCTGTTGCCATTTCTGCTGCAGTTTGTTCGCTTACCGCACCAAAGGTTTCTAATGTTGTTTGAGAAACGTCTAGCATTTCTGTTTTGGCGTTGTTGCTGTACGTGACGAAGCCTCTATCAAACCACGCTGAACTCCCAGCGATACTAGTCACTGCTTGTGCTGCCATACCACCTGTGCATGATTCAGCCAGCGCCAATAAGTAGCCGTGCTGCTTAAGCTTTAGGCCTAGCTCTGTCGCTAAAGTTGAGTGATTATCCATTCCAAGGCCTTAAGGCTAAAGATGGCGTAAATTGCGGCCAATAAGTCATCCAGCATAACGCCGAAGCCACCTTTTACTTTGGCATCGCATTGGTGGATTGGAAACGGTTTCCAAATGTCAAATAATCTAAATAGTAAAAATGCAGCTAGCCACCATTGCCATTGGTTGATGGTGAAAGTGAGTACTAACATTATGGCGACAATTTCGTCCCACACGATACTGCCATGGTCTGATACACCTATTGCTTTACCTGTTTTCTCGCAAAAATAAATTCCCACTAAAAAAAGCAGGGTAATTAATGTTAATTGTGTAACTAATGTATATGGGTGGATTAGCCAAAATAGCGGTAGTCCAACCACTGTGCCAAACGTGCCTGGGGCTTTCTTGGCAAGGCCGCTGCCAAATCCTAGTGCAAAAAAGTGGGCAGGATGTGAGATTAATAATTTGAACGTTGGGTGTGAAAGCTCATTAACCAAAATGATCAAACCCTTTTTTAGTAATATTTAATATTTTTTGACGATGCGTAATAATGAGATCTAATTGTGGTGTGGTTTCACCAATTAAACTGAGCGGCAGCTGTAATTGACGACTTAATTGACGAAGATAATCACGCTGCGATTTAGCTGCGGTAAACAGCAGTTCATAGTCATCGCCTCCTGCCAGTATGCACTGTTGTATATTGGCGTCATTTAGGTGGGTACGTAAATAATCGTCACAGTGGATACTTTCTAAAGCGAGCTTTGCACCTAAGTTTGAGGCTTTAAGGACGTGGCTTAGATCTGCGGTTAGGCCATCAGAGATATCAATACAGCTATTCGCTACACCCCGTAGTGCTAGCCCTAATGCAACACGTGGCCTAGGGGTGTTTAATGCGGCGAGGCAACGAGATAAAGCTGGTTCTGTAAGTACGGTTTTATTCTGTAAATGAGCTAGCCCAAGTGCAGCGCTACCTAACATCCCAGATAACCAAATGTCATCGCCAGCTTTTGCACCGCTACGCAGAATGGCTTTTCCTGTAGGGATTTCTCCCATGATTTGTATGCTTAGCGTTAATGGCCCTTTGGTTGTGTCGCCACCAATTAAATCCACATCAAAAGCGTCTGCACATGCGAAAAAACCTTTGGAAAATTCTGCAAGCCATGGCTCGTTAACTTCAGGCAGCGCAATGGCGAGGGTTGCCCATTTTGGCTGTGCGCCCATCGCAGCCATGTCTGAAACGTTCACAGCTAAAGATTTCCAGCCAATATGATAGGCCGCAGCATCGTGAAAGAAGTGAGTGCCCGCTACCAGCATATCTGTTGAAATAGCCAATTGTTGCCCTTGTGCAACACTAATTAATGCAGCATCGTCACCCACACCTAAGTCAGCTTGCTGGGTGTGGCGTGTGAAGTATTTGGCAATTAAATTAAATTCTGACATTTATACTGTGCATTAAGCGGTTGGTGCGGATTTTGGTCTGAATGCTTTTACGATAGCTTCATTGGTTTCAATTCTTGGCATGGGGCTATCTGGTGTGGCAAGTAAGTCTATGCAATATGGAACTGCTGCAAATATGCCATGTACTAGGATGTTTCCTGCTTCATCTTTCAAGCCTTCTAGTGTTTGCGCAATCGCTTTAGGTTGTCCAGGTAAGTTGATAATCAAACATTGCTTGCGAATAACTGCAACTTGTCTAGATAAAATGGCCGTAGGTACAAAGTTTAGGCTAATCTGCCGCATTTGTTCACCAAAACCTGGCATCTCTTTATCGGCTACCGCTAGCGTTGCTTCTGGAGTTACGTCGCGTAAGGCAGGCCCTGTGCCACCAGTGGTGAGAATAAGTTGGCAGTCTTGAGAGTCAACTAAGTCAATGAGTGTTGATTCGATCTCGTCTTGTTCATCTGGGATGAGTCGCGCTTCAAGTGTAAATGGTGTGGTCAGTGTTTTTGTTAGCCATGCACGTAGGCTAGGGATGCCTTTATCCTCATATTCGCCATTACTTGCACGGTCGCTAATTGAAACTAATCCGATTTTAATGAATTCTTTGGTCATTTTTGTGTCACTAGTACATAAGCAAGACTCAATCATACCATTACCAAACTCAAAGGATATTTTATGCCAGCGATTAGCACCAAAAATTCATATGTAAATTTAGTTAAGATAATGTTGTTTTCCCTAGCTAGTTTGGGTCTAGTGATGTTTGCACATCAGCTTTATGCTGCTGACCAAAATCCATATGAGAAGAATTATAAGAAGCAGAATGCAAATAATTTAATGTCATTACAAGCTAACCCAGATACTAAGATTTATGTAGGCAATCATAAGGATGAAGACAACATTACTATGTTGGAAGATGGTTATGATTTGATAGGTACCTCAGGATTTTCAGCAATGGACGCATCATCAGACTTTGCTTTGCAACATGCAAAATCAATTAAAGCAGATATCGTGATGGTTTATCAAAAATATGAATCAGCAAAAACTGCAAGTTCAAAGTTACAGCTAATTAAAGAGGTTGCCAATAAGGGTGGTGAAATTGATCCCAATGATTTGGAGGATGAGCCTACGCAATATCTTTATCATGCAAGTTACTGGGCTAAGTTGCCTATGCCTTTGTTTGGTGTACATGTCATCAAACTTACGCAAAGCGGCTCTGACGACGATGCGCCTAAAGCGTTACCTGGTTTGAAGGTGATTGCTGTGATTAAAAACTCACCAGCATCAAATGTGGGGCTAGTGCGAGGTGATTCATTATTGAAATTGGGCGATGTGACATTAAACTCTGCTGATGATTTATTTGCAGCCGTGAAGCGATATGCGGGACAAAAAGTGTCAGTAGCATTTCAGCGAGGAGATGTCAGTATGAGCCAGCTGGTAGAGTTAAACGTACGTAAATAAATTTCGCAATCAATGTTGTGCTGGGGTATAGCTGTAGAGGTAACGGCTTAGTTCAATGGCGCTGACTCATTAAGCGATGGTTGTGAGTCAGCACTAATTGAGCTCATTTTTGAATCAGAAAAACAAAACCTTCTTCATTCTTTAGTTCTTGCAATAATGTATAAGAATTGTTTGCTACTAGCGTACGTATATTATTAACGGTACTTTCTTTACTAGTAATCACTTTTAATACGTCACCGTTTGGTAACGTATCTAATACTTCTTTTGTGCGAATCGTTGGAATAGGGCTGTCTTCATGGCGAACATCAAGAACGGTGTTGAAATTTATAGTCATGATTTTTACTACCTTGTTTGTTGCTTACTGAAATAAATGCTATTGCAAAAGTATGCGATTGTCTTAAGTGTTGCTAGATTGCTTTGAACAGGAGCAAACAAGCGATTAGTCTTCTGACACGTCTTCATCTGCCACTGTATTGTTGCTAGTAATCTCGCGCAATAGTTTAAAAATCTCCCTGCTGCTTTTTGGTGGTTTGTTTGCGAGATGTTCTTTTTGAGCATTACGGATTAAAGCGCGAAGCTGCTGGCTATCAGTAGTAGGGTGTAGTGCCATAAACTCAGATAATGCATTGGTGTCGCTGATCAGTTTATCGCGCCAGCGCTCAAGCCCATGGAAATAGGCGTTTTCGGCAGTATTTTTGCCTTCCCAGCGAGATAGCTGCTCAATAATCGGTGCAATATCGACTTCACGCATTAGGCGGCCTAAGTATTGCCGATGGCGGCGAATAGCACCATTTGCAGTAATTTTCTTAGTATCCATTACCGCCGTGAACAACTCTTCAGGCAAATTAAGTTTGATGAGCCTATCTTTAGGTAGGTCGGATAGGCGCACGCCAAGTGCCTGCTGGGCATCAGCCTCAGCTTTAAGTTTTGTTTTACTCGTAGGCAAGTCTGCATCTAAATTTGCATCATTGCTTAATTCTGTGTCTTTTGTTGTCTTTTTAGGTTTCATGCTGAGGTATTATATCAGTTATGCAGTTGAGTTATTAACGTACATTTTTTTATAGTAGAAAGCGTTATGTCAGATTCAGGGTTTAGTTATACATTAGATGAAATTAAGCAGATGTCAGAGGACGTCCTTAAAGTTGCCAAGACGCTAGGCGCGAGTCAGGCGGAGGCTGAGTTGAGCTTGAGCATCGGGCAAAATGTTTCTGTGCGTATGCAAGAAGTTGAGCATATTGAATATAACCGAGACAAAGGTATGTCTGTCACGGTTTATTTTGGTAAACAAAAAGGCCATGCTAGCACTTCAGACTTATCACCACAGGCACTCAAAGATACCGTCGCGGCTGCTTGCAATATTGCCAAATACACCGCAAAAGACGATTTCTGTGGGTTGGCTGACGCTGATTTAATGGCTAAAACCGTTCAAGACTTGGACTTGCATCATCCTTGGGATTTGTCCGTAGATGAGGCCGTTTTAATTGCTAAACAATGTGAAGAGGCTGCCTTGGCAGTAGATAAGCGCATTAGTAACTCTGAGGGGGCTAGCGTATCAACGGGCACGGGGTTTTTTGCTTACAGTAATAGTCATGGGTTCACTGGAGGCTACCCAAGTTCACGCCATGGGGTTAGCTGCTCGGTGATTGCTGAGTCAGGTGATAGTATGCAGCGTGACTATTGGTATGCCACTGCACGTTCGGCAGAAGATTTACAATCTCCTGTAGAAATAGGAAAGCTTGCTGGGGAGCGCACGGTTAAGCGCCTTAACTCTAGAAAGATAAAAACTTGTCAGGTGCCAGTGTTATTTGAAGCACCGCTGGCAAGTGGGTTAATTTCAACGCTAATTAGCGCAGTCTCTGGCGGTAATTTATATCGAAAATCTTCATTTTTGTTGAATAGCTTAGGGCAGCAAATAGCGTCACCGTTATTAAATATTAATGAAGAGCCACATATTAAAAAGGGCTTAGCTAGCAGCCCATTTGATAACGAAGGCGTGACAACGGCTCCGCGCCAGCTCGTAAAAGATGGTGTCTTGCAAGGTTATGTACTTTCCAGTTATTCAGCTAGTAAACTGGGGTTGAAAACAACTGGTAATGCAGGCGGCAACCATAATTTAATCGTGCAATCTGGAGCACTCGATTTTGCAGGATTATTAAAAGAAATGGGCACTGGCTTGCTAGTGACAGAACTGTTGGGTCATGGTCTGAATATGGTCACAGGTGACTACTCGCGCGGTGCCGCTGGCTATTGGGTTGAGAATGGGGTGATTGTACATCCAGTTGAAGAAATCACCATTGCTAGCAACATGGCTGAAATGTTAAAAATGATTGTGGCAGTTGGTAATGATGTATTGATACAAGGTTCGAAGCAAGTTGGCTCCATCCTAATTGAGCGCATGACTGTGGCGTGTGAATAATGCGCTTCAGCGCATATATTCCACGGACAAGACCCTTGCGGTTTAGGCGTGTGAATAATCTGCTTTAGCAGATATATTCCACGGACAAGACCTTTACGGTTTTAAGCGTGTGAGCCAGTATTTGGCTTCCCCACCTGACTAAGCCGCTAAAGCGGGCAAGTCAAGTGTGAAATAATGCGCTTTCACGCATCCACTTAGGGCTTTAGCCCTTTAGTGGAGCGGGGATGCCAAATGCTAGCTCACTAGATATGCATTCCAATTTCACTCTCGAAGAACGAAAAAGCCCACTGCATAGTGGGCTTTTTCGTTTAAGTGACTATTTACTTCTCTTCTTCGAAAAACTCATCTTTAATCAAGTCTGTTGGTACTAGGCCATCTTGAACAAGGCTCGCACGTCTTTGGAGATAAGCATCACGCATGAACGCATAAGGGTCAAGTGATGCGTCATCAACTAAATCTTTCGCATCAAGAAGTTCGGTACGTTTGTCTATAAATTGCGCGGAGCGTAGTTGGTTGTGTAGGCGAATTTCGCCGATATTGTGTGTGTAGGTGATTGGGTCTGATGTGGTTGTATCAACAATGAAGCCAGCTGTGTCACGAACAGTCGATGGGCCAACGAACGGCAGCACTATGTAAGCGCCAGAGCCAACGCCCCAGTAGCCTAAGGTTTGGCCAAAATCTTCTTTATAAGCAGGAATCTTGTCCATACCTGCAACATCAATCAAGCCAGCTAAGCCGAAAGTGCTGTTGATGACAAATCGGCCCGTTTCACTAAATGCATTGGAAAATTTGAACTGAAAGAGATTGTTCAGAATGTTGGTGACAGAACCTAGATTGTTGAAAAAATTATTTACACCAGTTCGAATAGGTGATGGTGTCACTGTTTTATAGGCAGTCGCAACTGGTTTAAAAAAAGCTTTGTCTGTGACGTCGTTAAATTTATAGACACCACGATTAATGCTTTCTAATGGGTCTTTATTTGCTTGAGATGCACAGCCAGTAACCATCATGGCAAGTAAACAAGATGCGAATAAACAGAATATTTTTTTATGCATTTTTTATGTTTCTTATTTAAAGACTTATCGAATGTGGGGTCATTATACCAATTTATTTACAACTAAATATGGATAGCTACTCTGCATATTATTTACGATTGTAAATTAAACCATTTGTTACATTTATGCAACAAATATTCATCGGTCAATATATGTCTTGAAACAAAAATGATGATGACATTGTGCTGACAGTGCATTCTATTTGTAATATTTAGATAATCTTAATTAAATCGTCATGTGTTTATATAAGTCTAGTGCCAGTTCACGTTGTGTCGCATGGTCAATAATTGGCTTTGGGTAATCTTGTCCAATCACTATTTTGATGCTTGATTGCCGCTCTGGCGGCATTAGCCATGGTGCGTGAATTTCTTTGTCATTACAGTTTGCTAGTTCAGTGACATATTTTCGAATAAATTTGCCATTCGCATCAAAGCGCTCGCTCTGTGTGATTGGGTTGAAAATTCTAAACCAAGGTTGGGCGTCACAGCCTGTGGATGCTGCCCATTGCCATCCGCCATTATTTGCACTGAAATCAAAATCAATCAGTTTTTCTGCAAAATAGCGCTCACCCCAACGCCAGTCTATAAGTAGGTCTTTGACTAAAAAGCTGGCGGCGACCATCCTGAGGCGATTATGCATAAAGCCTGTGTGATTGAGTTGCCTCATTGCAGCATCGACTAGCGGGTAGCCTGTTTTTCCTTCACACCATGCTGAAAAGAGCGCTATGTCGTTAGGGAAAGGGATGGCTTCAAATTCAGGTTTAAAGGCTTTGCCTGTTTCAAGCTGAGGGTTGTGGTGCAGTATTTGAAAATAAAAATCACGCCAGATTAGTTCAGAAAGCCAAGTTTCTGCACCTAGCCCACCTATTTGTAACGCTGCTCTTGCTAATTGCCGAATGGAGATAGTGCCAAAACGCAGATGTACCGATAGATAAGATACGCCTTTAACTGCAGGAAAGTCTCGTGCCTCTTTGTAATGTTTGATGCGTTCTACAAAGTCTGAAAATAGCGATGCAGCCCCGCTCATACCAGTAGGCAGACGCATGTTGGATAAGTTTGTGCGTTGGAACCCTAATGACTCAATGCTTAGCAGTGTCTCTGGTTGGGTTTTGGCGAGGTTATTTAAGTAGGTATCTACTGGGTAAGGTCTAAGATAAAAGTCGTTAACGTTTTTTAGCCACATGTTTTTGTATGGGGTAAATACGCTATAGGGCTTGTGAGCCAAGGTTAAGACCTCATCTTTTTCAAAAATGACTTGGTCCTTGTAATGATGAAAATCAATACTATGGGTTTGTAGTTGTTGCGCTACTTTAGTGTCTCGTGTAATCGCGCTAGGTTCATAGTCATGATTGGTGAATACAGCCTGTACTTGCAAAGTAAGTGCTAATTGCGGAATTTCATTGGCTACGATGCCATGTAATACGATTAAATCCCCTCCGTTTTTTTGAAACGCGGCTTTGAGCTCTTTGACGCTCTCCCAAATAAACTCTACACGACGGTCGGCCTTATTGGTTAGCTGATTTAAAATATCTGTGTCAAAAACGAAAGCACAGTAGACTTGTTGTGAGGTTTTGAGCGCGTAGTAGAGTGCTGCATGGTCATAATCGCGTAAATCACGACGGAACCACACAAGAGATTTTGAGTATTGCATTCAGGATAAGCCATTCATTAAATTAAAGAGATTTTACCCCACTTGCACTATTGCTGTTCGTATCGCATTGGCGCGATAAAGATTATTTTTAGCTTCTTGCACCCATCATATATTTTCTAGGTGTTGCTGGGGCTACTTCATTATTGTTGGGTGGTGTAAGTAAGCCAAGTAGCAATTGTAGATCTAATGATCCGAGATTTACCATTAGACAAATTTTCCAATGGAGGTCATTAGCGTAATAGATTGATTTATAATGGATTTATGGTATGTAACTTTTTTATTTTTGGAAATTTTTAGTGCAAGGTGTCAAGTTGTTTAGTCTATGCAATGTTGCAGAAACTTAGCTTTGTCTAAATTGAGCGTCATTCCCGCGAATTCTGGGAATCCAGTTAGGTTTCAATAGA
>JAUXNQ010000011.1 GCA_030682715.1 Methylotenera sp. | reverse complement strand
TCTTTTAACTTTTGCACAAATTTATGCGTATCAAATGTTACGGTAGTCATTAGCAACCCTTAGGATTTATCTTGACATAGTCTAGCGAAAGAAAATAAAGAAAGCAACCAATAAAAAACGGCACCCGAAGATGCCGTTTTTAATTTATAACTTTAAACTAAGACCGCAAGGGTCTTGCCTTATCCTAGAAGAATAAGATTGCGCCTAAAGATACAGTTTTTGCTTTACCATCTTCAGCACCAGTAGCTTTTGCTTTTTGATCAGCATATTCAGCCACTAAGTTTAGATGTTTTGTTAAAGGATGATAAGCACCAATTGCCCACATTTCATTTGACACTTCACCGCCACTGTTTAGGTCTAGTGTAGATTCACCGTAACGAGCACCTAATTTAGTACCTACACCTGGAAGTGTGTAAGTTGCTTGTAAGTACCAGTCATCTGAATCTTGTGCTTTACCAGCTGCATCATAACCACCAGCAAATAGTACTGTAGTGCCAGTACCTTCACCTTGGCCGTAGTAACCAGTTAAACCGAAACCAGCTACGTTTACGTTGGCACCGATGTCCCATGCATTAGCACGGTCATCACCAAAAGCACCTAGCTCAACGTTTTGTGTGATACCAGAAACCCATACTTTACCAGCAAAGTCGCCAGCCCAAGCGTAAGATGCTTTAGCTTCAAATGCTGGCTCTGAACCACCACGACGACCAGCACCAATATTATCATGATTAGAATTTAATCCACCTGCTGTATCTGGACCCCAAGATTGTGTTACACCCGCTGTGAAGCTGAAGCCATTCCAGTTTGGTGATGAGTAAGCGATTTGTGATTTCCAGTCAGCATACATAAACCCAGTACCGATACGGCCTAATGTTGTTGTGTTACCAGCTAAGATACCAGCACCTGAACCAACACCTAACAATGTCATGTCATTCAAAATAGCATCAGAAGCGTAGATACCTAAATCTTTACCAAGTTTGATAGAACCCCATGAAGCATCACCGAATGTTACAAATGCCTGACGGTTTTCTTGGTTAGCTGATTGAATACCTGAATTTGTAGTTGAAGCACCTGGGTTAATGCTGATAGTGAAACCAACATCTAAGTCATTTTGACGTGTTTTACCAGAAACTGATAAATAGTTTGGTAACAAACCAGTAGTGATATTGCTTGAAGTTTTTACATCACCTGTATTGCTACCGCCAAGTACTGAACCAGATAAGTTAGTGAAATCACCTGATTGACGTGTTGATGTGTAGTAAGCGTTTACAACACCACCGATATCTAAAGTCCAATCGCCAGCTGGAATCATGATGCCAGCGTTTGCGCTTGAAGCTGCAGCTAATAAAGCTGAAGCAACTGCTAATTTAATTGTGTTATTCATATGAATCTCCTGATTTATGTAATGCTATTTTTATTACTAA
>JAUXNQ010000067.1 GCA_030682715.1 Methylotenera sp. | reverse complement strand
GGAAACGATAGGCAACGCCAACGAAGAAGTAATCAGAGAATATGTTCAAAACCAGCTTGCAGAAATGAGCAAAGGTGAAGAAAGTAGCCAACAGTCGGGTTTGTTCTAAAACTCGGTCGCTTGCGGCCGAGTAGTTTATCTTTTAACGCGGCAGAAGGTGGGCGTGCTGGTGACAATATGATGTTACGAGGCTTTTACACATTTGGTGATATTTACTTAGATAATATGCGCGACACCGCCCAATATAACCGTGAAACATTTAATTTAGAGCAAGTAGATGTGTTGCGTGGCTCGGCAGCCATGTTGTTTGGTCGGGGGCAAGCTGGTGGTGTGATTAATCAGGTGAGCAAATTGGCTGAGCTTAATGATAAGAATACAGTGACTGGCAGTGTAGGTACTTATGATTATCACCAATTCACTGGCGATTTCAACAAGCAATTGACAGAAACAGCAGCTATTCGTTTGAACGTGATGGATAGGCATGAAGAAACTTACCGTAAAAACCCAACGACTGGTGATAGGCCAGAAACTGATAGAAAAGGCATTGCTGTCAGTTTTGGTGCGGGCATTGGGACAGATAATGAGCTCTACTTAAATCATATCTACACTCAAACACGTGATGTGCCAGACTTTGGCGTGCGATTTGAGAATACCCGCCCTGTTAATAATGGAAGTAATGGCAGGACAGATAAAACATTTTGGGGTAGTAGCGATAACTTCGACGACAGTGATACACGTATGACAACAGGTATCTTTACGCATAAATTTACTGAGGACACGCAGCTTAGAACCCAGCTTCGTCATGCAGAGTATAAGCGCGGATATTGGGCCAAAACACCAGCAACAACCTTACCAACAGAAAACAATAGTGTAGGTGGCAATGTAACGCGAAAAATGCATTATGAAACATTAAATTTACAATCAGATTTTAGTACCAAACTTAATTTAGCAGGCATGAAACATGATGTGCTTGCAGGCGTGGAGTATTTAAAAGAGGACTCCTATCGAAAAGCCCTGCAACCGCTTAATCCAGCTACAGGGCAACCTTATTTGGTGACAGGAGCTGCCCTAAATACAGCAATTGCCGCCAATGGGGTAACGTATAACCGCCATATTGCTGCGGCTTTAGGCAATGCAGTAGAGTTTGAGGCAGATAATTACGCAGCGTATATTCAAGATACGATTGAGTTTATGCCTCACTGGAGTTTATTGCTTGGGATGCGTCGTGATGAAATGCGTGCTGATTACAGCAGTGAAACCTCGCCAAAACTCAGCTATGGTGAAAATAGCTACCGTACAGGACTTTCATATCAACCTACAACTGAGTCTCACTACTATGCAAGCTGGAGTGACTCATTCAGCCCAACGGCTGACTTATATCAGCTCACAGTTAAACCACAACCTGCGGAACGCAGTAAGACATTTGAAGTAGGTGCTAAATGGTTATTCTTGGATGGTGATTTTACATTAAGAACCGCCATGTATCGTGCGATTAAAGACTGGGAACGAAACACAGACTTAGAGTCTACCGCTGCAATTTTGACGAAAAAACGTCGTACTGATGGTGTTGAGGTTGAGGTTGCAGGCAAGCTCACAGAAGATTGGGAGGTGTTTGCTGGTGTGGCATTGATGGATGCTGAAATTCTAAAAGTGGCAGAAAATGTAAATGCAACAACAGGTAACATTACGCTATCTGATCAGCGTTTTAAAGGTCAACGCCCTAGAAACACACCTACGGCAACGTTCAATGTATGGACCACATACAATCTGACGAGCGCTTGGAAGGTTGGTGGTGGTGTTGAAGCCAAGGCGGCAAGAACAGCATATAACCCAAGCACTACAAATGCTAATGCATTGTTTGCAGCTGGTGGATTTAATCCGAATGCAGCACCTGGCTACGCGAGAGTAGATGCAATGCTTGCTTACGAGCAGCCAAAATGGGCATTGCGTTTAAACGTTAAAAACTTGTTAGACAAAGAATATTACGATGCTGTTTATGATCAAGGTGGTTTAGTTGCGTTAGGTAACCGTAGGCAAGCAATTGTAACAACTGAGTATAAATTTTAAGGAAAACCCCATGTTGCAGCATGTACCTGATGTGTTAACAAGCCATGAGCTTATTGAAGCAAGAAGATTAATTTCAAATGCGCAATGGGTTGATGGCAAAGTGACTGCGGGTACACAAGCAGCGGTTGTAAAAAATAACCAGCAACTGCCTGAGCATGCGCCAGAAATCGTAACTCTCAGGCAACTGGTGCACGCGGCACTTAATCGTAATGCTTTGTTTTTTTCTAGTGCATTGCCATCAAAGATACTACCGCCATTTTTTAACCGTTACAGCGGTCAAACTAATTATTATGGATTTCATGTAGATAATGCGATGCGCATGATGCCAGATGGCAGTGCTTATGTACGTGCCGATGTCTCTGCAACTTTATTTTTATCTGAGCCAGATGCCTATGAAGGCGGTGAGTTGGTGATAGAGGACACTTTTGGACGCCATGCTTTTAAGTTAAAAGCGGGCAGCATGGTTATCTACCCCTCTTCATCGGTACATCAAGTAAGTGCTGTTACAAAAGGTGAGCGTGTTGCTTGCTTTATGTTTATTCAAAGCATGGTGCGGGATGCAGAAAAGCGTCGCATTTTATACGAGATGGATGTATCACTCATGCAACTGCGCCAAACAGTAGGGGAGACTGAAGCCGTTGTGCATTTAACGGGCGTGTACCACAATTTATTAAGACGTTGGGCAGAGTGAGTGCGTTAATGGTGGAAAATCGCGCAGTAATCCCTCAGGACATCTTAACGGCTACGGACTATCAGACGCATGCTAAGGCCTGTTTAAGTTCAGAAGCTTGGCAGTACTTAGAGGCGGGCGCAGGTAAAGGCGTTACTTTAGCGGCTAACTCAACAATCTTTGATGATATTAGCTTAATGCCTCGTCCATTGCGTAACGTGAAGGGTGGGCATACTCATTTAACGTTATTTGGACAAAGATTTGAGCATCCACTACTTTTAGCGCCAATCGCATATCAACGTTTATTTCATCAAGATGGTGAAACAATGACAGCCGTCGCGGCCAGCGCACAGGCTGGGCAAATGGTGGTGAGCAGTCTTGCTAGCCAAACAGTAGAGGCAATCATAGAAGCTGCGCAGCAGCCATTGTGGTTTCAGTTGTATTGGCAGGGAGATAGGTTGCGAACATTAAGGCTGCTGAAGCGAGCATTGTCTTGTGGATATAACGCAATTATGTTTACCGTAGATGCGCCAGTGAAACAGGCAGCCATCACGCTTCCCAATCACATACAGGCGGTTAATTTAGAGTCACCACTGACCGCATCAGCATTGCATCCCAATCAAAGTATGGTATTTGATGGGTGGATGGCACAAGCGCCAAATTGGGATGATGTTGCATGGTTACGAGATCAGATAAAAGGACCTTTTTTAATTAAAGGATTACTGCATCTTGAAGATGTTGAAAAATCGTTAGAACTTGGTTGTGATGGCTTGGTCGTTTCAAACCATGGAGGGAGAGTGCTTGATACTGTGCCAAGTAGCCTTTCAGTGTTGCCTGCGATTGCAAAAGTTGTTTCTGGCAAAGCTTGTATTTTGTTTGATAGTGGTATTCGAAGTGGTCAAGATGCCTTTAAAGCGCTCGCGCTCGGTGCAGATGCATTGATGATAGGGCGGCCCTATGTTTGGGGGTTGGCTAGCGCTGGAGCACTAGGCGTAGCGCATGTGGTGAGATTAATGCGTGATGAACTGGAAATGACAATGGCATTATCAGGTACACGTACTTTAGCTGAGATAAAAGCCTTTAATACTGTAATTCTTAATCAATAAAGGATTTTAAAATGAGACTATTCATCATGTTGTTTAGTTTGTTATCGATAGGTGCGCATGCTGGCGCAACGTGTGAAGCGCATCCTAAATCTGAATGGGCGTCAGAAACTACGTTGAAACAAACCTTAGAAGAAGAAGGTTACACCATTAAAAAATTTAAAGTAGATGGTAATTGCTATGAAATTTACGGACGTAATAAAGCAGGCGAAAAAGTAGAGATTTATTTTGATACTAAAACGCTTACAATTGTTAAAGCCGAAGTCGAGCGATAACGTCGCAAAGACGTTAAGCCACCGTATAGCCATAGTGATTATTTAATATGCAAAAATGGACACGCACGGTTCGCTTAACCCATTGGGCAGTGGCAACTGGGGTCATCGTTAATATGCTGAACGAAAGTGGTTTGGCACATCGCTTAATCGGCTATGGATGCATGTTGTTAGTGTTATTACGTTTAATTGATGGCGCTTGGTTGAGCAATGCCGTGGCTTCAAAATTGCGTTTACCTAGCATTAAAGAGGTTAAGCTACATATTCAATCTGTTTTTGCTCATCAACAAAGACATTATCTACATTATCCTGGACACAACCCCTTGGGACAATATGCAGTTTATGTGATGTGGGGGCTAATTCTGTTGCTTGGGCTTACTGGCTGGATTAGCCGCACTGACCAGTTTTGGGGTGAAGATTGGCCTGTTGAACTGCATGAGGTTTTATCCAAGGCATTACAATGCATGGTTGTATTGCACTTGATGGCAGTTTTGTTGCTATCAAAAAAATCAGGTGAAAATTTAATTAGGGCGATGGTTCGCGGTAAATAGCCTCACTGTGCAAAATGATGCCTAAAGTTAGCTTTTAATATAATTTTCCAACTGCTGTATAAGTGCTTGTTGGTAGGTAAGGGTTTCTTTTACCAAGTCACCAATCGAGAGCACACCAATCACTTTATCACTCTCTACAACAGGCAAGTGTCGAATGCGATTTTCTGACATCAGGGACATCGCAAACTCAACGGTATCGCTTGGTTTGGCAGACAATACTTTGCTGGTCATCACCTCGCTAATTTCGGTGGTTTTAGATGATTTACCCTTAAGAATCACTTCACGTGCATAGTCTCGTTCAGAGAAAATGCCTACTAAGCTTTCTCCATCCAGTACGACTAAAGCGCCAATTTTGTATTCAGCTAATATTACTAACGCATCAAATACAGGGCGGTGAGGGGCAATTGAAATGACTTCTTTATATTTTTTACCATCTAGTAATTGTTGTAGCGTCTTCATGCTGATCTCCTCTTGTGATGCGCAAAAAATTACGTTCAGAAAGTGTTGTGCAAAAAACTACAGTAAAAAACTACCCTAAAAGAGTAAATATACACCAATATTTTTTTTTACCAATAAGCGCCGTTTACTATTGGAATAGATTGTAATTTTTTAGGTAGACCATTAAGGAAACACGTAATAAGTGGCTGCGCGGGTGAATTGCTTCGTTGCGCGGTTTTTTGGTTTCGGCCGTCACTTTCAGTGGCTTAACATCGCCTTGCGAGTTAGCCTACACCGCAACCAAAGGTTGTCGCAACCTCGCTGTACAGCACGTACTATCTTGGTTTCTGCGCTCCGTGCGCCTCTGGCGTGTGAATAATGCGCTTGGAGTGTAAATAGCTAACTTCAGTTTGCATATTTCACGGACAAGTCAAATGCTGGTTTAGCGCATATATTCCACGGACATGCCCTTAACGGGTACACGTCATCCCGCTCGCTCACTCATTCCGTGCTTCCTTAATTTAATTTTCTCTACTGGTGTAAAGTTAATTTGTAAATAATAGTTGGTTGATATGAACATTTTTTCCAAAAGTGGATAGTTAAAATTAAGTTAAAATATCCGTAAATTAAATATCAGCGCTAACCACAAGAGAGCTTATGGACGTTACCAATAAAAATACATCATCAACTTCCACAACGCCTGTGTCAGTTTCTTTTGGCCAAGCATTTATTTACTGGTTAAAGCTAGGCTTTATTAGCTTTGGAGGCCCAGCAGGCCAAATCTCTATCATGCATCATGACTTAGTCGAGAAGAATCGGTGGATATCTGAAAAACGTTTCTTACATGCACTAAACTATTGCATGGTGTTGCCAGGCCCAGAGGCGCAGCAGTTAGCGACCTATATTGGCTGGCTCATGCATCGTACGTGGGGTGGCATCGTTGCGGGTGTATTGTTTGTATTGCCTTCGTTCTTTATTCTGACTGGTCTTGCATGGGTATATATGGCTTACGGATCAGTCCCTGCGGTCGCTGGGGCATTTTATGGCATTAAACCTGCCGTGGTTGCCATTGTCCTACTTGCCGCTTATCGTATCGGGTCACGCGCATTAAAGAACCAAGTGCTGTGGATGATAGCTGCGTTAGCCTTTATTGCTATTTTTATATTAAACCTGCCATTCCCTCTTATTGTGGCTGTCGCTGCTTTAATTGGGCATTTTGGTGGGCGTATGATTCCACAGTATTTTAAAGTCGGCGGGGGGCATGGCGCATCTAAAAAAGACTATGGCGCTGCATTTATCGATGACGACACACCAACACCAGCGCATGCAAAATTCAGTTTTAGAAAGATGGTACGTATCGCTGCCATTGGGATCGGTATTTGGCTAGTTGCAATGTCGGTGTTGATTGGTCTCTATGGATGGGATGCTGCATTTACTCAAATGGCTTGGTTTTTTACTAAAGCCGCATTGCTAACCTTTGGTGGTGCTTATGCGGTGCTGCCATACGTTTATCAGGGTGCGGTAGAGCATTATCATTGGCTTACACCAGTGCAAATGATAGATGGCCTTGCCCTAGGTGAAACAACGCCTGGCCCACTCATCATGGTAGTGACTTTCGTGGGTTTTGTTGGCGGCTGGGTTTCTCAGGTATTTGGTGCAGATGCAATTTTTGCGTCTGCTTTTGTGGCGGCATCAATTGTGACGTTTTTTACATTCCTGCCAAGTTTTATCTTTATTTTCATGGGCGCGCCATTTATTGAAACCACGCATGGCAATTTAAAATTTACTGCGCCATTGAGCGCGATTACCGCAGCCGTAGTAGGCGTGATTCTAAATCTAGCGTTGTTCTTTGCTTATCATGTATTTTGGCCCACTGGTTTAGCTGGCGTAATCGATTGGTTTTCTATCGCGCTGACAGGCTTAGCCATGCTTGCAGTGTTCCGTTTTAAGCTGAATGTTATTTCCGTGATATTGGCCTGTGGTGTTTTGGGGATGTTATTTAAACTTTGGGTTTAACTAATACGCTTGGTGACTAAATGTTGTATATATAACCACAATTTGCTGGCATGGCGTGGTTATTCCACGCGAGGTGTCAAAATCTCCACAAATAAACACAATGCTCGCGACCTACACTTACTAACCCAGGCTTACCTAAGACAAACCTACCTAAGACAGACCTACCTAGGACAGACCTACCTAGGACAGACCTAGTGCCGTTATTCAGAACAAGCACCTAATTTTTTCGTATGACACATTTCTTTCATATTTCTTACATATCACTTTAATAATTCAAAATTAAACTCACCACAAATTAAATCGATTAAAAATTAAACGTGTTAAGTAAAGTGAGGTTTGAAATGAGCAGAGTATTATGGAATATGTTAATTGAGTGCCTAAACTGGGGCTTAGTGGCGATATTAATCGGGTTTTATATCACGGGTATATTCGCTTAACACTTACTTTGCGGGTTCTGCATTTGCGCAGCTACTGGCAAGCCATTTGCCATTTACATTCGCTTGCTCATTCACTGGGGCATTCTGAATTGCGCCACTAAAATTAGTCACCCCTGTAAAAGTTTCTGCATTGGTAAAACTTCCTTCCGCTGTACCATTGCCGTTTAGCTCAGGGTTCACACATGTAAAGGCCATGTGATAGTAATTGCCATTTTGCGTGACCTTATTAACTGTGCATCCAGCTTGATTTTGAACAGCGCCAGGCAATATCTTTTGCTTTGCCATTTCTGGGGTAATGCAAGTCGAGGATTTTGCCGCCCCATTTTTAATTTCTGGTACATCGAACCCGTATTCTTTAGCTAGTGCATTCAAGCCATCCATTTGCTCTGTAGAAATTTGTGATGCAAAGTTCAATAAATCCGAAGTGGTGGTGACTTCCCATAACCCTGGTTTAATCGAAACGTCGGCAGCGTTAACAGGGGCTATAAATGATACTAAGGCTAAATTGATTGCAAATAAATAACGGTTCATTAAGTATCCTGTATAAATAAACTAGATAACCATCTGAAACGATAATTGTTACTAAGTTCATTGAGGCCAAGAATATACTCAGGAATAAAGCAGGGAATAAACCCAATAATAATCCTAAGAATAAACCGATGGCATGGTTTTATGGTGATTATTTAGTGCCGTTCAATACAGAGTTATATACGATGTTTTGCCAATTTACTCATGGAATATTGCGTGCGATCTATATTTCAATAGATGCGTTTGAGCGCAACACCTAATCAGTCTTATCGCCATCCACGATGATTGAAAAATTAAATTCTTGACATAGTTAGCTTCCTAACTATAATGCTCCTAATTATGCTAGAACTAAAAGACTTACCTACTACTGGGGTGCTCCATAAATTTGCTGAGCGATATCCTGATGCGGATATCACGGCAGTGTCGAGCTTTTTACATTTGTTGCGGGTTGCAACCGATTTATCCATTGCATTAGATACTTGTTTAAGTAAGCATGGTTTGCTGCAAGGGCGCTGGTGGGTGCTTATTTTGTTAATGCGTGAGGATTCTCATACCTCAACACCCTCTGTACTTGCAAGCAAAGCAGGTGTTACACGAGCCACGATGACAGGCTTAATTGATGGTTTAGAGCAGGGTGGTTTAGTTGAGCGTGTATTTACAAAAAACGATAGACGCAGTGTGTTGATTCATCTCACTGATGCCGGGCAAGCAAAACTTGATACGGTGATGCCAGATTATTACCAAAGATTAAGGTTGTGCATGAAGGGTCTCAATGAAGCGCAACGTATCCAACTAGAGCAGATGTTAGATTTAATTAATGCAGGCATCCCAGCGTTAACTAACCCAAAGTAATTTATTTCACAATTTTAGGAGTCATGATGACTAATATCAAACAACAAATCAGCGAAATTAATCAAAAATTCGACCAAGCATTTAATGCCAAAGATTCAGCGACGATAAGCGCGTTATACGATGCAAACGCAGTAGTAATGCCAGCCCCTGCAGGTGAGCCTGTGATAGGCACCTCTGCCATCCAATCATTTTTTCAAGGGCTCATTGATGCGGGCGTGATTGAACACCAGTTAACTTTGCTTGATGCGGTTGAGGATGGCAATCTTGCTTACCAACGCGGTAAATGGGCAGGTGCGATGTTAAATGAGCAAGGGGAAAAGCAAACATTTGGCGGTAATGTGCATTTGGTGTATCGCAAACAGGCAGATGGCGGCTGGAAAGCAGTTACACATATTTGGAACTAAGCAGTTTGCAAAAGCCAATCATTAAGGCATAGAAATACATGGAAAATAGTACAAAAGGCATCATTAGTGCATTTGTTGCGCTAATCGTACTCACCATTATTTGGGGCTACAACTGGGTGGTGATGAAAAGTGCGCTGCAATATGCAGGCCCATTTCAATTTGCGGCCTTGCGCGTCTTCTTTGGTGCGATTGTATTATTTATTGTGATCTATGCCACTAAGCGACCCTTAGGTCTTAAAGAGTTCCCCACTATGCTGGTGTTGGGCTTGTTGCAGACGGTGGGCTTTACTGGGTTATTGATTTGGGCTTTAGTTGAGGGAGGTGCAGGTAAAACAGCCGTCCTCACTTACACAATGCCATTCTGGGTGATGCTCTTTGCTTGGCCAATGCTAGGTGAAAAGGTGCAAGGCTGGCAGTGGTTAGCGGTAATCTCTGCCGTATTTGGCATGGTGCTGATCTTTGATCCCTTGCATATCAAAGCAGATGGCTTCAGTATGTTCTTAGCCATTGTGTCAGGTGTGTCTTGGGCGCTTTCAGCCATCATTTCTAAGAAACTTCATCGACGTAGCCCGCATTTAGATTTGTTAAATCTAACGGCATGGCCTATGTTGCTAGGTTCCATTCCTATGGTCATCATCGCGTTTATCGTGCCAGCCGTCCCGATTCAATGGACAGGATATTTTATCGGTGCTGTATTGTTTAATGTATTTCTGAGCGGTGCGCTGGCTTGGCTACTGTGGCTATATGCTTTGCAAATTTTACCTGCTGGAATGGCCAGCATGGCGTCTATGTTAGCACCAGTAATCGGTGTGTTGGCCGCGTGGGTGCAGTTAAGTGAGGTGCCTAATCGTATGGAGTTGATTGGCATGGTATTAATCGCACTATCGTTAGTCATTATTTCAATCATCAGTATAAAAAAACATACGCCTGTTGACCCTGCAATTGGGCAAGAGTAAACATAAGTCATTAGGATCTAAGCATTTAGTCTTTATAAACTATTGACCCCTTATAAACTATTAACCAGTGTACCTCTCATTTAAAAGCCTGTAATTTGAGTAAACGCATGTGATAAAATCCACCTTATTTAGTTGGAATTTTAGGATCTAAACATGGCAGGTCATAGTAAATGGGCAAATATTCAGCATCGTAAAGGTCGCCAAGATGCTAAACGCGGTAAAGTTTTCACTAAAATCATTAAAGAAATTACGGTTTCAGCACGCTTGAGTGGTGGTGATGTCAGTATGAACCCACGCTTACGTGCGGCAGTTGCCTTGGCGAAGGAAGAAAACATGCCGTCAGATAACATCACGCGTGCCATCAAAAAAGGCACTGGTGAGCTAGAGGGTGTGAACTACGAAGAAATCCGCTATGAAGGCTATGGCATTAATGGCGCCGCCATTATTATTGATTGCCTCACTGATAATAAACAACGCGCGGTCATGGAAGTGCGCCATGCCTTAAGTAAGCACGGCGGCAATCTTGGTACTGATGGCTCAGTGGCTTTTATGTTTAAACACTGTGGTAGCTTGATATATGAGCCAGGCACTTCTGAAGACAAAGTCATGGAAGTTGCGCTAGAAGCTGGCGCTGAAGATGTGGTTACCAATGATGATGGTAGTATTGAGGTGATTACGCCGCCAGCTGAGTTTGTCGCCGTCAAAGAAGCGCTAGAGGCAGCGGGTCTAAAGGCCGTGATGGGTGAAGTGACAATGAAACCTGATGCAGAAGTTGTATTCACTGGTGATGATGCAGTAAAGATGCAAAAAATTCTAGATGCTCTGGAAGATTTAGATGACGTGCAGGATGTTTACACTACTGCTGTGATTGAAGAGTAAACCTGCATGATGAAAGCAACTCGGTGCATGCCTTGAGTGTTACTCGAATTCTCGGCATTGACCCAGGCTTGCGCCTGACAGGCTTTGGTGTGATAGAGAAAATTGGCGAAAAAATCACTTACATCGCCAGCGGTACCATTAAAACCGCCAGTGGAAAAAAAAGCAAAGTTGAGGGTGAGCCAGAGCGTGAAGAGTTACCTGCACGTCTTAAAATCATCTTAGATGGCTTGTTCGAAGTAATCGACACCTACCAGCCTAATCAGGTGGCGATTGAAAAAGTGTTCGTGAACGTTAACCCCCAATCGACATTGTTGTTAGGGCAAGCGCGCGGCGCGGCAATTAGTGCAGCAGTGATTCGCAATTTAAGCGTGGCAGAATATACGGCACTCCAAGTTAAACAAGCTGTAGTCGGTAACGGACATGCACAAAAAGAGCAAGTGCAAGAAATGGTAAAACGTTTACTTAAGTTGCCTGCTGCACCCAAACCAGATTCTGCTGATGCGCTTGCTTGCGCTATTTGCCATGCACACGGTGGGCAGGGGCTCGGCTTAATGGCTACCGCAGGTTTCCGTGTACGCGGTGGGCGATTGGTTGGATGAGAAACTCAACTTCAGAGCCTAGCCCTACTAGCTTTCCAAATTCCTTATTTTGTTATTTCTTTGCCACGCGACCTATGTTTTTGGTGGCTACGCTCATGGCTTGTTTGATTGGTGTGGCCGCTGCAATTAACTCAGGCGTTGTGTTTCAGCCAGTGCTTGCAATCGCAACTTTAGTGCTTGCGCTTATGATGCATGCTGCGGTGAATGTAATAAACGATTATTTTGATGCATTAAACGGCACCGATGCGATCAACCACAACAGGTTATATCCCTTCACTGGCGGTAGCCGCTTTATCCAAAATGGTGTGATAACACATAAAAAAACAGCTTATTTGGCATGCGCATTGTTGTTTATTTCAGTATTAGGTGGTTTGGCTTTAACTTTTTTTGTTAACCTTGGTTTGTTAGCACTGGGCTTGATGGGTGTGCTGATTGGTTGGGTATATTCCGCCACGCCATTTCGCTTAAATAGTCGCGGTTTAGGTGAGTTTTGCGTTTTTTTAGGTTTCTTAGGGCTTGTTGTTGGTGCTGATTATGTTCAGCGCCACACCTTTTCTCTTGTGCCAATATCGGCAGGTGTTCCCTACGCTTTGCTGGTCACTAGTTTGTTATATATTAATCAGTTTCCTGACCGTCATGCGGATATGGTTTCGGGTAAGCGCACCTTGGTCGTTCGATTAAAGCCTGAACATGCCGTATGGATTTATTTAGTGCTAGTGTTGATGGCATTGTTATGGTTATTCGGCTCTGTCTGTATGGGTATGTTGCCAATTTCAGTGATGCTATCGGCGATGCCTTTGCTCTTCTCACTGTACGCATTTTATGTGCTGTACCAGTTCTCACAAAAACCAGCGCAGTTGTTGCCAGCAATTAAATCTACACTTGCTTCTATGCTCAGTCATGCGTTACTGTTAACCATTATTTTGTTATGGAATGCCCTATGATTGGTCGATTAAGCGGTACCTTGTTAGAAAAAACACCTCCGTTGGTTTTAATTGACTGTCATGGCGTGGGTTACGAGTGTGAAGTGCCAATGAGCACTTTTTACAATTTGCCTGCTTTAGGTGAAAAAGTGGTCATGCTCACGCACTTTGTAGTGCGCGAAGATGCCCAGTTGTTATATGGGTTTGGTACAAGTCAAGAACGTGCCACCTTTAGACAATTACTCAAAGTGAATGGAATCGGTGCTAAATCTGCTTTATCTATTTTAAGTGGGCTATCGATTGATGATTTAGTGCAAGCTGTTGCATTACAAGAGCCAAGCATGCTGACACGTGTGCCTGGGGTTGGTAAAAAAACAGCTGAACGTTTATTGCTAGAGTTAAAAGATAAATTTACGATTGATGGTGTCGCCGCTATGAACGAGCATCAACCAAAATCGGCTACCAGCGATGTGCTTAATGCATTGTTGGCTCTTGGTTATAATGAGCGTGAAGCAGTTGCCGCAGTGAAGCTGTTAGATAAAGAAGTAAGTGTGACCGATGGGATTAAACAGGCGTTAAAATCACTTTCAAAGTAGTCATTTAAAGTGCTAAGTAAGTGCTGAAGCACAGACGTGTTTTTTAAATGGGTTAAAAATAACGTTGAAAAAGCGTGGTCCAATATCAATGTGTTGCTAAAGCAGCGGCACGATGAGTTGCCCCAAGCTGATTGATACTTGTAAGCAGTATATGCAGCATGAGCAAGCAACGCTCGAAAAAGTCATTCAAGCGCGTACCCAAATGAGGCGCGTGATCATCATGATGTTGCGGCATTAAGGCAGGCTGAAAGCGCACTTCGCGTGGGCTTAGGTGGCCTTTTTGCGGTGGCAGAAAATTACCCTGAGCTTAAATCAAACCAGAATTTCCTTATGGTGCAAACCCGCATCACAGGGCTTGAAAATCAAATTGCAGATCGGCGCAAGTTTTATAATGATAGTGTTTACATTAACAATGTACGTGTACAGCATTTTCCTGATTTAATAGTGGCGAGACTATTTGGTTTTGTAAAAGAACAGCTACTTAAGTTCTCCTCGGCCGAGTTAGCCGATGTTGAGGTTGGTCAGCGTTTTAATGCGAAGCTTTAGGGAAATGCAGAATACGTGCCTGCGCGAGCAAATTGCTGCGTTGCGCGGTACTCGAAACTTCGCTGTATACGCATACTATTTCGGCTTCTGCGTTCCGTGCGCCTTGCACTTTATCTCGCTCGGCAACTTACTCCGCGTTTCCTTAGGTCGTGTGTGCAGTTTCGTAGTTACTATTTAAACCCGCTAGCCTTATGTGTTTGTATTGGGTTGGTGCTTGCGGGCGTGTATTTAGATTATCACGGTCGGCAAGCCCATCAACTCCCATTTCTATTTGGATTAAGTGCCTTGGTGGCTATATTTGCTTGGGCATTTAACTATAAAAGACTGCTTGCGATATCTGAAGTGCCTATTTCAACGATTGCTTCGGCGGCCCAAGGCTATGTTGAGCTGTTCGGAAAATCTAAACATCTAAGCCCAACGCGCAGCCCGATACAAGGCGTACCTTGTGTTTGGTTTCGGCTATGGGTCTACGCACGTGATAGCAATTACATGTGGCGTTTAGAAGACTACCAAGTGAGCGAGCAGGTGTTTGAGCTGCATGATGAATCTGGCGTGTGTGTGGTAGACCCAAAAGGTGCTGATGTTTATGCAGCTAGCCGCCATGTGATTACGCAAAATGGGCATCGCTATATTGAGGATGTTTTATTTGCGGATAAATCTATTTATGTATTGGGTGATTTAGATGCCAATACTCAAGCCAATACGGAATCTGAAATCCATCACGAAGTTGGCAAATTACTGACGCAATGGAAGCAATCTAAAGCTAGACTTTTACAACGCTTTGACCTCAACCGAGATAGTGAAGTTGACATGCATGAGTGGGAGCAGGCGCGGGAGCAGGCTTATATTGAAGTGAAGCGCAAGCAGGCGCAGTTGTTAAAGCGTGAACGGCATCTGATTGCAAAACCTAAAAATAAACGCCTCTTTGTGATATCTGGTATTACGCCGCAGGCATTAAGGCAGCGTTACCGCTATTGGGCAATTGTGCATTTTTCAATATTTTTTGTAGCCGTTTTGCTTTCTTTTCTCGCAAGCTATCTGGCGATATAACAGCAGGTTTGCCCTGTGATAAAATGCTAGGTTATGACAACTGACAACACCACACAAAAGATGCAAGAAAATAAAGAGTTAGCAAAATCATTCGACCCCAAAACCATTGAAAGCAAATGGTATGAATTCTGGGAGGGGCAAGGTTACTATGCGGCTGGTTTAGATACCGCTAAGCAAGATAACTTCTGTATTTTATTACCCCCACCAAACGTGACAGGCACGCTGCATATGGGGCACGGCTTTAACCAGACGCTCATGGATGCATTAACACGGTATCACCGTATGCGCGGCGACAATACGCTATGGCAGCCAGGCACCGACCACGCAGGTATCGCGACGCAAATTGTGGTTGAGCGTCAGTTAGATGCACAAGGCGTGTCGCGCCATGACTTAGGGCGTGAAAAGTTTCTTGAAAAAGTGTGGGAATGGAAAGAGTACTCAGGCGGCACCATCACCAAACAAATGCGCCGTTTAGGTACATCGCCAGATTGGTCACGTGAGCGCTTCACCATGGATGAAGGCTTAAACCAAACCGTGACCAAAACGTTTGTGCGCTTGTATAACGAAGGCCTGATTTATCGCGGTAAGCGTCTGGTGAACTGGGATGTGAAGCTAGGTACCGCCGTATCAGACCTAGAAGTGGTGCAGGAAGAAGAAGATGGCTCAATGTGGCACATCAACTATCCATTAGCTGATGGTTCAGGCGTGTTGACCGTAGCAACGACACGTCCAGAAACCATGCTGGGTGACGTGGCGGTGATGGTGCATCCTGAAGATGAGCGGTATGCGCATTTGATTGGTCAACACGTTAAATTGCCGTTGTGTGACCGTGAAATTCCGATTATTGCTGATGACTACGTAGATAAAGAGTTTGGTACGGGTGTGGTAAAGGTGACGCCAGCGCATGACTTTAATGACTATGCGGTTGGTCAGCGTCACAAATTGCCAATGATTGGCATCTTGGATTTACAAGGCTTTGTGAATGAATCTGCACCTAAGCAATATCAAGGGTTAGAGCGTTTTTCCGCACGTAAACAGGTGGTTGCTGATTTAGAAGCACAAGGCTACCTAGTTAAAGTGGATAAGCATAAACTCAAAGTGCCACGCGGTGACCGTACTGGTGTGGTGATTGAGCCTATGCTCACAGACCAATGGTTTGTGGCCATGAGTAAGCCAGCGGCTGATGGTAAATCGATTACCCAAAAAGCATTGGATGTTGTGGCCAGTGGTGAAATCAAGTTTTATCCAGAAAACTGGGTGAATACCTATAACCAATGGCTGAATAATATTCAAGACTGGTGTATTTCTCGCCAGTTGTGGTGGGGGCATCAAATCCCTGCGTGGTATGGTGATAACGGCAAGGTTTATGTAGCGCATGATGAAGCAGAAGCCAAGGCGCTTGCGGCAAAAGATGGCTATACAGGCAATTTAAAACGCGACGATGATGTGCTGGATACATGGTACTCATCAGCCTTATGGCCATTCTCAACCTTAGACTGGACAGGGGACGAAGCGCAAGACGCTGCCAATGTCGCTTTGCAGCAATATTTGCCATCTTCAGTATTAGTGACAGGTTTCGATATTATTTTCTTCTGGGTAGCGCGTATGGTGATGATGACCACGCACATCACAGGCAAAATTCCGTTCAAGCATGTGTATGTACACGGCTTGATTCGCGATGCTGAAGGCCAGAAGATGAGTAAATCTAAAGGCAACGTGTTAGATCCTATCGATTTGATTGATGGTATCGGTCTGGATGACCTGATTAAAAAACGCACGACAGGTTTGATGAACCCGAAAGATGCCGAAAAAATCGAGAAGCGCACACGTAAAGAGTTCCCAGAAGGCATTAACGCTTATGGTACCGATGCGCTACGCTTCACTTTTGCGGCATTAGCCTCACCAGGTCGTGATATTAAGTTTGATTTACAACGCTGCGATGGCTACCGTAATTTCTGCAATAAATTATGGAACGCAACGCGCTTTGTGTTGATGAATACAGAAGGCCAAGACAACGGTTTTGGTCTTGGTAGTTGCGTAGAAGGCGGCCGCGTATTTTCACAGGCTGACCGTTGGATTGTGAGCATATTGCAACGCACAGAAGCTGAGGTTGAGCGTGCGTTTGAAGACTATCGTTTCGACTTGGCAGCCAAAGCGATTTATGAATTTGTATGGGATGAATACTGCGATTGGTATTTAGAGCTAGCGAAAGTACAGATACAAAACGGCAATGAGGCAGAAAAAATCGGTACTCGTCGTACTTTGTTACGTGTATTGGAAACCATCTTGCGCCTAGCACACCCTATCATGCCATTTATCACAGAAGAAATTTGGCAAACGATTGCGCCGATGACAGAAAAGCATGGCGCAAGCATTATGCTAGAGGCTTATCCAAAAGCGCAGACGGACAAGCTTGATGAAACCTCTGAAGCATGGGTTGCTTTACTGAAACAAGCGGTAGATGCTTGCAGAAGCTTACGTGGCGAAATGGGTATTTCACCAGCAGCGCGGGTGCCACTGATTGCCGCAGGTGATGCAGAAGCATTAACCGCCTATGCACCTTACTTAAAAGCGCTGGCTAAATTAGAGGACGTTGCCATTGTTAGCGACCTACCAGAAGCTGATGCACCTGTGATGTTGATCAACGATTTTAAGTTGATGCTTAAAGTAGAGATTGATGTCGCTGCGGAGAAAGAGCGTCTAAGTAAAGAAATTGCACGATTAGAAAACGAAATCAACAAGGCAAACGCGAAGCTCAATAACGAAAGTTTTGTGGCAAGAGCGCCAGCGGCAGTGGTTGAGCAAGAAAAAGCACGGGTTGCAGACTTTAGTGCGAACCTAGATAAGTTGGTTAGTCAGTTGGCGAAACTTAAGTAACGTTAGGCTGTAGGCAACAAGTTGTAAAACTAGCTAGCCGATTGGCTAGCTAGTTTTTGATATTGGGGAGTGCTACCAAATAATGAGTAGCAAGATATCTCTTAGGTTTTACCTAACCTTCATTAGCCAGCACGTTTTTTAATGTAAAACGTAAATGCGGTTTCGTCTTCTTCTAATAATAAAAGCTCATGCCCTGTTTGTACGCAAAAGGCATTAAAATCTTTCACTGAACCTGGGTCGGTAGAAATGATTTTTAATACTTGAGAGGCCGCCATATCACTTAGCCCCTTTTTGCAACGTAAAATTGGCAAAGGGCAGTTTAAACCTGTTGCATCCACTACTTTATCAAAATCCATGATGGTTTTTCCTGTGTTACTTTCTCGATGTTTTTATTTACACGATGTTTTTTATTTAGATAGCGTGTTTATTTGAGCAAACGGATAACCCGCTCTAGCCCACGCTAATACACCACCAGCTAAATTATATACATGCTTACAACCTTTGCTAGCTGCAAAAGCTGCTGCATGTGCAGAACGCACACCACTATGGCAGTAGAACACAATGTTATCTGCTTTGGCGAGTGACTCATACTGAACGGGCAACATCGCTAATGGGATGTGTATTGCATTTTGAATTACGCCACGAGCCACTTCATCGTCGTTGCGTACATCCACTAATAATAACGATTGTGTTGTCAGCATGACCGATAAGTCATGGGCGTCGATTTCATTGTATGTGCTCATTAAATAAACCTGAAGTAACTAATCAAAAAAAGGGCTAAAACTGTCATTTGTTTGCGTTTGAAGTTTACGCTTGAATGTCGGCAAAACTAAACACAATTAGCATATCGCATAAAACTGTTATTTTATGATTGCCATATGGTAATACAAAAAATAACCTAAAAAGTATAACGCTTTAATATTATTGAATAAATCACAATGGGTATCCTAAGCGTGATTTTTGTTTGTCTTAATGTAGACAAAGCGCATAAGGCATTGACGTTGCAGTGTTTAGCATTGGTCATGCCTTGTTTTGCAAAGTTGTACAAAAA
This sequence comes from Methylotenera sp., assembly GCA_030682715.1. Classification (GTDB taxonomy): domain Bacteria; phylum Pseudomonadota; class Gammaproteobacteria; order Burkholderiales; family Methylophilaceae; genus Methylotenera. The sequence continues at coordinate 2,893 of JAUXNQ010000067.1, read as the reverse complement.
CCGTTAGCCTAACAAGGCTAACGGTGAATCTAGGATTTATTGCTCAAAACTTCTACGATTAGCCGTTTGATATATCCACCAGTGACTTACACGCACTATCCCCATCGCGCCCACAAAGTTATCCACACAAATTGTGGATGTGAGCTTGTCTATTCATATTGCTTAATTTAATGATATCTGAGTCAGTCATCAGGCGTTACTGCCAATAAAAAGCCCACATTGACGTGGGCTTTCAAAGTGCTACCGTTTGCGATAACGCTAACCAGCGGAGGGGTTAGTTTATTTCAAGTTTTTTGAGTGACTTTGCATCATAAGGATTTCCGACGATGATCGGGTAGTTTTTAAACTGATCAGAGACGATACTCTTTGTTTGATCAAAGCCCTTATAAGTTATCCCCATCAATTGAGACCAAGTATAAATAAAGTCTGCATTGCTATATTGCCTATCCAAAATCGCAGGGTTTTTAAGTAAGTCGTTAGTAAACCAGTCTTTAGAAGACCAAGTGATAAATGGAACGGCATACATAGGCAACGTTGGTGAGTATTCGTTTCTACCTTGAAACTCATGACCTTTGGAATCAAAAACGTCATCACCGTGATCAGAAAAGAAAGTAAGCATGCTGTGTTGATTGGTTGATTTTAATCTTTGAATCAGGTCATACACAATGCTGTCGTTATAACGAACGGCATTGTCATACTCATTAATCTTTTGGATTTTATCTTCAGACAGCCCAGCGTATAAATTTTTGCTATCTTTAAAATAATCAAACGATTTAGGGTAGCGGTATTTGTAAGACATATGCGTACCAATTAAATGCACAATAATCAACTTCTTCTCTGCATTATCTTTTAGAGTCTCACTAAATGGCTCAAGTACTTTTTCATCAAAACTATATGAGTTTTGAGAGCGGGCATTGTTGAGCCATATTTGCTTATCTGTTTGTTTTGCAAACGTGGTTAAAATGGTATTTCTAGCAGTTAATGTTTGTTGATTACTAATCCAAAATGTTTTGTAACCCGCTTGTTTCATCATTGCAATTAATGTGGGTTTTGTTTTATATAAATCTGGATGTGACTGATCCGCAAAACTTAATATCTGTTCCAGGCTTTCTATGGTGTTAGGCCTTGAAGCATAAACGTTCTTAAAAATAGATAACTCGTCCTTCATCGTGCTAAGTTTAGGGTTGGTATCCCGATGATAACCATACAAGCCAAAATGCAAGCGTGTAGATGATTCACCAATCACAATCACTACTGTCGTGGACGAAGGTTTTTTAAGCTCGGCAAAGTTATCTAAAGGGGCTGATTGGTTGAACTTCATTAAAAATGATTCAACCTCTTTTAACTCTCTTTGGTAATTTGAATAACCTAAAATTAGTTGCCATGGCGGAGCAGATACTAAGTGTTTATTTAAATTCTTGTAAGCAACACTAGTCTTCCCAGCAATCATCGCTTTTCTAATCGGATGCGCAAAAAATAGTACCAAGATGATCAGTGCGAAAATGTAGCCTTTTTTCTTTGAAATATTTAGATTAAGAGGGATTTTTCTCCATATCAATATTGGAATAATCGAGAAAATGATGAATTTGAATAGAATTGAAAATGTAAAATAATTCCTAAGATATTCAGATGATTCTGCATTGTTAGATTCAAAGATAATAAAAATTAAACTTTGTGAAAGCTCTTGTTTGTAAATTAGGAAATAACCAAAAGCAGGCAACGCAAATAGCCAAATGGTACCCCCTAAAATAGCACTCACCTTTTTTGTATGCTTTGGTAGCAAGAATATTGGAATCAGCCAAAAAGCCGTAGTTAACGTAGTGTCTTTTAATCCTTCGAACGAAGTGATACCTGAAGTGGATAGTAAAAGCTGCGTTGTACTCGTTAGATACCAAAAAAGTAGAAATGTCCAAGCAACATGAGGCCAAATAGAGGCTTTTGGGTTTGTTGTATTCAAAAGAGGTTTGCTTTCTAAGTGTGATTGAAGTTGTAATAGAAAAAACATTCTTCACACTGATCGCAATTTACGTACCATACTGCTATTGATTTTAAAATTACAATAAAATCAATTGGATAAGATATTGTTAACGGGATTTTTGGAAAATTTAATTTGACTGCCTGCAAAAATATGCAGATAACACCATACAAAATTTGCAGGCTTTTGAGGTGTTTTGCGGTTTTGAAGCAAGGCTGAGTAAACCTGCTGTATGTTTAATGATTAGGTAAGACTAGTTCACATTGTATTTATTGGTAATTTTTAAAACTAAAATTTAGATGGTAACAATTCTCTTTTAACTTCTCTAGTTGAATTGATAAAGCTAATAAAGTGAGTTAGTGCGTCAATAGGTTCGACATCTGATGCTGATTCCTGAAACGATATCTGTAAGTCCCCAACACAGGAAATCTCATATTTTGCAAAATAAATGGGCAGATTGTTTTTTTTTTTTGGAAAAAATGAATAAGGCTGGGCTGACGTACTTAACTTTTTCATGAGTGCTTTTTGGAAGTCAATATCACAACATATAACATAGTGATTTCGCACGGACTCCAGTAACTTTGCGAGGCAGAATTTATCTCTTTTAATCACTGTGATATTAGAAGAGATGCCAGTTCTTTTAAAAGTGACATTTTTAACGTAATCTGGATCAGCAACAATTGTTGCTACATTCCTGTTAAGTGAATTAACAAATTTACTGGTGAATGAAAATCCATTATGGACAGTTGCTATCAATAGAGCTTCTTCTTGAGATGCCCAACGACAATGCCAAACAGGACACCGCCCACCACAAGCTTGCAATCCTTGCGGCACCGCCAACGACTGGCTTGTTCGCCTGGAAGTGTGGCCGTAACCAGATTCAGTAGCTAAATCTCGTGCAAGCTCACGTGAAATCGT
>JAUXNQ010000066.1 GCA_030682715.1 Methylotenera sp. | reverse complement strand
GGAAACGATAGGCAACGCCAACGAAGAAGTAATCAGAGAATATGTTCAAAACCAGCTTGCAGAAATGAGCAAAGGTGAAGAAAGTAGCCAACAGTCGGGTTTGTTCTAAAACTCGGTCGCTTGCGGCCGAGTAGTTTATTCGCCTCTGCGTGACCAGTATCGCCATTGCAAATCTGCTTGTATGTTGGGTCGGTGGTGTGCCCACCAATATAGCCAGATACGACTTCTTTTACACCGTTAAGCTGGCTAAATACTGGTTCTGTGCACCAGAAGCAACCGCTGGCAAATACTGCAATCTGTTCCTGACTCATGATGTAATCCTTATAATAATACTTTGGGTGTTTAAGCTATATTTTATGCTTGGCGCTAATTATCTGCTGTATTGTTAGTCACAACATCAGGCTAAACATTCATTTTTCTCAACATTTCTTATCGCAATTATCCATGCAGTTAAATGCTTTATACGTAGATTTTAATTCTTACTTTGCTTCAGTTGAGCAGCAGTTGTTGCCTGAACTTAGGGGTAAGCCTATTGGCGTACTCGCGGTGATGGCTGAAACTACTTGTTGCATTGCTGCAAGTTATGAAGCAAAAGCATTTGGTATTAAAACTGGCACATTGGTCAGTGAGGCACGCAAGCTTTGCCCAGATATCATTTTTGTAGAGGCGCGGCCGCCTGTTTACGTGCAGTATCACCATTTTTTAATTGATATTGTAGAAAGTTGTACGCATGTGGAAAAAGTACTTTCTATTGATGAGATGGTTTGTAAGCTCACAGGTAGCCAACAGCAACCAGAAAACGCCCTTAAATTAGCGGCTAAGATTAAATCTGCACTTGCAGAAAAAGCTGGGGATTTTATCCGTTGCTCTATCGGCATTGCTCCTAATACTTTTTTGGCAAAAGTGGCTTCTAACATGCAAAAGCCAGATGGCTGTGTACTCATTGAGCCGCATGAGTTGCCACAACGGTTATTTGGGTTAAAACTCCGTGATTTAAATGGCATCGGTAAGCAGATGGAGGCGCGCTTAAACCGTTACAAGATTACTACCGTTGAACAGTTGTACGCGGCAAACCGTCAACAGCTACAGGTGGCATGGGGTAGCGTAGAAGGTGAGCGCATGTATGATAAGTTGCGCGGTTTAGAGCCTTATTACGTTAAAAACTCGCGTAGCAGTTTGGGGCATTCGCATGTGATGCCGCCTGAGCAGAGAAACGAAGTTGGGGTGAGGGCGGTGTTACATCGCTTGCTACAAAAAGCCTGTATGCGCATGCGTAGCTATGATTTGCTTACCTCAAGAATCAGTGTCAAAGTTAAGTTCAGAAATATGCCAAGCTGGCAAAAAGAAAGTGCGTTATCACCCACCGATAACACGATACGGCTGATTGAAGCGCTAGAAACTTTTATGCAGCAATATCCTAAAACTAATCCTAAAATTAATTTGGAACCTTACGCGGTGGGTGTGTCTTTTTCTGGCTTGGTCACGGCCGATGAAGTCGCACGGGACTTGTTCCAAATCGCTCCGCTGGAGAGTGAAAAAAAGCTTAATCAGGCGATAGATACGCTCAATATGAAATTTGGAAAAAACACGATTTACTTTGGTGGTGCACATGAGGCATTGAAGGATGCCCCGATGCGTATTGCGTTTAACCATATTCCAGATATGGATGTAGAAAGTGATGAGTAAGTAGTTTCAATCGCTGATTGCTATGCTAAGTAAAATCATTAGTTACAGAACATTAACAATTACAGGTAAGCCAATTTAAAACCATCGCGTTAATTGAGCATAGTCACAATCAATTTATTTAACCAATAAGTGACTTATTCAATGCTAGACATAGAGGAGAAGTGAAATGCGTAATTTTAAGTTTAACGTTGTAAATAGCATGCGAGTAACGATGGCTGCGCCTGCATTAATGGCTGTAGTGTTTGCAACCCCAGCGTTAGCTAATGATCAATATATTGATACTGCCCGTGTGATTTCAGTGACACCTCAAACTGAGCGTATCAACGTACCACAACAAGAGTGCCGTACAGAATATCAACAGCAAAGTTACTCTCAGGGTGGAAATTCAATCACTGGTGCAGTCATTGGCGGTATTGCTGGTGGTTTATTAGGTAATACTGTCGGTAAGGGGAGTGGTCGTGTAGCCGCGGCCGCTGTGGGTGCTGGTGTTGGTGCTATTGCTGGTGACCGTATTGCAAATAGCCGCCAAAATGTGGCGACACGTACGGTGCCAGTACAAACTTGTTATCAGGTAGACCAATGGCAAACAGTGAATGCGGGTTACTTTGTTACTTATGAATATAACGGTAGAACATATAACGCCGTGACGACTGAGTATCCTGGCCGTTATGTAGATGTGAGTGTTGCGGTAGCGCCTAATCGTTATGCGGTTTCACAAATCAACTACCTTGCGCCAGATCATCGTCGTGATGGTCAATGGAGAGGCCATCGCGGTCATGGTAAGCAAGATTGGAGAGATAATGGACGTCATAATCGTCACGATAGGGATGATCGTCGTTATTACTAAACTGGGTCGGTTTAAACTTGATTGATTTAAAGATGGCTGACTAATGCCGTGTTCCGTGTGATTTAGTCATACATAACCTAGTAGCAACGAATGCTACTAGGTTTTTTTACGTCATTTGTCCCACACATAGGCTGTTGCAAGTAAAATTGGTGCTTAATGTAATCAATTGAAAATAACTTAGTGAAGCTAACTGTAGATTGTGATTCGACTGGGCAGTTATTTGCAATGCCTCAAACTAGCATGCTGGCACACTTGCTATCAAAAGCGGATGTTAGCTATGTAGACTTGCCTTTAGAGGCTTTGGTTTGCGAGCAACATCACTTATCGTCAGTGCCAGATTATCCTATCGCGGCTATTGCTGCGAGTGAGGATGGCTTGGATGTAGGTAGTGCTTATTGGCTACGTGCAGACCCCGTACACTTGGTGTTGCAGCGAGATAGTTTTAGTTTAAGCGAACCTTGCCCTTTGCCAGTATTACGCGAACATGCGGAAGCAATCATGGCGAGCTTGAATCAGCATTTTGAGCAAGATGGTTTGAAGTTTTGTTTGGGAGACTCAGGCGCTTGGTACGTGTGTTTAGCGCAGCCACCACAAATTAAAACTGCCTTACCCGCAATGGCGATGGGTAAAAATATTGCACATTATATGCCGCAAGGCGTTGAGGCTGGTCATTGGGTTGCGTACCTGAATGAGGTGCAAATGTTGTTACATGGGCATGCGGCCAACGTAGCGCGCGAGCTAGTGGGTGATGTTGTGATTAATAGCGTTTGGCTTTCTGGCGGCGGTGTTATGCCAGCACCCCAAACTACAAAACCTGCCGTAGCGTTTGATTGCATGATTGGCAGCCATGTTTTTTATCAGGGCTTGGCGCGGCGCTCTGGTGTTGTGTGTCAACCTGGTGTTGCGTATCAGAAAGTATCGTTGTCTTTGCAAGATACAATTTCACAATTCACGAAGCAATCAAATGTGCGCTTGCAGTTAACACAAGAGATGCTGTTAGAAGAAAGCACTTTCCAAGTGCTTCTTAATGCTCTCAAAACAAAAAAAATCAGCCAATTAGTGATTCATCTGGCCTGTTATGAGCAAACATTGGTTGCTAAAATCAATCCGATAGACCTTTATAAATTCTGGCGAAAAAGTAAGCCTATGAGCGCATATTTATTATGACATCGATCTCGCAACGTAACGCACCAACCGAAATTGTACAGAGCCTCCAATCATCAGGGCTCTCGCCGCTGATGTCTCGTTTGTTAGCTGCACGCGGGGTGATAGATGTCGCGCAAACTAGCATTCATTTGGGTGCTTTGCTACCGCCGCAGCAACTGACAAATAATCAGGCAATGGCAAAGTTGCTGGCTGATGCAATTAAGACCAATAAAAAACTATTAGTGGTTGGTGATTATGACGCAGATGGCGCCACCGCCACCGCTGTTGCTGTGAAGGGCTTACGTTTGTTTGGTGCAAACGTAGATTTCTTAGTGCCTAATCGTTTTGAATATGGCTACGGCCTAACGCCTGAGATTGTTAAGCTTGCAGCAACCCAAACGCCAGACATTATAGTGACTGTAGATAATGGTATCGCCAGTGTTGATGGTGTAGCGGTCGCTAATGCAATGGGGATGCAAGTGTTGGTTACCGATCACCATTTACCTGGATCGCAAACGCCAGAGGCTGCCTGTATCGTTAACCCTAATCAGTATGGGTGCACATTTCCTAGTAAAAACTTGGCAGGTGTCGGTGTCATGTTTTATTGCTTACTTAGCTTACGTGCCGAGTTGCGTGAACAGGGCGCTTATCAAACAAAGGCCGAACCAAACTTAACTGAGTTGTTAGATTTGGTTGCTTTGGGCACAGTCGCAGACTTAGTTAAGCTGGATGAGAACAACCGCATTTTAGTTGAGCAGGGCTTACGTAGAATTCGCGCTGGGGTATGTAGTCATGGCGTTTCAGCTTTACTCAAAATTGCGGGCAGAGAGCCAGCAAAAGCCATGGCGCAAGATTTAGGTTTTTATGTGGGGCCGAGGCTAAATGCAGCAGGCAGGCTAGATGATATGACGCTAGGCATTCAATGCCTATTGGCCGACTCTGAAAAAGAAGCGATAATCATCGCCCAGCAATTGCATGATTTAAATAAACAAAGGCGCAGTATAGAAGCTGATATGCAAGAGAGCGCGAATATATCGCTCGATGATATTGTGATTGCAGATCAATATTCCATCAGTATTTACGAGCCTGATTGGCATCAAGGTGTGATTGGTATTTTGGCTTCACGTATTAAAGAACGCCACCATCGTCCAGTCATTGCTTTTGCCGATGGTGGAGCGGGGTTGCTTAAAGGCTCTGGGCGCTCAATTGCTGGCTTGCATCTGCGTGATGCCTTGGATTTACTGAGTAAACATCAGCCCGACTTGATATTAAAGTTTGGGGGGCATGCAATGGCAGCTGGGCTCGCTATTAAAGCTGAAGACTTTAACCTATTCAAATTAAGTTTTGAGGCGGTAGTGAAAAGCCTACTCACCGAGGCCGATTTAGAAGCGGTGTTAGAGGTTGATGGAAGTTTAAGCGCGAACGATATGACCTACGCAATGGCGCAAGCATTAGAAAATCAAGTGTGGGGGCAGGGTTTTCCGCCGCCGCTATTCTATGATGAGTTTGAAGTGATTAATCAGCGTATTTTGGCTGAAAAACATTTAAAACTCAGCTTAAAAGCCCTATCAGATACTTCTTCTATTGTTATCGATGCAATCTACTTTAATCAAACTGAGTTCCTAAATGAGCAGATTCAAGCGGCGTATCAATTGCAAACTAATAGCTACAATGGCTCACAAAAAGTACAATTAAATATTAGGCATGTAAACGTTTAAACGCACAATGCAAACAGACCTTCACTTATTCACCAAGCAAATGTTTCAGCCAGCGTTGCCTGCGCGCGCAGTAGATGCGCACAAAGGCTCATCAGGCAGTGTTGCGATTATTGGCGGTGAACAAGGTATGCTGGGCGCGGTCTTGTTGGCGGCAAGGGCTGCATTGTTTTCTGGGGCTGGGCGTATTTATGCCGCAATGCTATGTCAAACAGCGTTGTCAGTTGATTTGCTACATCCAGAAATTATGATGCGAACACCTGAAGATATTGCAAAATTACCTCAGTTAAATGCCGTGGTCATCGGGCCGGGGTTGGGGCAGTCAGATGTAGCCGTTGAGTTGTTAACCTTTTGGCTCAAAAAAGAGTGCCCTTTGGTGTTGGATGCGGATTCCCTTAATTTAATTGCTAAATATCCACACCTAGCCGCGTTAGTGAAAAATAGGCAGGCTGAAACCATTGTGACGCCTCATGTGGGTGAGGCTGCCAGATTAACGGCTACAAGCGTGGCAGCCATTCAAGAAAACAGAATCGATGCTGCAATAGCATTGGCTCAGACATTTCAGGTGACTTGTGTACTTAAAGGTGCTAGTACAGTCATTGCGGAAAAGAGTGGGCAGTATTGTATTAACTCAACAGGCAACCCAGCACTTGCAACAGGCGGAACTGGGGATGTATTGGCTGGCGTTATTGCGAGCTTAATTGCGCAGGGCTTAATGCCTGTTTATGCAGCTAAGTTAGGTGTGTATTCACACGGAGCGGCAGCAGACGCTTTGGTTAGAAAAGGTGTTGGCCCTATTGGCTTAACTGCATCTGAAGTGTTGATTGAAGTTCGAAACGTGCTAAACCAATTAAATAAAACGGTTTAACTGTTAATCTTAAACCACTAGTCTCAGCATAATGAAGCGTACATAAGCATGTGTTTTTTTGCTTGCCATTAATTTACTTCTCACTAATTCACTTGCCATTTAATCCAAGTAAATAAAATATTGCCATTACCGTTTCCACCAAAAATATAAGTAGATTGCAATGCTATTTGTTTGTATTCAATCGATGCTAACGGTGCCATAATTGGTAATGGCAAGTAGTTGAAATCTTCGCGTAGTGTCAGCCCAAGCGTATATCCAGCACCTAAACGAACGTTATTGCTTGGGCGCCACATTTTTTGGAATGCATATCCAGCTACGGGTTGAACCTTGCTATGAGAGTCTGTAAATGCCATTGCATAAATGCCATGCCAGTCACCATCCTCATCATATCTGTATTTACCAATCCCCAACCCCCAAGGTTGCTCATTGTAACCATCTATTTTTTCTTGGGTGTAATAATGCCGATTGTGCCAAGTGTTGATTGGTATATAAAGTTCGTAATTACTAGCGTTCCATGTGTCGGACAGGGTGTTTTTTGCATCAGCCCATATTCCGTTTGAAGCGGTTTCGGCCAGAGCGGTTATGTGGGTGAATAGTGTGAGTAAAGCAATTACTGTTAATTTGTTAATCATAATTAATCATACTATTGTTTAAGCTTGAACCCTAGTTTCAAAATTAAGTTACAATATTATAAGGTTGTAGCGCTTTGAAATTAAACGTGAGTCGCTTTAGATTCTAGTGTTTAATTAGTTTAGCCATATACTTTTAGTTTAAAAAACTCAAGAAAAATTAGGGGTAGCATGCCTAGAAAATTAGTGGTTGCCAATTGGAAAATGCATGGCAACTTAACATCGAATCAACAGCTTTTAATCGCTTATCTTGATCGATTAAGTACCCTGAAGAATGTTGATGTTGTTGTATGTGTCCCATATCCATACCTTGCGCAGACGCAAACTTTGTTGCAAGGCACAGCGATTGCATGGGGTGCGCAGAACTTAAGTAAAGATGCTGTTGGCGCATTTACAGGTGAAGTTAGCGCAAATATGTTGAACGATTTCGGCGCAACACATGTCATTATTGGGCACTCAGAACGCGCGACAGCTTATTGTGAATCTGATGAGAATATTGCCGCTAAATTTATGCAAGCCAAAACGCATGGTCTTGTGCCGATTTTATGTGTAGGGGAAACGTTAATAGAACGTGAAGCTGGCGTGATGGAAATGGTCGTTGCAAAGCAGATAGATACGATTATCAACCAATATGGTGCAGATGTTTTTGCTAACGCAGTGGTTTCGTATGAGCCTATCTGGGCTATTGGTACGGGGTTGGCAGCTAGTTCAGATCAAGCGCAGAGCATGCATGAGTTTATACGTAACATAGTTGCAAGCCACAATAAAGAGGCGGTATCTAGCTTGAAAATCCTTTACGGGGGGAGCGTAAATCCGCAAAATGCGGTACAATTATTCTCTATGCAGGATATCGATGGTGGCTTAATTGGGAAATGTTCGTTAAGCGCGCAAGAATTTGAAGGAATTTGCCGTGCGGCATCTTGAATTTGTTTGTGATTAGAAAAGCGATGTTAATCACGTTGATTTGCGAATTTAAGCGTTGGTGATGGTTGAATAAGGTAAAAAATGGAAAATATTGTATTAGTAATTCATGTGTTGGCTGCCTGTGGTGTAATCGGTTTAGTGTTGTTGCAACACGGCAAGGGTGCTGACATGGGCGCTTCGTTTGGCAGTGGTGCATCTGGTAGTTTGTTTGGTGTGTCTGGATCGTCTAATTTTATGAGTCGTGCCACAGCTGGTTTCGTGGTTGTTTTTTTCATTACCAGTCTCACTTTAGCCTATATGGCGAGTGATAAGGCGGGTGGTGGTAGTGTTGTGAAATCAATGGCTACTCAGTCGGTTGATGGTACTAACGCCACTTCGAGTGCTGCAACTGAAAACCCTGCTGCAGAGGCTGTGCCAAAATAATCATGTGGTTTAAGCATGTGCCGTCGTGGTGGAATTGGTAGACACGCTATCTTGAGGGGGTAGTGACGAAAGTCGTGAGAGTTCGAGTCTCTCCGTCGGCACCAAGTTTGGGTTTTGGTTGGTTTAGGTTGTAAATGTCAGGTTTTGAATTGGTCCGTTCTGGCTGATGTAGTGTTTTGATTTTATATGTTGCAAATTCTTTAGTGATTTAGTTTGGGGTTTGTTAGTGCTAGAAAATTATTTTCCGATATTGTTGTTTATTCTTGTAGGATTGGCTGTTGGTGTTGGTCCGCTTATCCTATCTAAATTGGTCTCCCCAAGTAGACCTGACTCTGCAAAAAATTCTCCTTACGAGTGTGGCTTTGAAGCGTTTGAAGATGCGCGTATGAAATTCGATGTGCGTTATTATCTTGTTGCTATTCTCTTTATTTTATTTGATTTGGAAATAGCATTTCTATTCCCGTGGGCTGTTGTGTTGCAGGAAATAGGTTTGTTCGGCTTTCTTGCTATGATGGTTTTTTTAGGCGTGCTTGTGATCGGCTTCATCTACGAGTGGATGAAGGGCGCATTGGAATGGGATTGATTGAATCATGAGTATTGAAGGTGTTTTAGAAAAAGGCTTTGTCACCACTACGTTAGATACGGTAATTAACTATACCCGTACAGGTTCGTTGTGGCCGATGACTTTTGGCCTAGCTTGTTGTGCGGTTGAGATGATGCATGCAGGTGCTTCCCGTTATGACCTTGACCGTTTCGGTATTGTTTTCCGTCCTAGTCCTCGCCAGTCAGATGTGATGATTGTCGCTGGAACTTTGGTGAATAAAATGGCGCCAGCATTGCGTAAAGTTTACGATCAAATGGCGGAGCCGCGCTGGGTTATTTCAATGGGTTCGTGTGCCAACGGTGGCGGCTATTATCATTACTCTTATGCGGTAGTGCGCGGGTGTGATCGTATTGTGCCTGTCGATGTGTATGTTCCAGGATGTCCGCCTACAGCAGAGGCTTTGCTGTACGGTATTATTCAGTTGCAAAATAAAATTAAACGTACAAACACCATAGCCCGTTAAGTTGACGGGTCTGTTAAATTAAGAACAAAATTATGTCAGCTAAATTAGATCAACTATTAGCCAGTTTGCAGGAGGTGCTTGGTGATAAGCTTGCAAAGCAAACTGTTGCTTTGGGTGAGGTTACCATCGAATGTCGTGCGGAAGATTACCTCACAGTTTGTCAATTGTTGCGTGATGATACTGCCTTAAAATTTGAGCAGTTAATTGATTTGTGTGGTGTGGATTATCAAGAGTACGGCGAAGGCAGTTATGATGGTTTACGTTATGCGGTTGTTTGCCATTTCCTTTCTGTTTCACTGAATCATCGTGTGCGTCTAAGAGTATTTGCTAAGGACGAAGACTTCCCAATCCTGCCTACTTTGGTTGGTGTTTGGTCTGTGGCCAACTGGTTTGAGCGCGAGGCTTTTGACCTGTATGGCATCATGTTTGAGAATCATCCAGACCTGCGTCGCTTATTGACTGACTATGGTTTTGTTGGACATCCATTCCGTAAAGATTTCCCTATGATAGGTAACGTCGAAATGCGTTATGACCCTGAGCAACAACGTGTAATTTATCAGCCTGTTTCTATTGAATTGCGCAATAACGTACCTCGCGTGATTCGCAATGAAGGAGCGCATCGTGGCTGAGATTAGAAATTACACAATGAACTTTGGTCCGCAGCATCCTGCGGCCCACGGTGTATTACGCTTGGTGCTTGAGTTAGATGGTGAAGTTATTCAACGTGCTGATCCGCATATTGGTTTGTTACATCGTGGTACTGAAAAGTTAGCCGAAAATCGTACCTATTTACAAAGTGTGCCTTACATGGATAGGTTGGATTATGTATCCATGATGTCCAATGAGCATGCTTATGTCATGGCGATTGAAAAAATGCTGGGGCTCGAAGTTCCAGTGCGTGCACAATATATTCGTGTGATGTTCGATGAGATTACCCGTGTGCTTAATCACTTGTTGTGGTTGGGAGCACATGCGCTAGACGTAGGCGCAATGACGGTATTCTTGTATGCGTTCCGTGAGCGTGAAGATTTGTTTGATGTGTATGAGGCAGTTTCTGGTGCACGTATGCATGCTGCTTACTATCGTCCTGGTGGCGTTTATCGCGACTTGCCGAACTCAATGCCGCAATATCAAGTGTCGTCTATGCGTAACGCTAAAACAGTTAAAGCGCAAAATGAGAACCGCCAAGGCTCACTTTTAGATTTTATTGAAGATTTTACAAACCGTTTTCCTACTTATATCGATGAGTACGAAACATTGTTGACGGATAATCGTATCTGGAAGCAACGTACCGTTGGTATTGGTGTGGTGAGTCCAGAGCGTGCTTTGGCGCTAGGTATGACTGGCCCAATGTTGCGTGGCTCAGGTATTGAATGGGATTTACGTAAGAAGCAACCTTATGAAGTGTATGCAGATTTAGACTTTGATATTCCAGTGGGCGTTAACGGCGATTGTTACGATCGTTACTTAGTGCGCATGGAAGAGTTTAGACAATCTAATCGCATCATCAAGCAGTGTGTGGATTGGTTACGAAAAAATCCAGGTCCAGTGATTACTTCTGATAATAAAGTAGCGCCTCCAAACCGTGAAGGTATGAAAACCAACATGGAAGACCTGATTCATCATTTCAAACTTTTCACTGAAGGTTTTCATGTGCCAGCTGGTGAGGCATATGCTGCCGTTGAGCATCCTAAAGGTGAGTTTGGTATCTATATGGTGTCAGATGGCGCCAATAAGCCTTACCGTTTAAAAATTCGCGCACCAGGGTTTCCACATTTGGCAGCCTTAGATGAAATGACTAGAGGGCATATGATTGCTGACTTGGTCGCAATCATTGGTACTCAAGACATCGTTTTCGGGGAAATTGACCGATGAACGTAGTATTTAACATTTATTCACTGTTGTATTCATTGTTGTTTGCATTTTCGTCATTGCCATGTACGTCATTGCGCTGCTCGGAGTAGGAACTAATTAGCATGTTAAGCCCAGAAGCAATTACTAAAATAGATTACGAGTTAACAAAGTATCCAGCTGATCAACGGCAAGCAGCGGTGATGAGTGCATTACGTATTGTGCAAACGGAACGTGGCTGGCTATCTAAAGAAAGTATCACAGAAGTGGCACAATATTTGGGCATGCCAGAAATTGCGGCAATGGAAGTTGCAACTTTCTACAATATGTATGATTTGTCTCCCGTTGGGAAATATAAGGTGACTATTTGCACCAATATTTCATGCATGTTAAGAGGCTCTGATGAAATCGTTAATCATTTGCAAACTAAATTAGGTGTTGGTTTTAATGAAGTGACACCAGACGGTAAGTTTTGTTTAAAAGAAGGTGAGTGCATGGGTTGTTGTGGTGGTGCGCCTTTGATGCATGTGAATAACACAGAAATGCATGAGTTCTTAACCACAGATAAAGTTGATGCAATTATAGAGGGGCTAAAATAATGGTCGCTTCTAGCAAACCAGTAGTCAAGACCGATTTGGCAGGACAAACGCTAGTCACGTTACGTACGTTGACAGAAGAAAATCCTGCGTCACTAGAGACCTATTTGAAGTTAGGTGGTTATGCGGCATTAAAGCGCATTGTGACTGAAAAAGTTAAACCTACTGACATTATTACCGAGATCAAAAATTCTGGCTTACGTGGTCGTGGGGGCGCTGGTTTTCCAACTGGGCTTAAGTGGAGCTTCATGCCTCGTTATTTTGATGGTGTGAAGTACCTCGTGTGTAATACCGACGAAGGTGAGCCTGGAACCTTTAAAGATAGGGATATCATTCGTTACAACCCTCACCAGTTGATTGAAGGTATGGCAATTGCTGCTTATACCTTAGGTGCACGTGTAGGTTATAACTATATTCATGGTGAGATCTGGCAAGATTACGAAATCTTTGAAGCAGCATTACATGAAGCAAAAGCTGCCAGTTACCTAGGTGAGAATCTGTTCGGTACGAATTTCAGCTTCGACTTGTATGCAGTACATGGTTATGGTGCTTATATTTGTGGTGAAGAAACTGCATTAATCGAGTCAATTGAAGGTAAAAAAGGTCAGCCACGCTTTAAACCACCTTTCCCAGCTAGTTATGGTGTGTTTGGCAAACCTACCAATGTAAATAACACAGAGAGTTACACAAGTATTCCATGGATTATGCAAAATGGCGGTCAGGCTTTTGCTGATCTAGGCGTTGCAAATTCTGGTGGTACAAAGTTGTTCTCGGTGTCAGGTCATGTTGAAAAACCTGGTAACTATGAAGTGAAAATGGGGATGCCATTCACTGAGTTATTGGCTTTGGCTGGTGGTGTTTGGAAAGGCCGCCAATTGAAAGCGGTAATTCCTGGCGGACCATCTACTGCGGTAATGCCAGCATCAGCGATTCTTGGCGCAACGATGGATTATGATGGGTTGAGCAAAGCAAGATCTAGCCTTGGTGCAGGGTCCATGATTGTGATGGATGACACAACCTGTATGGTAAAGACATTGCACCGATTGTCATATTTCTTCTATGAAGAAAGCTGTGGTCAATGTACGCCTTGCCGCGAAGGTACTGGTTGGGTTTATCGTGTGATTGACCGTATTGTTAAAGGGCAGGGGAAGATGGAAGATTTGGACCTGCTGACTGATATTAGCAATAATATTGCAGGTCGCACAATTTGTGCATTGGGTGAAGCTGCGGCAACACCAGTATTAAGTTTCATTAAGCATTTCAGGCCAGAGTTTGAATATTATATTCAGCACGGCAAGAGCATGGTTGACGGTAAATAAACTGTAAAGACGGTAAAAATACATAATGTTGAATATTGAAATAGATGGTAAATCGATAGAAGTCGAACACGGCAGCACCATTATTGATGCGGCTGATAAAGTCGGTATTGCGATTCCACGTTTTTGCTACCACCCTAAACTATCTGTGGCAGCAAACTGCCGTATGTGTTTGGTGCAGGTGGAGAAATTTAACAAACCATTGCCAGCGTGTGCAACACCAGTTGCCGATGGTATGAAGATTTTTACTCGATCAAAATCTGCGATTGAAGCGCAGCAAAGTGTGGTGGAGTTTTTACTGATTAATCACCCATTAGATTGCCCAATTTGCGATCAAGGTGGCGAGTGTGATTTGCAGGATGTTGCTGTTGCTTACGGAGTAAGCGGCTCTCGTTATACTGAAGAAAAACGTGTTGTTTTTAATAAAAATATCGGTCCATTAGTGAGCACCGATATGACGCGCTGTATTCAGTGCACACGTTGCGTACGCTTCTTGAAAGAAGTGGGCGGCATGCAAGAGTTGGGCATGATTGGCCGCGGTGAGCATGCTGAAATTACAGCTTATGTAGATAAGAGCGTTAACTCAGAGTTATCTGGCAATATTATTGATTTGTGTCCAGTTGGCGCATTAACAAGTAAGCCGTTTAGATATTCTGCACGTAGCTGGGAATTAACACGCAGGCCAAGTATTGCTGCGCACGATAGCTTAGGCTCGCATATTGAAGTACACGTAAAAGATAATAAAGTCATGCGTGTGTTGCCGCGTGAGAAAGAAAGCATCAACGAGTGCTGGTTGTCAGACCGTGATCGTTTCTCATATGAAGGTCTTAATAGCGCAGATCGTCTAAAAGTACCAATGATTAAACATAACGGTGCTTGGGTAGAAACAGACTGGAAGACCGCGCTTGAGTTTGCCGCTGGTCAATTAAAAGACATTACAAACGAATATGGTAGTGAGGCTTTAGGTGTTTTAGTTTCCCCTAATAGCACGATGGAAGAAGGATATCTGGCTAAAAAGCTGGCGAATGGTTTAGCTTGTGGCAATGTTGATTATCGTTTGCGCCAAACTGACTTTAGATTGGACGGTAAACGTTTAGGCACGCCATGGATGGGCTGCAATATTCATGAGATTGAAGAGCTAGATCGCATTATTGTGATTGGGTCTAATCTTCGTAATGAGCACCCGTTGTTAGCACAGCGTTTCCGCAGAGCCGTGGCTAATGGTGCTGAGTTGTCTGTAGTGAGTCCTTTAGATAATGATCCACTGATGCCTATCGCGCATAAAGTGATTGTGCGTCCAAATGATATGGTGAATGTTTTAGGTCAAATACTTAAAGCAATGTCAGGTTTACAACGTCTATCATTATGCTTGCCTCCAACGTTAACTGCGCTCTTGGACGACATTAAAGTGCGACCAAATACCCAAGCAATTGCAGAGAGCTTGGCAGGGCATGGTAAAGACTATGATTTAATCGCGCCTAAAGTCGGTATATTTTTAGGTAATATGGCATTAAGCGATCCACGTTTTACTGAAATGTACAGCTTGGCTGAGGCGATTGGTGGTATTACAGGTGCGAAGGGCGGTATTTTGCCAGCAGCTGCAAACAGTACGGGTATGCATATGATGGGTGTGATGCCATCAAGTACAGGTATGCACGCACGTGCAATGCTTGAAGTGCCACGCAAAGCTTACTTATTATTGAATATTGAGCCAGAGCTTGATTGCCAACATGCTGCTTTAGCAAAAGCTGCGATGGAAAAAGCTGAATGTGTGGTTGCGCTGACTGCTTATAAGTCACAAGCATTAGACCATGCTGATATCTTATTGCCTATCACGCCTTTCACCGAAACATCAGGTACTTTCATGAGTATGGAAGGCCGAGTACAGAGCTTTGCGGCAGCGGTAAGACCTTTAGGGGAGTCTCGTCCAGCGTGGAAAGTACTGCGCGTACTAGCTAATACACTCGGTTTGCATGGCTTTGATTTTGAATCGAGTGAGCAAGTTAAAGATGCGATTTTTTCAGGTGAAAAACCATCTGCTGTGGTTTGGCGCAGTTTGAATAACAACTTGAGAGAACTTGTTGAGATTCAGGTGAATATTAAACATGATGGCTTGCAACGTATCGGTGAAGTGCCGCAATACGAATCTGACCCGATTGTTAGACGCTCGCCGCCATTACAAAAAACCAAATACAACACCAAGCCTATGGCACGTATGTGTGGTCGTCAATTAGCAGCGTTAGACTTGGTTGAAGGTGACCAAGTGCTAGTGAAACAGGATAAAGGCAGTGCCGTATTAACGGTGCGCTTGGATGAGCATGTGGCAATGGGCTGTGTGCGTGTGACAGCAGCTCACGAAGCAACAACTGGCTTGGGTGATTTAATGGGAGATATCACGGTTGAAAAGCTATCTCCACAGCAGTTACAAGATATTAATAAAAACATTACGGAAGCGCGTGCCTAATGGAATGGTTATCAAATCTATTTGGTAGTTACTGGCCAGCAGTTGAAATCACTGGCTGGACTATGATTAAAATTGTTGCAATAGTGGTGCCGTTGATGGGTGCTGTGGCCTACCTTACTTTAGCTGAGCGAAAAGTAATCGGTTACATGCAAGTACGTATCGGGCCTAACCGAGTTGGTTATTTTGGTTTGTTACAGCCGTTAGCCGATGGTATTAAACTATTATTCAAAGAGGTGATTTTACCTACGGCTTCTAATAAAACTTTATTTTTACTAGGACCTGTTTTGGCAATTGCGCCAGCGTTTGCAGCTTGGGCTGTTGTACCATTTGATTTGAATATGGTGCTTGCTGACGTGGATGCTGGCTTACTTTATATTCTTGCCATGACTTCAGTGGCTGTGTATGGTGTGATTATCGCGGGTTGGGCTTCTAACTCTAAATATGCATTTTTAGGTAGTTTGCGTTCAGCTGCACAAATTGTTTCATATGAAATCGCCATGGGCTTCGCACTCGTTGGTGTGTTGATGTGTGCAAACAGCCTGAATCTAGGCAAGATTGTGCTAGGACAAGAAGGTGGCTTCTGGCATTGGTACTTTATTCCATTATTCCCTTTGTTTATTGTTTACTTTATTAGTGCAGTTGCTGAAACAAATCGTGCACCATTTGACGTGGCAGAGGGGGAGTCTGAAATTGTTGCAGGTTTCCACGTTGAGTATTCAGGCATGGCATTTGCGGTATTCTTCTTAGCTGAATACGCTAATATGATTTTAGTTTCGATGTTGGCTGCACTCATGTTCTTAGGCGGTTGGTTATCTCCTGTGCCGTTCATTCCAGATAGCTTCCTATGGTTACTAGCTAAAGTCGGCTTCCTTTTATTCTTATTTTTATGGTTTAGGGCAACCTTCCCGCGCTATCGTTATGACCAGATCATGCGTTTAGGCTGGAAAGTGTTTATTCCAATTACTATTGTGTGGATTGTGTTTGTCGGCGGCATGATGCAAACTCCTTGGGCTCATTTGTTTCACTAGACTTAGTGATTAGGCTTTGAATAAATTAAATTATGATTAAATCGATTAAACAAACATTAGGTAGCTTAATGTTATGGGAGTTGCTTAAAGGGATGGCATTGACTGGCCGTTACTTTTTTGCACCTAAAATCACGGTTCAATACCCAGAAGAAAGCACGCCTCAATCTAACCGATTTCGCGGTTTACATGCGCTACGCCGTTATCCAAATGGTGAAGAGCGTTGTATTGCATGTAAACTCTGTGAGGCTGTATGCCCTGCGATGGCGATTACGATTGAGTCTGAGCAGCGTGAAGATAATACACGCCGTACCACGCGTTACGACATTGACCTGACTAAATGTATATTCTGTGGCATGTGCGAAGAATCTTGCCCTGTCGATTCAATTGTAGAAACTCGTGTATTTGATTATCACGGCGAGCAGCGCGGAGATTTGTTGTACACAAAAGAAATGCTGTTAGCAGTAGGCGATAAACATGAAAAACAAATTGCAGCAGACAGAGCGCAAGATAAAGCTTTTAGATAGATAGCAAATATAGTATTAGACTTCAAATATAGTAATAGATTTATAGTGAAGCCCTTCATACATCGTTTAAGCACTTTTAATAGATAACCATTTAACAATATGACATTTTTTGGCTTGCATTTTCAAGACATCGTTTTTTATACACTCGCAATTATTTTGCTGATTGCAGGATTACGTGTCATCACCACGCGCAACCCTGTATATGCGGCACTTTATCTTGTGCTGGCATTTTTTACAGCAGCAGGGATATGGTTGTTACTTGAGGCAGAGTTTTTAGCAATTACTTTGGTCTTAGTTTACGTAGGCGCGGTAATGGTGCTGTTCTTGTTTGTGGTGATGATGCTTGATATCAACTTGGATAAGTTACGTGAAGGCTTTTGGAAAGCACTACCAGTGGCTTTGCCAGTGGGTGGTTTAATGGCAGTAGAAATGGTCATGATTGTAGGCACACGTAACTTTGGTACCGACGTTGTTGCGGCACCTCCTGCACGGCCAGCTGATTACAGTAATACTGCTGAATTGGGCCGCGTGCTATATACGGATTACTTGTTACCATTTGAGCTAGCCTCTGTGGTGTTGCTAGTCGCTATCGTAGCGGCAATTGCGCTAACATTGCGTGACCGTAAAGACAGTAAATCGATGGATCCTGCTAAACAAGTGCTGGTTAAAAAAGCAGACCGTCTAAGAATTGTAAAAATGGATGCTGTCGTGGAAAAAATTGAAGTGGTCGATGCATCAGCGCAAGCTGATGATAAAGGGGCTAAATAATGGTCGGTTTATCTCATTATCTAATTTTAGGTGCATTACTGTTTGCCATCAGTGTCATTGGTATTTTCCTAAACAGAAAAAACGTCATTATTTTATTGATGGCAATTGAGTTGATGTTATTGGCAGTTAACCTTAACTTTATTGCCTTCTCTCATTATCTTAACGATATTGCAGGGCAGGTTTTCGTGTTTTTTATTTTAACGGTGGCAGCTGCAGAGTCAGCTATCGGCTTAGCGATATTGGTCGTGTTGTTTAGAAATTTACGCACCATCAATGTTGACGATTTAGACAGTTTGAAAGGCTAAGTGTTTAGCATGACTATGCAACAAATTTATCTTGCAATCCCTTTGCTTCCTTTATTGGCCGCTATTGTTATCGGTCTGTTTGGTAAGCATCTGCCTAGAGCTGCAGCGCATGTGGTGACCATCGCTGGTGTGGCAATTTCTTTTGCCTTGTCAGTGTATGTGCTAAAAGATGCCATGGTTAGCCAACCTTATAATGAGACTGTGTACTCTTGGTTAAAAAGTGGAAATTTCTCATTTGAAATTGGCTTTTTAATCGACCGACTTAGTGCCATGATGATGGTCGTGGTTACCTTTGTTTCATTGATGGTGCATATTTATACCATCGGCTATATGCATGAAGATAAAGGCTACGCACGTTTCTTTAGTTATATTTCGCTGTTCACTTTCGCCATGTTGATGTTAGTGATGAGCAATAACTTCATGCAGCTATTTTTTGGCTGGGAAGCAGTAGGTTTAGTTTCTTATCTGCTGATTGGTTTCTGGTACACACGCCCAACCGCTATTTATGCAAATTTAAAAGCATTCTTGGTGAACCGTGTGGGTGACTTTGGTTTCCTATTAGGTATTGGTTTGGTCTTGTATCATTTTGGTAGCCTTGATTACGCAGCAGTGTTTTCAGTTGCACCTGGAATGGCAGATACCAAAATTAACCTAATTGGCAATGCTTCTTGGTCACTAATGACTGTGACATGTATTTTGTTATTTATTGGTGCGATGGGTAAATCTGCACAAGTGCCATTGCATGTATGGTTGCCAGACTCAATGGAAGGCCCAACGCCTATCTCTGCTTTAATTCATGCGGCAACCATGGTGACAGCTGGTATATTCATGGTGGCACGTATGTCACCATTGTTTGAGCTATCATCAACAGCATTATCGTTTGTGATTATTATTGGTAGTATCACAGCGCTGTTTATGGGCTTCTTGGGGATTATCCAGAATGACATTAAGCGTGTAGTGGCTTATTCTACATTGTCGCAATTAGGGTATATGACAGTGGCATTAGGTGCTTCTGCCTACTCCGTTGCGATATTCCATTTAATGACACATGCGTTCTTTAAAGCGCTGTTATTTTTGGGTGCTGGTGCAGTGATTATGGGAATGCATCATGATCAAGATATTCGCAACATGGGCAACCTTAAAAAGTACATGCCAGTGACATGGATTACTTCATTAATTGGCTCACTTGCGTTGATTGGTACGCCGCTGCTATCTGGTTTCTATTCTAAAGACAGTATTATTGAAGCGGCTAAATTCTCTACTGTAACAGGTAGTGGTTTTGCATACTTTGCTGTTTTAACAGGTGTGTTTGTCACTGCGTTTTATAGCTTCCGTATGTATTTCTTAGTGTTCCACGGCAAAGAGAAATGGCGTGAAGTGAAACATGATGCGCATCATGACGAAGACCACCACGATGAAGATCATCATCATGGTTTGAGCCCAACGGATGATCCGCACGAGCCAGGATGGGTTGTGAAGTTGCCATTGATTCTTTTAGCAATTCCATCATTGGCGATTGGCTATTTTGCAATCGAACCAATGCTATTTGGTGATTTCTTTAAAGGTATTATCTTTGTGGATGCTCATGCTCACCCTGCGATGCACGAGCTCACACATCATTGGCATACGATATTCCATTCATCATTAGGCATGGCAATACACGGTTTAATGACATTACCATTTGCATTAGCTGCATCAGGTGTTGCTTTAGCATGGTTCTTCTACATGAAGCGTCCGGATATTCCTGCTGCAATTCAAGCTAGATTTAGCTTAATCAATAAGGTGTTAGAAAACAAATATGGTTTTGATAGCTTTAATGATCGATTCTTTGCTGCTGGTTCACGCTTTTTAGGTAATAAACTATGGCAAATAGGCGACGTTAAAATTATTGACGGTGCTATGGTAAATGGCACAGCTAATCTAATTGGTAAGTTGTCTG
The DNA here is from genome assembly GCA_030682715.1 of Methylotenera sp. Taxonomy (GTDB): domain Bacteria; phylum Pseudomonadota; class Gammaproteobacteria; order Burkholderiales; family Methylophilaceae; genus Methylotenera. The sequence continues at coordinate 69,032 of JAUXNQ010000066.1, read as the reverse complement.
GTGTTGTTCGCAGACTACAAACTGGTTTGATTTACCACTATGCGTTTGCGATGATTATTGGCGTGTTTTTAATGCTATCTCTTGGTCTTTTAAAGATTTAATTCTTTTCTAAAGTATAAAAAATGCTTGATTACTTTTTGCAACATATTCTTAGCTTTTCCATCTGGCTGCCAGTATTGGCTGGCGGTTTGGTATTGTTCACGGCGAATGACAGTAAGCCCAACTTAACCCGTTGGTTAGCTTTATTTGGAAGTGTGCTTAGCTTTTTAGTGACGATTCCACTCTATACGCACTTTAACTTTGCTGACGGCGGGTTTCAGTTCCAAGAGCGCTTCCTTTGGATTATGTCTTTTAATATTCATTATCATTTAGGTGCTGATGGTATTGCGATTCCATTAATCCTACTGACTAGCTTCACCACTGTCATTGTTGTGATTTCAGCATGGGAAGTGATTGAAAAGCGCGTTGCACAATACATGGCCTCGTTCTTAATTATGAGCGGCCTGATGATTGGCGTATTCAGTGCATTAGATGCAATTCTCTATTATGTGTTTTGGGAGGCGATGCTCATCCCAATGTTCTTGGTGATTGGCATTTGGGGTGGTCCTAACCGCGTATATGCGACTGTGAAATTCTTTCTATACACGCTACTTGGTTCACTACTGATGCTAGTAGCGTTTATCTACATGTTCCATCAAACAGGTAGCTTTGCGATTACTGATTACTACCAATTGCCAATGCCTTTAAATGTACAAGTGCTTATTTTCTTGGCATTCTTTGCAGCATTTGCAGTAAAAATCCCAATGTGGCCTGTGCATACATGGTTGCCAGATGCGCACGTTGAAGCGCCAACAGGCGGTTCTGTGGTGTTAGCGGCGATTGCACTGAAGTTAGGTGGTTATAGCTTCTTGCGTTTTGCGATGCCTATCGCACCTGATGCTGCGCATCATCTATCAGGTTTCATGATTGCACTATCACTGATTGCCATTGTATATATTGCATTAGTCGCATTGGTGCAAAAAGACATGAAAAAGCTAATTGCTTACTCTTCAATTTCCCACATGGGTTTTGTGACATTAGGCTTCTTTATCTTTAATAACCTAGGCCTTGAAGGCGCTGTTGTACAGATGATTTCACACGGATTTATTTCGGCAGCTATGTTCTTGTGTGTAGGTGTGTTATATGACCGTGTACACAGCCGTCAAATAGAAGCTTATGGTGGCGTGGCAAACACTATGCCTGTTTTTGCAGCTTTCGCAGTATTGTTTGCAATGGCAAACAGTGGTTTACCTGGCACTTCTGGTTTTGTGGGTGAGTTCATGGTGATTCTAGGCGCTATTCAAGTTAACTTCTGGTATGCGTTCTTAGCATCATTCACATTAATATTTGGCGCTGCTTATACCTTATGGATGGTAAAACGCGTATTTTACGGTGAGGTAGCTAATGCTAATGTTGCTGCACTAAAAGACTTAAATAAACGTGAGTTTTTAATATTGTCGATATTGGCAATATTAGTATTAGCGTTGGGTGTTTACCCGCAACCGCTTACTGATATGACCAATGCAACGGTTACTCAACTTCTTTCACATCTAGCAAATAGCAAGCTGCCAGTAGGCTTATAAGTCATGGAAAATATACGTTACGACCTCATTACCGCCTTACCTGAAATTATCCTTTTAGGAATGGCAATGATTGTATTAATTGCTGATCTGTTTTTAAAACAGTCTAATCGGATTGCAATATACGGTTTGTCACAACTAGGTTTGCTTTTAGCCGCCTATTTTACGGTGACAACACACGTGCCAAGTGTAGGCTATGCTTTTACGGGTACATTTGTTGATGACACGTTGGCTGATGTTTTAAAGCTGATGATTTATGTAGGGACGTCATTAATCTTTGTCTACACTAGGCAATATATTCAACTACGCAATATGTTCCGTGGTGAGTTTTATGCACTAGTCTTGTTCTCAGTAGTCGGCATGATGATTATGGTGTCAGGCCAAAGTATGTTGACGCTGTATATTGGTTTGGAGTTGCTGTCTCTCAGCCTCTACGCTTTAGTTGCATTAGATCGCGATAATCATCGTGCGACAGAAGCAGCGATGAAATATTTTGTGTTAGGTGCTTTAGCATCGGGCATGTTGCTATACGGTATGAGCATGATCTACGGTATGACAGGTAGCTTAAATATCTCTGACATTAATCATGCGTTAATGAGTGGTGCCAGAATACATTCAGTCTTGGTATTGGGTTTGGTGTTTATCGTAGCTGGTCTAGCATTTAAATTAGGTGCTGTACCATTCCAAATGTGGGTGCCTGATGTCTATGAAGGCTCGCCAACTGCCATGACGATGCTGATTAGCTCTGTGCCTAAACTAGCCGCGTTTGCTTTTGTGATTCGTCTTCTGGCTCAAGCCTTACCAACATTGGCAGTTGATTGGCAGCAAATGTTGTTAATTATGGCGGTGCTGTCGATTGTGCTTGGTAACGTGACGGCAATTGCACAAACAAATCTTAAACGGATGTTGGCATACTCAACTATCTCTCATGTTGGCTTTGTGTTGCTAGGTTTGATGAGTGCTAGTGGTAACGGCTATGTTTCAGCGTTGTTTTATATTGCTAGCTATGTGGTGATGACGCTTGCAGGCTTCGGCATTATTATTTTGTTATCACGCAAGGGCTTTGAAGCAGAGAACTTAAGTGATTTAAAAGGCCTGAACCAACGTAGCCCGTGGATTGCCTTTTTAATGCTAATCGTGATGTTTAGTATGGCTGGCGTTCCACCAACCTTAGGTTTCTACGCTAAGTTCGCAGTGTTGCAAGCTGCATTGCAAGCAGGCTTCTTGTGGGTGGTTGTATTTGCCGTATTGATGGCAGTGATTGGCGCGTTTTATTATCTACGCGTAATCAAGTTGATGTATTTTGATGAACCACAAGATAATAGTCCGATTGTTGCGCCATTTGATATGCGTGTAATTTTGAGCATTAACGCTTTGGCTTTGTTAGCAATTGGCTTGATGCCACAAGGTCTGATGAGCATATGCTTTTATGCCATTAGCAGAAGCTTAAGTTAATGACAAATTGGGTATTGCTCGGCATTATGTTCTTAGCTGCAAACCTGCCTTGGTTTTCAGATAAGCTGTTTTATATTGTTCCGTTAAAGCCTGCCAATAGCACCAAGAATTTAGCTTGGTGCTTGCTTGAGTTGGTCATCCTGTATTTCCTAGTAGGGGCTTTAGCAGTATATGCAGAGCGTGCAACTTTTGGGCAGGTTGCGCCACAGGGTTGGGAGTTTTACGCTGTCACAAGTTTCTTATTCTTAGTGTTTGCTTTTCCTGGCTTTATCTATAAAGTACTCTGGAAGAAAACAATCTAGTATTCAATACAGTGGCTAGGCTACAGCTAGTCTGGTCTGTTTATATTGATTGTTAGCCCTTACGTGCGGTATGTCTTCTGTTATTATTTTCTATCAAATGTGATTAAACCTTTGTGATTAAACCTTGTATAGTTTGATCATCATCTCTACTTTCTAGTGCCCGTAATAAAAAGGATTTCTGATGGATTTGACTGAGCATCTTATTAGCACCGAGGATTTAGCTAAGGGCGATTTTCTTTGTGTGAAGCGAGATCAAGTTCGTCTACCTAATGGCAATGTGAGCCAACGCGAATATGTCACGCATCCAGGTGCAGTGGTGGTGGTTCCATTATTGAGCAATGGCAATGTTGTATTAGAACGTCAGTTTAGATATCCTTTGCATAAAGTCTTTATTGAGCTACCTGCTGGAAAGATAGATGCTAATGAAAGTACTCTTCAAACTGGTCAAAGAGAGTTGCAAGAAGAAACTGGCTATCAAGCTAAAGATTGGGTGAGGCTGGGCGAACAGCATCCATGTATTGGGTACTCAAATGAAGTAATTCATATTTATTTGGCAAGGGATTTGACGGCAGGGCTTTGTCAGCGTGATGACGATGAATCTTTGGAAGTGTTTGATCTCGCGCTATCAGATGCCATTAAGCTAGTTCAGCAAGGTGAAATTACTGATAGCAAGACTATCGTGGCATTATTTCTCACTGAAAAATATATACAACAACATGGATAGCATGCCTAAATTAAAAGTGTTAATTGTAGGGTATGGTGATCTTGGTAGCGCTATAGCGGGTCAATTGAAACGTTTAGATATGCATGTTTATGGTGTTGCTAGAAGCCAAAAAGCAGCTAGTAGCGTTGAGATGATTCAGGCAGATATCACTGAGCCAGCATCACTTGATCGATTACGCGATATTCATCCTGATATGATTGTTTATTGCGTTTCAGCTAGCGGGCAAACTGATGCTCAATATAAGCAAGCCTATGTAGATGGTTTGCGTAATGTATTAATGACGCAGGTTAATAATCCTCAATTAAAACATGTATTTTTTGTGTCAAGCACACGCGTCTATGGGCAAGAAACAAACGATATCTTAGATGAGTCTGTGACACCAATAGCCACTGATTTTGGTGGTGAGCGGCTGATAGAAGCTGAATCCTTATTACATCATTTGTCATGTGGTAACACTGTGCTCCGACTATCTGGCATTTATGGTCCAGGTCGCTTGCGTATGATTAACCTTGCAAAAGCACCAGAGCGTTGGCCTCAGAGCAATAGCTGGAGCAATCGTATACATCGTGACGATGCCGCTTCGTTTGTGGTGTTTCTAATCCAGAAATTATTAGCAGGAAAATCCATCAGTCCTTGTTATATCGTAACGGATGCTAAACCTGTGAGTCAGTATGAAGTGCTTGCTTGGATTGCATCACAACTGGCATTAAAACAACCTGAGCCAATGCCAGTAAGCGGCGGTAAACGCTTAACCAACCAAGCGATGCTGGCAACAGGGTTTGTGCTGAAATATCCTGATTATCAGGTTGGCTATCATGCCTTATTGCAGGAAATCAACATTGAATAAGTTTCAACCCCTACATTTAGCCTTTGTTATCTTTACTATGTTTTTCGCAAGCAATCTTGCGGCTAAAGAAGATTTTTCTGTGTGGCTTGAGAATCTAAGATACGAAGCTAAATCGTTAGGTATCTCGGATAACACCACCATTAATTTTGTCAATCGCACTGTGTTTTTACCGAACGTAATTAAGCAAGACAGGGCGCAACCAGAGTTTATTAGCCCATTTTTAGATTATTTTACAAAACGGGTAGATGATAAGAAAATTCAAAAAGGGCGAGCCTTACTTGCCAAACATCAACATTTATTGGCTCAGATAGAAGCGCAGTACGGTGTGCCTGAGCAAATACTGATTGCGTTCTGGGGAATGGAAACTCAGTATGGTCAAGTTAAAGGAAACGTCGATATCTTGTCTGCATTAGCCACATTAGCATATGAGGGGCGCCGCTCTGACTTTTTCAGAGCGCAGTTGCTAGATGCGATGTTGATGGTTGATCTTGGCTATGTTGATATTGAACGCTTTAAAGGGTCATGGGCTGGTGCATTTGGAAATATGCAGTTTATGCCATCGACATTTATGTTTTACGCGGTAGATGGTGACGCTGATGGCACTATTGATGTTGTTAACTCATTGCCTGATGCGTTTGCTTCTGCTGCCCACTATCTTGCTAAAATTGGATGGCGCAAGCATGAGCCTGTGATGATAGAAGTTAAGTTACCCAATGACTTTGATTGGCAAAGTGCACAATTAGCCATCAGGAAAGCACCTAAAGATTGGATTGATTTGGGTGTAGAGTTTTATTTAGTTGAGCCTAAAAGTATTGATGTTACTAAGTTCGCAGACGTTGAAAGCGCGCGAGCAGAAAGCAGTCAAAAGACTACACAAAGCGAGGTTTCTCTAGCGCAGTCACAAGTCATTTCTAAAGCCAAACTGCATAGTAACATCAATGTCGAAAGGCAGGCTTCTATCATACTCCCACAAGGTTGGCAGGGCCCCGCATTTATGGTGTTTGATAATTTTGACATCATTATGGACTGGAATCGGTCAGTTAATTATGCACTTTCTGTTGCACAGTTGGCGAAACAAATAAATCAAGAACCCAGTATATTGGGTGGCGATTTTGCAGAAGGTGGCGCGCTTAGCTATCAACAAATGCAAGATTTACAGAACAGGCTAAATCAACAAGGTTTTGATGCGGGTAAGGCAGATGGCTTGCCCGGATTGCAAACACAGGCCGCCGTGCGCGCTTATCAATTACAGCAGCAATTACCAGCAGATGGCTATGCAAGTCCTAATCTGTATCAAAAATTATTATTGCACTGAGACGCTTGTACATTCTTAATGTTTATTTAACATGTTTTGAAGTTGTTGCTATTTATGTTTGCGCCTGATGCCACAATCGGCTAAAATCATGCCCTGTTTGAAATTGCTGAAAAACACAAACCGTTCGTGTTATTTTTAAGCCTTCGGACATATCAATATAGGCGGTTAGCTCAGTTGGTTAGAGCGCTTGGTCGACATCCAAGAGGTCAGCAGTTCGAATCTGCTACTGCCTACCAAATTTATCAATAACATCATGGTATTTAAAGAGTGATGTGACTCGATTGTTATTTTTAAAATCTTGATAAACACCAGTTAACGATAGGTGTTTGAGTAGGTTGTTGGTCACCCTTGTTACCATTGACCTTCTAATGACACCATGAACCTTCGCATCACGTTGTCATCAGTGGCCAGTTGCCAATCATTAATACCCTGTATAAATCTATTTTGTTTACGCGTATCTGCCTTTAATAAGTTGCGAGCAGTAAAGCGTAAATTATAGGTGGGTGAGAGTTTATACCGCCAGTATGCGTCCACCATGGTAATTGATTCACTAAGTCCAGTTTGTTCATTAGGGATGTTAGTTTCGCTTCGTCCTGATATTTGTGCCGTAATGCCGTAGCTAGACTTCAATTTTGGTAAACTTTGTTCTAACCCCATGTTAAGGATATATTGTGGCATGTCACGAGCCATGCGCCTCGTACCTAAGCGTTCATCATCCACACGTCCATAGGGAAGCGTCAGGTGCGATTTTAACGTCGCGCCTTTCCAGCCAAAACTATCCATACGCACTTTAGCATCGAGCTCAATGCCATAATGTGTAGCGTCCCCCTCATTGAAAGGTCTATCTACCCAGCGAATGCCTTCTTGTTGTACACGACGCTCTATAAAATCACTAGTGGAGCGTACATAGATATTGGCACCAATTACGCCAGCATTTTGTGGCAGATAATGCTCAACGACTGCTTCAAAATTGATATTACGCTCAGGAGTTAAATTAGGATTGCCGCGTCTATCTGCCTCTACTGGCGTATTAGGTCCTAGGCTTCGAATCGTGGCATTGCTAACTTCATCTAATTTTGGCATTTTCATACCAGCACCCAGTGAGGTGCGAAGCCCCCATTGTTCATTTGGTTGCCAACGTACAGCAATAGATGGCAATAGGCCAGTTCGCTTTTGCGATACATCATCTGCGGCGATGAGCATGTTTTCTAAACGCAAACCCGTGGTAAGTGTGAGTGTTTCTTTGGGTGTCCAATCATCTTGTAGCCATAAAATACCATCTCTAGAAGAAGCACGAAAATCACCAGTAGCGGCGAAACCACCACTAAAAAATTGCGCGTCTTCACGTTTTACTTTTACATACTCCACACCTGAAGAAAGTAAATGCGTATCAAGAAATGACTGATCAAAACGCAGGGCGGTATTGAACTCATTACTGTTTGTACGCGTACTTTCTTCAAATCTGGTCAGCACATTGGTAGCGTCGCGAATATCACGCGTTGTATCCAAATCATTTCTTCCGTTATTAAATGCCATGTGACCAGATAGTTTGCCATGTTTTGTAAACTTCATGCCTTCTGTTCGTAAACGCCACATGCGCTGTGTCCCCGATTCGCGTAAATCTCGCTCGCCAAGATTTACAAAACCACCACCAACTAGATCTACATTTGGAGTAACTTTGGTTTGGCTATTACTTTTTGTTGGTCCATAAAAGAGCATTGGTGACACTGTTAAATTATCAAGTCCATCTTTCCAAGTGAAACGAGGAGAGAATGTGTGATGTCCTACTTTTGAAACCCCACGAGCTTGCTCTTCTTGCCAAAATGAATTGACACCAGAAGAGCTGAATTGCCTAGTTGTGCTTGAATTGATTGGAGCGTTACGCAAATTAGATGTAAAAGGTAAAGTCCATGCAAAGTTTTCTGTACCTCCATTTTCTGTCCATGAAAACTCAGCATTAGGCTCATTTCCTCGCTTGCCAAGTCCAAATTTAAAAGCAGTTGACCTTTTAGGCGAAGCTTTTTTAGTGACTAAATTGACTGTTAAGGCAGATGCACCACCAAATTCAGCCGATGCCCCACGTAAAATTTCTACACGGTCTAGTTGCTCTGCAGGTAAGCGACTTAGTACACCACTTGCTCCACCTACTTGCCGTTCCCCATCAATTAAAATTTGAACCGAGTCTCGTGACATACCGCGTGCACGATTTACATCACCTTTTATTTCAACCCCAGGTAGTCTGCTAAGCACTTCACCAATAGTAGATACGCCGAGACTTTCAATCTCTTTGCGTTCAATAATTACTTTTTGAGTAGCGGCATCGCGCCGCGTTGAGACATCATCTTGCTGTCCAGTGACTGTAATCGCATCCAACTCAATCCTTTCTTCAGCATGCGCAATAATGCAATTGAAAGATAGATAAAAAATAATTAACTGTAGTCTCATATGTTTAATACTTGATTTTCATTGTGATAGCGGACAGAACCTTATGATTGTCATTTGATGCTTTAAATAGCGTTGAAATTGGTGTAAAAGCACATAAAGCGCATGCTTTTGTCATCACAGTAGAGTGCAGGATGCACAAGCTTCAATTGCATTGAAATACAGAAAAGTGGGCCGTGTCAAGAAAAAAGTATCCTCATTAATGCCAGATATTACATCATGCGGCTTTAACCCCGCGTTATTGATTAGGCTGCATAATTCTGATTGGTTGATATGCTTCAAGTGGTGGTTGTTATCAACCGTAGTTCATTTAAAACTAACTTGTATTGTTTAAAATTTATGGAATTTTATGATTGAAATCATGTTCTTATACTTTTTTATAAGACATCACCAAGTTGGAACAGGCTTTGCATATAGTGCTTGCTAAAAGTTTTTTAAACTTTTTCCTGTTATGATATTGGAGAGTATTTTAATGATAAAAAATCTTAATCGAAAAAAAAGCGCGATTGCAGTTGCTTTCGCATGTTCAGTGGTAGCTACATTTTCTTATGCTGATGAATCAATCAAATTAGACAAAGTTGAAGTCACAGGTATTTTGCCTGAGAAATTAGAATCAGTGCCTGGTTCTTTTAACGTCGTTGATGAGAAAGAATTAGAAGCCCGTCGCCCATTTTCAATACAAGAGGCATTGAATAATGTGCCTGGTATCAACGTTGTTGGTGAAGGTGCGCAGAGTCTAAACTTAAATATTGGTGTTCGTGGTTTAAATCCACGCCGTACTTCACGTACGCTTTTGCTTGAAGATGGTATGCCATTATTCTTAGCACCTTATGGTGACCCTTCAGCGCACTATGCTACACCTTTAGAGCGTGTACAGCGTATTGAGGTTGTTAAAGGCTCAGGTCAAGTACTTTATGGTCCACAAACAGTAGGCGGCATGATCAATTTTGTGACAAAGCCTATTCCTAAAGATGGTTTTGCGGGTAGCGTTTCTGCGACAGCTGGTAATAATGATTTTAGAGGTATTCATTTTAACTTGGGTTACGGTGGTGAGCGTGGCGGTGTTATGGTTGACGCCTTGAACAGAAAGGGTGATGGCATTCGTAAAGATCACGATTTTGAAGTGAATGATGTGACGCTAAAAGGTTTGTTGAATCTAACAGAAACACAGTCTTTGATGGCAAAAGTTGGTTGGTATGAGGAGAATTCACACTATACCGAGGCGGGATTGGATACAGCTCGATACAACGCTGACCCTACTGCAAACCCTTTTGGTAAAAACGATACATTTGAACATGAGCGCAAGAGTTTGCAATTAGTGCATAATTGGGCTATTAATGACACGGCTAAACTTACTACGCAAGCTTATTATGTAAATTCAGAGCGCGCTTCTTATAGGCAAACTGATGAGTCGCTTGACCAAATGACAAGGTCGCCTGACGGTGTAAATAACATTGCAACCTGCCCTGGTGCTTCAAGGCGTGATTATGAGAACTTTGCAAATCTTTGTGGTAATAAAATGCGTCCACGTGAATATGCTTATTGGGGCGTTGAGCCGCGCCTCGATTTTAGCCACAACCTATTTGGTCTTAACAGTGATGCTGTAGTGGGTTTCCGCTACCACGAAGAAGATATTAATCGTAAGCGTTACAATGGTGCTACGCCAAGAGCGACCGAGAATGATCCAGGAAGTGCTTTGCGTGATGATAGTGATATTCAAGTTGAGTCAATGGCGCTTTATGGTCAAAACACTTTCTTCTTAGGTGATTTTTCTTTAACCCCTGGGTTAAGAGTAGAGCGTTTGAAGCAAACGAACAAATTGAAAACGGTTAACTTTGTAAGCTCTGGTTTGAAAGATTCAGACACTGATACTACACTCTTACCTGGTTTTGGTGTTGCATGGAATGGCATTGCTAACACAACAGTATTTGCAGGTATTCATCGTGGTTTTGCACCGCCACGTCCAGACCGTGATTTAAACCCAACACGTGCTTTAGGCGCTGCACCTGAAAAAAGTACAAATACGGAAGTGGGCTTTAGAACAAGTTACTTTAAAGGCGTAACTTTTGAGTCAACATTATTTAATATTGATTTTGACAACTTGGTGGTTGGCCCTGTTAATGGTGAATTTTTAAATGCGGGTAAATCGCAGAATACTGGTATTGAGATGGCTGGACGTGTGGATTTTGGCACTATTTACAATACACCACACAATTTTTATCTGACAGCAAACTATACAAGTTTGTTTACGGCAAAATTCAAGAAAGATGCTGCAACAGATGGTATAGAAAGTGGTAATCGCTTGCCATATGCACCACGTGATTTGGCGTCAGTAAACTTTGGCTATTCACATCCGATTGGTATTGATGCGCGTTTTGGTATTGATTATGTAAGTCAGCAATATTCTGATAATGATAATTCAAGAGTTGAGACTGCTAATGGACAAGATGGAATTATTCCTTCATATACATTGTTAAATGCATCTGTAAATTTCAGACCTGTTGGTTCGAAAGCTAGTTATTTCTTGAGTGGTCATAATTTGGCTGATAAAGAATATCTATCTAATCGTGTTGATGGTATGTTCCTAGGCCGTGGTCGTCAGGTGTTTGGTGGGATTCGTTACGACTTCTAATAAAACTTTATTACTTTGCAGTGATGTAGGGTAATAAAGCATTAAACTTAAACGAGCCTTATCTGCAAAGATGGGCTCGTTTTTATTTGCACGCGATATTTAAGCAATACATATTTACTTGTTTTAACTTATAAATACAGTGCATGATAAATTGCAGTCTTTTATCTTGCTGTGAGATAATTCCAATCTTTGTACCTTATGTCATTAAAAAGCCGCTTGCGGCTTTTGTGTTTTAGAGAGAGTTTGTATGCCAGTCATTCGCTTGCCCGATGGGTCGCAACGTAGTTTTGATCAGCCAGTCACAGTGGCTGAGGTCGCCATGAATATCGGTGCTGGCTTAGCCAAAGCAGCACTAGCAGGTAAAGTGAATGACAGGTTAGTAGATACTAGTTATTTAATTGAGGTTGATAGCGACTTAGCGATTATCACTGACAAAAACCCAGAAGGCTTGGAAGTTATTCGTCACTCAACTGCTCACTTGCTAGCATATGCTGTGAAGGAGTTATTTCCAGATGCGCAAGTGACAATAGGTCCTGTCATCGACAATGGTTTTTATTATGATTTTTCATATAAGCGCCCATTTACACCAGAAGATTTAATTGCGATTGAAAAGAAAATGGCTGAGCTCGCTAAAAAAGATGAGCCAGTCATGAGAAAAGTATTACCGCGCGATGAAGCTATTGCTTATTTTAAAAGTATTGGTGAGCAGTACAAGGCTGAAATTATTGGGTCTATTCCAGCTGGTGAAGATGTTTCGCTATATACAGAGGGCAGCTTTACTGACTTATGTCGCGGTCCACATGTGCCAAGCACAGGTAAACTTAAATCATTCAAGCTAATGAAGTTGGCTGGTGCATACTGGCGCGGCGATAGTAATAATGAAATGTTGCAACGCGTGTACGGCACTGCTTGGCGCAACAAGGAAGAGTTGGAAGCTTATTTATTTCAGCTCGAAGAAGCAGAAAAGCGCGACCATCGTAAACTTGGTAAGCAATTGGATTATTTTCATATGCAAGACAACGCACCTGGTATGGTGTTTTGGCACCCACGTGGATGGAGCATTTGGCAAGAGGTTGAGCAATATATGCGCCAAATGTTTAAAGACTTTGGTTATCAGGAAGTACGTACCCCTACTGTCATGGATAAGACGCTGTGGGAGCAGTCTGGTCACTGGCAAAATTATCATGACAATATGTTTGTGACTTCGTCTGAAAATCGTGAATACGCCGTGAAGCCGATGAACTGTCCTGGCCATGTGCAGATTTTTAATAACCAGTTGCATAGCTATCGAGATTTGCCATTACGTTTGGCTGAGTTTGGTTCTTGTCACCGTAATGAGCCGTCAGGCTCTTTGCATGGTTTGATGCGTGTACGTGGTTTTACACAAGATGATGCACATATCTTTTGTAGTGAAGATCAAGTGGAAGCTGAAGTGGCCGACTTTATCCAGATGCTTTATAGGGCGTATGGTGATTTCGGCTTTAATGATGTGCTGGTTAAGTTATCAACACGCCCAGAAAAGCGCGTAGGTGCTGATGAGACATGGGATAAAGCAGAAGCAGCATTGGCGAATGCTTTAAATAAAAATAACCAAGCTTTTGATTTGCAGCCAGGTGAAGGTGCTTTTTACGGCCCTAAAATTGAGTTTACATTGAAAGACAGCTTGGGTCGTCTCTGGCAATGCGGTACCATTCAACTCGACTTCAACTTACCAGAACGTCTAGGTGCTGAGTATGTTGCGGAAGATAATTCACGTCAGCGTCCAGTGATGTTGCATCGTGCCATCGTTGGTTCTATGGAGCGTTTTATAGGCATATTGATCGAGAACTACGCAGGTGCAATGCCATTGTGGCTTGCGCCAGTGCAAGTGATGGTGTTAAATATTTCAGAAAGTCAGGCAGATTACGTACGCCAAGTAGTTGAAACTTTGAAACAAAATGGCATTCGATGCGAATTTGACTTGAGAAATGAGAAGATTACCTATAAAATACGCGAACATAGCATGCAAAAAATGCCTTATCTGCTAGTGGCAGGTGAGCGCGAGATGCAAGCAGGACATTTGGCCGTGCGTACCAGAAAAGGTGAAGACCTAGGTTCTATGCCGATTGACGCAGTAATTGAGCGCCTAAAAGCAGAGATTGAAGCTAAGGTTTGAGCAAACAGGTGCACGGCTTAACTATTTGGAGAATTTGATATAGCACAAGATAAAGAAACGCGAATTAATGGCGACATTACAGGGTCGCAGGTTCGTTTGGTGGGTGTTGAGGGTGAGCCCTTAGGTATTGTGAGTTTAGCGGAAGCTTTTGCAAAAGCGGAAGAAGCTGACATTGATCTTGTAGAGATAGCGCCAAATGCGGCGCCGCCTGTTTGCAGATTGATGGACTACGGCAAGTTTAAATATGCCGAAAGTAAAAGACAGCACGAAGTTAAGCTTAAGCAAAAACAAGTGGTTGTAAAAGAGATCAAGTTCCGTCCAGGGACTGATGATGGCGATTACAACATTAAAGTGCGCAATATCATTCGATTCATTCAAGAAGGTGATAAGGCAAAAATTACTTTGCGCTTTAGAGGCCGTGAAATTACGCACCAAGAGTTTGGTATGGCTTTATTGAAACGTGTTGAAGCAGATTTAAAAGAATACGCAATCGTTGAACAATACCCGAAAATGGAAGGCCGCCAAATGGTGATGGTATTGGGTCCGATTAAGAAAGTTAAGTAATTACTTAAGTTTGATACTGAGGTAATTGCAGTAAAGAAGTAGTAAGTAGTACCCTGAGTGATACGGCTAAAAGGCATGCCTAAGCACTCTTAACCACTCTAAAGGAGAACAAAATGCCAAAAATGAAAACCAAGAGTGGCGCTAAAAAGCGCTTTAAATTCTTGGGTAATGGTAAAGTGAAACGTACACACTCTCACTTGCGCCATATCCTAACGAAAAAGACCACCAAGCAAAAGCGTAAATTACGCGGCACGGCGATCATTTCTTCAACTGATGTCAAGCGCGTCCGCGCTATGATGCCAACACAATAGGAGTAAAATATGCCTAGAGTAAAACGTGGTGTCATCGCTCGCGCTAGACACAAAAAAGTATTAAAAGCAGCTAAAGGCTACCGTGGTCGTCGTAAAAACGTTTACCGCGTAGCTAAACAGGCGGTAATGAAAGCGGGTCAGTACGCTTATCGTGACCGTCGTCAAAAGAAACGCCAATTCCGTACATTGTGGATCGCACGTATTAACGCAGGTTCACGTGAATTCGGTTTGACATATAGCCGTTTCATGAATGGCTTGAAAAAAGCTGCGATTGAAGTGGATCGTAAAGTTTTGGCTGACTTGGCTGTGTTTGATAAAGCTGCATTTGCAAAATTCGTTGAATTAGCAAAAGCAGGTTTAGCGGCTTAACCGATAGGTTAGTACTTTTCAAACTTAATTTAAGTTTGAGTAAAAAAAGAGGCTTCGGCCTCTTTTTTTTGTTGTAAAATCCTACCTTGCATTTTTTACATGCAAATCAACGTATTACAAAAATCTATTGTGATGTATTGTTAGCATCACTTTGACTTCAAACGCTAATAGCATTAACCATAATTAAAGATCGAAATAACATGGCAGACTTAACGCATTTAATTGCAGAAGCAGAAGCAGACTTTATCAACAGCGCTTCAATGAATGACTTGGAAATTTCTAAGGCAAAGTACTTAGGTAAATCAGGATCACTCACAGATGCTTTAAAAGGTTTGGGTAAGCTAAGTGCGGAAGAGCGACCAGCGGCTGGTGCAGCAATTAATGTGGTGAAACAGGCGATTGAGGCGGCGTTAACCGCACGTAGAGAGTCAATCTTAAATGCCGAACAGGCTAAGCAATTAGCACAGGAGTCCATTGACGTCACGCTGCCAGCAAGAGCGCAATCGCCGGGTGGCTTGCATCCTGTGACCTTAACTTTAAAACGCGTAGAGGAGCTATTTCATTCTATCGGTTTTGAAGTGGCGACAGGCCCGGAAATTGAAACGGACTTTTATAACTTTACTGCGTTAAACATTCCAGAAGATCATCCTGCGCGTGCGATGCATGATACGTTTTATATTGATGAAGCCAATGTGTTGAGAACACATACGTCACCAGTACAAGCGCGTTATATGGAAAATGCTTTAAAAAATAATCAAACACCACCATTTAAAATTATTGCACCTGGACGTGTCTATCGTGTGGACTCAGATGCAACGCACTCGCCTATGTTCCATCAAGTAGAGGGGTTGTGGGTAGATGAAGATATCAGCTTTGCTAATTTAAAAGGCGTCGTTCAAGATTTCTTACAAAAGTTCTTTGAGCGTGATGACCTCACTGTGCGTTTTAGACCTTCATTCTTCCCGTTTACCGAGCCATCAGCTGAAATGGACATGAGCTGGAATGGTGGTTGGTTGGAAATTGGTGGGTGTGGCATGGTGCATCCTGAAGTATTTAAGCACGTGAATATTGATAGTGAAAAATACCGTGGTTTTGCTTTTGGCTTAGGCATTGAGCGTTTGACCATGCTTCGTTATGGTGTAAACGACTTACGTCATTTCTTTAATAATGACTTGCGTTTTTTAAGTCAGTTTAAATAACTCGACAGTTTGCAAAACGCACACTGAGTACTTACATATTTAATCCTTAATTTAAGGTTGTAAAAGCATTATGCAATTTTCAGAAAATTGGTTACGTAGTTTAGTGAATACTGACTTGGATAGTCAGGCTCTTAGTCATGCCTTAACAATGGCAGGGCTTGAGGTTGAAGAAATGCAGCCTGTTGCAGCTACATTTAGCAAAGTGGTTGTGGCTAAAATTATCTCTGCCGAGAAGCATCCAGATGCGGATCGCCTTCAGGTGTGTCAGGTGGATGTGGGGCTTTCTGCACCATTGCAGATCGTATGTGGTGCATCTAATGCGCGTGCTGGGTTAATTGCACCATGTGCTTTAGTGGGTGCCGAGTTGCCAGGTATTTCTATTAAACAAGCGAAAGTGCGCGGCATAGAATCGTTCGGCATGATGTGTTCATCTAAAGAGCTTGGTATTACCGCTGAAGCAACGGGTTTGCTTGAGTTGGATAGTGATGCTGTAGTGGGGCAGGATATTCGTGAGTATTTGGATTTAGATGACCATCTTTTTACATTAAAACTGACCCCTAACCGCAGCGATTGTTTAAGTTTGACTGGTATCGCACGTGATGTAGCCGCTATTACGGGCGCGACTACCAATTTTGCGGCTATTACACCTATTACTGCCGAACATGCAGAAACAAAACAAGTTATCGTGAATGAGTCTGTTGCTTGCCCGTGCTATTGCGGACGCTTGATTCGTGGCATCAACGCTCAGGCTGCTACGCCAGCTTGGATGGTAAAGCGTTTAGAGCGTAGCGGTTTGCGTAGTATTAGTGTTGTGGTCGATATCACAAATTACGTGTTGCTAGCGTTAGGCCAGCCGATGCATGCGTTTGATGCAGCTAAATTACGCGGCGATATTACTGTGCGCTTTGCCAGTGGGGGTGAGTCTATTGGTTTGCTTAATGACCAGACGATACAATTGAAATCAGATGATTTGCTCATCGCTGATGCTAATGGTCCACTTGCACTTGCTGGTGTGATGGGTGGTCAGTCTAGCGCTGTGAGCGATGCTACTACTGATATTTTCTTAGAAAGTGCTTTCTTCACGCCAGCCGTTATTGCAGGTAAAGCACGTAGATTGGGCTTTAGTACAGATTCATCCTACCGTTTTGAGCGCGGTGTTGATTTTGGTAATACGCGCAATGCCATTGAATACGCAACGTCATTGATTAAAACATTGTGCGGCGGACAAGTAGGCCCTGTTACCGAAGTGTTGACAACATTGCCTGCGCGTGACTCAGTGAAATTGAGAATGTCGCGCTTAGTATCTGTACTGGGAATCAGCCTTGAACAGCAAAATGTTGCACAACTATTAACTCAGCTCGGTTTTGCATTTGAATGCGCTGACGATATATTCTCGGTTACGCCTCCTAGCTACCGCTTTGATATTACAATCGAAGAAGATTTAATTGAAGAGATTGCCCGTTTGCACGGTTACGACCATATCCCTGCAGCACCACCAGTTGCTGCTTTAAATATGCTTGCATCACCAGAGCAACATTTGCATCTGAATCAACTGCGTGACGGATTAGTGTCAGCAGGTTACCAAGAGGTGGTGACTTACAGTTTTGTGGATGAAAGTTGGGAGCGTGACTTATTGGGTAATCATTCACCTATTAAACTTAAAAACCCGATTGCAAGCAATTTAAGTGTGATGCGCACCAGTTTGTGGGGTGGGTTGTTGGATACCCTTACTTATAACCTAAATCGCAAGCAAGAGCGCGCTTATTTATTTGAAATTGGTGCTGTATTTCATCAGCAGGCTGGCACTTATCATGAAACTACGCGTGTTTCTGGTCTTGCTTACGGCAGTGCCAAACCTGAGCAATGGGCGGCAACTAATGCAGATATCGATTTCTTTGATGTAAAAGCGCATGTAGATACTCTGCTAGGTGGCGATGGTTTGCTGAAGCAAGTTGTTTATGAAAAGTCTGAACACTCAGCCTTGCATCCAGGACAGACAGCACGGATATTGCTAAATGGAAAAGCAGTTGGTTGGTTGGGTAAGCTACATCCTAAATGGCAACAGCATTATGATTTAGCTAAGAGCACTTACTTATTTGAGCTTGATGCTGATGCCTTGGTGAATCGTGCATTACCAGTTTATCAAGAGGTTTCAAAGTTGTTGCCTGTACGTCGTGATCTGGCAATTGTTTTAGATGAGAATATTGCTGTACAAACGGTGCTGAATGCAATTAATAAAGAAAATATACCGTTGATTGCAGATGTGGCATTGTTCGATTTGTATCAAGGAAAAGGTGTGCCAGAAAGTAAAAAAAGCCTTGCATTATCAGTACTTATGCACGATACTCAAAAGACATTAACAGATGGTGATGCTGATACAGCAATCGCAAATCTGCTACAATTGTTGCAAATAAAATTTGATGCAATATTAAGAAACTAAATTCTCCATACAGCAGCATGAGAGGATTTATTTTTTGAATCAGGCATCAATCAATAATATTAAATAGCGATACAAAGCATTAAAAAAACGGGAGTGTTTATGACTTTAACAAAAGCTGAGCTTGCTGATTTATTGTATGAGCAAGTTGGGTTGAATAAGCGTGAAGCCAAGGATATGGTAGAAGCATTTTTTGAAGAAGTGCGTACTGCGTTAGAGGCTGGCGATAGTGTGAAGTTGTCAGGCTTTGGTAACTTCGAGTTGCGTCAAAAATCAGAGCGTCCAGGGCGCAACCCAAAAACTGGTGAAGAAATACCAATTACTGCACGTCGCGTGGTTACTTTCCACGCTAGTCAGAAATTAAAATGCAAGGTTGATGCAAACTTCGCTGCATAAATGATTTTTCATCTTGAGCTGACTACTGTTTTATATCAAGGTCAGTCTCAAGTTGGTTGGTAGTGTTGGGTAGTAGTTTTCTTAATGTAATAGCAATATGAGTGAGAAAGCCGAAAGTATGAGTGAGCAGGTCGCCAAGGTGCAATTGCCACCAATTCCAGCAAAGCGCTACTTTACAATTGGTGAGGTTAGCGAGCTTTGTGGTGTAAAACCCCACGTATTAAGATACTGGGAGCAGGAGTTTACTCAACTTAAACCAGTTAAGCGACGCGGTAATCGTCGCTATTATCAACATCATGAAGTATTGCTAATCCGCCGTATTCGCGAGTTGTTATATGAGCAGGGCTTTACCATTAGCGGTGCTCGTAACCGCCTTGATGTCGCAGAGTTTAATGGTAAGTCTGGTCAGCAGGATAAGCAGGCTACAGTAAAATCCCATGATGCTAACGAAGCATCACCAAGCACTGTGTCAGGTTCTGTTTCTACAGATGCTGATGCTAAAGCTTTTGATTATGCTAAAGTTAAAGCTGAGTTACGTGAGATATTAAATTTATTACGTGCTGACTTTACCGTAGCGCATACAGCACGCTAATTATTTTATACGCTCATTTTTATAGCTGCATTGCTTTTGCGATATAATACAAACCTTGTTACAAGTAAGGAGTAACAAAGGTTCGGGGCGTAGCGCAGCCTGGTAGCGTACTTGCATGGGGTGCAAGGGGTCGTGTGTTCGAATCACACCGTCCCGACCAAAAAATGAAGTTTTTCAATCAAGTCAGCCATGCGCTGGCTTTTTTGTATGCGGACTCAATGTTTAAATAGGCGGGAATATTACAGTGATTTCTTGCAATTAAATAACGAAGGTGTGTTGTATATTGTGCGCTATCGTAAAGTTTGGTTATCAGTTTTAGTTGATAGGTAGTCAGACCTGAGCATTAAAGCTTAATAGGAAATTCATGGAACATACTAAATTTGATCATAATGAAGAGCAGTATATTGTGCATAATCCTAAAGAGGTTATGCAGATTTTGAACGATTTGATCAAGCATAAAGCCATGCTCAAGGTGTCATTCAACCATGGCGCAGACGTATATCTGACTAGTATTGTCAGTATTGACCAAAAAGTAGGTGCGGTGTACTTGGATGTTGGGGTAGATGAGGAGTTTAATCGTCGATTGTTTGCAAGTAGCCACATAGTTTTCTTAAAAGAAGATGGCGTTAAAATTAAATGGACCAGTACACAAGTTACTGAAGTTAATTTAAAAGATGGCAAGGCGATTAAGATTGCACTGCCTAAAGATTTAATCCGCCTCCAGCGCCGCGATTATTATCGGTTCGTTACCCCTGTTGCGAACCCTGCTATCTGTCGAATTCCAGTCCTTGATGTATTAGACCCCGAGGTTGAGAGTGTTCTTGAGCTGACGTTAGTTGATGTTAGCCTAGGTGGCGTTGGTGCGTTTGTATCTGCGCCGTTAAATCCAGCCTTAGTGATTGGACAAGCACTAAGTGGTTGCAAGATCGGTTTTCCAGATGTGGGGGAAACTAACCTCACTTTAATGGTTAGAAATATTACTGAGATTCATACAAAGGATGTGGTGCCTAAACACCGTATTGGCTTTGTGTACGTTGAGCCTTCAAGGGGTAACGAAGGTTTGATTAACCGTTATGTCTATATTTTAGAGCGACAGGCAATAGCCTTAGCACATGGTGGAGGTTAACAATTGCCTAATGTGCGCATGCTTTGCTCAACCTAGCTTAAATACTTAGTGATTCTGCCCATGCTAGTGCAGCAATGTGGCATTCATTTACTTTGTTGGCGTCATACTGTAAAAGCTCTGCGAGTTCTAATATGCGTTCGCTATCAGCACCTTCACAAGCTTCTGTTAGCTGCAAGAATGGTCCGTATACACCTCCGCGGTTGAGTAACGCTTCGGACACATTTTCTGGTAGTTGAATTTTGTCTAGTACCTGATCCATGGGCATTTTTAATATGGCATCTAATAAAGAAAAAACGCCAACGATGAATAAATTGTCTCGATCATGTTTATCAAAATAGCCTTCACCTAATAGTTCAGTGAGACGTCCTCGTGTGATGGACGTTTTCATCAAGGCTGGAGGAGTGGCATTTTCACCAGCAGTCACCATCAGTAACGTCAGCCAGCGGTAAAGTTGTTTTCTACCTAAAATAGTAAGTGCATGTTTAATGGATTGGATTTCACATGAAAGCCCAAAACCTACGGAGTTAATGTAGCGTAGCAATTTAAATGAGAGAGCTGCATCTCGTTTAAATCCATTCTCAATTTCTATGTTGTCAGAATCTTGCGTCACTAGGTTGAGTAAATTTAATACACTATTAAATGATGGGTTGATCACTTTGGCAGTAAATGTTTCTGGTCTAGCGAAATAGAAGCCTTGGAAGCGTCTAAATCCAATTTCTTTGTAGGTATCAAACTGCTCTAATGTTTCAATTTTCTCCGCAACCATTTGTATGTTGGGTGCTGAGTATTTTTGAAATAATTTACTAGCCTCTTGTTTGGTAACACTTAGAGAGTCTATTTTGATGAAGTTAGCAAACTCGACCAGTGGCTCTAATTGTGTGCTGAGATGTGGATTATCTAGTGCGATTTTGAATCCAAGTTTGTGTAGTGCTCTACAGCGATCAATAATAGCTTCGCCTGCGATAACCGTGCGGAGAATTTCCAAGGCAGTGCGTTGTGGTGGCATGAGCTCAATGAAGTCACTCATGAGCATTGCTTCATTCACGTTGATGAAAGCTAGTTTATCGCCTAATAACCATTGCACATCCATATCACCCATTGTGTTGACTAATACACTTGAGCATGCTTTGAGTTCGTCTTCAAATATCGCGGTATCAGCATCGGCGCTGTGTCTAAAAAGTAGCTCATAGCCGATGATGTGTTGCTTCACATCCATAATTGGCTGACGTCCAATAAATACTTGATCTTCCATTTTCTAGCCTTAAAGTGTTCTTAATCGTCGTGTGCTAAATTATCTAAAAACAACACAAGTATTGCTATTACGCTTCGTGTTGAATAGACAGTATAAAATTTTACCTGACTAAAGTGTACTACGTGATGTATTTATAAAATATTTGGTCTGATATTCAGAATTGTTGTTGAGTTGACCAACATCCTTTATATTGTGTGATATGACATAAGGAAGGAACAAACCCCATGAGAGTAATTGTAACGCCAACCCAGCCATTTAATGACCAAAAACCAGGGACATCCGGCCTACGGAAAAAGGTTAAGATTTTTCAGCAAGCGCATTATCTTGAAAATTTTGTACAAAGTTTGTTTGATACCTTAATTGTTCCCAAAGATACTGTATTAGTGATAGGTGGCGATGGGCGCTATCATAATAGACAGGCGATTCAGACGATAGTTAGCATGGCTGCAGCGAATGGTTTTGCCCGCGTATTAATCGGGCAAGGCGGTATTTTATCGACGCCTGCTGCATCTCATGTGATTCGCAAATATAAAACCTTTGGTGGCATGGTGTTATCAGCAAGCCATAATCAGGGTGGGATTAATGGTGATTTTGGTATCAAATACAATATTAGCAATGGCGGGCCAGCACCTGAAAAAATTACAGATGAAGTTTTTGCAAAAAGTAAGGTGATTACTGAATATAAAGTTTCTGATTTACCGCAGGTAGATATTGATACGATAGGTGAAACGCAGTTTGATGGAGTTGTTGCTGGCCAGTCTTTTACGGTGCAGGTCATTGATGCAGTGCAGGATTATGCTGATTTAATGCAGAGCTTATTTGATTTTGAGGCAATTAAACAATTGCTTACTAGCGGTTTTGAGATGAAGTTCGACGCGATGCATGCCGTGACAGGACCTTATGCAAAAGAGATTTTTGTGAATCGACTTGGTGCCCCTATTGAGAGTTTAATGAATTGCGAACCTTCTGAGGATTTTGGCGGGGGGCATCCTGACCCTAATTTAACCTATGCAGAAGACTTGGTGAACATCATGTTTGCTGGTGAAGATGCGCTGGATTTTGGCGCAGCGTCTGATGGTGATGGGGATCGCAATATGATTTTAGGACAAAACTTTTTTGTTACGCCATCTGATAGTTTAGCGGTATTGGCCGCTAACGCAACTTTAGTGCCAGCCTATGTGGCTGGTATTGCTGGTGTTGCCCGATCCATGCCTACCAGCGGTGCTGTAGACCGAGTGGCCGCAAAGTTTAACGTCCCATGTTTTGAAACACCGACAGGCTGGAAATTTTTTGGTAACTTAATGGATGCGGGGAAAGTGACGTTATGTGGTGAAGAGAGCTTTGGTACCAGCTCTAACCATGTGCGTGAGAAAGATGGCTTATGGGCAGTGTTGTTCTGGCTCAATATTATTGCTGCAAAAAAAATGGGTGTAGAGACTATTTTAAAAGCCCATTGGCTGGAATACGGGCGTAACGTTTACTCACGCCATGATTATGAGTCTATTCCAACTGAGGCTGCCAATAGCGTCATTGCGCATATTAAATCTCAGTTTGCTAGTTTGCCAAATCAGAAATTTGGGCACTATACCGTCAAGTTGTGTGATGATTTTAGTTACCATGATTCAATCGATGGGTCCGTGAGTAGTAATCAAGGGATTCGAATTTTATTTACTGATGACTCACGCATTGTATTTAGGCTTTCTGGCACAGGTACTGAAGGCGCTACTTTGCGTATTTACCTTGAGTCATATGAGCCAGATAGTGCTAAACACCATTTGGATGCTCAAGTGGCTTTAGCTGAAATGATACAAATCGCTTTGCAGATTTCACAGTTGATTGAAAAAACTGGACGTGTCACGCCTACTGTTATTACGTAGCTTCTGCTATGGGAGTTGAAATTGGGGTGTTTGAAATTTAAGCTACTTAAAATTCAGGTTACTTAAATTCAGTTTTTTCGGAAAAATTAAGCCGTTATTCAGTGAGTTTTTTCTCACAAATAACGGCTTATTCAACTTGTGTGATGGTCATTTCACCCTTGTAAAGTCGGATATCCATTCGCCCCAGAAATGACATGCCAAGTAATATGTCACCATCCAGCCCAGGTGCGATCATTGCGGCTACATTGTTTGCATGCACACCACCGATTTGCACTGAATTCAACCGTACCATGTAGCCTATGCTTTCGCCATTTGCAGTATTGGTTCTTACCGCATGAATGCTCTTAA
This sequence comes from Methylotenera sp., assembly GCA_030682715.1. GTDB lineage: Bacteria > Pseudomonadota > Gammaproteobacteria > Burkholderiales > Methylophilaceae > Methylotenera. The sequence continues at coordinate 45,070 of JAUXNQ010000066.1, read as the reverse complement.
GGTTAAGCTTATCTGCGATTGATTGTGATATTGCAACGCCAGTGGCGCCAGTATCGACCAATACGTTTACTTTTGTACCATTGATAAGCGCTTCTGTGCGGTAATGGCCATCTAGCCCACGTTTAAGTACAACGGAGCTAGCGTTACCTAATTTGTAAATTTTGTTAGGATTCTGGATGCTATCCGCCAGGTAGTAAATCACACCTGCCAATGCTAACCAAACCAAAATAGAAATGAATGTGTTTCTTGACATGTGGGCTATGCAAGGTTGAATGCAATGGCAATGATTGCAAAATATGTGAGGTGATGCAGTAGTTGGTCGAAGCCTAGTAATATCCAGAACCATTCACTGTTATTTGCCTTTAGGTCAAACTTCATGCTGATATTCATTTTGGCCCAATCGATATGGTAGTGAGCAACCATATCAGCAAGTGCAAAAATCCATGCGGATAGACCAAGCCAGTAGATTAATACGATAAACGTGCCTGCACCATGTATAGTCGCATGGACTAAACCACCAACGTGACCATAAGCCCCTTTGTTTTTGTACATCCAAGGGAATGCTTGTAATGGAAAGTCGCAGATGAAGTGCTTGATAAACAAGCACAAAAGTGCTTCAAATATAGGTGCTTCTAGCATTGGTGCAAGTTCCGATGCTAGTCTGCTTCGTCAATCCATGCCAGCTGGATTGCTTCTAAAATTCTTTCGCCACATTTATCTGCACTATCGTTAAAGCCGTCGAGGTTTAGTACCCAATCCATGAGGTCTGTAAAGCGAATCGTTTTTGGGTCGATGTCTGGGTGTTTGTCGTAAAGCGCTTCTGCTATGGCTTGGCTGTCAGTCCATTTCATATTATCTGTCTCCTATAATTTTTTGATTATAGCCTTGTCAGCTACAAAAATCATAGGCGGCATTTCTATAGATAAAAAAATCCCGTAGCACCTAATAGGCTCTACGGGCAAAGGGCGATTTTGGAGATATGCGCTTGATTTTATATAAGCAAATATGGTGCCAGTTGTAAAGTTTATATTATTCAATAGGTTATGATTTTTATGTGGGATGGTGGTGCACCAAATTGAACCAATTTGGTTAATATCAACCATAATTGCTTTGTAAAATACATTTAGATTAAATTTTGTAACTTGAATACTTCACTTTAACGATGCTGAGTTGGCATGTTAAAATGATAACTAATCCCTTTTATTCAAATATTTGGAAAACTAAACACCATGTCATCTGCATCATCAAACAAGGCACCATTTAACTACGATAATACTTTAAATCAAGCTGACCCTGCATTGTGGGGCATGATTGAGCAAGAAGTTGTGCGTCAGCATGAACACATCGAGCTAATTGCCTCAGAAAACTATACTAGCCCAGCAGTGATGCAGGCGCAGGGCTCACAGTTAACTAATAAGTATGCAGAAGGCTACCCAGGAAAGCGTTTCTACGGTGGTTGTGAATTTGTTGACCAAGTTGAGCAGCTTGCGATTGACCGTTTGAAAGCTTTGTACGGTGCGGAATATGCAAACGTACAGCCTCATTCTGGCTCACAAGCTAACCAAGCGGTTTATTTTTCTATTTTGAAACCAGGTGACACTGTAATGGGTATGAACTTGGGCCATGGCGGTCATTTGACACATGGTTCACCAGCTAACTTGTCAGGTAAGTTATTTAACATTGTGCCTTATGGCTTGAATGAAAAAGAAGAGATTGATTATGATGAGATGGAGCGCATTGCGGTTGAATGCAAACCAAAACTATTGATTGGCGGTGCTTCAGCTTATGCTTTGCGTTTTGACTGGGCACGTATGGCTGAAATTGCTAAAAAAGTAGGTGCGTACTTTATGGTGGACATGGCGCACTACTCAGGTTTGATTGCGGCTGGCGTTTATCCAAACCCAGTACCACATGCTGATTTTGTGACATCAACCACACACAAAACTTTGCGTGGCCCACGTGGCGGTATCATTATGGCGAAAGCTGAGTTCGAAAAGTCATTGAATTCTAGTGTGTTCCCAAGCCTACAAGGTGGCCCATTGATGCACGTGATTGCAGCAAAAGCGACAGCATTTTTGGAAGCAGCGCAACCAGAGTTTAAAACTTACCAAGCACAAGTGATTAAAAATGCACAAGTCATGGCAGAAACATTGACTACTCGTGGATTGCGTATCATTTCAGGCCGTACTGAATCACACATGTTTATGGTGGATTTACGTCCAAAAGGCTTAACTGGTAAAGCGGCAGATGCTGCACTTGGTTTGGCGCATATTACTGTGAACAAAAACGCTATTCCAAACGATCCAGAAAGCCCATTTGTGACTTCTGGTATTCGTATCGGTGCGCCAGCAATCACAACACGTGGTTTTAAAGAAGAAGAAGCTAGATTAGTGGCTAACTTAATTGCTGATGTTTTAGATAATCCGACAGATGAAGCTGTGATTGCTGCAACCAAAGTGAAAGTGCATGCTTTAACTGCACAATTTCCTGTGTATCAAGGCTAATTGTGAAGTGCCCTTTTTGTGGAGCAGATGATACCCAAGTGATTGACTCTAGGGTCAATGATGAGGGTGATTCAATTAGACGCCGCCGTAAGTGCGGCGTATGTGATAAGCGCTTTACGACCTACGAAACGGCGGAGTTGCATTTACCACAAGTCGTGAAGCAAAATGGCACACGCGAAGAGTTTAAACGTGAGAAATTAAGATTGTCGTTCACGCGCGCGCTACATAAGCGTCCAGTACCGACAGAGTACGTTGATAAAGCACTGGATCATATTACACAAAAAATACTGGCACGAGCCGAGCGTGAGGTGCCAGCTAGGGATTTGGGTGAAATGGTCATGCACGAGCTTAAGATGATGGATAAAGTCGCTTATATTCGGTTTGCTTCTGTGTATCGAAGTTTCTCCGATGTTGATGATTTTAATAATGTCATCCGCGATCTGGATAAACAAGCCGTATTGGCTAAGCGGCGCTCTACTGATAGCTAAGTCATATGGCCCCAACCATCACAACTTAAGATATTACTAAAGTCTTTTGTCCAACTTCTCCACTACTGACTATACCTATATGAATCTTGCGCTGCGTTTGGCTGCGCAAGGTTTATACACTACGCAACCTAACCCAAGAGTAGGTTGCGTTATCGTTCTGGATCATCAAATTGTAGGGCAGGGCGCGCATTTGAAAGCAGGCGAGCCTCATGCAGAGGTATTTGCATTACAGCAAGCAGGTGAACTAGCTTATGGCGCAGATGTTTATGTGACGCTAGAGCCATGTAGCCACTTTGGGAAAACCCCCCCTTGTGTACAAGCGGTGATTGCGGCAAAGCCTAGACGTGTGATTATTGCCATGCAGGATCCAAACCCGCTGGTAGCTGGTCGTGGGGTTGATGCCTTGCGTGCGCAAGGTATTGAGGTCGCTGTGGGTTTGTTGGGTCAAGAGGCGTCTGCGCTTAATGCAGGGTTTGTTTCGCGTATGACGCATGGTATGCCTTATGTCCGCAGTAAAATTGCGGCCAGTTTAGATGGTCGCACCGCACTCAGTAATGGTAAAAGTCAGTGGATTACAGGAGAGGCTGCGCGGCAGGATGTTCAACACTGGCGTGCACAGTCTTGTGCGATTTTAACTGGCATCGGCACGATATTGGCTGATAATCCCAGTATGACCGTACGTTTAGACTCAACTGCACGTCAGCCATTGCGTGTGGTTGTGGATAGTCATTTACAAATGCCGTTCGATTGTAAAATGCTTGAGCCATCTCTATTGGCAGCAAGCCCAGTGTTAATTGCTTATGCTGAAGATACACAGCAGCGTTCTGCTACTTTGGTTAATCAAGGAGCAGAGTTCATTTGCTTGCCTAATGATGAGTGCCGAGTAGATTTGCGAAAGTTATTGCTTGCGTTAGCACAGCGCGGTGTGAATGAGGTGCTGGTTGAGGCTGGGCAAGGTCTCAATGGTGCGTTGTTAAATGCAAATTTGGTTGATGAGTTTGTTTTTTATTACGCACCTAAACTGATGGGAAGCGCCGCGCACGGTATGTTTGCGATGCCTGAGTTTACTGCAATGCAGCAAGCGCCAGATTTGCAAGTGTTAGATGTGCGCCAAGTGGGAACTGATATTCGTGTGCGTGCAAAGCCTGCTGTGGATAAAACTCAGCGATAGTTTTTTTAGTTTGTGCAATTTACGGTAGTGTAGATAAGCTAACAACTATTGATATATGGTCATCATCATCGTGAACTTAGCATGATGTTAACGGTTAAAAAGAAATGGAGTTGTCATGCTGATTGATACCCACTGCCATCTTGATGCTGCCGAATTTAATGTTGATCGCGATGAAGTCGTAGCTTCTGCACTTAATCATGGCGTAACAGGCATAGTGATTCCTGCTGTGGCGCGTTGTTACTTTGATGACGTGATTGCGCTATGTCAGCGCTATCAAAATTGCGTATATGCGCTTGGTGTTCATCCTATGTATGTTGAGCGTTCTTCATTGGATGATATTGATACGTTGCGCGCATATGTACAGAACCACAATCCAATTGCCATTGGTGAAATTGGTTTAGATTATTTTTTAACGAATCCAAAAGAACATCCCGAAAATATTAAGCAACAGACTCACTTTTTTGTCGAGCAGCTTAAAATTGCACAACAATTTGATTTGCCAGTTATTTTGCATGTACGGCATGCAGTAGATGATATTTTAAAACAATTGCGCAAATATAAAGTTAAAGGGGGAATTGCACATGCGTTTAATGGGAGCCTGCAACAGGCTGAGCAGTTCATTGCTTTAGGTTTTAAACTTGGTTTTGGTGGCGCAATGACATATACACGTGCGTTACGGATTCGTGCAATGGCTGCACAACTGCCTCTGGAGGCGATTGTGCTTGAAACTGATGCACCAGATATTCCACCAGAGTGGCTAGGGTCGGCTGGCAGAAATAGCCCTGTAGAGTTGCCAAAAATTGCACAGGTTTTAGCAGATTTAAGGCAGCTTAATGTGTCTCAAGTGCTTGATATTACTAGTGCCAATGCCATAAAAATCATGCCAAAATTAGCTGACTTATACACACCAATTAATGCACTACATTAAGAATGCCAAAAAACCGTTAACAATCAATGGTTGTTTTTTAAGTGTTTGATTTATATGGGTTTAATAATAGATTAAAAAATAAGCGATTTGAAAAAACCCTTATAAAATGGCACGTTACATTTTTAAGTCACAACAATTCACAAAGTTATCCACAGATATTGTGGAGAGTATTTTAAGGTTAACGGAACTTTTTAAAAGTCAACTTTTAAATTTATTAATTTTTACAAAAAAGCGTGTTAAACGCTGGAATTTTTATGCTAGTCAACCATCAGCAATACCGTACTATTTGGCCTAATTTTGATCATGAGCAGCCTTGTGTTGAAATCATAGATCAGACCAAGCTGCCGCATGTTTTTGAAATTGCTAAAGTAGCAACATTGGCGCAAATGATTGTTGCCATTAAAACTATGCAAGTGCGTGGCGCACCTTTAATTGGCGCTGCTGCTGCTTATGGACTTGCACTTTCAGTACTAGAGAGCTGTTCTGATCAGCATTTGCAGCAGTCTGCTGTACAGTTAATCGCCAGTCGCCCAACAGCGGTGAATTTAAAGTGGGCAGTACAGCGTATGTTGGGTGTGCTATTGGCGTTGCCAATAGCGGATAGACGGTCGGCGGCGTGGTCAGAAGCTGCGCAGATATGTGATGAGGATGTGCAGCTTAATCAGGCGATTGGTGCGCATGGCCTCACATTAATCAGTGAGCAGCATCATAAAAAAGCACGTGCCATTAATATTCTCACGCACTGCAATGCAGGGTGGTTGGCAACAGTTGATTTTGGTACAGCATTGGCACCTATTTATGCAGCGCATAATGCTGGGATTGATGTGCATGTGTGGGTGGGGGAAACTCGTCCTCGTAACCAAGGTGCCAGTTTAACGGCTTGGGAGCTTGGTCAGCATGGTGTGCCGCATACTGTCATTAGTGATAATGCGGGTGGGCATTTAATGCAGCAAGGGCGAGTGGATATGGTCATTGTAGGTGCAGATCGCGTGACAGCCACAGGCGATGTATGTAATAAAATCGGTACTTATTTAAAGGCGCTGGCTGCCTTTGATAGCGTTGCCTTGGGGCATCATGTGCCTTTTTATGCCGCTGTTCCATCACCAACTATCGATTGGACGATTGAAGATGGCGTGAAATCGATTGAAATAGAAGAACGCGGTGCTGAAGAGTTGTCTTGGATGAGTGGCAAGCTTGCTGATGGCACGATAGCCACAGTGAACATATTGCCGCATGGTACTCAAGTTGCAAACCCTGCTTTTGATGTGACGCCAGCGAGACTGGTAACAGGTGTTATTACTGAGCAGGGCGTTTTTTCGCCACAGCAATTAAACACTATGCAGCGATAATTGGATGAATATTGTGATGACTGAGAATTTACAACATGTACGTGAGCAGCTACTGTTAATCAGTCAGCAGCTTTGTGCGCTGGGGCTGAATCGTGGAACATCAGGTAATGCAAGTGTTAGAGTTAATGATGCGCAAGGGCAGTTAGGCTTGCTCATTACACCTTCAGGTATGGCGGTCGATAAAATGACGCTAGATGATTTGGTGTGGATGGATTTTTCTGGCAATGCGCAAGGGCATCGCGCGCCATCCAGTGAGTGGCGATTTCATGTAGATATTATGCGGCAAAGACCAGAGGTAAATGCGGTGATTCATACGCATAGCGTGTTTGCCACTACATTAAGTACGTTAAGGCGAGATATTCCTGCATTTCATTACATGGTTGCAATGGCGGGTGGCGATAACATCCGTTGTGCGTCATATGCGCTCTTTGGCAGCCAGCAACTATCAGACAATGCCTTGCTTGCATTAGAGCAAAGAAAAGCTTGTTTGTTAGCGAACCACGGCATGATTGCAATCGGAGAGAGTGCTGAAAAAGCGCTTGGTGTTACTGTGGAAGTAGAAACCTTGTGTGAGCAGTACTTAAGGGCGCTACAGGTGGGTGAGCCGTACATTCTGACTCAGCAAGAAATGGCAGAGGTGCATGAGCAGTTTAAGGGATATGGCGCGTGGGCCACTAGCCCTTAATGTACTCATTGTTTTATAAAAATCGCACTTAATTTTATTCTTGGTCTTGTGGCTTAGCTGACATGAATAAGCGGATGAAAAATGTAGCCATTAACAACACAAATACAATCACACCTAAACTTAATAACCCTGTAAACGTGCCAAACAAATTTGCGTACATTTTTAATCTCCTCAATAAAATATAATCACCTTGATTATTTCAAGGGTAATTTTATTCTGATGAGAATTCATTTGATTGATTTATATCAAAATTACGCTATTTGCTTCAGATAAGAATGACATTGTTCGATATTCTCTTTACAAAGCTTTGTAAAAGTAAACGCAGTAAAATAAACGCAGAATTAAGAGTTTTTATTTGTAGGCGTTGGGCCTTTAAAGTAAAATAGACTCCCGTCTGTAATAATAATTTAAGTGCCTTCTCCATGACCAAATATGTATTCGTAACCGGCGGTGTTGTTTCCTCTCTTGGTAAAGGCATCGCTGCCGCCAGTCTAGGCGCAATTTTAGAGTCACGTGGTATCAAAGTGACCATGCTCAAGCTAGACCCCTATATTAACGTTGACCCAGGTACCATGAGTCCATTCCAGCATGGTGAAGTGTTTGTCACTGATGACGGTGCTGAAACTGATTTGGACTTAGGTCACTACGAGCGCTTTATTAGCCAGCGCATGGGTAAACGCAATAACTTTACCACTGGCCAAATTTACGAAACTGTGATCAAAAAAGAGCGCCGCGGTGAGTATTTAGGTAAAACGGTACAGGTGATTCCACATATTACCGATGAAATCAAAGCACACGTAAAACGTGGTGCCGAAGGTGCTGACGTTGCCATTGTTGAAGTTGGCGGCACGGTTGGTGATATTGAGTCATTACCGTTTCTTGAAGCCATCCGTCAGATGGGCTTTGAGGAAGGCAGAAATAACACTTGCTACATCCACCTCACACTATTGCCTTGGATTCCAACTGCGGGTGAGTTAAAAACCAAGCCTACACAACACTCTGTGAAAGAGTTGCGTGAAATTGGTATCCAGCCAGATGTGTTGTTATGTCGTGCTGACCGTAATATTCCTGATGATGAACGTAGAAAAATTGCATTGTTTACCAATGTAGCTTCTGAGGCTGTGATTAGTGCGATTGATGCAGACTCTATTTATAAAATTCCTGGTTTATTGCACGAGCAAAATTTAGATGGCATCGTTTGCGACAAGTTAGAGCTTAAAGTAAAACCTGCTGACCTTTCTGAGTGGGAGCACATTGCAACTGCGTTGGCAAACCCTAAACATTTAGTGAACGTGGCTTTTGTTGGTAAGTATGTTGATTTAACTGAATCTTATAAATCACTAACAGAAGCATTGATTCATGCTGGTATTCACACTGAGTCAAAAGTAAAAATTCACTATATTGATTCTGAAGATATCGAGCAAAAAGGTACGGCTGCCCTGCAAGGGATGGATGCGATTTTAGTGCCAGGCGGCTTTGGTGTGCGCGGTACAGAAGGTAAAATCGCAGCTATTCAATATGCACGTGAGAATAAAGTGCCTTATTTGGGGATTTGTTTAGGTATGCAGTTGGCTGTGATTGAATTTGCACGCCATGTAGCAGGCTTAACCGACGCTAACAGTACAGAGTTTAATCCGCAGGCCCAGCATAAATTGATTGGCCTCATTGATGAGTGGCAAGATGCATCAGGTAATATTGAAAAACGTGATGAAAACTCAGATTTAGGTGGCACGATGCGTCTTGGTGCACAAAGTTGCCCAGTCGTGCCTAACACCTTAGCAGCAAGTATTTATGGTGCTGCCGTGAATGAGCGTCACCGTCATCGCTATGAAGTGAATAACCATTATGTAGATCAGTTGAAAGCGGCTGGGCTAGTAGTTTCTGCGAGAACACCAACTGAAGACTTGTGTGAGATGGTTGAGTTGCCACAGAGCGTGCATCCTTGGTTTGTTGCCTGTCAATTCCACCCAGAATTTACTTCTAACCCACGTGCTGGACATCCATTGTTTACAGCGTATGTGAAAGCCGCATTAAACAATAAAAAATAATCTAGCAACCAGTCAAGTCCAGTTCCAGTATAGATAACTCAAGATGCATAGCTTTTAGTTTAGCCAGTTGTTATCTGTACTTGGTAAACGTTAATTTATAGACGCTAATTTTTAAGGTATTAATCGTATGAAATTATGTAACTTTGATGTGGGACTAGAGCATCCGCTATTTTTAATTGCTGGCCCATGTGTGATTGAATCGCAACAGATGGCGATTGATACAGCTGGCCAGCTGAAAGAAATCGCGACTGCGCTCAATATTCCATTTATTTACAAGTCTTCTTACGATAAAGCTAACCGCAGTTCAAACAAAACGTTCCGTGGTTTTGGCATGGATGAAGGTTTGAAAATCTTAGATCATGTACGTAGCCAAATAGGCGTGCCGATTTTGACTGATGTGCATACAGAAGAACAGGTGCCCCATGTAGCTGCGGTTGTGGATGTTTTGCAGACACCAGCCTTTTTGTGCCGTCAAACAGACTTTATCACTGCCTGTGCGCGCTCAGGTAAGCCTGTGAATATCAAAAAAGGCCAATTTATGGCGCCAGGTGATATGAAAAATGTCGTGCAAAAAGCGAAAGAGGCTAACGGTGGTGCAGATAACATTATGGTGTGTGAGCGTGGCGCATCCTTTGGGTACAACACACTAGTTTCAGATATGCGTGGCCTTGCCATTATGCGTGAAACGCATTGCCCAGTGGTGTTTGATGCAACGCACTCAGTGCAACAACCAGGTGGTCAAGGCGATAAAAGCGGTGGTCAACGTGAACACGTGCCAGTGTTAGCGCGCGCGGCAGTAGCCAGCGGCATTGCAGGTATCTTTATGGAAACGCACCCTGATCCAGCAAAAGCCTTATCTGATGGACCAAACGCATGGCCATTGCACAAGATGAGAGATTTGTTAGAAGTGTTGGTAGATTTAGACAGGTTAGTTAAAAAAGCAGGTTTTATTGAAAGTACGTTATAAGTAATCATTAGGGTAAACAATAATTAGGCTACTTCACACACAAGTAGTTATTGATGCGTTTAATTGCGCTAAATTGAGTGTGAATTTTGTTTAACAGTGGCCAAACGATTTAGAACTTAGGAGAAAGTAATGAGCGCAATTGTAGATATTATCGCCCGCGAAATTTTAGACTCACGCGGTAACCCAACTGTTGAAGCAGATGTACTACTTGAAAGTGGTGTTATCGGCCGTGCAGCAGTGCCTTCAGGAGCATCTACTGGTGCTAAAGAAGCGGTTGAGCTACGTGATGGCGATAAAAATCGTTATTTAGGTAAAGGTGTTTTACAGGCTGTTGAAAATGTAAATACTGAAATTACAGAAGCGATTATTGGCTTAGATGCTGAAGAGCAAAGCTTTATTGATAAAACGTTGATTGAATTAGACGGTACTGAAAATAAAGACCGTTTAGGCGCAAATGCAATTTTAGCCGTATCAATGGCTTGCGCACGTGCAGCGGCTGAAGAGTCAGGTCTGCCGCTTTACCGTTATTTGGGTGGTTCAGGTTCTATGCAATTGCCAACACCGATGATGAATATTATTAACGGTGGTGCTCACGCAGATAACAGCGTGGATATGCAGGAATTCATGATTATTCCAGCAGGTTTGCCATCATTCCGTGAAGCGATTCGCTGTGGTGCTGAAGTATTTCATGCCTTGAAAAAGACATTACATAAAAAAGGTCTTGCTACAACAGTGGGCGATGAAGGTGGTTTTGCACCTAATTTACCTTCTAATGAATCTGCGATTCAATATATCTTAGAAGCGATTTCAGATGCAGGCTACGAGCCAGGCCGTGATGTTTACCTAGGTTTAGATTGTGCAAGTACTGAGTTTTATAAAGATGGCCGTTACCACCTAGAGTCAGAAGGTTTGGCATTGACTTCAGGTCAATTTACTGACTACTTGGCAACATGGTGTGATAAATACCCAATCATCAGTATTGAAGATGGTATGGCTGAGTTCGATTGGGATGGTTGGGATACATTGACTAAGCGTTTAGGTAAAACAACGCAGTTGGTGGGTGATGATTTATTTGTGACTAACACAAAGATCTTGCGTGAAGGCATTCAACGCGGTGTTGCAAACTCTGTGTTAATTAAAGTAAACCAAATCGGTACATTGACTGAAACATTCCAAACCATTGAAATGGCTAAACGCGCAGGTTACACTGCAGTTGTTTCACATCGTTCAGGTGAAACAGAAGATAGTACAATTGCTGACATTGCTGTGGCAACTAATGCATTGCAAATTAAAACAGGGTCACTGTGCCGTTCAGAGCGTATTGCTAAGTACAACCAATTGTTACGTATTGAAGAAGAGTTGGGCGATGCAACTAGCTACGCTGGTAAGTCAGCTTTTTATCAATTATTTAAATAATTCTGATATGCCTTCGAATCGATACTTGGCTACATTTGAACGCTATGTTTCTTACGTAGCGTTCACTTATGCGTCAGGTTTCTTTTCGATAGTAAGTCATTTGAGTTTGAATAATTAAAATTGAAAGCCCTCACGCTAATTTTTGTGATTCTGATTGCCTTGTTACAATATCCATTGTGGCTTGGCAAAGGTAGCTGGTTACGCGTGTGGGACTTAAATCGTCAAGTAGCACTACAGCAAGAGAAAAATACCACTTTAAAAGCACGTAATGACACACTAGAGGCCGAAGTGCGAGATCTTAAGAGTGGGCAAGCTGCAATTGAAGAGCGTGCGCGTAGCGAGCTTGGTATGATTAAGCAAGATGAAGTGTTTTATCAAGTGATCGACCAACCGTTGCCTCAAGCATTGCCAGTTCCTACACCAACACCTCATGCTGGGCAGTCCACACCAGACACTCCGTAATCGTATTTATTCTAATTTTTCTTAGAGTTAGTATTTAAGATTAAATATTTTAGACTAAACGATTAGGGTTAATCTTTAGCAGACTGTAGTTATTTTAATTCCAGTTATAGCTATTCCATTAAATAATCCAATATCACCTACTCATTCCGTGCTTGACACGGAATCCAGTGACTTAAAGACTCTGGATTCCGACTTTCGTCGGTATGACGATTTGTGTGATGTGACACAGCATCGGATTATTTGATGGATTAGCTATACTTTAATTTCAGTCACTTTCAACGCCACACCTTTTTATCCTAGGCATTACAATTCCAAGCATTTCCATCAATGACAGATGGTGTCATTGATGAATAGCTGTTTAGCTTATACTAAAGCGGATAAGGTAATGATTGAATTGCTAGTGCATTTCCACCAATTGACAGTTGTTGATTGTTATCAACATTTTCACATCTGATTTCAGCAAGTAAGTCGTAACCGCCGTTAGGGGATGCTGCGCTTCGTACTATCTTGCCTACCGTTTCATTAGCAGCGTTTAAAACATTGTCACCAGGGTTCGGTTTTTCGACGTGGCTTACATGTGCTAAGTAGGTGCGACGTTTGATGCTACCTAGGTAATGCGTACGAGCTACAATTTCCTGACCTGTGTAACAGCCTTTTTTAAAATTAATGCCGCCAATTAAATCCAGATTTAACATTTGCGGTACAAACTCCTCTTGTGTAGCAAGCACTACATCAGGAATACCTGCTTGTATCTCTAGCCATTCCCAATGTGCGGCATCAGCTACTGTGGTATGTGATGATAAAGCGCTCCAAATAGTTTGTGCATGGTTGATGTCCGTGAATATTTCAAACCGCCCATGCTTGTTAGGCAGTTTTAGTAATGCACCGTTTTCAAGTGATACTAACTCGTAGTCATTTTGTGGCACTGTTGAAAACAGATTGTTTAGCAATTCGCTAGCTTTAGGGCCGCTCAATCCAATCTTAATAATAGAGTCACTCACATCTTGTATTGCTACTTTACTACGCATCACGTACATTTTTAGCCGTTTAGCAACGGCTTCAATTAACTCTCTAGGCATTTGTAAATGTATGAGGTCATGATGAGAGAATACTAGAAATATGGCGAGCATGCGGCCTTTTGGTGTGCAGTAACCTGTGTAATGCGCTGTGCTACCATTCAATAGTTTTACATCGTTAGTCACCTGACCTTGCAGAAAGCTAAATGCATCAGCGCCATCGATTTGTAATAGACCTAAATGCGAGAGGTCACACATAACGGTTTCATGATCTGACAATGGTGAAATGTCTCCCGTATTTTTTGGAGAGGTTGATGTTTGAATAAATTGCTGCCATTGTTGATTGCTCATGTTAACCTTTTGTATTATTACTTAGTATCAATAGACCATTTAAAATATATCGCTGATTATAACGTGAAGCCTATCGACCTGAATTTCAAGCCCTCATTTATTTTATCTACCGCGATATTTTTGATGAGTGTCATGAGTAGCTGGATTGTTTATGTGGTGAATCTATCTTTATCTCTACAGTGTTTTTCTCTGTTGCTCATTTGGTTAGCGGCTACTTATGCGATTATTAAAGATGGATTACTTTTGTTCCCGTGGTCATTAGTGAAGCTTCATGTTAACGCGAAGAACCAGTTGCGTGTGGTACGAAAAGATGGCCAAATATTGAACGAATTATCATTAAAAGATGACAGTATAGTCACGCCTTTGTTAACGATTATTCATTTTCGACTTACACACACGGCATGGCTTCAACAATTATTTTGCCAGCGACTTATCATTTTGCCTGATAGCGTAGAGGCAGAAGAATTTAGGCAACTTAGAGTTTGGATGCTTTGGGGGCAGAAGAGCAAACAGCGTTAAATAATTTATCTAACGCTGCTTGCTCTTTGTTTTGAAACTTTACTTTTTTGGTGATTACTTAGAGTAATTGCTTAGATTAAGTAACTTCTTACAGGTCTTTATGTTTCTTTTGTAATCGCCTGTCTGCGCCTAGTTAAATTGCGCAACTGCATTTTTAACTCATTGACTGGATGTTTTGGCAAGTAAGCGAATATAAACAATACCCCCGCTAGCGAGGCTAATATCCAACGTAACTCAAAATTAGCGTTATCGCGGCGGGCAGGTTTTTGTTTTTTCATGGCGCCGAGTATTGATGACACGCTGTCAGCACGTACATACATACCATTAATTTCTTTGGCAAGTTCTTGTAGGTATGTTTCGTCTAACTTAGATAAATATCTATCACTTTCGCCACTGGCGACGCTATCGTTTCTAGTCCCTATGTTGGATTCTGAAATTTGTGCAATACCAGGCTGCATCGCAAAACTTTCATTGCCCCAATAGCCAATCAGTTGGTTATGTTCATCAAATTTGGGGATAGGGGTGCCTTTGTCAGAACCTACACCAACCAGTAGCCAGTCGTCGCCACCCTGAAAAGCGCTTAAGTCCTCTCGGTTAAAAACATGTAGCTTAGGCGCTTCTTCACCATCTGTGAAAAACACCACTTGTGCTGGTGCAGGGAAAGAACGAATGGTTTTAGCCAATACAGGTAGACTTGACCTGATTCTACTATTACCAGACCAACCAGTACGCCAGTCAAAATGATCAATCGTGTCGTTAATGGCATCAAAGTTCTCGCACACCTCAATTGGTGTATAGAGTGCAGCAACGCTTACCCCTGCGAATAAACCAATACTGACGTTAGTACCGCATGGCAATTCACTTACGAGTTTGTGTAATGTATCTTGTATATACACTAAGCGTGAAACTGGTTTCCCATTAAGTGATTTATCTACCACATTCATGCTTTGTGAAATATCCACAGCAAATATGTAGCTGTAGATATTACGCTTGATTGGAATCGTCGGATTAAATAATGCGATGATTAACAGCAAAAAAGCAGCGAGCAATAGACTTACATCTTTGCGGTGACGTAAATAATTATAAATTGGATGCATAATGAATCAATCAGTCTTTGTTTGAATCTTGGTTTCAGTCTTACTGTTAAGGTAAGCCAACAGGGATGTTACCCATAATCAAACCAGGAGAATCGCTATCGCCAACGCCTGGTGTTGGGTTTTCTGGCAGCATTGTCAGTAAGCGATCTAAGTTATGTCTAGCTCTCCAGTTGGTGCTGTCTAGTCTTAAAGATAGTTGATAAGCTGTTTTGGCTTGCATCAGTAAATATTCAGCTTCATCACGTACGGTCATGTTCGTACCAGCAATGGCAAGGCCACGTCTAAAAAAGATATTGCCTAAGTTATATTGAATCGCTGCTTTTTGCTCAACTGTTGCACCATTCAGTGCTTTGTTAAATAGCAGTGTAGCTTCCTTATAGCGTTCATTTTTTGCTAACCAGTATGCTGTTGAGAACTTAGCCTCAAAACTTTGTAAATCAGTTTTTGGTTGTTTGCCTGTGCTGACTGCTGTGTTAAAAGCTTCAATCTGCTGTAAACGATTAAAGTAGTAAACACTTGCAAAAGCGGCCGATAGAGCTGTTGCAATGAATAGCCATGACAGGACTTTTACATTAAAAAAGTGGGTTAATTTTTTTATAGAAATAAAATGTAGTGCTGTATTTTTAATCGTTAATGCCATGTTGTTACCTCAATTCTTTTAACACCTAATAAGAGTGCAATCATGAATGCTGCAATCATGAAGCAAACGTTTGAGTAGTCTTGTCCTGGAATCTTTTCAAAATACTTAATCGGTTTTTTTTCACGATTATTAATATCGTTCATCGCGAGTTGAAGCGATTTAGGGTCTTCAGCCTCATAAGCTTTAAATGGTGTTTTGAATTTCTGAAAAAACTCATGAAGCTCAATTTGTGCAGGTAATGGCTGATCTTCAACAGGGACGTAGCTCGTATCAAAGATACTAAGCCCACCAGGTTGGCGTAATACAATCCAATATAAACTGATATTTAAACGCTCAAACCAATCTTTTATTTTTTGTTGCGTGTTGGCATCTATTCGACCAGCACCATCAGAAAGTAGGATGACAGCACGCGAGCCTGAGTCTGGAATTTTGTCGAATAGTCCAGCGCTGCTGGTTAACCCACTGCCGATGTTAGTTTGAAATAGTGCGTTACCCGCAGTTGCTTGCACCGCAGCAACAATGGCTTTTTTGTTTTCGCTTAGCGGTAATACATACATGGCAGAGTTACTAAATGTAATCATGCCAAACATATCTTGTTGACGTGATTTTACAAAAGCAGTAATCAACCTAGCCGCCGCCACAGATTTTGTTTCACCTACGGTCACATTACCAGTGCTGTCCGTAGTGCCCGAGAATGGATCATCCATACTTGCGCTTCGATCTAATACCAGCGCGATTTGCGCACCAATGCCAATACGTTCTACTTTTTGCTCAGTGGTGTGCGGCGCGGCTAAGCCTAATATGATAAAAATCAGGGTTAATACAGCTAATATTTTTAGAATTAGACTAATTAAATTCGATAATGGGTCGATGGGTAGCATATCCACCCAAGAGTAATGCTTGGCGTGGGCGCGCTGCAACAGCAAGGGTAGGCATGCTAGTGGTAGTAACCATAATACCCATGGGTGAGAAAAAACCATGGTCTAGACTCCAGCCTTGTGGGTTGTTGGAATCAATCCACGTTCGCAATCGCGGCATTGCTTGGTAAACTTCAATAGCCATTGTGTTGGATTATTACCTACACTATGTTGCGCATTAGGCTCAAAGTAAACTTGGCGTGATAGGCCGAAAAACTGGGATATTTCAGACTTGATATATGAAAAGTTAGGATTGTTTTTGAGGAACTCATCTAAATTGTCATTAAAAACACTCATCTTAGCCGTTTGATTAAACGCTAGATGCACTGCTGAAATTGCTTGTTTAAGCCCAGTATCGTTTTTACTCGGCAGCTTTTTAATAGTACGGTAGGCTCTCGCAAAACTACCCCCCATGCGTGGAAGCCATGCATGCTTACCAAATATGTAGAGCAATGCAAGCAAGCTTAATGCAAGTACGCCAACTGCCACATTGAGCCATTTTCTTTCTTGATCATCTTTGATTAACAAAGGCTCAAGAAACTGGCTCATGTTGTTTTCTACTTTAACTTGCCCAAAAATAGAAAGCGGCGAGACTGCAACATCCAAACTAGGGATGCGGTATTTGACCAATTGCTTTTTGTTATTGGTGTTAATTAAATTTAAATACTCAGGTCCCAATGCAACATTTTTAGCGACAACACTATTTGTAAATACTTGATAGGCAAGTTTAATGTGATGTGTTGTATAGTCTTTGTGTTCTTTTTTGCTGTGCTCGATATTTTTTAACTCAATACCAATCACTTTGCCTCTGTAGCGTTTTTCGTATCCCACAATCGGCAGGGAAGTTTCAATTAGTTTGTACGGCGCTTTAATAGTAAGCGTGACTTCTCTTTCTATCACGTCACCAATGGTATAGCCAACGCGTTTGTAGGGGTCAATGGTGTTGATGCTTACCACGCCTTCATCAACATCAGGAAGGGTTTGGCTATCAATCGCCAGTGCCTGCTGTGAGCTAATGCTCAAAATGGCTGTAAGTAGTAGGACTCTAAAATATTTTGTCATAATTAGTTTTAAGTGGTTTAGGCGGCTACAAATTGATGAAAGTATTCTGTTAGTGAGTCTGCATCAAACTCACCTTCTACATAAAAAGGCGGCATGTCAAAACGCATGAAAAGCTCATAGATTTCATTGCGTCTGTTTTCAAAAGACTGCACGATTTTTTCACGTAATTCTTTTCGTAAAAATAAGGTACGTTTCTCTCCAGTTTCCGCATCATCCACATTCACTAAGCCAAATTCTGGCAAGTTTTTATATTCAGCCGAGTCCCATAACACAATCGGTACGATATGGTGGCGTAACAAGTTGGATAATGCCTCTTCCAGTAAGGTATTTGGCATGTGAAAGTCTGAAATCAAAAACACTAAAGAGCGTTCACGCGGCAAATAACGGTAAACTTCAGTAATGCCATTGCAATTTACTTGCGCAGGATGGAAGTCCTTTAGTGACTCAGCCATCGAAATTGCATGATGAGATTTGAAAGAGGTTGTACTAATCCAATCTTCACGTACTTTTTCATCAAAGCCGATAAAGCCAAATGGGTCATGATGCTCACTTGCGGATTGCGCGATTGATTCTGATATTTCAGCGGCTAATTTGATTTTTCTTTTTTTAGCGCCAAAGTTCATGCTGCCAGATAAGTCACAGATGACATAAACAGGGGTAGCACTTTTTTGGTTAAAAAGTCGCACATAGACTTGCTCAAGCGGATCACGTATGGTTTGACGTATATCGATACGGCGTGGGTCTGGGTAAGAAAGCAAAGTAGTGTGCCCACGAAACTCCATGCCCATGCCACGTTGCGTACTTGCGTGTCGCCCAGGATGGCGCCCGCGCGAGCGCCAGCTAATGTGATAGTCAAAAGATTTAATATTTTCAATCATAAAATTTCACACCTTAAATCTAAACCCTTGAATTAAGGCGCAGAAACTGCATTCACAATGCCTGATAACATTTCACGCGCAATTTCAGTACGGCGCATTTCATACACTGGGCTAAACACCAAGCGATGCGCGATCGTTGAATGAAATACCGCATGGATATCGTCAGGTAACACAGCATTGCGATTATTTAGCCATGCATTGACACGCGCCGCACGCAACATCATGCTCATACCGCGAGGGCTAGCACCAGAAAGCACAAGGCGGTTCATATCAACCCCCGATACTTTTACACCATAATCAAGGGGTGTTTTGGTTGCTTTCCATAAGTTCAATGCGTATTTTTTGAGTGTGTCGCTGGCTTCAATGCTGTTTTGGATCACGCTTGAAAACGCGTTAAGCTCATCAAATTGCAGTACATCAGGTTTTACCGTATCAACTAATGCATCCACATTATGGAATTTAGTGTCGAACACCAATGCTTCCATAATGGCGTCGTCGTTTGGCACCACAATCGGGATTTCCATCATAAAACGGTCACGTGCCGCAGATGGAATTTCAAATGTTTCTTCTTTTTCTACTTGGTTGCGGTCAGCAAACACAATCATGTGTGGGAAGTAGTGTTCTGTATTAAACGCTGACAGGCTACGCTCCGCCATGACGCGAAGTAATAAAGAATGAACCTGTGGACGAGCGCGGTTGATTTCATTGAAGAAAAATACAGATAGATTTTCACCAGACATCAGCAATGGGCCTGGGCTAACATGTGGTTTGCCATCTTCACCAAGATAGGTGTGATACACCAAATCATTAGGCATTAAATCAATCGTGCCTTCAATACGTTGGTAGCCGCCACCAATGCCGCGTGTAAAAGCGCGTAACAGCGTGGTTTTACCTACACCCACATCACCTTCAAGCAATACGTGTCCGCGTGCAAAAATTGAAGTGGTAATTAGTCTAATTGGCGTTTGTTGGCCAACCACAACTTTATTGACTTCAGACTCTAAGGTAAGCGCATGATTGCGCCAATCAGCTAGTTGAACATCACTCATTGAAAATTCCTGTATTTTTTGAAATGGTTGTAATAAAACTTAAATACATAGTAAACGTTTTTTTATGAGGGGTAAACAGATCTGTATACCCCTTTGCTAAATATATTCTAAAAATTAGGGGTAATGAGTGAAAAAAATGATAAAAATAACAATAAAAAGTGAATATCTCTTTCGTAAAAATGGTTTTCCAGCGAAAATAGCAAAAGTTAAATCAAGTGGTTAAATTAGTGCTCCCATGATTGGGTTCAGAATCGTCATTTAAAAAAGCTCATTAGAAGTCAAAATTATGCAAAGACAAAATAGTTTCACAAAAGAAGAGTTACTCAAGTGTGGTCGCGGTGAGATGTTTGGTGAAGGAAATGCGCAATTGCCTTTGCCACCAATGTTGATGTTTGATCGTATTGTTTCAATTACTGAAGAGGGTGGTAAATATGGCAATGGTCAGATCGTTGCAGAGTTGGATATCACTCCTGATTTATGGTTCTTTGAATGTCACTTTACAGGTGACCCTGTGATGCCTGGTTGCTTAGGTTTAGATGCAATGTGGCAGCTAGTTGGATTTTATTTAGGTTGGATGGGTGGCTCAGGGCGTGGCCGTGCATTAGGTGCGGGTGAAGTGAAGTTTACAGGCCAAGTGTTGCCAACTGCTAAAAAAGCAACTTACACCATCGATTTAAAACGCGTCATTATGCGTAAGCTAGTGATGGGTATTGCTGATGCAACCATGCAGATTGATGGCCGCGAGATTTATGCAGCAACAGATTTACGCGTAGGTTTATTTACGCGCACTGATAATTTCTAGGTTTCAGATAATTTTTAGTATTTAAGTAGAATAAAAAAGTTTTTAAGGAGCACGAAATGCGTCGTGTCGTTATTACGGGGTTTGGAATTGTTTCCAGTTTAGGCAACAACAAAGCTGAGGTATTGGCGAGCCTAAAGTCTGGCCAGTCAGGTATTACTTATCAACCAGAGTATGCTGCCATGGGCTTGCGCTCACACGTAGCTGGATCTATCAAGAATCTGAAAGTTGAAGAACTGATAGATCGTAAGTTGATGCGCTTTATGGCTAAAGGCCATGCTTACGCATGGCTGGCGATGCAAGAGGCGATTGCGGATTCACAGATGCCTGAAGAAATGGTATCTAATGTACGCACTGGTTTAATTGTAGGCGCAGGCGGTGCATCGCATGAAAGTATTTTAGAGGGTGTCGATACGCTTCGTGAAAAAGGCGTGCGCCGCGTAGGCCCATACATGGTGACAAAAGCGATGGCGAGCGGAGTATCAGCATGTCTTGCTACAGGTGCAAAAATCAAGGGCATTAATTACGGCATTAGCTCAGCTTGTTCCACCAGTGCACATTGTATCGGCGCAGGCGTAGAGCAAATTCAATTAGGTAAACAAGATATTATTTTTGCAGGTGGTGCGGAAGAAGAGCATTGGACATTGTCGTTTATGTTCGATGCTATGGGTGCATTAAGCAGCAAATATAATGACACGCCTGATAAAGCATCTCGCACTTATGATGCTGACCGTGACGGTTTTGTGATTTCTGGCGGTGGCGGTATTGTCGTGTTAGAAGAGTACGAACACGCTAAAGCACGCGGCGCAAAAATCTATGCAGAAGTCGTAGGCTATGGCGCCACTTCAGATGGCTATGACATGGTTGCCCCGAGTGGAGAGGGCGCTATTCGCTGTATGCGCTTAGCCCTTGAAGGCGTAGATGCAAAAATTGATTACATCAATACGCATGGTACAAGTACACCAGTGGGCGATGTGAAAGAGCTTGAAGCAATTCGTGAAGTATTTGGTGTCAATGGATTAAACCAAAACCCTGCCATTGCTTCAACCAAGTCACTATCTGGCCATGCCTTAGGCGCAGCTGGTGTGAATGAAGCGATTTACACCTTGCTGATGATGGAAAATAACTTTATTGCAGCCTCAGCCAATATCGAAACTTTAGATCCAGCCGCAGAGGGCTTAAATATCGTTAGAACTGCAATAGAAAACGTTAAAATCGAAACAGCACTATCCAACAGTTTCGGTTTTGGTGGCACAAATGCCACATTGACGCTATCAACAAAAAATCTGTAATTAACTTTGTAGTGATTACAGGTGCGGAAATATGAGGATTAATGCTAAATTCTTAAGCCTCATATTTCCGATTATTTTCATCTTAATCGGGCTGTGCTGGTTTCTCAAATAAAACAGTCTATATCTCCGAGCAACAAATTCAAACCAAGCTGAATGAAAAGCTGGTGATTCCGTTATCTTTGCTCAAAGTGTTCGATCTTAGTTTAAGTAATGCAAATGTTAAGTTTGACCATGCGACAGGTAGGATATATACAAAATTTGATACGCAGTTAATGAATCAACTCACTGGCAAAAAAATGGCAGGGAAGCTAGCAGTATCGGGCAACTTACAGTTAGATACTGTCAGCAACTCAGTGATTCTAAACGATGCAGAAGTCGATGATTTTGTGATTGATGGCGTAGAGCCAAAGTATGCAGATGCAATGACAGGTCTAGCTAAGATGCTAGGTAGCCAGTTATTGAATGGCCTTAATCTTTATACGGTAAAGGCTGATTCGCTTAAGGTTGGCACAACATAATATTATCCAAAAGAAATGAAAGTGACCGACCGTGGCTTGGTGGTTACGTTAAGTCCGCGTCAGTAACGTTGTCTGCCCTGTTGGAATCAGCCAATAACGGACGCATATATAAAATTTCTATGTTTTATCTAGTAATGAACGTACAAGCAATTGCAAAGAACTTTATTTAGGCGTAAAGTTGTTTGGTGAATACTTCAATAATTAAATTCATTACGCTTTTCGTTATGCTGATATGCCTCCCCTTAGAAGGCATTGCAGCTGTGGCTATGCCTAATTGTCAAATGCACGACCCTCACCAAATGATGGTTGGTGCTGACATGAACAATATGGACGATATGACTCACTGCGATCACCATGACAGTGCAAAACCAGCTAACAATGTAACATGTGACAAGTGTCTGCCTTGCCATTTAAGCGTAGCTCAGGCAATTATTCCATTTAACACCCCTCTGGAATTTAGTGGCACATTACCTATGTACTCCACTGATATATCTGAAGTTCCAGACACAGTTCCACCCTCACTTTTTCATCCCCCCAGGCAAACCTTCGCATAGTGCCGAAGGTCGTCTTGTTTTAAACGGCTCTTGAACTCAGATGCTTATCTGAGTATTTGATCGTACCTAACACACTTTCATTTCTTCGGCACGTATTCCCGGCGGTGGTTTTATATCCGTTCGAGGTTTAGCGTATGGCTTTTCACGCCTATACAGATACCTTCACGACATACTGAACCACTTCTAAAGAATTGCAGAGCGAAGGGTATCAATGTTTACACGTCTTTTATAGACAGCTAACCAAGTGCATAACATTGACGTTCCTTCGTGAAGCAAAACTGTAGTGACCTTTTATCAACTAGGAGTATTTATCATGAAAAAACACAACATTAATAGAATGATTGCAATACTTGCTGTATGTAGTCTCAGTTTTTTATCCGTATCCGCGAACGCAGCTAAGGACGAGTTTCAAAGGCAGATGACTCAACAAGTTTTGAAAGCCAAGCAGAAGCTTAAAGAGGCAGAAGCTGCAACTGGGGCTGAGAAAGTAAAACTGATGGAAGAGCACATGAAAATGATGGGTGACACCATGGGAAAGATGCAGAAGATGAAACCGAAGTCAGGTATGACAATGCAGGAGCATGAGGACTGGATCAATGAGCATCAGAAACTTATGGATGACTTGATGGGGCAGATGATGAAAGAACATCACATGCAAAAAGAAATGGGATGTATGAGTGCTGATAAGCATAAGCACTAAATAAAACGCTGGGTGGCAATGCCAACCCAGCGTTATTAATATAAAAAGGCCATTAGAAATGAAAAAGTTATTAATTTGCATGTTCGTAGCGATATTGAGTATCGTTGCTGCTCCAGTCTACGCCAACGATGCCCACCATCAGACTGTAGGTAATCAAAAGAGTTATTCTGCAAAAGGTGAAGTAGTTGCCGTGGACGGTGCATTAAGCAAGGTTAAATTGAAGCATGACGCTGTTCCAGAGCTTCAATGGCCTGGTATGACCATGTTTTTTAACGTAGCTGACAAGACTCTGCTGGATACGGTAAAAGTTGGAGATCAGGTTGAATTTGAGTTCGTTAAAGTTGACGGTGGCGGTCCATTGATTACAAAAATAAAACCGCTTAAATAAGGCATCTGGGCTAGCCGCAACTTAGCGAGCTAGCCATTGAGATGAATACAGGTAAGATAATGTATATAAACAATTCAAAAACAATGCTCGTTCTGACCTTAGTAGCATTCATGTTGCCAGGGCTTTCATCGGCGGAAGACGTTCCTTCCAGCAACGCTATCGGTGCCAATGTGCAGGAATTACTGAACTGGGCAGACACGCACAACCCTGAGCTTGCGGCAATGAGATATGAAACTGATGCAGCGAGCGAGCGAATCGCGCCAGCAGGTGCGCTGCCTGACCCGTTGCTACGCGTCGAGTTAATGGATTTTGCAGGACGAGATGCGCCAGATGGATTTAATCCTTTTTTTGGCAAAGGAAGTGGAACTAAATACACTTTAATGCAGAACATTCCCCTTTGGGGAAAGCGTGACTTACGCAGGGAAGTGGCTACTGCACAGCTTGAGCAGTTTAAAGGACGCAGGCTAATCAGCGTTGCCGAAACCCACGCCCGTATCAAAAACGCTTATGCCCAGTATTTTCAGGCTATTGGCCTGAAGAAGCTTAACGAGGATATTTTAACTTTGCTAAGTGATCTTGAATCTGTCACTCGCGTTCGCTATGCCAGTGGTTTAGTACCCCAGCAAGATGCGATTCGCGCTCAGGTTGAAAAAACCACCTTGCAGTCCGAAATTATTGTTCTGGAAACTGAACAGCAACAGGCTAAGTCACGCCTTAATGCAACACTTGGGCGCACGCAGAGTGCAGCGCTTTCCACGTTACCAGAGTTGCGTCGTTTACCGCTAGAAAAGCTGGATACTGCGGTCCTGCAGGAAAAGGTGGTACGAAATAATCCACTACTTGCTACACAATCAGCACAAATATTGACCGCAGACGCTAACAAGCGATTAATAGAAAAGAATCGTTACCCGGATCTAATGCTTGGCATTGCCCCTACTCAGCGTGGTGGCAATATCAGTAGCTGGGAGGCGATGGTGGAGGTCAATATTCCAATCCAGTTCGATACTCGTAGATCTCAGGAGAGTGAGGCTGCCGCTATGCTGGATGCAGCCAAAGAGCGCCGTAACGGAGTGGAGAATCAGGTAATAGGCGAGTTGCAAGAAAACCTAGTAGCTTTCGAGGCAGCAGAAAAACAAGGGCGGCTGATCACTTATACATTACTCCCACAAGCAGAGTTGACCTTCCGCTCGGCATTGGCTGGATACGAAAATGGCAAGGTTGACTTCGCTACACTGCTCGATGCACAAAAAGCAATAAGACTTGCGAGACAAGGCCAAATAAGAGCCAGAGTGGAGCAAGAAATGCGCTTTGCTGAGATTGAAAAAATGATTGGGGAAGATTTATGAAACGCTCTGTAATATGGGTTGCACTAGCGCTAATTGGCATTGCTGTTGCCACATGGGGCGGTTACTGGTTGGGATTAAAGCAATCAAACAAGTCATCGACCGAAGTCTCAACGGGCACTTCTATATCCGCCACAAAGAAAATTCTCTATTATCGCAATCCGATGGGTTTGTCAGATACATCACCTGAACCTAAACAAGATTCTATGGGCATGGATTATATTCCAGTCTATGAAGGTGATGAAGTGCAGTCTGGTCAAATCAAGATCAGCCCTGAGAAGGTGCAGAAGTTGGGGGTGAGGACAGAGCCAGCTGCACTACGTGAATTAGTCCAGACGGTGCGTGCTGTTGGCCAGTTTCAGTTGGATGAAAGACGTCTGCACACAGTTACGACGAAGTTTGAGGGTTATATTGAAAAGCTTCATGTCAACGCTACTGGTCAGCCAGTAAAACGCGGACAGCCGCTGATGGAAGTGTACAGCCCAGAATTAGTTTCAGCGCAAGAGGAATACCTGATCGCCTGGAATGGTCGCCAATCGTTAAGTAGCGGTACAGAGGAGTCGCTGGTTGGTGTCAGCCGATTGGCAGAAAGTGCTCTCAAACGTCTCCGTAACTGGGACATTTCCGATGCCCAGTTACAGCGCTTGATAAAAGATGGTAAGGCAACTCGTACGCTGACATTGTATTCCCCTGCTAATGGCGTTGTGTTGGAAAAAATGGCAGTAGCGGGTATACGTTTCATGCCAGGTGAGCCGTTATTCAAGATTGCTGACCTTTCATCAATCTGGCTTCTCGCTGATGTGTTTGAGCAAGATCTGGCACTAGTGCATGTTGGGCAGTCGGTGAATATCAGCGTTAATGCTTATCCAGATAAAGTTTTAACTGGCAAAGTTTCCTATATCTATCCGACAGTCACACCCGAGACACGGACCGCCAAAATACGTGTCGAACTCGACAATCCAAACGGAATACTCAAGCCCGAGATGTATGCCACCGTACAATTAGTCTCAGGCCACGGCAAAGCCGATGCTTTAATGGTACCAGACTCTGCCGTACTCGATAGCGGTACGCGCCAAATCGTGCTAATACAGCGCGCTGAAGGCCTGTTCGAACCACGCGACGTCAAGCTCGGCATGCGCGGCAATGGATATGTTGAAGTTATTGAAGGCTTAAGTGCAGGAGAGAATGTTGTTGTCAGTGCCAATTTCCTGATTGATGCAGAAAGTAATCTTAAGGCAGCAATTGGAGGCTTCGGGCATTCGGCTCATGGCAAACAGGACAAATCCGAGACCGATAAACCAGCAACCCCTACTGTCAATTCTGAACACAAGGGGCATTGATATGCTCAATAAAATAATTGAATGGTCAGTTCGACATGTTTTTTTAGTATTGCTCGGAACACTTTTTATCGTAGCCTGGGGCATATATAGCGTCATCAACACGCCAATCGACGCGATTCCTGATCTCTCGGATGTACAGGTCATCGTGTATACGGAATATCCTGGGCAGGCACCACAGGTAGTGGAAGACCAAGTTACATACCCGCTCACTACAGCTATGCTGTCGGTACCTAAATCCAAAGTCGTGCGTGGATTTTCCAACTTCGGTGCTTCGTTCGTGTATGTCATCTTTGAAGACGGGACTGATATCTACTGGGCACGCTCGCGTGTGCTGGAGTACCTGAATTTTGCTGCGGGAAGATTACCCAAGGGAATCACGCCTTCGTTAGGTCCTGATGCTACTGGCGTAGGTTGGGTTTATCAATATGTTGTTACAGCCAAGCATAAGACCCTTGATGAACTGCGCTCTATTCAAGATTGGTTTGTCCGTTATCAATTGACCAAGGCACATGGAGTCGCTGAGATAGCCAGTATAGGTGGTTTTGTAAAGTCTTATCAGGTTACCGTCAACCCACAACGTTTGCAGACTTATGGTATATCGCTCAAGACAGTTTCTAATGTCATTGCCATGAGCAACCGCGATGTCGGCGGTCGAGCAATTGAGATGGCAGAGACTGAGTATGTCGTTAGAGGTAGGGGCTATCTACGCGGGATTAG
Source organism: Methylotenera sp. (assembly GCA_030682715.1). GTDB lineage: Bacteria > Pseudomonadota > Gammaproteobacteria > Burkholderiales > Methylophilaceae > Methylotenera. Next base: position 17,872 of record JAUXNQ010000066.1, on the reverse strand, counting down.
CGACCTTGAGACTTTGGTAGTTAAGGCTGACATGGGTACGCCAGTGCTCTTGCGCGATGTTGCCCGAGTTGAAATGGTTCCAGACGAGCGTAGAGGAATTGCAGAGTTAAATGGAGAAGGCGAAGCGGTTGGCGGCATCGCCGTGGCACGACATGGGCAGAATGCACTTGATGTCATTCATAATCTAAAAAATAAAATCAACGAGATTTCATCGGGCCTACCAGAAGGTGTTTCAATTCAGGCCGTGTATGACCGTTCAGGGTTGATTCATCGTGCTATCAGCACGCTAAGTGAGACTCTTATCCAACAGGGCATCATTATTGCATTGGTGTGCGTAGTATTTCTTATGCACGTACGCAGTGCGCTTGTGGCTATCATAATGCTACCGATTGGCGTTTTGGTTGCCTTCATTGCGATGCGATTCTTGGGCTTAAATTCCAACATCATGAGTTTAGGTGGCATTGCCATTGCTATTGCAGAGATGACCGATGCAGCAATCGTGATGATTGAAACCTCGCACAAGCATCTCGAACGCTTATCACCTGGCAAGAATCGTATAGATGCAATTATTAAAGCATGCCAGGAGGTTGGTCCGTCACTGTTCTTCAGTTTATTGATTATTACAGTATCGTTTCTACCAGTGTTTACACTGGAGGCTCAAGAAGGACGGATGTTTCTGCCTCTTGCCTATACGAAAACATTAGCTATGGCTGGCGCTGCTTTGCTTTCGATTACGCTGGTACCAGTGTTGATATTGCTGCTGGTTCGTGGGCGAATTCCATCCGAACAGAACAATCCATTAGTGCGCGTGATGATTTGGTTGTATAGGCCAGTAATGTTCTGGGTGATGCGATGGAAAGGTTTTATCGTCCTATCAGCAATTGCATTGCTTGGGGTGACTGCTTATCCAGCGCTCAAACTGGGTACGGAATTTATGCCGACCTTGAATGAAGGCACGCTGCTTTTCATGCCGTCGACATTGCCAAGCATTTCTGTCACTAAGGCAGCGGAACTGTTGCAGACACAGGATAAGATTATCAAAAGCTTTCCTGAGGTGGAGTCTGTCTTCGGCAAGGCGGGGCGGGCAAATACTGCTACCGACCCTGCACCTTTGGAGATGGCTGAGACTATTATCAACCTCAAACCTGAAGATCAGTGGCGCCCCGGCATGACTATCGACAAGTTAATTGATGAGCTTGATAAAGCGGTTCAAATGCCTGGGGTAAGTAACGCCTGGACTATGCCAATTAAGGCTAGAACTGATATGCTATCCACTGGTATACGAACACCGATTGGTATCAAAGTGTTCGGTAAGGATCTGACCGAGATGGAAATTCTCGCTAAACAGATTGAGGCCGTTGTTAAAACAGTACCTGGAACAACAAGCGCCTATGCCGAACGTATTACTGGCGGATACTATTTGGATGTAGTTCCAGACCGAGAGGCACTATCTCGCTATGGATTGGCTGTTGGTGATCTTTTGGATGTGGTTTCGGTGGCGCTAGGTGGTGAAATGGTCACTACTACGGTGGAAGGTCGCGAGCGCTTTGGCGTTAACGTGCGCTACCCTCGAGACATGAGAAGTGATCCGCAGGCAATTGCCACGCAGGTGCTGGTGCCAACCATGGGAGCCGCGATGATACCGCTTGGGCAACTTGCACAGGTTAAGCTGGTTAAAGGTCCGCCAAGCATACGTACTGAGAACGCGTTGCTGTCAGCATATATTTTTGTTGATATTCGTGATCGAGATATTGGTAGTTATGTTGCCGACGCGCAAAAAGCAGTTCGTGAACAGGTTAAGTTTCCTCCTGGCTATTACATCAGTTGGAGCGGCCAATTTGAGTACATGCAGCGCGCCATTGAAAAGTTGAAGGTCGTATTACCAATCACCATCCTGATTGTATTCGTACTTCTATATTTGAATTTCAATCGTTTTAGCGAGACTCTGATGGTAATGCTGTCTGTACCTTTCTCCGTGGTCGGGGGCGTCTGGCTGATGTATTGGCTTGATTACAACCTGAGCATAGCGGCGGCAGTAGGTTTCATTGGTTTAATCGGTATTGGAGCCGAAACCAGCATGGTGATGTTGGTATATCTAAATCAGGCTCTTGAAGAGATCAAAGCAAAGCGTGAAGCAGCGAGCGAGCAACTCACCCAAGCGGATATTTACGCCGCAGTGGTGCAGGGCTCAGTGTACCGGATACGTCCAGTAATGATGACTGTTGCTGGAAGTATCGTAGGCCTGTTTCCAGTTATGTTGAGTAGCGGAACAGGTTCAGAGCTAATGCGGCGTATCGCTGCCCCTATGGTAGGAGGTATGGTATCCGCCACTGTGCTGACGCTCATCGTAATCCCAGCGATTTACGCACTTGTGAAACAAAGATCACTCCAAAGGAAAGAGGTTGCAAATGCCTGAAATAATACCTAATCTGCATCCATCGATAGTACACTTTCCAATTGCACTTATCACGGTGTCAGCTCTTTTTCATATTGCGGCTACGGTAACGCGAGAGAAGTTCTTGTCTACAAACTTTGCCGTTCTTGCTCGCACTCTATTATGGCTAAGCGCATTATCAGTATTGCCAGCTGTTTTTTTTGGATGGCAGGCTTATAACAGCGTAACCCATGATGATGCAAGTCACGCTGCCATGTTAATCCACCGTAACTGGGCGCTAGGAACATCGGTAGTTTTAATCATTTTGGCTGGTTGGGATGTCTGGCATAACAAGATAGATTCACCCACTGTTTGGTGGGTTGTAATTGCGGTGGTTGGTGCATGGAGTATAGTCGTCATCACAGCATGGCATGGTGGAGAGTTAGTCTACCGGCATGGATTGGGCGTGATGTCGCTGCCAGCACCACAAGATGGTGTTGGCCCTAGTTACTACCGTGACAATACGACAGGCATGGGTGAACATCCCCATTCGGATGCAGTGCCATTGGATCAAGTTCATGAGCATTCCCTGCATCCACATACACACTAAATTTAAGGAGAGTTATTATGAAAACAGAACTTATAAAAGTAACTGGCATGACATGTGGTGGATGCGTAAATAGTTTAACGCGTGCGCTGAAATCTATTAATGGTGTTGATGCAGTGCAGGTGGACTTATCAACTGGTGATACTCAGGTTCAATACAACGAGAACTTAACTTCCCCAGAGCAGCTTAAATCGGCTGTGAAAAACGCTGGTTACGGTTTGGTTGGTTAAGCTATGTGGGAATATCACACTAATTGATATTCCTAATAAGTGAGATTCCTCATAATTAAGCTACATCAATAACCTAAGGAGTAACGTCCGTGGATATGAATAATCAGTCTGAGCAATTAAAAGACCCTGTATGTGGAATGAATGTTACTGAACAGTCTCAACATTCATTACAGCATGCAGGAAGAATGTTTTATTTCTGTAGTGCGAGATGTAAGGAAAAGTTTTCAGAAAATCCATCTCAATATCATCAATCCAATTCTATTAATGCTGAGCCAATACCCGCTGAAATAAATGCCACAGGTACAGTTTATACCTGCCCAATGCACCCTGAGGTACGTCAGGACACGCCTGGGGTCTGCCCTAAGTGCGGCATGTCTCTGGAACCAGAAATGCCGACCCTGGAAGAAGGTGATAGTCCAGAATTGGTAGATTTCAAACGACGGTTTATTTGGACGTTACCACTCACCATCATCGTCACAGTGCTTGCGATGTTAGGTCATAGGCTGCAATGGTTCGAGATGGCTACGCAAAGCTGGATCGAGCTCATACTTTCATTGCCGATTGTATTGTGGGCAGGCTGGCCTTTCTTTCAGCGGGGTGTTCAGTCTGTCATTAACCGTCAACCTAATATGTGGACTCTGATTGGCCTAGGTACATCAGCAGCATTTGTTTACAGCGTTGTTGCTACGGTAACTCCTGATGTTTTTCCAGAATCGTTTATAGCGATGGGGCGTGTGGCAGTCTACTTTGAGGCAGCCGCAGTGATCATTTCCCTAACCTTGCTGGGTCAGGTGCTTGAGCTAAAGGCACGCTCACAGACATCTGCTGCAATTAAATCCTTACTGGGATTAGCACCTAAAACGGCTCGCAGAATTAATACTGACGGCACGGAAGAAGATGTTCCTTTGACGCACGTTCATGTCGGTGACACGCTTCGCGTTCGTCCAGGTGAGAAAGTGCCAGTTGATGGCATCGTGATTGAGGGAGGAAGTGCAGTAGATGAATCCATGCTGACTGGCGAACCTGTACCCGTGACAAAACGTGTCGGTGATAAGCTGATTGGTGCAACGCTAAACACAAATGGTGCATTAGTATTACGTGCTGAGAAAGTAGGTGCTCAGACTGTACTCTCCAGTATTGTGCAAATGGTGATGCAGGCACAACGCTCTAGAGCGCCCATGCAACGCATGGCTGATCATGTGGCTGGCTACTTTGTCGTGACTGTTGTAGTCATTGCGATACTGACATTTTTTGCATGGGGGATGTTTGGCCCTGAGCCTAGCTGGGTTTATGGTCTCATTAATGCCGTTGCTGTTCTTATTATTGCCTGTCCATGCGCACTAGGATTGGCAACACCGATGTCTATTATGGTTGCTACAGGTAAGGCAGCTTCACAAGGCGTGTTATTCCGTGATGCGGCAGCCATCGAGAACTTCCGTAAAATCGACACCATCATTGTCGATAAGACAGGGACGTTAACAGAAGGCAAACCAAGATTTGATCGTATTATTGCTAACAAAGAATATACCGAGGATGAAGTGCTGCGTCTGGCAGCCAGTTTAGATCAAGGAAGTGAACACCCTCTAGCAGATGCTATTTTGCAAGAAGCTCGTGAACGGGGACTTTCACTGGATAAGGTGGAAGCGTTTGATTCAATTTCTGGTATTGGTGTTAGAGGAGTGGTCACTGGCAAAGCGCTTGCGTTAGGTAATACTGCACTGATGGCGCAAATGGGTGTATCAGTTGAAGACTTGCAGTTGCAGGCAGAAGTATTAAGAGCTGAGGGTGCTAGTGTAATGATCTTGGCGGTAGACGGGAAAATGGCGGGATTGCTTGCTGTTTCTGACCCAATTAAAGCTAGCTCACTAGAAGCATTGAATGTTCTTAGGTCATTTGATATTCGGGTAATCATGGCAACTGGCGATGGGCTTGCAACGGCAAGGTCTGTAGCGACCAAACTAGGTATTGATGAGGTGCATGGCGAAGTCAGACCTGCTGACAAATTAGCGCTGGTAGATAAATTACAGCGTGAAGGTCGGATAGTTGCAATGGCAGGTGATGGTATCAATGATGCACCTGCGTTGGCCAAAGCAAATGTAGGTGTTGCGATGGGAACAGGAACAGACGTCGCAATGAATAGTGCGCAAGTAACCCTTGTAAAAGGTGACTTGCGCGGCATCGCTCAAGCTAGAGCAATCTCAGAGCAGACAATTATTAACATGAAGCAAAATCTTATATTTGCCTTCGTTTACAATTCACTAGGTGTGCCTTTGGCGGCTGGTCTGCTCTATCCACTGACTGGATGGTTGTTGTCACCAATGATTGCTGCCCTTGCCATGAGTTTGAGCTCAGTATCTGTGATTACCAATGCATTACGTTTGAGGTAGCAAAATTAGGTAATCATTATCAAGTGTATTTTAACGTCTGTTTTGGATAGCTTAAAGAGATCAACTCGCAGAAATGGAATGGCAGCTATGTCCCGCTTAGGAGTCTTTAATGATTTACTGCTACTTGTTGACTTTGGTTGTAAGTGATACTCGTCGACAACATTTAGTTCTAAAAGCTCTAAGCTGGTTTGTTAAATCTATCTTGCAATTTGTTTTTCCTAGCTGTCACAATACTCAAAATCAATTACAAAATTCGGATGCAAGTATTATTAAAGTATCAGTGCAGCCGCAACAAGCCTACCTTCGCTCATCAATATGTTATAGGTGCGGCAAGCTGCTGCGGTTGTCATGCATTCTAGCGCAATGCCATTTTCGGTAAGTATTTGGTAGTTTTTAGGGTGTAAAAACAAATGCGTTCCCCCTGTTCCTAGTAGCACGACCTCTGGCTTTAATTTGATTATTTCTTGGAAATGATCGTTATTCAATGCGTTCACATTTTCTGCATTCCAATCCAGAATAACAGCCTCTGGCATGACGATGAGGTTTTGTACATAACGTTTGTTTGTTGAGTTCGCTACAAGCGGTAATCAAAATTAATCAATTGACTGGTAAAAAAATGGCAGTGGTTCAGATTCTGCAAATTATGGAACACACAGCATGCAACGAATGAATACGACCAAACCTACAAACCAAAAACTTATCTGCAACCCAATTGATCTTTGCTGATATTAAGCTAGGCAGCAATGTGCAATAGATAGGTGATGCTTAAAATCTGGCATAGAAGTTTTTGTATTTCTTAAGGCTGCACAGTTGATGATATCAATTGTGTAGCCATACAAAAGCCCTCAAAAAGCTGTTTAGGCTAATAGCGCTTCTTAATAGTTAAGAACTTACTTGGTTTTCATTATTGACTCGCCAGTCGTTTTCAAATCGACGTTGATCCTCGTCGGATTTAGATTTTACACCAATTAATATACCGCCATCATTGATACCTTGCACATATTCTTTTAAACGATCTTCAGGGATGCCCCATCCAATCAATGCCCCAACAATACCTGCCGTAACACCGCCGGCACCTGCCCCAGCAATAGCAGCTGCAATTGGTCCTGCAATCACTAAACCTAACCCAGGTAAAACTAATGTGGTACCGACAGCTGCAATAGCTGCAGCAATTGCGCCAACTGTACCACCAACCGCACCACCGATTGCAGCACCTTCAGCAGTTTTGTTGCCTACTTCCGTCTCTAAGGTTGTATCTTTCCCATAATATTTACGGCGTGTTTCTTCAGACATTACAACATCAATTTCATCAGCGCTGTAACCTGAGTCTGCAAGCGATTTATACGCATTTTCAGCACTATCTTGATCTTTAAATAGACCCGTGACTAAACTCATTTTATTTCCTTTATATACAATAATTTTTAATTACAAATGATGAATAAATTAACTAATCATTAAATTTATTCTAGTTTTGTAGAGTTAGAGAGTGGGTTTTTGTAAATACATGGTCGGTACGTTAACGCACTAACTTCCCTATTAATCTATAAGACTTTTATAGTAATTAATACACGGAATAAGATTAATTTAGTTCTATGTACGCCATCAAACAGAACCCCATAGTGATGAGTGCAATAGTCAGCACTTAATGAAATTGTGGAGTATCAACATGGCGCTATCCAATTTATCAAACACCGCTAATCTATCTACTACCGACAATTTATCTAACGCAGAAGAGTTAAGTCGTGTAAGTGTTTTGCCACAGATCGACTACCACTCTGCACAAGCAAATGTTAGCGCAGTGTCGTGGGCTGCAATATTGGCAGGAGCATCTGCTATAGCTGCTTTGTCACTGATTCTATTGCTACTAGGCTCAGGGTTAGGATTGTCATCTGTTTCACCTTGGGCCCACAAAGGGGTTAATGCCTCTACATTTGGGCTATCTACGATTGTTTGGTTGTCTGTTACACAAATTCTCGCAGCGGGAATGGGTGGTTATCTCGCTGGAAGGTTGCGTATTAGGTGGGCTGGCGTGCAAGCTGATGAAGTTTATTTTCGTGATACTGCGCATGGTTTCCTTGCATGGGCCGTTGCCACACTTGCTACGGCAGCGCTTCTTGCTTCAGCTATCGGCGCTATTGTTAACGGTGGAATTCAGGCAGCAGCAACTTTAACTGGTGGCGTTGCGACTGCAGGTGTGGTTGCAGCAGCAAGTTCAAAAGATGGTAATCCTGATAGTGCAAATGAAAGTGAAGCAGGTGAAATGGGCTATTTCGTTGATACTTTGTTTCGAAAAAATACCAATACTACGTCTTCTGGATATACCGAAAGCAACATAGATTCAACAGGTAACACTCAGAGGTTAGCATCCACGACTGAAGTCACTCGCATCATTGTAAATTCAATGGCGATGAAGTCTCTACCACCAGCAGACTTATCGTATATCAGCCAACTTGTCTCAAGCCACACAGGTTTGACCCAGCAGGAAGCTGAAACACGGGTCAATCAGATTTATACCAGCATGCAGGCGAAAGTGCGTAATGCAGAAATTGCCGCGAAAGAGGCCGCTGAAAAAGCACGTAAAGCATCAATCTACTCAACTTTGTGGCTATTTGTTTCACTGCTAATGGGGGCATTTTCAGCAAGCTTAGCAGCTATTTGTGGTGGTCGTTGTCGCGATGCTTAACTTTGCTCAGATCATTACTTTTACTACGCTCATTAATTCTGGAGATACACCATGCGTTCAATACTACTGTTCTTTCTCGGTATTCCTATTCCAATCATTATCTTGATTGCTTTGTTTGTAAATTAGCGACTACAAATATCACGGTCTATCAGCGATCACCATATTAGTTTCATTCAAAACTGAAAAGGAAAACACAACATGACAACTTTACTTAACAAAACCACTCAATCTGCTACGCCATCTAAATCTAATATCCAATCAAAATCGCAGGACGCGACGACCTTGCTACGTGCTGATCATAAGTTGGTCAGTGGCTTGTTTGATGATTATGAAAAGGCATCAACAAAGGCCATGAAGAAAAAACTTGTCAGCGAAATATGTATGGAACTAAGCATACATGCACAAGTAGAAGAAGAAATATTTTATCCAGCGGTTAAACACGCGCTGAAAGATCATGAGTTAGTGCCAGAAGCTACGGTGGAGCATGAAACTTTAAAATCATTAATTGCGCAAGTTGATGGAGTTGAGCCAGATGGCGAGATGTTTGACGCAAAAATCAAAGTGCTTCAAGAGTATGTGAAACATCACGTGAAAGAGGAGCAAGAGGAAATGTTTCCAAAAGCAAAGGCAACCAAATTAGACATGATGGAGTTGGGTGACATGATTGCTGCACGTAAACGGGAATTGATGGCTGATAGAAGCTGATATTTGATTCTAACTTTAGATGTGTAAGTAAATTGATGACCACTGAGGGAAAAGCATATGAGCAACGACAAGTTTGTAAAGAGTAAAGATGATGCGGAATTCAACAAAAAAACTGAAGTGGGCCAAGGCGGAGAGTTGCATCAGCTTGCAGATGGCGATGATGCATCGCTGACGACTAATCAGGGGATGCCAGTCTCTGATAACCAAAATTCTTTGAAATCCAACCCACTCGGACCAGTGTTGCTGGAAGACTTCATCCTACGAGAAAAAATTACGCATTTTGACCATGAACGTATTCCTGAACGCATTGTTCACGCGCGTGGGACTGGTGTGCATGGTTATTTTGAATTGACACACTCACTACAACAATACACAACGGCCAAAATACTCACCGAAGTTGGCGAACAAACTCCGCTATTTACCCGCATATCAACGGTTGCTGGCGGCTCAGGTTCTGTCGATACGCCACGAGATGTGCGTGGCTTTGCTACCAAGTTTTACACTAAAGAAGGCAATTGGGACTTAGTCGGCAACAACGTTCCAGTATTCTTTATTCAGGACGCCATTAAGTTTCCTGATCTTGTGCATGCCATCAAAATGGAGCCTGATCGTGGTTTTCCACAATCAGCGACGGCCCATGACACTTTTTGGGATTTTATTTCACTCACGCCAGAGTCTATGCATATGGTGATGTGGATTATGTCGGACCGCACAATACCACGCTCACTCCGCATGATAGAAGGCTTTGGTGTGCACAGCTTTCGACTAATTAATGAAAGTGGTCATTCAACTTTTGTAAAGTTCCATTGGCGTCCTAAGCTCGGGCTACAATCCATGATATGGGATGAAGCTGTCAAGACTGCGGGGGCTGATCCAGATTTCATGCGCCGTGATATGTTTGAGGCAATTGAGGCAGGGGATTTCCCAGAATGGGATCTAGCCGTACAACTCTTTACCGCTGAAGAAGCTGATAAATTTCCATTTGATCACCTTGATGCGGCCAAACTGATTCCAGAAGAGCTTGTTCCATTGCAAGTGATTGGCCGTATGGTGCTTAATCGCTGGCCTAATAATTTCTTTGCAGAAACCGAGCAGGTGGCTTTTTGTCCTTCTCACGTAGTGCCTGGGATTGATTTCTCCAACGACCCATTGCTACAAGGCCGCTTATTTTCTTATCTAGATACACAACTATCACGTTTGGGATCACCTAATTTTCATCAGATTCCGATTAATGCGCCAAAATGTCCGTTTGCAAATCATCAGCGCGATGGGAAAATGCAGATGCAGCAGCCTACTGGCAGAGTTGCCTATGAACCTAATTCACTATCAGAAGCTTCTCCGCGTGAAACCCCTAACGGATTTCATAGCACTGTAGCCAACGAAAGTGGAGTAAAAGGCCGCATCAGGGCAGAGAGTTTCGCAGATCATTACAGTCAGGCGCGACAATTTTTCACTAGCCAAACTAGTTATGAACAGGCGCATATTGCTTCAGCCTTAATCTTTGAATTATCTAAAGTAGAACATTTGCATATTAGAGAGAAAATGGTTAGCCATTTACGACATATTTCAGAAGAGCTTGCCAGTAAAGTTTCTGATGGCTTAGGTTTCCAAAAGATACCAGATGCTTATGAATCCGCGTCTATCGTACAGGAAATGCCAGCCTCGCCAGCCTTACAAATCATTGGCAAAATGAAAGGTATATTGTTAGGTCGTTCAATAGGAATTTTGATTGCTGATGGCTCAGATATTAGCACTATTAATGCCATTAAAAAGGCAGTGATAGATGCTGGTGCAAGTGTTAAAATCGTCGCTCCCAAAATTGGTGGCGCCAAGCTCAGCGATGGCTCATCAATTAAAGTCGATGGGCAATTGGCTGGCACACCTTCGGTACTATTTGACGCTGTTGCCATTATTCTTTCCAGTGAAGGTGCAAAGGAATTATCTACTGAAGCTGCCGCAATCGATTTTATTCGTGATGCATTTGGACATTTAAAAGCAATTGCGATTGATAATGGAGGCGTTATGCTACTGAAAGCTGCCAATCTCAGAGAAGATTCAGGGGTAATAGATGCGCTAGAAGTAGAGGCGTTTATTGCCGCTGCAAAAACGCGTCAGTGGGAGAGAGAAAGTGCTGTTCGAGCACAGCCATGAAAGTATGCTTGTTTCTAATATGAACTAGTCTCAATTTAATCCGACAGTTATCTAAAACTTCGGTAACTGTCAGATTAGGTCTGAGCTAGTGTATTTTAGGGTCGGTTGAGCTAATACATGAGTAGCTTACACCCTCTTAATTTTTCCATCTAGAACTCTTCCCAGTCGCTTTCACTGTTGACACTTAACACTTGGGTTTTCTTGTTTTGCTCTCTGAAAGTTGGTTTGGCGGCTTTTGCTAGAGTTCGATGTACTTGGCTTTCTTTACTCTGATTAGCCAAACCTGCGCGTAATTTAAATGCTCTTACTGTGTCCATTAGTCCCACTGCTTGATCAACAAGTGACTCTGCCGCGGCCGCGGCTTGTTCAACTAAAGCTGCATTTTGTTGGGTAACTTCGTCCATGCTAGTGATAGCAGTGTTTACTTGGCTAATTCCCATACTTTGCTCTACTGATGCTGCAGAAATTTCGCTCATAATGTCTGTCACACGTTGAACCGAAGTAACGATTTCTTGCATGGTTGTACCTGCGACTTCTACTTGTTTAGTTCCCTCAGCAGTTTTATTGACTGAATCTGTGATGAGTTCTTTAATTTCTTTGGCCGCAGATGCTGAGCGTTGAGCAAGGTTACGCACTTCACCAGCGACAACTGCAAAGCCGCGACCTTGCTCACCTGCACGCGCAGCCTCAACTGCGGCGTTCAATGCAAGAATATTAGTTTGGAAGGCGATGCCATCAATCACAGAAATAATATCTTCAATTTGGTGTGCACTTTGATTAATAGCGATCATGGTATCAACTACTTGACCAACAACTTTTCCACCTTTAAGTGCTACACCAGAAGCGACCTCAGCCAGTTGATTGGCTTGTTTAGCATTCTCAGCATTATTTTTAACTGTACTGGCAAGTTCTTCCATGCTTGCTGCGGTTTCTTCCAAACTAGAAGCTTGTTGTTCAGTCCTGCTGGACAGGTCAGTGTTGCCAGAAGATATTTCACCTGCAGCAGTATTGATAGTTTCACCCGCTTCTTTAACCTGAATAATTACTTCGGTCATTTTATCTATTAACGCGTTAATACCATCACACAGGCTAGCAATTGCTCCACTTTTCCCAATTAGAGAAACACGGTTACTTAAGTCACCAGCTTTAGCGGCTTCAATAATGGTTTGTGTTTCTTCAACTGCATCAGCTAATAATCTAGATTCTTGCGCTTTTTCAGCCGCATCAGCAGCAGTTTTTTGCATGATGGTATCAAGCGTGCCATTAACACCTTCAACCACTTTTCTGTAGTCTCCTAGGTGCTTAGTCACATCGGCGCGAGTATCAATCTTATTGTCTTGTGCAGCTTGAGACAGCATGCTGGCATCTGTAACAAGTAAATTCAATGCGTCAATGCAGACATTCAAGTTATTTTTAATGATATTGAAATCACCGTTGTAATTTTCGGTAATTTTTTCAGGTATATTTCCCTTCGCAAAGCTTTCAACATAACCAGCTGCCATATTCAACGGACCAATCACAGCATCTAAAATATGATTAATGCCTTTACCTGTATCCAGAATAAACCCCTGCGGCAATATAGATAGATCGACTCTTTCAGATAAGTGTCCAGCAACCGCTTCATCCACTAATCTTGCCACTTCTTTTTCTGCCAGCACTTCAGCGGTACGATCAACCCATTGTGTCATGCGTCCTAAGTATTCACCTTTGTCGCTAATCACGGGGACGATGGTAAGCTCTAATTGATAGCCATACATAGTAAGGTTAATGGTCTTGGGTGCGTTTAGTTTTTCAGTAAATACAACACGTGCCTCTTCATTCTCAAAAAAATGGCTTACAGTCTTACCAAGCATTTCGTTGACAGAAAAATCTTTATGTTGCTTAAGCACACCTGCCGACATGCCTTGCCACAAATCCTTCCCAGCCTTATTGATATATTGCAATGCGCTCTGCCCATCAGTAAAGGTTACGCCTACGGTGCTATTATCTAATCCCACTTGTAAGCGCATTGCCTCTTCTGCGATCTTGCGGGCATGATTCACATCAAATCCCACCTTAATTTGCATGGATTTCAATGCCTGTATCATCTTGCCAGCTTCATCATTAGCGCTAGTATCAATTTTAAGCTGCAAATCACCACTAGCAATTGCGTTAAGACTTTTAATTACAATCTGAATAGGAGATACGATCTTACGTGAAAGTAAATAACTAGCGAATAATGCAACTATAAAACCAATGGACGAAATTGTTAACGCATTAGTAACTCCAACATTGATTAAAATAGCCATCCCTAAAATAGTACCTATCGGCAAGATCATTGCCATTAACACTTTAAAAAACATAGGCATGTTACGCAAGGCATTCACAAGTTTGGTTACTAAACCCTCTGCTTTAATCACTTCACCTTTTAGCATTCGACGATATATCGGTTCAATGTCTTCTATTTGTTTACGTGTCACTTTGGAGCGCACAGACATGTAACCAACGATTTCTCCATTTTCTCGAACTGGGGCTACGTTTGCCTCTACCCAGTAATGATCACCATTTTTGCATCGGTTTTTAACGAGACCATTCCATGGCTTACCTGCTTTAACAGTATTCCATAAATCTGCGAAAGCAGCTGGTGGCATATCAGGATGACGGACGATGTTGTGGCTATTACCTATTAACTCTTGCTCTGTAAAGCCACTAATCTCTAAAAAATCACGATTAACATAAGTAATGAGGCCTTTGAGATCTGTTTTTGAAACAATAGAACTACTGTCTTTAAGCTCTACCTCTATATTGGTTACTGGCATGTTTATTTTCATATTTACCCCCTGAATTATTAAGTAATTTCAGATGTTAGTACTTAACTTAAACTGGTTGTGTCTATCAGTTCTATATCTTGACTCGTCATCAATTTTTCTATATCAACGAGAATAATCATTTGCTCAACAAGCGTTGCTAATCCAACAATATATTTAGTATCAATACTAGTTACCAAAGAAGGCACATCACGGACCTGCTCTGCTTTTAGAGTAATCACATCCGATACCCCATCCACAACCACTCCAAATTCACGGCCACTTAAGTTCAGAATAATTACTACTGTAAATTCGTCGTACTCAATATTTTTTAATTTAAATTTAATGCGCAAATCTACAATTGGTACAATCCTGCCACGTAAATTAATCACCCCTTTGATATAGTCTGCGGTGTTTGCAATTTGCGTCACTTGATCGTAACCTCGTATTTCTTGTACTTTTAGTATCTCAATGCCGTAGCCTTCGTTACCAAGTTTAAATGTCAGGTATTCACCAGCATTTTTAATACTGTTCGAACCATTATCGATGCTGTATTTTTCTGCATTCATACATTGACCTTCCTATGTGGATTTTTCAGTCACTTGTGAAATCGTTTCCAATTGAATTGATAGCTCATCAATAGGAACTGGTTTTCCAAAAAAATAGCCCTGATAATGCAAGCAGCCATTACTTTCCAATAAAGTTTGCTGCTCTTTCGTTTCAACACCTTCAGCAATAACATTGAGGTTAAGCGTGTGCGCCATTGCGATAATAGTGCGAATAATTTCCTGATCACTACTGTCAATAGCAATATCGCGCACAAATGACCGGTCGATTTTTAGTTGATAAAGAGGTAAGCGTTTTAGGTACTGCAGTGAAGAGTAGCCTGTACCAAAATCATCCAAAGAGAATCTAATGCCTAGCACTTTAAGTGCATTCATTTTTTCAATAGTTTCGTCTATGCGATCCAGCAATATGCTTTCTGTAAGTTCCAACTTTAATTTAGTAGGGTTAATGGAATATTTTTTTACAGATGATTTGATTTGTGAAACAAAGTTAGGCTGATGTAACTGTTTTGCGCTGACATTAATTGAAATGGTGAGACGGTTAGTTTTTTTGTCTTTCCCCCACTCTTTTAGTTGAGCGCATGCTGTATTTAATACCCATTTTCCAATGTCTAAAATGAGATCAGACTCTTCCGCTAAGGGAATAAATTGCAATGGAGATATCATGCCGCGCTCAGGGTGGACCCAACGAAGCAGTGCCTCAACTCCAGTTGGTCTTTTTGAAGCATCAACCTGTAACTGATAATGCAACTCAAACTGATTTTTTTCTAGCGCTTCGTGCAGTTCATGTTCTAACCCTACACGTGCATAAATGGTTGTTTGCATTTCAGGATCAAAAAAACTTACTGCATTTCTACCTGTCTTCTTAGCTTGGTACATAGCGATATCTGCTTGTTTGAGCAGATCGTCCGTACTCTCCTGATAGCCATCAAATAAAGTAATGCCTATACTTGGTGTAATTAGATGTTTATGCGTATTAAGTTGATAGGGCTTATTCAGTACAGATAATATTTTTTTACCTATCATTTTTGCTTGTGTGCCAGATGCCACAACCTGTTCGTTCAGCGATTCTAGAATAATGACAAACTCATCGCCTCCCAAACGCGCTACAGTGTCTCCTTCGCGCACGACGCTAACAAGGCGCTCTCCAACTTGTTGGAGTAGTAAATCTCCTATGTCATGCCCAAGGGTGTCATTAAGTACCTTAAAGTGATCAAGATCAAGAAAGAGTAACGCTCCTTTTTTACCGCTACGTTGGCTAGTAGTTAATGCTTGCTTAAGCCTATCTTGCAGTAAACGACGGTTAGGTAGGCCTGTTAATGAGTCATAAAGCGCTAGGTAAGTACTTTTTTCTTCAGCCAACTTTCCCTGAGTAATATCGGTTCTGATAGAAATGTAACTTTCAGGTTTGCCATTTTCACCTATAAACGGAGCAATTGTCGTATCTACCCAATATAAATGACCATCTTTTGCACGATTGCATACTTCATCGTGCCACGCGTTGCCCCTAGACACAGTGCGGTACATCGCTTTCCAGAATCCTTTAGGGTGGTATCCTGAGTTTAAAATGGCGTGGTCTTTTCCAATTAACTCATCTAAAGAGTAGCCGCTAATCTCACAGAATTTTTGGTTCGCATAACTAATGCGACCTTGTATATCTGTAATCGCGACGATTGCATGTTTGTCTAGGGCATGTTTCTGATACTTTAATTCTTCAAGTGACCGTTTTAGTTGCTGTTCGCTTTTTTGTTGAGCTTCTTGTGCATCTCTTAACGCTGTTACATCATAAAACCAACCTAGCACAGCAGGCTCACCAGCATAATCAACTTCTAAATAAGAAGCCATGACCCAGATTGGTCCAGCATTCGGTATGAGCAATTTAATTAGTTTGTCACTTACCTGGAGTCCATTATTTAAATCCTCTAGAATACACTCATAATCTTTTGGGTCTGCGTAATAAGCGATTGGGTCTTTTCCAATTACCTCGTCTATATTGCAATTAATCATTTTTGCGTAACGGTTATTTGCAAACAGTACTTTTCTTCCAGATGATGCGGCAATTCGCACAGCAATTGGGCTAGTTTGTAACATGGAAATAAGGCGATTATGTTGGTCTATACCAGCTTTTTCTATTAACTTTCGTTCTGTCATGTCATGAAAAACTCCTAACAGTTCAGTAAACTCAGCATTTTGACCTTGAATCATGCTTCTTGTATCTGATATCCAGCGCTCCTCATTATTAGCCAGTAAAATACGGTATTCAGCGCTCGCTTTTCCGTCTACTAAGGTTCTTTCAACTAGATTTTTAGCTTCTGACAGATCATCTGGATGTACGAATTTAATCCATAAGTCTGGGTCAGCCCTGAACTCCTCAGGGGAAACACCATATATTTTTAAAGTAGCTGCATTGACATGGCGCCATTGATAATCTGGGGCTACTGCTGTCCAAACCACTTCATCTAATGAGTTGAGGATATTGGTGAGATAGCGCTCAGATTGCCGTAATGTCTCTTCTGCAACTTTTCGCTCTGAGATATCCATAAATATACCAACATAGTTTGCTGTAACACCTTTGGCATTTTTTACTGCAGTGATTGTTAGTTGCTTAGGGTATATGCCCCCGTCTTTACGCTTATCCCAAACTTCTCCAGTCCAAGCGCCTTGATCAACCAAATTTTCCCACATCTCACTATAAAAGCTTTGGTCATGTCGTCCTGAGTTTAATATTCGTGGATTATTACCAATGACTTCAGATGATTGATACCCCGTCAATTTTTCAAATGCACGATTCACGCGGACAATTTTTGAATCTGCATCAGTGATCATAATGGCTTCATGCGTTTCAAAGGTGATGGCAGCAATGCGAAGCTGGTCTTCAGCATACTGTTTCTCTGTGATATCAATATAAGTACCTATATAGTAAGAAATTTTTTCTTGACTATCTTTAACAGTACTAATGACTACTGAATGTAAGCGTACAGCCCCACCATGCACGCGATTCCATATTTCACCATGCCACTCGCCATCACGAGCAACCACTTTCCACATCTCATGATAAAAATCATCATCATGTAGTTCAGATTTAAGAAAGTTCATCTTTTGGCCAATTGCAAGCTCGGAGGAATATCCAGTAATCTCTGAAAAGGCTTTATTTACTCTTAGAATAGTGCCTTCTGCATCCGTAATAACTATGCCTTCCTTCAACTCAAAGGCGACGGCAGCAATGCGTAACTGATCTTCAATATTTTTAACCGCAAAGCGAAAATCTCGGGGGCTTGCCCCCGAGTTGGATAGCGTACAATGGCTGGGTTTGCCATTGTGAGGTATCCAGCTCATGGACATACGGAGAAATACCCATCATATATTCAGAATCATGTACCACT
>JAUXNQ010000064.1 GCA_030682715.1 Methylotenera sp. | reverse complement strand
TCACGCATGTTATTTCCTTCTCGTTGCATCAACATAATCGTCGCACGTTCTTCAGCACTCAAATGCTTGTATTGCTTTCTTGTTCTTTCCATCCCAACACCTTAACCTCTCTAGGTGTTGCAATTGGTTTTTGAGCGCGCCGTGGTTATGTTAGATGTGAACGAGCGGTGCCAAGAATCGCCCCTTGGCCTCTTAAATCTTCTAAAATCCCTAATCCAAATTGTATGATTGGCTCTGGTTGGGGATGCTTTAATTCCTCCGCAAGCATTGTCAGGGCTTGCTCTGCGGTCATACTTTCTTGCTGACATAGCGTCAGTAATCTAAAGGTAATCGGGTTTAGTTCCATAAACTTAATATCGTATTCAGGGTTTCGATACACTAACAGCTGAGTAGGTTCTTTAGCATTAGGTTTGTGTTTTGGAGAAATCTTATGCACCGCGTAATCATATTCTAGCAGTTGCATGGTGTTGGTAAATACAATGCTGTGTTTTGCTAGGTCGCCATTTGGATTGATGTTACTGGCATTATCTGCCATGCTCGGAAAAGTGCTGAGATAGAGTTCTATCCATTCATAATGGCATAGAGCCTGTAAGTAAACAGGTAGTTGTTGAGGTGAGGCTAGATTAGTTTGCTGTAAAAAAGTTAAAAACTCTTGCGGGATTTTACGAAAAAGCGGGGTGTCAGTGGCGTAATCTTTTAAAAAAGATTGCACTAGTTTTAACCAAATGCGTTTGCCAACTGTTTTTCTGGCGACAGGAAAGCATGCCGAGGCAGATTCAAACAGGTTGTTAAACACAATTTCGTCATAAACCGCCATGCGTTCAGGCGCGACGCCAGCAGGAATGGGCTGATTATGCGGGTCGCGTATCCGTGACGTGAATGCTTGTTGGTAGCGTTGGAAGCTGAGTAGATGATCGGTCATCGCAAGGTTCCAATTACGTCAAAGTGAGCGCTGGGCTAATGTTTGAGGGTTGGTTCTGACTGTGCGTTGAGCCGCCTGATGCTGCAAGCTTGCAATTTTGTTCACTTCCGCCATTAATACATCTAATGCAGGAATGTTGCTGTCGCGTTCAAGTAATGTAGGGAACACGCCAAATAAATCATAGGCATCTTCAAGTAGCGCCCAAACTGGGTCAATGACATTCTCGCCATGCGTATCAATCAGTAAATCTGGCGATTGTTGATAATGCCCTGCGATGTGGCTGTAAATAATCCGTTCATGTGGAATGCCACGCAGAAATGCATGCGGATCAAAATTAAAATTCACGCTGTTGACGTAAATATTATTAATGTCTAAGTGTAAAAGACAATCCGCCTCGCTTAATACCGCGTTAAGAAAAGTAAGTTCGCTCATTTCTGAGATAGGTGCGGCTGCATAAAACGAGGCATTCTCTATGCCAATGCGCCGACCAAGTATATCTTGCGTTTGACGGATGCGCTTTGCAACGTAATGCACGGCTTCTTCAGTAAAGGGAATCGGTAGCAGGTCATACAAATAACCTTGTTTACCTTGGTAGGCGTCTGTGCAGTAACTTAAATGTTCTGTGTAGATATCAATGTTGTAGTGGTTTAAGAACTGCTTAACTTGATGTAAAAAATCAATATTGAGTGGGCTGATGCCGCCTAGTGATAAGCAAAGCCCGTGACATACGATAGGGTAGCGTTCCGCAAACCAATCTAACTGCTTTGTTGCTTTGCTGCCAGCTTCAATCCAGTTTTCTGGCGCTATTTCAACAAATTGAATATTTGAGATTAATGGTTGCTTATACAGTGATTGAATCTGGGGTATTAGCGCTCGCTTCAACCCCAGACCTGCACCATGAATTTGATTACGATTCACCATCCGTAATATTAAATTGAGTTGTGCTTATTTCTTTTCACCGCCACATGAGCCTTCTTTGGCTTTTTCACCGCCACATGAGCCTTCTTTCATTTTTTCTGCACTGCCGCATTTGCCAGTACCACATTTACCATCTTTCATTTTCATTTCTTTAGCTTTTTCAGCTGTGCCACATTTACCAGTGCCACATTTGCCATCGGCTGCTTTTGCATCATGTGCATCTGCAACTTGGTAGCCACTTGCGAGTGATTTTAATGCAAATGGGTTTTCAGCTGCGTTCACCGTTGTTGCTGCAACTGAAAGTGCTAATGCGCCACCAATAGCAAGTGAAAGTGTTTTGTGTGTTTTATTCATTATAGTTTCCTTTAAATTAAAGAGTTAATACTTACTGTGTTTTACACCAACGAACATTATTGAGCATGTTGATCAGACTTTATTTTTTCAACGATTCTCGTTTTTGCATCTAATGGGAGCTGAATAGCGCTATCATTTTCTATATTGGTTCTAATCTTGCACAATCCAATCAGCAATATATTCAATTGTTTCCTGAATCGGTTGCATGCACCGCACATCATAAGATGCAGTCTAAGTTGCATAAGTTCATACCAAGATAAAGGATGGTCTAAAGATTGACAGATAAGTTGACTAGCTTGTTTGCAGGTAAGCATATGATAATCCTAACCCTTAACCCAATTCATCTCTAAACATTTTCTTAGCCCCATCCTAGCTCTATATAACATTACCCAAGCATTGGTCGGGGTAATATCTAGTTCCTTACAAATATTTTCATTTTCCATTTCATGCACATCTCGTAGCATGAAAATAGCTTTCAGCTTCTTGGGTAGTTTTTGCATGCATGCATCCAACACGCTTAAAAATTGACTCTGCTCTAATGCATGGTCGGGCATGTCAAAAGATTGTGGTTTGTCTAGCCAATGGCCAGTTTTGTCAAAGAAATCATCCATGCTTTCATTAACCGCATCTAGGTCGATGATGTCTGATACAGGCTGTTCGCGTATGAGTTTCCGCTGCATATCAATGATTTTATGTTTGAGTATGCCTGTTAGCCATGTGCGTATAGATGAGTCGCCCTCAAAGCTATTATTTTTGATGGCTGCGAGCATGGTTTCTTGTACGGCATCTTCAGCTTGGTGGGTGTCTTTTAGACGCGCTAGGGCAAAGCGATACAAATAGTCACCATGTTCGTTGAGCCAATCGTTGACATTGTTACTCATATTAAGCCGCTACCCTTTGCTGTAAAAGGCCCAAGTAGTGTGCTGAATCTAATGGTGTGTTGTTGCGTTGAGATTGCCAAATAGTTTCTGCAAGGCACTCTAATATATCGTGTTGTGCCATGTGCTGATCACTATGTTTCAGTTTGAGCTTTTCATAAATCTGGCCAATGCCAATTGGCTGGTTAATCGATATTTGCTCAATGACCGATAAATGTAAGCTCAAATGCAAAAATGGGTTTGTTTCACCTTGTTCGGGAAAATACTGCTGTTGCATATAGCGCTCAGGCGCATCTAGTATTGTGTGGTACTCAGGGTGCATTTGCATGACTTCAACTGCGATTTTTTCCAAGTCAGAAAGCGGTGAGTGCTGTTTAAACTTGGCCCACGCGTCAAACAAAAATTGTCTGGCTTGGTCGCGGCTGGGGTTGTATAAACTCATAAAGTACCTATCGTGCTGAAAATAATGAAAGAACGGTAGAGTAAGGCAGCAGTTGGTTTTGCCCATCAATACAGGTAATTTCACCATTACCGTAAAAGCCTAATAATGGCATATTTGGAAACCTCTGCGTAATGACTTTTAGGTCGAGGTCTTCTCCGTTATACAGATATGGACCGCGACCTAAACAAGAGAATAACAATCCAAAGTCTGGCGTGCTACCCAGCTCATTTGCTAGGATGTCTGTTGTGAGTGCCATGTCGGCTTCAGCCGTGTTGGCATCGCGCAACGCCCAGCTTACATAGTGACCAACAGGCAGTGCATGAGCGAGTGTAATGCTACCATTTTCTCCATCATAGCTAATGATGGAGGTTTGATGATAGCTCCCCTGAGCAATTGCCTCTGCACTCTCGGCATAAACAACCATCATTAAATGTAGAGGAAACGGCTCTTCGGTTTGATGATGATTCTTCCAAACTTTTTCTAATGAGATTAGCGCTTTTTGTTGACCTAATATTTCCAGATCAAACTGCTTGCTTGCATTAACTTGCTTTGGTGTGCCGAGTAACATTAAGCCGTGAGAGGCTTTTGTTGCCATTTTTACACCAGATAGAAACATCTCGATATGACCTTTTACATCACCTTTTGCATTTTGCCATACTGAAAATGGCCCATGCCCTGTAGCGTCGCCAGATATACCACCATAACGAATATGATGATTAAGCCATGTGCTATTAATCGCGCTGGGAGCGGCCATTGTAAGCAGCGGTTGTCCAGCCTCATTATCTTGAGCCAGTGCTAACTGGATGTCGCCGCCAAACACCATCGCGGCAGCGGCAGGCGTATCGAGCACCCAATCTTCTTCAGTAAATATACCTGTTGCTGAACAACCAGCTACTTGCGTACAACCAGCCGCTTTTGCCGCAGCCATAATTGCGGCTTGGGGGTTGCTTGCAAATTCAGAAGTCAGCAGCAATAAAACACCATTGGCTGTCGTAATGCCTGCTTTGCTCATTGCATTGTTAACGGCTTGACTAGCCAGCGCGGGTAAAGCTTGGCGGCCTAGTACAATGCTGGTAGCGACTTTCATCTTTGTGCTGATACAGTCAACTGTGGCAAGTGATATTCTTTTGCCTGATATTCACATAAGTCTTCTATGCAACATTCTGCACATTTTGGTTTGCGCGCAATGCATACGTAACGGCCATGCAGTATTAGTAGATGATGTGCGTCCTGCATAAATTCTGTTGGAATCGATTTAATATATTTCTTTTCTACTTCCAGAACGGTTTTGCCCACAGCCAGCTTGATGCGGTTGCCTAGTCTAAATAAATGTGTGTCCACAGCAATGGTGGGTTCACCAAATGCCGTATTTAAAACAACATTAGCTGTTTTGCGGCCAACGCCTGGCAATGCTTCTAAAGCAACGCGTGAGTGTGGTACTTGGGATTGATGTTGATGGATGAGTATCTGGCAGGTGGCTAAAACATTTTTGGCTTTGGCGTGATACAGGCCAATCGTTTTAATGTAGCTTTCTAAGTTAGCCAAGCCTAGTGCCAACATGCTTTCTGGTGTATTGGCGACTGCAAAAAGTTTGTCGGTTGCAAGGTTAACGCTTTTGTCGGTTGCTTGTGCAGAGAGCATCACCGCAATCAGTAACTCAAAGTGACTACTGTAGTTAAGTTCTGTCACTGGGTTAGGAATCGCTAGCTTTAGACGTTTAAATATTTCTAAGCGTTTTTCTGCATTCATATGAGGCGCCTGACAGGCTAAGCGTTAAGCGCGGGTTGAGCTTCAGGTGTTATCACATGATTATCGTGAGTGCTGTCTTTAGCTTTGTTTCTTATCTCTATCCAGTTACGTGCAGCGATGAGCATGCCTAAACCTAAAAATGCGCCAGGAGGCAAGACCGCTAATAAAAAGCCATGGTAATCAGGAATAACCGTGAGCATAAACTGCTTGGCTGATGGCCCAAATACTAAATCTAAACCAGAGAATAAAGTGCCTTTGCCTACAATTTCACGCATTCCGCTGAGTAGTGCCAGGACTAAAGTTAGCCCCATCCCCATCATAAATCCATCAAGAATAGAGGGGATTGGCGCGTTCTTAGCTGCAAATGATTCAACACGGGCTAGCACGATACAATTGACCACGATTAACGGGATGAAAATCCCTAAAACTTTATGCAATGGGTGTGCAAATGCATTGATGGATAAGTCGATGATGGTAACGAGCGCTGCAATGACCAAAATAAAGACAGGTACCCGAATTTCATTCGGTACATATTTACGCACAGGTGAGATTGCACCATTTGCCGCCGCCATTACCAAGACAGTTGCTAAGCCAAGGCTCACACCATTCACCACAGACGTGGTGACAGCCAGCGTTGGACAAAGACCTAGTAGTTGGACAACGCCAGGATTTTGTTTCCAAATCCCATTAAGGGTGATTTCTTTATAAATGCTCATGGGTTGTCCTTACCTTGTAGTGCTTTATCTGCAATATTATTTTCTAATAATCTTAATTTGTTCTCATTAAAAAATTGTAGTGCTTTTGCAACGGCTTTTACCACTGCGCGAGGTGTAATGGTTGCACCCGCCATATATTCAAACTTTCCGCCGTCTTTTACCACTGCCCAATCTTTGGCAGCTGTTTTAACTAAAGATTCATCATTGAATTGAGCAATCCAATCATTACGTTCGATCTCAATATAATCGCCAAGGCCAGGTGTTTCTTTATGGGTAAGCACACGCACGCCACTAATGGAGCCATCAGCACGAATGGCAATGAGCAATTTAATGTCGCCTGCATAGCCATCATGTGCAATCGCTTCTAAAATAACACCCACAGGCTCATTGCCTAATTTGGCAATGTTAGCTTTGCTAGGCACTAGATTACCAAGAAGTGTGTTAGGTGGAATAAGCAGTTCGGTTTTCAATAACTCATTGTCGTACACGTCATGCGGTAATATTTGTGAAAAAAGCGCCAAACGTGCTTCAGCTTCACTCGCTTCAATCGGTGCGCGCGTAATGATGAAAATATAAGCAAGTATTGCAGTGCCAACCAGTGAAAATGCAGTGAGCGTACTCGCTGTTTTAAAGGTGTGTTTAAATAGAGTGTCTGACATTTGTATTCCTAATGCTTATGTCCAAATACACGTGGTTGCGTATAAGCATCTATCAAGGGTACGCACATGTTCATGATTAATACCGCAAATGCCACGCCATCAGGGTAGCCGCCATATACGCGAATTAAATAAGTGAGTACAGCAACGCCAGCCGCAAAGTACAGCTTGCCTTTAGGTGTGGTTGGACCGCTGATTGGATCTGTAATAATAAAAAAAGCACAAAGCATAGATGCGCCAGTCATTAGATGAAATGCTGGGTTGGTGAAGTGCGTAGGGTCCGTAATATTAAATATTAAGGAAATCAAAGCCAGCGTAGCAATAAATGCAGTGGGCAGGTGCCAAGAAATAATACGTTGCTGGATTAAATACAGGCCACCTAATAGATAGCCAGCTGTCACCATTTCTCCGCCTTTTGCACCAAACTGACCAAAAATAGGGGCTTGTGTAATGTCTGCAATTTCGTGTTTAAGCATCAATTGTGTTTTTAGATAATCTAAGGGCGTTGCTGAGGTCACCGCATCTAACTGAACGCCTACAGGTAATGCATGGTTAAAGATGAATTTTAATTGGTCGAACGCACTTAAAGACGCATCAGCAAGCATTAACGGCGCAGGCCATTTAGTCATGATGACTGGAAAAGAAATCAGCAGCACGGCATAACCCACCATCGCAGGGTTAAATGGGTTATAGCCTAGCCCACCATAAAGTTGCTTAGCAATGGCGATTGCAAAGAACGACCCTACCACCACTAACCACCACGGTGCTAGTGGCGGCAGAGCAAGTGCTAACAGCCATGCTGTCACAACAGCGCTCATATCTGCGAGGCTGGGTGAGATAGGGCGCTGCCTGATTTTTAGAATCGCGGCTTCAGTCACTAGCGCAGTTACCGTGGCTAGTGAAAGTGTCACTAAAATGCCAGCGCCATAAACCCATACATAAGCAATGATGCCAGGCACGAGCGCGAGTAGTACTTTTAGCATAATGACGCTAACGGTAGGCGCGTTGGTAATGTAAGGTGAGCGGTTCAAGCGTTTTATCCTAATAATAGTTGAGCTAGCAACAATTGAGCTAATAACAATTTAATAAGTATAGCCATTAGTCGGGGTCTTTATTTTCAACCATCTGTTTTGCTTTTGCGCGTATGGTTTCAATTTCAGTGATTTCAGCTTTGACTTTAGGGCTGAGATCGTCCGTATTTTTTGGCGCAACGCCTGCTTGAGCCGCTGCTAGTTTTTGAGCCTTAGCGCGCTCAATGGCCGCGGCTATCAATGCTTGTTTATCTTTTTTAGCCTGCTCATCATTGACTGTAGCCGTAGGCTCAGTTTTATTTTCGACAATTGCTGGTGCGGGCGCCTCTTCACTGCCAGTCTTTGTTGCGTCAGACTGCGTAGCGGCTAGTTTAAGTGCTTTTGCACGCGCTACGGCAGCCGCAATCGCTGCTTTTTTGGCATCATCTGCCTCAGCACTACTTGCAGGTCTTTCTTTCTCTGCTTTCACTGAATCAGCACTTTTTACTGAATCAGCTTTGGCTTCATCATTTTTTGTGCTGGCGGCACGCTCTGCATGTTTTTGCGCACGTTCCAGTTTTTCGCGTTCGATGCGGGCTAATCTAAACTCATTGCGTTCACGCGCTATGTCGGCGGCTTCTTGTGCTTTATCCGCTGCGATAATCTCACTTTTTGCGTAGCGATAATATTGCACTAGTGGAATATTACTTGGACATACATAAGTGCAGCAACCGCACTCAATACAATCAAATAAATGGTAATCACGCGCCTTTTCTAGATTATCTGACTTAGCAAACCAGTAAAGCTCTTGTGGTTGCAGATTCACTGGGCAGGCATCTGCACAGCGAGTGCAACGTATGCAGGGCAGCGCAGGCGGTGGTGGTGCAAATAAGCTTGGGCTTGCAGCAATGATGCAGTTAGCCGCTTTTGTGACTGGTACATCAGTGCTTGGTAAGTCAAAACCCATCATCGGGCCGCCCATCACAAAATGGGTGGTGTCTGTTTTAGCGCCGCCGGCGGCAGCAATGAGTAGCGGTACAGGCGTGCCCAGCAAAACTTCAAAGTTTTGAGGGGTTTCAACATTACCTGTCACCGTTACAACGCGACTGACGCTAGGTTCACCAAATGTGAAATAACGATAAATAGCCAACACGGTTGCCACGTTAAATACTTGGATTCCCACCTCAGTTGAGCGCTTGTGGTGCGGTACTTCTACGCCTAATAATAGATGAATAAGCCTACGTGCATCGCCACTTGGGTATAGTGTTGGCACTGTTTTTATTGATACATTGGTTAATGTCTGGCTAGCGGAGGTCATCGCGCTAGTCGCATCAGGTTTGTTGTCTTCAATGCCGATCATCACTTTAGTGGCACCAAGTAAGTGCTGGACAATCTCGATACCTTTGATGATTTCATCAGCACGCTCTCGCATGAGCATGTCATCACAGGTGATATAAGGTTCGCATTCTGCTGCATTAATGATTAATGTATGGATGCCTGAAGTGCCATCTTTGCGTAGTTTAATGTGTGTGGGGAATGTAGCCCCACCTAAACCTACGATGCCAGATGAGCGTAAGCTAGTAATCAACTCGTTGATAGGGGTGTTTTTCCAATCAATCGGGTTGAGCGGTGTCCATTGATCTTTGCCGTCGGGGGCTAATGTCACGCACATATCTGGCAGGCCAGAGGGATGCGGAATGATAGCCTCCTCAATGGCGGTAATCGTGCCAGAGGTCGATGCATGGATGGCCGCAGACACAGTACCTTCTGCCTCTGCAATCATCTCGCCCTTTAAAACATAATCGCCTACTTTTACTTTTACTTTTGGGATGTAGCCTACGTGTTGACGTAGTGGCAAGGTCAGCGTTTCTGGAATCGCAAGTTGTGAAATTGGGTGCGTTGTTGATTCATGTTTGTGCCCATCAGGATGCACACCACCATGAAATTTATACACTTCATTTGCATTGTCTGAGGTGAGGCCTTTAATGAGCTTGCTAGCAAATTGAATGATATTGTTCATGATGATGCCTTGCCTTGATTCGCAGGCAATGCCTTGATTGGAAATACTGGATATTTCCATTTCCAGTTATCGGGTGTTTCCGCCACAGGCTCCATCGTGATGCAGTCAACAGGGCAGGGCGCTAAGCATAGTTCGCAGCCAGTACACTCTGAGGCAATAATCGTATGCATATGTTTAGCTGCACCTAAAATTGCATCAACAGGGCATGCCTGTATGCACAAAGTGCAACCAATACAAGTAGCCTCATCAATAAAGGCCACAGATTTTTGTTTGGGTAGACCATGCTCAGCGTTGAGCGGTTTGTACTCTACACCAAGTAAGTCAGCCAATGCATGAACACCTGCATCGCCGCCAGGTGGGCATTGGTTGATATCTGCCTCACCGTTAGCAATGGCGGTTGCGTAAGGTTTGCAGCCAGGATAGCCACATTGGCCACATTGCGTTTGAGGGAGTATGGCATCAATACGCGCGACCAACGGATCGCCCTCTACTTTAAAAAGTAATGCTGCAATGCCTAACAAAATGCCGAGCACTAAAGCCAGCCCAAGCATGATGTAGATGGAAGTTAATAACATATCGCTAATTTTTGATTATTTTAGTTAAATAAAATTGCTTAATAATTGAGTGTTTATCTATTGTGACTGGCTAGTACTTATCTAGCCCCATAAAGCCCATAAATGCCAAGCTCATGAGTGCGGCCGTAATCATCCCAATCGCAGAACCTTTAAATGCAGCAGGCACGTCTGCACCTTCTAATCGCTCTCGCATAGAAGCAAACAAAATGAGCACTAATGAAAAACCAAGCGCGCCGCCTAGCCCAAAAAATAAAGACTCTATAAAACTATGGCTTGCTTGTGCATTTAGTAATGGGATGCCAAGTACTGCGCAGTTCGTTGTGATGAGCGGTAGAAAAATACCTAAGCCTTGGTAAAGGGTAGGGAAGTTTTTTTCCATGACCATTTCTGTAAACTGAACCACGCCAGCAATAATCACGATAAAAGATAGTGTACGGAGATAGAATAGGCCATTAGGCTCAAGTAGATAATAGTTAATGCCCCAACTGGTCATCGAGCCGATACTAAGAACAAACGCAGTAGCCCCTGCCATGCCAATAGAAGCTTCTAGTTTTTTAGAAACGCCCATGAATGGGCATAAGCCAAGAACCTTCACCAGCACGATGTTATTGACAAACACGGTGCCGACTAAAATCATAATGTAGTGATGAAAATCAAAAGACATATTCTAAGTATGGGTTTTCCAACGGTAATTTTTAAGATTATACCGTGTTTGTTGCGCTGACAAACAGTAAAAGCCTCACTTGATAAGTCTTGGATTGATAAATAACGCAATTAGTTTTAACTTTAACTTTTTGTGCCACTGACCAATATTGAGTTGGGGTGTCATATGTTTAATTAAGCGTTAGTTTTTAATGAATTTGTCACGGTTCTAGCGTAGGCTTGGCGAGTAAACATCTAAGCCCACCCCCCCCCTTTTTTTTGATCCATTATGTATTGTAACGCTTTGAAATGATTGGCTATAGGCTTTATATTGAAGTTGTAGCAGGGTAATGTTTATGCAATTTCATCGACAAATCAAAATTGTGCTTAATAAATAAAGAAAATTGTAGAACATTCGGGTTAAAATATAACATTATGAATCAGGTAGATTTCCTATGTTGCAAGGCAGTTTAGTTGCTATTGTTTCGCCCATGTTTGAAGACGGGCGTTTAGATATCCCATCTTTAAAAACATTGATTGATTATCATATTGATCAAGGGACAGATGGTATTGTGATTGTTGGCACTACAGGGGAGTCTCCAACTGTAGATTTTGAAGAGCATTGCTTGCTGATTCAAACAGCCGTCACGCAGGTGAATGGTCGTGTACCAGTGATTGCAGGTACAGGCGCTAATTCCACAAAAGAAGCCATCGTGCTAACTCAAAAGGCCAAAGCGTTAGGTGCAGATGCCTGCCTTCTCGTTGCACCTTATTACAACAAGCCTACACAAGAGGGTTTGTATCAGCATTTTAAAGCAGTAGCCGATGCTGTAGATATTCCACAAATCCTATATAACGTACCTGGTCGCACAGGCTGTGATATCAGTAATGACACGGTATTGCGTTTAGCGACACACGCTAATATTGTTGGTATTAAAGATGCTACTGGCGGTATTGAACGTGGAACAGATTTACTGTTGCGTGCGCCTAAAGAATTTGCCATTTACAGTGGAGACGATGCAACAGCCTTGTCTTTAATGTTGTTGGGCGGGCATGGTGTTATTTCAGTGACAGCAAACGTAGCGCCTAAACTGATGCATGAAATGTGTGTATCAGCATTAGCGGGTGATGTAAAAGTTGCACGTGAAATTAATGCTAAACTGTTTGCCTTACATCAAAAGCTGTTTGTTGAAGCAAATCCAATTCCTGTTAAATGGGTATTGTCAGAGATGGGCATGATTAAAACTGGCATTCGATTGCCTATGGTAACTTTATCATCTCAATATCATGAAGTTTTGCGCCAGGCATGTAAGCCTGCACAAATTTTATAACGAACAATAGAGTTTTAAAATGAGGTTTGAATGAAACAAGTGAATTTTAACTCGGGCGCTTATCGTCTAAGTATGGTGCGTAAAGCAAAGTCTGTGATGTTGCCTTTAATTTTAATGGCAAGTTTAAGTGCATGTGATTCGATTCCGTTTATAGATAACACATCCGACTATAAGGGGGCAGGTCGTTCACGTCCGCTCGAAGTTCCTCCAGATTTAACGGCAAGCCCAGTGAGTGATGCTTATGCTATTCCTGGTAGTGCTAGCTATTCAAGTTATAGTCAAGCGCAAGAAGGACAAGAAGCGGGTGTTGAAAAGGTATTACAGACACCAGATGGTGTACGGATGGAAAAATCAGGCACACAGCGCTGGTTGGTTGTGAATGCGCCAGCAGAAAAAATATGGCCTGTCATTCGTGATTTCTGGACAGAAATGGGCTTTGCTGTTCGTGTAGAAAACCCACAAATCGGTGTCATGGAAACAGAGTGGATTGATTCTGAAGCGATTAAAAAAGATGAAACTATTGGCGCACTGAATAAATTTGATAAATGGCTAGATAAATTATCAGGCTTTGCCGACAAGAAGAAATTCCGTACTCGATTAGAGCATGGCGCTGATTCAGGAACAACTGAGATTTTTATGACACACCGTTCTGTGGTTGGTGCTCCTGATGATGGCAAAAATCGCATTAGAACCCAGCTAGGTGAAATTGAAACTGGCTATAAAGCAGAAACTGCAACCAACCCTAGAGGTGATGCATTTGATGCCGAGTTAGATGCTGAACTATTACGCCGCTTGATGGTGAAGTTGGGCGTGGAGGAGCAAAAATCCCAAACGATTCTTGCTGATGCTGCAACGACTAAGCGTGCTGAAGTGGTTAAAGAGTCTGATGGTAGCGCAAGATTGTTAGTAAGCGATCCGTTTGATCGTGCGTGGCGTCGTGTTGGTTTAGCGTTGGACCGAGTTGGTTTTGTGATTGAAGACAGAGATCGTTCAAAAGGTCTGTTCTTTGTTCGATATGCAGATATTGATATTGATGACACGCCTAAGAAGAAAAAGGGTTTATTTGAAACGCTTAAATTCTGGGGTGACGATGATTCAAAACAGCCTGAGTCAGCTGCTAAAAAAGAAGATAAAAGCGTTATCGATAGCTTGAAGTTCTGGGGTAGCGATGACAAACAGAAAACTAATCCTGAGCGACAGTATCGTATTAAAGTGGAAGAGGCTGAGTCAGGTGCAGAAGTCACCGTTGTAGATAAAGATGGCGCGCGCGTACGCACCACAACTGCCAATAGAATTATTGCTTTAATGTATGAGCAGTTGCGATAAATAAACGATGGGCGGCTGTTATAAGTCGCCTATTTTTTTAGTGGTTTGACTATCATATATATAGCTACTCCACTAAATACCCTACTACCTAGTCATTCCGTGCTTTCGCGTGTGAATAACCAGCTGAAGCTGGTATATTCCACGGTGAAGACCTTCACGGTCTGACACGGAATCCAGTGACTTAACGACTCTGGATTCCGACTTTTCGCGCTTCCACCTGGCACTTTAGTGCTTAGTGGAGCGGTGAAGACCTTTCACACTTTGCTTGCCAGTTTACTGGCATAGCAAATTGGGGGAGCCAAGTACTGGCTCACGGTCTCGTCGGTATGACGATTTTGTGCGATGGGCATAGCATCGGATTGTTTGATGGAGCAGCTATAAAAAAATATGACTATAAAAAAGTAGTGTCTCTGTTACTTTTTCTTATTTTGTTTGCTTTGTTCCTCACTGGCCTTTTTTTATTCGTGTGCGTTTATTTAAGAAAGTCTAAAAATGCGTTTTGCTTCGCTCGGTAGCGGTAGCGCTGGCAATGCGCTAGTCGTTGAAGTGAATAATACGCGGCTAATGCTTGATTGCGGATTTAGCATTAAAGAAGCCACTAGCCGCTTAGCTCGACTAGATTTAAGTCCTGAGAGCTTTGCTGGTGTAGTGATCACGCACGAGCATGATGATCACGCCAGTGGTGCTTTCAAATTTGCTGCAAAACATAATATCCCCGTTTGGCTAACTTATGGCACGCTCAAAATGGCTGAGCGCTATTTCCCGAATCAACACAAGCTGCAACTTAATGTGATTGATAGCCATAATGCATTTAATATTGCTGATATTGAAGTGCAACCATACCCAGTACCGCATGACGCACGTGAGCCAGTCCAATTTGTATTTAGTAATGGTCATCATCGCTTAGGTGTATTGACGGACGTTGGGCGGACAACTGTGCATATTGAACAGCAGCTTAGTGCTTGTGATGCGCTGGTGCTCGAATGTAATCATGATGGCACTATGTTGCGTAATGGACCTTACGCTAGCTCTCTAAAGCAACGGGTAGGAGGTGAGTGGGGACATTTAGAAAATTCAGCCGCTGCCGAGTTACTCGCCAAGCTAGATCGCTCTAAATTACAACATATTATTGCCGCACATTTAAGTGCAAAAAATAATACACCATTGTTGGCAAAGTCTGCGCTGGCTAATGCTTCAGGGTGTGAGCTTGATTGGATTGGTGTGGCAGATCAGGTGATGGGGTTTGACTGGAGACAGATTAGCTAGATTTTACTATAGCTATTCACTAAACTATCCGTGATGCCAGCGAGACCTTGAGCCAGAGTGCTTGGTTTCCCCAATTTACTACGTAAAGAGCATCACCATCAATCTAAGCAACTCAAGCGACAAGGTTGGGTGCGATAAGCCAGTAAGATCGTAAAGGTCTTCCCACAGAATATATGCGCTGTACCAGTATTTGGCATCACCACTCCACTAAGCACTAAAGTGCTAAGTGGAAGCCGCGAAAGGCTGGTATCCACTCTGTAGCCTTGATACAGCCACTTAGACAGGCTAAGGACAGGCGTAGCGAAATCAAGGGCGATGTAACATAACCCCTCGATTCCATTGCATTACATCGAGGCTACTTGGCTATAATCGGATTGTTTGATAGAACAGCTATATTATAGAATAGCTATATTTGAGTTGTCGTATGGTGTTGATGCTGATACGTGGTATTGTAAAAATTCCAGACATAAAAAAGCCGACTTGCGTCGGCATTTTTATTACTTATTGAATTAACAATAAATTATTGTGCAGCAGCGTCAGCAGCTGGAGCCTCAACAGCAGCATCAGCAGCTGGTGCTTCAACAGCAGCTGGAGCTTCAACAGCTGGTGCAACTTCTTCAACAGCTGGTGCTTCAACAGCAGGAGCTTCTTCAGCAGCTTTTTCGCCACAAGCAGTAACAGCAAGAGCCAACAATGCAGCTAATAAAATAGAACGTGTCATTTTAAATTTCCTTAAGAGTTTAACTGGTTAAAAAACTGTTTTCGATACTACTCAAAAATTGACTAATTAGCTATATCGAGTGGCGCAAATTCTAGCAGGATTTAAAAAAAAAAACACTACATTTCAAAGATTAACCTCAAATATAGTAAAAAGTTCCTGCTTTTTTTGATGTTTTTCAAAAATGATTATTCAACGCGGATGAAAATTTGATTATTTTCGTAAGCGCGTCCATTTTTACTACTTAAAATGGTTCGGCTGACGTCATCATTTTCTTGCATAATGCCGCCTATATTCACCCATTCATTACGATTTACCATCACAGTGGAAGTCAGTTGTTCGAACTCTAATCGGCCGTGCTGTTTAAGCTTTGAAAAGGTAGGCGTAATATCAAGCTCAACTCGGCTGCCTAAACTACGTGCGCGTACAGTAAATCCTGTGCCTATTTCAATAAACTCTGTGTTAGTTTGCGTAACGGCATAGCGCTGAGTAAGTAATACCCACTCGCTGGTGTATGGCACAGATTCGCCTACGCTGATATAAGCGGGCGCGCCATCTAAGACTTGAATAAACTGTTCGCTACTTTGCAGTGATCTGGTTTGATTGTTTTCTAAATTTATATTAACGCCGTCTCTACTATGTCTGGAATCATTACCCGTTACTATTGTTGCGTTACCGATGCGGGTGCGTCCTCTAATAGAAGCATTGTTGGATGATTCTGTCATGTTGCCTTGACGTTTAACCCTGATTTTTAAATTATCACGTGCGGTATCAAGTTTCGCGATGGTTTGCTCTACCTCAATCATCGTCTGGCTATCTGTACGCACGATGAGTTGATTTTGTATGGCAGAGCTTGTGCCATTACTACCTACGATAGCTTGAATGGTGGGTAAGATATCTTCTGCAAAACGGTGCTGTAGTGTGAATATTTTGAACTCTGACGCGGCATCACTTGCCAGTGAAGCGCTGAGCATAATTAGCAACGGTAAAATATGCTTGAAGGTGAATTTCCATATCATTATTGATGTCCTCACAAAATCGATGTCCTCACAAATCTGCCTCATAAACCTAATGGTGAAATGCTAACAACGTCTTCAATCGCTTCTTTTAATTCATCAAACCGTGTTCTTAAGGCTTTAACACTGACAGCATCATCATAGGCGTATTTAAAGCGCGCTTGGTCGATATGAATGCGCTTAATGTAATGTTTGCCATCCGCTAAGATGAAGCAGTCTTTTGCGTGCTTTGCTGATTGATTAGTCACATGCACGCTCATCTTGTGCCCAAAGGTTTTAATTAGGCTAAGTAGCCTGGGGCATTTATGCTGAAAATAGGCGGTATCTTGCAAGATAATTGATAAATGGCTAGCGATATTTTGACTCAAGAACTTTTGCAATAGTTCATAGGTGGCTACGCTAGAGAAGTTGCCGTGGCTTAGGTCTTGGTCAAAAATTAAAAGCTCATGTTCGGCACTTTGCATGATGAGATTAATTGCCTCATGATACAAATTCTCCCCAACGATGATTTGATTAGGCGTCAGTGTGTGGTTATCGTCCATAGTTTTAATAGTAATCGCTATGCTTTGTTAAAGTAAAGGTAGCCTGCCATATACCAATCATGCAGTTGTGCGATTAGTGTTGTATCAATTTCGCCCAATTGCTTAATCTCTTCTGCGCTTATGGTTCGGTAATCAGCCAGTGCTCTTAATGGTGATGCTGATTTGGCTGAAGCACTTATAGATTCGCCGTTTAAGTAAAAACAGTGATCAGCAAATAGCATTTGGCTTTTTAAGTCTAAGCTAATGCCGTACTGCATTAGGCGCTCATTAAATTTTGGCAAAGATATTTTTTTATTAGGGTTGAAAATAACATCTGCTTTGGGTTCAGATAAATAAGTGCCTAAAAAGGCTGCCACATGTTGCTCAGACCATTGAATGGTTTTTAATAGGTTGGCTATTTTGCTAATCATACTGCTGCTGATTTCGGCAGGGTGTTCTTGCAACGTGAGGTCAGCATCTTGATAGATGCCAGCTAAAGCATTGCCTTCTTTATTGAGCGTGTCTTGCATAAAGCCAAGAAACTCAGTAGCTAGTTCTTGTACTTTAGGAGCACGAAATCCAATAGAGTAAGTCATGCAGTCTGTATCACCATCAGATACGGCAATTCCCCAGTGTGCTAGGTGCGGAGGTAGGTAAAGCAGATCGCCTGCTTCAACTAGCCATTCTTGTGCTGTGTCAAAGTTTTTTAAAATGCGTAGCGGCGCACCTTCTACTAAACTTAAATCGGTTTGCTCACTAATCCGCCATAACCTTTTACCTTGGCCCTGTAACAAAAAGACATCGTAACTATCAAAGTGTGGGCCTACACCACCGCCATCTGGTGCGTAACTTACCATGAGGTCATCTAGCCGCGCATGCGGAATAAAATTGAACTGGCTTAGCAACTCTGTTGCCTCAGGTAAGTGATGGTTCACACTCTGTACTAGCAAGGTCCAGCGGTGTTTAGGGTCTGGTTTTTCAGGTAGGTTTGCAAAGTCATTTTCATCAAATGGACCATGTTTTGCGTGCCATTTTCCTTTAATTTCTTCTACGATGCGTGATTGCACTTCTTCTTCACATGCTAAACCCGCGAGCTCTTCTGGGCTTAATAGACCTTTAAAGTTTGGAATTGCATTTTTAATCAGTAAAGGTTTTTTATGCCAGTAGTGCGTTAAAAATTCAGTCGCCGAGATGCCGCCAAGTATTTGTAGGGGTTGGTTGTGATTGTTCATGTGCAGTTTTAATTAATAACTCAGTCGATAATTATGCCATTGCATTACTATACAGGTGAGTATATATTAGTGACAAAATGTAAAAATAAACCATTCTGTTGCAATCTAGTATCTCGAATCATCGCTATATTTTTTTTAAGGATTATTAATGATGAACGCTCCTACTGACTCTTCTGTTCAAACATTTCATGGTGGATGCCCGCATGATTGCCCAGACACCTGCTCAATGGTGTACACGGTTAAAGATAAAAAGCTAATTTCTGTGACGGGTAATAAAACTCACCCGATGACGCGCGGCGGTTTGTGTGTGAAATTAAAAGATTACGAAAAGCGCCACTATCACCCAGACCGTTTACTTTATCCGTTAAAACGTACTGGCCCTAAGGGCAGTAAACAATTTAAGCGTATCACTTGGGATGAGGCGTTAGATGAGATTACGAGTAAGTGGAAAGCGATTATTGATACAGATGGCCCGCATGCCATTATGCCTAATAGTTATTTAGGCAACCAAGGCTTGGTGCATGGGTTAAACGGGGGTGATGCATTTTTTAATCGCATGGGTGCAACGGTGTGTGAGCGTACGTTCTGTGGCGAGGGCTCCTGTACCGCATGGTTACTAACGGTAGGGCCTACAGCGGGGGTGGACCCAGAAAGCTTTGCTCACGCTAAGTACATTGTTATCTGGGCGTGCAACTCAGTGAGTACTAACTTACATCATTGGCACATCATTCATGAGGCACAAAAGCGAGGCGCTAAAGTTGTGGTGGTGGATTCTTATGCATCTAAAACCGCCAAAGAAGCCGATTGGCACATTGCACCGAAACCTGGCACTGATGGTGCGTTAGCCATGGCCATGATGAATGTGATTATCAGTGAAGGTTTAACAGACCAAGACTACATAGATCAGTACACCGTGGGTTATCAAGAACTCGCTGAGCGTGCTAAAACTAGAACGCCAGAATGGGCGGCGGAAATTACAGGCATCTCTGCTGATGATATTCGAAAGTTTGCACGCGAATACGCAACGACACCGCCAGCAGCAATCCGCCTAGGCGTTGCGCTGGAAAGAAGTTACGGTGGTAGCCAAGCCATTCGTGCTGTGACAAGTTTGCCTGCGTTAATCGGCGCATGGCGTCATGTAGGTGGCGGAGCGTTACAGTTTCCAGTATGGGAGCATCCTTATAAATTTGACGTGATTTCACGTCCAGATTTAATTCCTGAAGGAACGCCTGTGGTGAATAACCTGCAACTAGGGCGCGCACTTACAGGTGAGTTAGACCTTATAACGCCGATTAAATCGATGATGGTATGGAATACTAATCCGCTCACGCAAGCGCCTGAGACTGACAAAATAGTCAAAGGCTTGGAGCGTGAAGACCTGTTCTTAGTGGTCGCTGAGCATTTTATGTCTGACACCGCCGCCTATGCAGATATTCTATTGCCAGCCGCAATGGGTGCGGAGATGGAAGACATGGTGCTCTCATGGGGGCATTTGTACCTGACCTACAATGAAAAATGTATAGACCCGCCAGGTGAAGCCATCCCCAATAATGAAATTTTTAGACAACTAGCCAAGCGTATGGGCTATACCGATGATAATTTCCAGTGGAATGATACCGAGTGCTTAGAAAATTATGTAGATTGGAACTCACCTACCTGTGAGGGTATAGATTTAGATTATCTACGCCAGCACGGCTTTGCACGATTAAAAGCTTTCGGTGATAAAGATACACGCGCACGACATGCTAAAGGTGAATTTCCTACCCCTACTGGCAAATGCCACTTCTTGGTGGAGGGCGCAAAAAACTTTGTCGCAGGGCCTTTCCGCCAAATGTATGACGGTTTTCAACCAGGTGAAGATTTAGATAGCTTGCCAGATTACGTGCCATCACGTGAAACGCCAGCAACTAATCCTGAGCTAGCAGCTAAATATCCACTAAATATTATTTCACCTAAGAGCCATGGCTTTTTAAACTCATGCTATGCCAACGTCACAGAGAAAATTAAGGGTCAAGGCGAGCAGTTTGTGATGATTAATCAGCTAGATGCTACCGCACGTAATATTAAAGAAGGCGACGTGGTGAAGGTGTTTAATGACCGTGGTGCGTTTGAGGGGCTGGCGAGGATATCTGATGATGTGAATGCAGGGATTGTGGTGGCTACGCTTGGTTATTGGAGGCAGTTGAATAATGGGACGGTGAATTGTATTAGTTCAGCGGAGTTTGGTGATATGGGGCACTCGACTACGTTTAGTGATAATTTGGTGGAGGTGGCTTTGGGGTAAATAAGGTAGCTATGTTATTAGAGTTGGAAAATATTCATGTCCTAGTAGCTATTTATATTCAAAATTGATTATTAGTTATTTGTTTGCATAACTTATGAATATAATAAGGACATGAGAAAACTAAAAGATTTTTTGAGCAATCCTGTCTGGCAAGGGTTAGGTGTTCTTATTGCGATTATTGGTATTTTTCTAAGCCTTTCCAATTCGAAGTCAAACGAAGTCTCAATAATACCAACTGAAAAATTCGCTCACCTGAGTGAGTATTTTCCTGATACCAAAATAAAATTTACTATTGAAGGTGAAACGTCAAATTTAGACAATTTGTATTATAGGTATTTTTATATTCATAATACGTCTAACCTGCATCTAAAAGCAGATGATTTTATAAAGAAAATTAGCGTCAAGTCCAGAAATTCCGATTTTGAAATTCTTTTAGTTAGTTCTTGTATAAATAAAAAAGAACTAAAGGAAATGTCTCAGGTAAGCGGCCCCCAGTTTAACTGGTCTAAATCTAAACAAGGTTGGGAGTTGGAGCCAGAACTATTAAATTCAGAAGAAGGTGGTTGCATGATAATGGTCGTTCGTAACCTTTCTCAAGACCAAGCAGATATTAAAGATTCAGACTTTATATGGGATGGAAGGATAGTTGCAACTAAGTTAAAGGTTTATTCTAGCCCTAATGAGTATTGGGAAAATAATGCCAATATGACTGATTATTTACAAGTTGAAGTGGCTTTCGGTACAAAAGGCGTACTTTGGTTTTTAGTCTTACAGTATTTCCTTTTTATAATACCCCTATATATTGCTAAAAAAGTAAAAGTTAATGTTTTACCAAATATCAATAATGCATATATTTTTGTTCTTTTTTCAATCACAACATCTGAAATTTTAGTTTCAAAGTTTATTAACGGAACGCAACAACATCCAATAGTTTGGCTATTGTTGTTAATGCATTTACTATTATTTA
The DNA here is from genome assembly GCA_030682715.1 of Methylotenera sp. GTDB lineage: Bacteria > Pseudomonadota > Gammaproteobacteria > Burkholderiales > Methylophilaceae > Methylotenera. Next base: position 15,947 of record JAUXNQ010000064.1, on the reverse strand, counting down.
TATATTTAGCATATAGCACATATAAATTAAATAAGGTTTAACAGCCTTTATGCTGTGTTAAGTGGTCGCTTTCGCGCGACACCCGAGTTTCTTTCTTTTGCTTAGCCAAAAGAAAGAAACCAAAGAAAAGGCTACCCCCTCCCGCTTGTTTCCTGTGCTGCGCAGTTCTATGGGCGGCAATCGGAAACTCACTTCGTTCAAACAGCCGCTTGCCTAAAGCTCCTGTTAAGGATGTGATACTCGGCGCGGTAGCAAGGGGGTAACGTCAAAAACAGGTGATGTTCTATCGTTGCTTGTTATATTCTTAACTCTCTCAGTTCCGTCATTCCCGCGCATGCGGGAATCCAGTGGCTTTGATGAACTTTGGAGATAGCGGGTAATGCAGTAAAATCACGTTATGAATATTTACTCTCTTGCACGTCCTTTATTATTTCAGTTTGATGCTGAATCTGTTCACGACTTTACTTTAAAAAGCTTAAAAACTGCTGAGCGGTTGGGGGTTTTAAAGTTGTGTGCATCTCCACCTATTTGTCAGCCTCGGACAGTTATGGGGATAACATTCCCTAATGCGGTTGGTTTGGCGGCTGGCTTAGATAAAAATGCTGCGGTGATTGATGGAATGGCGGCATTGGGGTTTGGTTTTATTGAGGTGGGTACTGTCACGCCTAGGCCACAACTAGGTAATCCTAAGCCACGTTTGTTCCGCGTGGCAGAGGCGCAAGGGATTGTTAACCGATTTGGTTTTAATAACTTAGGTGTAGATAACCTGATAGAAAATGTTAAAGCGACTAAATATAAAGGTGTGCTGGGCATTAATATCGGTAAAAACTTTGATACGCCAAATGAAAAAGCAGTGGATGATTATTTGATTTGCATGCGTAAAGTGTATGCATATGCGAGTTATATTACTGTCAATATCTCCTCACCTAACACTAAAAACTTACGCGCTTTGCAAGAAAAAGAGGCGCTGTCTGATTTGCTTGGTACATTAAAAGCCGAGCAATTGAAATTGGCTGAACAATTTGGCCGTTACGTGCCTGTTGCTTTAAAAATTGCACCAGATTTAGAGCTAGCACAGGTGAATGAAATTGCAGATTTGTTGATGGCGCATAACATTGATGCGGTCATTGCAACTAACACCACGTTGTCGCGTGAAGCTGTGCAAGGGCTACCAAATGCTGCGGAAACAGGTGGTTTGTCTGGTGCGCCAGTGCGAGATAAATCGACTGTAGTGATTCAACAATTATCACAGCGTCTGCAAGGGGCATTGCCAATTATCGGTGTGGGCGGTATTTTGAGCGGTACTGATGCGATAGAGAAAATTGCGGCTGGCGCTAGCTTAGTGCAGTTATATAGCGGATTAATCTACAAAGGTCCACAACTGATTCATGATGTAGCACAGGCGCTTGGTTAGTCATCTAGCTTTTGTTTTAGCATGAAATTACCTATTTTATATTCTTATCGGCGCTGCCCTTACGCCATGCGTGCGCGTATGGCATTGAAGTATGCTGGTATTGCAATAGAAATACGTGAAATCTCATTACGAGATAAGCCAGCACACTTATTAGAAGTATCTCCCAAGGCTACTGTGCCTGTACTTGTGTTGCCAGATGGCGCTGTGCTTGAGCAAAGCTTAGATATTATGTATTGGGCTTTACAGCAAAATGACATTGACGGATGGATGCTAGCCGACAGTGAGCAAACACAGCAACTTATTACAGAGAACGATACAAGTTTTAAACAAGCTTTAGACCGTTATAAATATGCGATTCGGTTTCCTGAGCAATCAGTGGAGGACTATCGGTTACAAGGTGAAGTTTTTTTGGCTAAGCTGGAGCAGCTGTTAGTTCCAACAGGTTTTCTAGTGAGTGAACAAATGAGTTTGGCGGATATCGCAATTTTCCCTTTTATTCGCCAATTCTCTGCGGTAGATGCTGATTGGTTTGAATCTGCCAAATATATCAAGCTGAAAGCTTGGTTGCGTTTGCTGGCTGAATCTGAGTTATTTAATAGCATTATGAACAAACATCCAGTTTATTTAGATGCTGTGAATTAACGCTCTGCTCATCAACATTACGAATCAACAGCGTTTAATTTGATTCAATTTTCCAGCCTGGCAGACGCCACTCGAAGTAAATTGCTAATATTCTTAGCAATGTCATGAGTGACGCGGGGATAAAGATGCAAACCCACGGTGTGAGGTTAAATTGGTTAAGTAACAACACCAGCAGCCCTCCTAAGAAAGCAATCACTGCATATGGTTGATAGTCACTAAACGCTTTGGGGATTTCGTTGCAAAAGATGTCTCTCAGTACACCGCCAAATACCGCAGTCATCACCCCCATTAATGTGCAGACAATCACAGGTAACTGTTGCTGTAATGCGATTTGGGTACCTAGTGCTGCGTATAAACCTAAGCCAAGTGCGTCAGGGATAAGAATGGCACGCTCTGTGAGCTGAATATGTTTATTGCGCATAAACAGCATAGCCAGCATGCATAAAAACAGCATCAGCCATATCCAGTTGGCATGATCTACCCAAAAAAATGGACGTCGATCAAGTAGTACATCTCGCAACGTTCCGCCACCGAAAGCGGCTACGCCAGTCACAACAAACACACCAAAAGCATCTAGTTTTTTTCTGGCACCTGCAATGAGACCAGAAAGTGCAAAAGCTGATGTTGCACAAATCTCAATCACCACTTGTAATGTAGATGCGTTGACATCAACCATAGATGCGAAACCTTAATCACAAGTGGTGGCTGAGCTAAGCTTAAATCAACCAAGCGATATATGAACCTTGTGTTAATAAACCTAGCGTTAAAAAAGCAAATATTAAACGAACTAAGCTGTATCGTGAATTATATTAGACGATGCAGCTTGTTAGAACACAGCTTATCAGATTTAAGTCGTTGCTAAATCCTTAGCTTCGTTTTGATTGTTTTCTTCAAATATAAGCTTAACTTCATCTTTGTCATCAATATCAACATGTACGTTACCGCCATTCGACAGCTTGCCAAACAGTAATTCATCGGCAAGCGCCTTACGAATAGTGTCTTGAATCAACCTTGCCATTGGGCGCGCGCCCATGAGCGGGTCAAAGCCTTTTCTACCGAGGTGCGCTTTAAGTGCATCGCTGAATGTTGCTTCAACTTTTTTCTCATGCAATTGATCTTCAAGCTGAATTAAGAACTTATCCACAACACGGATAATAATATCTTGTGATAAAGCCGTGAAGGAAACAGTAGCATCTAATCTGTTACGGAACTCAGGTGAGAATAGGCGTTTGATGTCTGCTTGTTCATCTCCAGCTTGCTTCGCTGTCGTAAAGCCCATGCTTGATTTAGAAAGACCTTCCGCACCTGCATTGGTGGTCATGATGATCGTCACGTTTCTGAAATCTGCTTTACGGCCATTGTTATCTGTCAGTGTACCGTGGTCCATCACTTGCAATAAAATATTGAAGATGTCTGGGTGTGCTTTCTCAATTTCATCCAATAGCAACACGCAATATGGGTGCTTGGTAATTGCCTCAGTCATTAGACCGCCTTGCTCAAAGCCTACATAGCCTGGAGGCGCACCAATCAAACGTGATACCGCATGGCGCTCCATGTATTCACTCATATCAAAGCGAATCAGCTCAATGCCCATAATGTAAGCCAGTTGTTTTGCAACCTCTGTTTTACCCACACCAGTAGGGCCACTGAATAAGAAGCTACCAATCGGTTTGTTGTTTTGACCCAAGCCACTACGCGCCATTTTAACGGCAGAAGACAGCGCCTCGATGGCTTTATCTTGACCAAATACCACGGCTTTTAAGTCGCGCTCTAAGGTTTTGAGTGCGTTACGATCGTCTGAAGAAATATTTTTTGGCGGAATGCGCGCAATTTTGGCAATAATGTCTTCAATTTCTTTATTGCCAATCACTTTTTTCTGTTTAGATTTCGGCAAAATGCGTTGCGCTGCACCAGCTTCATCAATCACATCAATTGCCTTGTCTGGTAAGTGACGGTCATTGATATATTTGGCTGATAATTCAGCAGCTGTACTTAACGCCGCAGCAGTGTACTTCACACTATGGTGTGATTCAAAGCGTGATTTCAGTCCTTTAAGAATCTCGATGGTCTCAGCAACACTAGGCTCAACCACATCCACTTTTTGGAAACGGCGAGATAGCGCATGGTCTTTTTCAAAAATACCACGATACTCTTGGTAAGTGGTTGCGCCGATGCATTTGAGTGAGCCATTAGATAATGCTGGTTTCAATAAATTGCTGGCATCCAGTGTGCCGCCACTAGCCGACCCTGCACCAATAAGCGTATGAATTTCATCAATAAATAAAATAGCCTCTGGCTTTTCTTCTAATTGTTTCATTACCGCTTTTAGGCGTTGTTCAAAGTCGCCACGGTATTTTGTGCCAGCCAGCAATGCACCCATATCAAGTGAGTACACGACGGCATTAGCAAGTACGTCAGGGATATCTTTTTCTACAATACGGCGAGCTAGGCCTTCAGCAATCGCAGTTTTACCAACGCCAGCCTCACCTACAAGTAGCGGGTTGTTTTTACGGCGACGGCATAAGGTTTGTACAACACGCTCTAGCTCAGATGCACGGCCAATAAGCGGGTCGATTTTACCTGCAACCACTTGTAAGTTCAGGTTCAGTGTATAGTTTTCAAGTGCGCCATTTGGTGGAGCTTCTGTATCAGCTTCCTGCTCACCACCCTCAGGTTTAGCTGTTTCACCTACTTTTGAAACGCCATGAGAAATAAAGTTAACAATGTCTAGGCGAGTAATGCCTTGTTGATGCAAGAAGAACACGGCATGTGAATCTTTTTCACCAAAAATAGCCACCAGTACATTGGCACCAGTCACCTCTTTTTTGCCAGATGACTGAACATGCAACATTGCACGTTGAATCACACGTTGAAAACCTAGTGTCGGTTGTGTATCAACATCATCTTGCCCAATCACCGTTGGGGTGTGTTCTTCAATGTATTGGTTTAGTTCGGTACGTAATGTTTCTAATTTAGCCCCGCACGCACGCAAGACTTCTGCCGCGGTTGGGTTATCAATCATTGCGAGTAGCAAATGCTCAACCGTGATGAGCTCGTGACGCTTTTGTCTTGCGTCCATAAACGCCATGTGCAAACTAACTTCTAATTCCTGCGCTATCATCTCGGTACCTAACTTTCTTTTATGTATCTTTCTTACACTTATGCCATTTCAATGATGCACTGTAATGGATGTTGCGATGTTCTCGCATGGCTAATTACTTGATTCATCTTTGTTTCTGCAATGTCTTGTGGATATACACCACATACACCAGCGCCCTCAGTATGTACTTTGAGCATAATTTGCGTTGCTTGTTCACGGCTTTTGTTAAAAAAATGCTCAATGACCTCAACGACGAACTCCATCGGTGTGTAATCATCATTTAACAGTAGCACCTTAAACATGGGGGGCAATTTTGGTTTTGCAACCTCAGGTTTCAGTGCTGTGTTACTTTCATGCGGTTTATTTGCCATAGTATGAATCTATTTTGAGCCAAACTGTAAAAAATTCAAGTGTAATTTGATGTGATCGTGCTACGTAGCCGCAACAATCAATTGGATGGACTAAGGGAATATTTTGACGCTTTTTACAATTCTGTCTTGAGTTTGCAATATTTCGAGTCGGTGTTCGCCAATTTTAAAGCTGGTATTAGGCTCGGGAATATCTTCAAAATGTTCCAGAATCAAGCCATTGAGCGTACGTGGACCATCTAATGGTAAATCAAGATTTAATTTTTTATTCAGGTCGCGTAATGTGCTGGTGCCATCCACCAACCAACTGCCATCTTCTTCTTGATGGTAGCTACCAAGTCGAGAAGGCAGGTGAGTGCTAAAGTCGCCAATGACCTCTTCTAAAATATCTTCTAGTGTGACTAAGCCTTTTAATTCACCATATTCATCCACCACCAAGGCAATACGTTCCTGATTTTCTTGGAACTGCTGAATTTGCGTAAATAATGGCGTGCCTGATGGAATGAAATACGAGTCGTCAATTATTTCAAGTAATGCGGCTTTATCAAACTCGTCTCTTTGGTGGTGCTCTCGTAACTGGCTGATGACCTTACGCACTTGCAAAATACCAATGATTTCTTCAGATTCGCCTTGTCTAACAGGTAGGCGTGTATGGTGTGTATTAGTGATGTGATTCAAAATATCATCGATTGATGCGTCAAAGTTAATGCTTTCAATCATGGTGTGAGCCGTCATGACATCATCTACCGTGATTTTTTCTAGCTCAAATAAGTTTAATAAAATCGTACGATGTTTCTTAGGCATAAAATGGCCAGCATCAGTCACTATGCTACGTAGTTCATCCATGGTGAGTGATTGTGTTGGTCCCTCAAAGTTCACCTTGACTCTGAGTACGCGCAATAAGCCAACAACGAATAAGTTAACAAACCATACGATTGGGTACAGCGCTTTCAGCAGTGGGTACAAAATGTAGCTGCAAAAGAATGCGAGTTTCTCTGGGTATGCTGCCGCAATCACTTTGGGTGAGATTTCACTAAACACTAAAATAGCAAATGTCACTGTCATTGTGCCAAACATCAGCGTCCATTCACCTTCACCAAACAGCTCTACGACGATAATGGTGACTAAGGTGGCCGATGCTGCATTGGCAAAATTATTGCACAGCAAAATGACGCCTAACAGCTTATCAGTTTTAAGTAGCAAAAGTGTGGCGAGCCGAGCGCCTCTATGCCCTTGGTTTGCTAAATGTTTTAAACGATAGCGATTGACAGACATCAGGCTGGTTTCAGCCAGTGAGAAGAATCCAGAAATTAAAAGCAGAACGGCAAGCGCGCCAAGCTGCCATGAAATAGGTATATTGTTCAAAGTATTATTTGGTGGTTACTACGAGTATGTAGTGTATACGTGATGGGGTGTTAGAGGCAAGTGTTCTAATTACTCAGGCTTCTCATTGTAGATTCCTGATAGGTTGCTGAATGAGCTTAGCATCACTTATTATATCTTGCTGTAGTTTTGAATCGTAAGGGCAGATGATTTAAACCGCTACAACTCTTAACTTTAGAAACATTAAGACGCTGTAGCGGATATTAGGGTTGTTTTAAGCAAATTCTGATGGGTCTGGTTCAGTCACAGCGTCTTTTTTCTCGCCCTCTTTCTTTTCAACATCGCTCATCAAGTTTGCACGGTTGATACCTAACCACATGGCGATTGGGCAAGCAACCAATACTGAAGAGTAGATACCAAACAAAATGCCAATAGTAAGCGCTAGTGAAAAGTTATGTAGCACTTCACCACCAAATAGCAACATAGATAACACCATGAGTTGCGTTGAGAAGTGGGTAATAACGGTACGAGACATAGTACGTGTAATCGCATTATCAATCACTTGCGTCACGCTAGCTTTACGCATTTTACGAAAGTTCTCACGTACTCGGTCAAACACCACCACAGACTCATTAACAGAGTAACCTAATACTGCTAGTACCGCGGCCAGTACTGTGAGGTTAAATTCCCATTGAAAGAATGCGAAAAAGCCTAAGATGATAATCACATCATGCATGTTTGCAATAATAGCTGCCACAGCAAAGCGCCATTCAAAACGCATCGCTAGATAAATCATGATGCCAGCAATGACTAAGAGTAAAGCCAATGAGCCTTTTTCATACAGTTCGGCACCCACTTGTGGGCCGACGAACTCAATTCGGTTCATTTGTACTGAGCTGTCTACTTCTTTAAGTGAATCCAGTACTTTGTCAGAAAGTTGTGCGCCTGTAAGCCCAGCTCTTACTGGTAGGCGAATAAGCACATCGCGACTAGTACCAAAGTTTTGCACAGTAGCATCTTTTAAACCGATGCCATCAACCGTCTTGCGAATCTTATTCAAGTCAGCCGCATGTGGGTAGTTCACTTCAATCATGGTGCCGCCAGTGAAGTCCACGCCAAAGTTCAAACCTCTTGTCGCCAGAAAAACGATGGCAAGGATGAATGTAATCATTGAGATGGCGGTTGTTAGACGGCCATAGCTCATGAACGGGATGTCTTTTTTTACTCTAAAAAATTCCATAGTGTTTGCTCTATTTTTTTGACTGAGGGCGCTAGTTAACTGGAGCGCTTAACCAATTGAAAGGTGTGTTGTTTTGCGGCGGCTTCCATAAATCCAGTTAACAATCGCACGTGAAACGACCACCGCACTGAACATCGAAGTCAGAATCCCAAGCACATGCACGACTGCAAAGCCTTTAACTGGACCTGAGCCAAATAGGAACAACGCAATACCAGCAATCATTGTGGTGACGTTCGAGTCAAGAATCGTATCCCACGCGCGATCATAACCTACATGTATTGAAGCTTGAGGTGTGTTGCCATTGCGCAGTTCTTCTCGAATTCGTTCATTAATCAATACGTTAGCATCAATCGCCATCCCCAGAGTTAGGGCTACCGCAGCTAAGCCAGGTAACGTTAGGGTTGCTTGTAGCATGGACAATACTGCAACCAGCAACAGTAAGTTGATGCCGAGTGCTAATACTGAAATCCCACCAAATATCAAATAGTAAATAACCATGAATACGGCAATCGCTGCAAAGCCCCACAAGGTGGAATTCATACCGCGTTTGATATTTTCTTCACCCATGCTAGGGCCTACAGTACGTTCTTCAATAATGTCCATTGGTGCTGCTAATGCACCAGCACGTAGTAGTAAAGAGATGTCCGTCGCTTCTTGTGTGTTTGCCATGCCAGATATCTGTACACGACCGCCACCAATTTCTTCGTTAATTACAGGCGCCGTGACTACTTCAGTGTTACCTTTTTCAATCAGTAAAATAGCCATGCGCTTGCCCACGTTTTCACGTGTCACTTGTTGGAACACGCGCGCACCACGAGCATCAAGCGTGACATTGACGACAGATTGCCCAGTTTGATTATTAACGCCAGGACCTGCATCGGTGATGTAATCACCTGTGAGCACAACATTCTTTTTCACCAAGATGACGCCACCTTCGCGGTCTTTAAATGCGTCAGTACCCATTGGCGCTTGACCTTGCGCTGCTTTTTCTAAGGTCATGGCGTCTGATTTTTCTTCATCGACCAAACGGATTTCAAGCGTAGCGGTGCGACCTAATATCTCTTTCGCTTTCGCTGTGTCTTGTACACCAGGTAGTTGAACAACTACGCGGTCTGCACCTTGTTGTTGAATAATTGGCTCAGCAACACCTAGCTCGTTAATACGATTATGCAATGTTTGAATATTTTGCTTTAGTGCAAACTCTTGGATACGCTTTTGCTCAACGGCATTAAGAGAAGCGCTTAGGATGATATCTTCACCATCAACGCTGTCTTTAAGCGTGAGGTCTGGATATTGATTGCTAATGATTTTCTTTGCTTTAGTTAATTCAGAAGCACTGGTAAAGCGAATCTGTACTGTTTGGCCTTCACGCGTTACACCTGCGTAAGATACACGTTCTTTACGTAAAGCTGTTCTAAAGTCACCTACAAAACGCTCAGCAGCTTTGTCTAAAGCAGCTTTCATATCCACTTGCAAAAGAAAGTGCACGCCGCCTCGTAAATCTAAACCTAAGTACATTGGTTTAGCACCTAGGCTACGCAACCAGTCTGGTGAGCGTGATAGTAAGTTAAGTGCTACCGTGTAGTCATTACTTAGATTGGCTTGCAGTAAGTCTTTGGCTTTAATTTGTGTGTCGGTGTTAGCAAAGCGTGCTTTTACACCGCGCGCATCTAAATAAATGCCATCGTAAGCGATTTTTTCTTGTTGAAGAATCTGCTCTACTTGTGCCAGTAAGGCAGGGTCAACTTTACTTGTGCTTTTTGCAGGCGTGACTTGAACCGCAGGCGACTCGCCAAACATATTAGGGATGGCGTAAATCAGCCCCATCAAAATCATGAAGACAACAAAAATGTTTTTCCACAGCGGGTAGCGGTTCATAGTCAGGCTCTAATCAACGGTTTGCATTACTTTATATAGCAGGGTGCAAATTGTTTAATAAATTTGTAGGCAGATACTTTTGATTAAATGCTTTTAATCGTACCTTTTGGCAATGCGCTTTGTATTGCATGCTTTTGAACGGTAATTTCAATGTTCGGTGCAATCTCTACAGTAACAAAAGTGTCAGTGACTTTAGTGATTTTGCCAACAATGCCGCCAGAAGTGACCACTTCATCACCTTTTTGCAAGGCGGCAATCATATTGCGTTGCTCTTTAGCTTGTTTCATTTGAGGGCGAATAATCATGAAGAAGAACAGCAAGAAAATCACGATCAAAGGTAAGAAGCTAGTGAAGTCTGTTGTAGGCGCTGCTGCAGCATAAGCATTTGAAATAAACACGATATAACTCTCTTAAAAAAATAAACTTAAAAATGAATAAACTTAGGGAAATGCGGAATTAAGAGCCTACGCAAGCAAATTGCTGCGTTGTGCGGTACTCGCAACCTTGCTGTATACCGCATAGCATCTCGGCTTCTGCGTTCCGTGCGCTTTGCACTTTATCTCGCTCGGCGACTTATTTCGCGTTTCCTTAGGATTAAGGTAAAAATTAGCCTTCAATTCTAGCACATACTCTATTTGAATGCAGATGGTGCAGATATGAGTTCAGTGAAATCAGGACAAACTCCTACGCTTTACGGCAAACTCCTGTTTGAAGGTTTCGAATGTTCCATTTTCAATCGCCTTACGCATGCCACTCATGAGTTGCTGATAGTAGTGCAGATTGTGTATGGTATTTAAGCGCGAACCTAAAATTTCACCGATTCTATGTAAGTGATGCAAGTATGCTCGCGTAAAGTTGCGGCAGGTATAGCATGCGCAGTCCGCATCAAGCGGGTTGGTATCGTTTTTGTAACTTGCATTTTTAATCTTAACGTCGCCGTATTGGGTAAATAGCCAGCCATTACGTGCGTTGCGAGTAGGCATTACGCAGTCGAACATGTCAACGCCTTGTGATACGGCAGCGACTAAATCTTCAGGTGTGCCTACGCCCATTAAATAACGGGGTTTATCTTGTGGCATTTTAGGCGCTGTGTGAGCCAAAATACGTAGCATGTCTTCTTTTGGTTCACCAACTGAAAGACCGCCAATCGCATAGCCATCAAACCCGATTTTCTCTAATCCTTCACGCGAAACATCACGTAACTCTTCATGCATACCGCCTTGTATGATGCCAAACAGCGCATTAGGGTTGCCTTCGTGTGCTTGCTTGCTGCGTTTTGCCCATCTTAGCGAAAGCTGCATCGAGTCGTTTGCTTCTTTTAGCGTAGCAGGGTAGGGTGTGCATTCGTCAAAGATCATGACGATATCTGAATTCAACACACGTTGAATCTTCATGGACTCTTCTGGGGTCAGAAAGCATGAGTCTCCATTGATCGGTGAGCGAAACTTAACACCTTCTTCAGATATCTTGCGTAAATCACCTAGGCTCCAAACCTGAAAACCGCCAGAATCTGTGAGTATCGGTTTGTCCCATCCCATAAACTTATGCAGGCCACCATGCGCAGCAATCACTTCTAGCCCTGGGCGTAACCAAAGGTGAAAAGTATTGCCTAGAACGATATGAGCATCGATTTCGGTGAGCTCTAGCGGCGACATTGCTTTGACTGTGCCATAAGTGCCAACTGGCATGAACGCAGGGGTTTCAACTTTGCCGTGTGCTAGTTCTAAAGTGCCTCGGCGTGCGAGACCATCTTGTTTGTGTAAGGTAAATTGCATGGGTGGAACAATAATATTTTGAATGTCGCGATACTAACATAATATGTTTAGTTTGTAGGGTCGCCTGTTGGTGTATGGGCATACAAGCCTACAATATTAAATCATTTATATTTGAGTCTTAGTGAAAACTAATTTAATAGAATATACTCCAAGCGAAAGTAGTAAACCAAATAATGGAGGATATATGAAAAATACGATGATTTTAGGTTCATGCTTATTGGCGTTTGTACTAGGGGGTTGCGCTAGCATGACTGAGACGCAAAAAGGTACTGCTAAGGGTGCTGCAATTGGCGCTGGTGCTGGTGCTGTTGTGGGTGCGATTGCTGGTAAAGGTAAAGGTGCTGCGATTGGTGCTGCAGTGGGCGCTGGTGTGGGTGCTGTAGCAGGTAACGTCTGGACTAAACGCCAAGAAGAACAAAAAAGGCAAATGGAAGAGGCTACAGCTGGAACTGGTGTGGGTGTAACGCAAACTGCAGATAATCGCCTAAAACTTGATATTCCTAGCGATGTTTCTTTTGATGTGGGCCGTTCAGATATCAAATCCAACTTTAGAACTGTGCTTGATGCTTTTGCGACTAGTTTAGTAAATAACCCTGCAAGTAACGTGACCATTATTGGGCATACCGATAGTACAGGTAGCGATGCGGTTAATAACCCATTGTCGTTAAATCGTGCTGCGAGTGTTCGTGACTATGTAGTGACGCGTGGTGTGCAGTCATCTCGGATCGTGATTGATGGCAGAGGTTCTCGTGAGCCTTTGGTGGCGAACGACACTGCTGCGAATAGAGCAAAAAACCGTCGCGTAGAGATTTTTGTTGCAGAACCAGCCAATTAACGGTCAATTTGGCCTTTTGATCAAATATTGATCGTTGAAGTACTAAACAAAGCCGGCGAATATGCCGGCTTTGTTTTGGCTGGTTATAATTTTTAGAGGATGAGTGAGTGTTAAAGTGGGGGGTGAAGTTGAGTTTCTTTCAAGGGTTAACCCAAATTTGATTTCAAGTATCGCTGTAGGCTTTGTTATACTAATCAAAATTAAAGAATTATCATATATAAAGGTATGATACAAAACATGATTGAATCTAAGCAAAAACCATCTCGTCGTAATACAGATTCGCCATCTTTGCGTGAGCGAGGCATTTATTTACTGCCTAATTTATTCACTTCGGCTGCCCTATTTGCTGGATTTTACGCCATTGTGCAGGCAATGAACGGGAACTTTGAACTCGCTGCGATTGCAATTTTTATTGCGATGGTGATGGATGGCTTGGATGGTCGTGTTGCACGTATGACCAATACACAGAGTGCTTTTGGTGCGGAATACGATAGCTTGTCTGATATGGTGTCATTTGGTGTAGCACCAGCACTTATTCTATACGTATGGGCGCTTAAGCCTTTAGGTAAATTGGGTTGGATAGCTGCTTTTATTTATTGCGCTTGTGCGGCACTTCGATTGGCGCGGTTCAACACTAAGCTTGATGATGTTAATCAAGATAAGCGCTATTTCCAAGGCCTTCCTAGCCCTGCCGCTGCTGCCTTGTTAGCAGGCTTTGTGTGGGTGTCTTATGAATATGGCGTAAGTGGTCGTGATGTGTTTTTTGGTGTGCTTAAAATGAAGTGGATGGCGTGGTGTATCACTGTGTTTGCTGGGGCTTCTATGGTGAGTGACCTGCGTTACTACAGCGGTAAAGATATTAATTTAAAAGCCAGTGTGCCATTTTTTGTGATTCTAGGCATCATGTTAGCGTTTGTGCTTATTTCATACAGCCCGCCAGAGGTGTTATTTTTGATTATGGCCCTGTATGCGCTCTCTGGTTATGCAATGTGGTTACGAGGCAAGTTTAAGTCTGCTTCAGGGCCCAAGTAATTGGTAATAGTGCGTAAGGTTTGCTTATCATCACGATAAGCAAATTCAAATCTTAAGCACTTGCGAAATGCCTTAAAAAACATTATATTGCTATCACTATGTTCAATTTAAATATTACATTTATTCAAAACGCACTTCATCATCATGCAAGTGCGGATCTGCTACGCAATTTATCAGCGTTACGTCTTCTTAGTTTTCTGCGCTAGTGCGCAGACTAAACACACTCAAAATTTAAGTATTACTTCGCGCATTCACTATTTAAGTGAATTGTCAGCAACTAGCCTGTTATTTAAAGCGGTGATAGGCTGAATAAAATAAAACTAAGGTAATTATCATGACACAAGACCAAATTATAATTTTTGATACGACATTGCGTGATGGCGAGCAGAGCCCAGGCGCTTCAATGACTAAAGAGGAAAAAATCCGTATTGCACGCCAGCTTGAAAAGTTGGGCGTCAACGTGATTGAAGCTGGTTTTGCTGCGGCGAGCCCAGGTGATTTTGATGCGATTCACGAAATTGCAAAAATTATTAAAAACTCAACAGTCTGCTCATTAGCGCGTGCTAGCGAGAACGATGTGCGCCGTGCTGGTGAGGCAATTAAGCCTGCGGCAAAGGGCCGTATTCATACATTTATTGCGACCAGTAAAATCCATATGGAAAATAAACTCCGTATGACAGAAGACCAAGTCGTCGAGCGTGCTGTGCAGGCGGTAAAATGGGCGTTGGAATATACAGATGATGTTGAGTTCTCCGCTGAAGATGCGGTGCGATCAGAGATGGACTTCTTGATTCGCGTGTTTGATGCTGTGATTCAGGCGGGTGCAAAAACGATTAACGTGCCAGATACCGTAGGCTATTCTATTCCTGCGCCATGGGGCGAACGTATGCGTGAGTTGATTGCGCGCGTACCTAATAGTAATAAAGTGGTGTGGTCAACACATTGCCATAATGACCTTGGTATGGCGGTCGCAAATTCATTGGCAGCGGTAATGGGCGGTGCGCGCCAAGTTGAATGCACCATTAATGGCTTGGGTGAGCGTGCAGGGAATGCAAGCTTGGAAGAAGTTGTCATGGCGGTGAAAACACGCAGTGACATCTTTAATTTAACAACAAGCATTGATACTACCCAAATCGTACCAACCAGCAAATTAGTCTCTTCAATTACTGGGTACCCTGTGCAGCCTAACAAGGCAATTGTAGGTGCGAATGCCTTTGCACATGAATCAGGGATTCATCAAGATGGCGTGTTAAAGCACCGTGAGACTTATGAAATTATGCGTGCGGAAGATGTGGGCTGGAACGCAAACAAATTAACTTTAGGTAAGTTGTCTGGCCGCAATGCGTTTAGAACACGCTTGAAGGAATTGGGCATAGAGCTTGAAACTGAAGATTTGTTAAATGCAGCGTTCGCACGTTTTAAAGATTTGGCGGACAAAAAGTCTGAAATTTTTGATGAAGACTTGCATGCTTTGGTGAGTGATGAGTTTATTTCAGAAGCCACCGAGAATTATAAGTTGGTGTATTTGCAAGTAGCATCGCAAACAGGAGAGGTGCCGCACGCTTTGATTACAGTGAGCGACAACGGTAGTGAGAAAAAAGCGGAAGCTGATGGCGGTGGTCCTGTAGATGCATCGTTTAAGGCAATCGAGCTTATTGTGAATAGCGGCGCTGAATTGTTACTTTACTCAGTCAATAACATCACTAGCGGTACAGACGCACAGGGTGAAGTCACTGTGCGCCTTTCAAAAGGTGGGCGTATCGTTAACGGGCAGGGTGCTGATACTGATATCGTTGTGGCCTCTGCGAAAGCTTATTTGAATGGTTTAAATAAGTTGCATAGCAAATTTGAGCGCGCACACCCTCAAGTGTAGTTTTTAATCTAAATGTGTTGTTGTAGCTAAGTTGGGTGAATCCATGAGTTTGTTAGGGCAAATGAAACTTCAAGCGCAACAGTCGCTTGAAGAAAAAAACAATCAAGTCAAACTAAGTGCTGATTCGCTTGCTTTGCGTAATGCCAAGCTTAAAGAGGTGTTTGATTATTGGCGCGAATTCTCTGAGCTAATTAGAGTAATTGAACCCGATTTTACGCATGTTATTTCATTGCCTAGTATTGGTGAGTTGTCTGGGCTGAAAGTGTCTGAGCCTTTTGCTGAATATCGATATAGGCTTCTAAGCAATGAAACATTTTCTGATGAGATTAGATAGTGTCGTCACGAGATTGAAAAATTATGAGATAATCAAGACTTCGCAACAACGAAGTCCAAATTAATGACCACATCAGCATTGAGAAGACATGACATCAATGACCACACATGGGAGCTGCTAGCGGCGCACCTGC